>NZ_JBALFF010000030.1:0-79711 GCF_036916975.1 Nostoc sp.
TCCAAACTCCAAACTCCAAACTCCAAACTCCAAACTCCAAACTCCAAACTCCAAACTCCAAACTCCAAACTCCAAACTCCAAACTCCAAACTCCTCACTCCAAACTCCAAACTCCAAACTCCAAACTCCTCACTCCAAACTCCAAACTCCAAACTCCAAACTCCAAACTCCAAACTCCAAACTCCAAACTCCAAACTCCTCACTCCAAACTCCTCACTCCTAACTCCTAACTCCAAACTCCTAACTCCAAACTCCTAACTCCAAACTCTAACTCCTAACTCCTAACTCCTAACTCCTAACTCCTAACTAGTTTTACTTACCCATTTACAACATCTCCACCATTGACATGTAACACTTGTCCAGAGACATAAGAAGCATCATCAGAGGCTAAATATACGTAGCTAGGAGCAACTTCTTCTGGTTGTCCGGCTCGTTCCATTGGTACTTGTTTGCCAAAAGTTTCAACTTTATCTTCAGGAAAAGTTGAAGGAATTAAAGGTGTCCAAATTGGGCCAGGGGCGACAGCATTAACGCGAATTCCTTTTGATACCAAATTTTTTGATAAGGAGCGAGTAAAAGCAACGATCGCACCTTTTGTAGAAGAATAATCTAGTAGCTGTGGACTACCTTTATAAGCTGTTACCGATGTGGTATTGACGATAGAACTACCTGCTTGCAAATGCTTGAGTGCAGCTTTAGTCATAAAAAACATTGAGAATATATTAGTGCGGAAAGTTCGCTCTAGTTGTTCTTCGGTGATTTCTTCGATACTTTCTTTAGGATGTTGTTCGGCGGCGTTATTGATGAGAATATCGAGTTTGCCAAACTCACCAACTGTTTGTTGAATAGCTTGCTGACAAAAAGTTTCATTGCCTATATCACCTGCAATGGTTACTGCACGACGCCCTTGTTTTTCTACCAATTGTTTTGTTTCTTTGGCATCATCGTGTTCATTGAGGTAAAGAATTGCCACATCTGCGCCTTCTTTAGCAAATGCGATCGCTACAGCCCGACCAATACCACTATCTGCACCCGTAATCAATGCTACTTTATCTTGTAACTTGCCACTACCCCGATATTGGGCATCATCTGATTTGGGTTTTGGCGTCATTTCTGATTCAACACCTGGTGCTTCTTGCTGCTGTGGCGGTTGTAATTTTTCCTTTTTTGATTTAGCCATAGGTTTTGTCTCGCTAATTTAATATTGAATGTAATTGGATGTTGGAAAAAGCCGTTTCCAGTCTCTAGTCCCCTTTCAAAAGTAAACCTTGGATCGAAACTTCAACCCAAGGTTTATTTTTTACTTTGGCTCATACTAGCCATTTGCAACTTTAGGCGTTTATACCCCCTATGCTTACCAGACGTACTTATCACTAGCGATTGTACGCGGCTTACATTATTTCTCATCACACCTGACAGACACTATTTACATAACCACGAAAAACAAGTACATAACTCTCATGCGATGAAGAATTTCTGCTTTTCATCTGCTTTTAAGTTAACTATTATGTTGCTCTACTTTATCACTCTATAGAGATAAAACAAGTTGAAATTTGCTCAACCTTAAGACGTAAAATAAATTAAATAAATTATAGTTACTCAATTAGTCTATAATTATTGATTTGCCTGAAAAATTGAGCCATTTTCGCTAAATAAAAATCAAGTTTTATACTTTCTCACTTCATGGTTGCAAAAATACTTACTTCAATAGCATCAATTTTTGTTAATGTTAATATTTATTTAGGCAGATATCTGCATAATTGCCTTGTTGCAGACTAAAAAGTATCTGAGAACTAGTTTGCATAATAGCCCAAAAGCCTGCATGGTACGCTACATTGAGATTATTAGAGGGTAGGGATTATGGCAATACTAAATATTTCTGAGTCAGAGCAGGTTGAAAAGTTTCACGACTTACAATTAACCCTAAGCGATCGCTGGAAAACGAGCGAGTCATTTGACAATAATGAAGCGGATATTTTAATTATTCCCTCCCTGAGTATCGACCAGCGCGAACTCCAAAAGATCGAAGGCTGCGAACATTATGAAGAAAGATTACTATTTTCCTTAATTCGGTTGCAGAATCCCCGGACTCGGCTGGTTTATGTAACATCAGTACCGTTGCATCCTAGTATCATTGATTATTACTTGCAACTGTTGCCAGGAATTCCCTTTTCTCATGCTCGTAACCGTTTGCTGCTACTTTCTACTTACGATTCTTCCCTTAAGCCTCTGAGTCAAAAGATTTTAGAACGTCCCCGTCTGCTAAAGCGGATTCATCAAGCTTTGAGGCTAGATAAATCATTTATGATTTGCTACAACTCTTCGCAATGGGAAGGTGAATTGTCTGTAAAATTGGGTGTACCTCTGTATGCTGCTGCACCAGATTTACAGATTTGGGGGACAAAAAGTGGTAGTCGGCAAATCTTCGCAGAAAGCGGAGTACCGCATCCAGATGGTAGCGAAAAAATTTGGAATCATACAGATTTAGCAGAAGCTACCGGTGATTTGTGGGAACGAGAACCGACATTAAAACGGGTAGTAGTAAAACTCAACGAAGGCATTTCTGGAGAGGGGAATGCATTACTCGATTTTAGACCGATTGAGAATTTAGCACCGGGTAAAGCGACTCATGGCGAAAGGGTAGCAGCAATTAGCGATCGCTTTTCAACAATGCGCTTTCAAGCAAAACTTGAGACTTGGGACAATTTTTCCGGCAGAATACCAGAATTAGGGGGAATTGTCGAAGCATTTGTGGAAGGGGAAATTAAGCGATCGCCCAGCGTCCAAGGACGGATTACGCCTACAGGTGAAGTGGAAATTCTTTCAACCCACGACCAAATTCTTGGAGGCCCAGACGGTCAGATTTATCTTGGTTGTAGCTTTCCGGCTGATGAAAAATATCGATTGCAATTACAGCAATTGGGGTTACAAGTTGGCAGAAAATTAGCAGAAAAAGGCACTTTAGAGCGATTTGGTGTAGATTTTATCGCCGTTGACAAAGGTAATGGAGAGTGGGATATTCAGGCGATCGAAATTAACCTGCGTAAAGGTGGTACAACTCACCCATTTATGGCTCTGAAATTATTAACGAATGGTCGCTATGACCTTTCCACCGGCTTATTTTATAGTCAGCAAGGTCGTCCAAAATATTACATAGCCACTGATAATCTGCAAAAAGAGCGCTATCAAGGATTATTACCTAATGATTTGATGGATATCATCGCCGATCACAGACTGCATTTTGACAGTGGTACAGAAACGGGTACAGTATTTCATCTTATGGGTTGCCTTTCGCAGTTTGGCAAGTTGGGATTAACCAGCATCGGTGATTCCCCGCAACAAGCACAAGATATTTATAACAAAGTCGTGAAAGTTCTCGATGAAGAAACCCGCAGCCAAAATCGTGATTTATCGGCGGTTTCAGATTATTCCTTTCCCGTGGTTTGGGATGAATATAGGTAAGCTAACCCCAGTCCTTTAGGGCTGGGCTTTTCTTGGATTTACATCCGCGAATTGGTCTGTGATCGCCATCCATGAGAATTGACTAAGTAGGTCGGCGAGAAAAAACCAAACTATGTAACTAAAAGTAAAATCTCTGTATTTGGCTCGTAGTTGCGCTAAAGCGCATCTTTATCCGGATGCGCTTTAGCGCAACTACAAACCAGATTATTTGCGCCGACTTACTTAAGCAACCTGTAATGGTCGTTTAGCGATCGCCTGATCTTTTAGAGAGCCATTCCACCACAATAGGCGTTTTGCCCTCAGAATACATAGTTTCATTTCTGACAATTATCAAAAAAAGCTAAAATATACATCCATATATGTGGTAGCAGTTAAACTAAATTCAATCTGGGGCATTCAAAGTAATCAGAAGCATCCAAAAATGGCAAAGAATAATCAGACTGTTCTGGCACTTACCTTACTAATCACAGCAAGTCTTATCGGTATATTTGCTGTTTTGGGCTGGATTGGATATTCGTTAACGCGGTCTAAGTCTGAGAGTAAAAGCCCAAAAAACACTGATATAGTTAACACAACTGCTAATTCTAGCTCATTGAAGCAAGTAGAAATTACCACAGCCCGCAATGTCGATTACAGCCAGTTGCAGAAATATTTACAAAGCAAAGATTGGCAAGCATCTGATAGAGAAACTTACCTGAGAATGCTAGATGTTGCAGGGACTAAAGCACAAGCAGAGGGTGCTATTGGAAAAGATGAAATGAATGCACTTTCGTGTGTTGATTTGAAAACCATTGACAAGCTTTGGAGTACAGCCAGTGATGGTAAATTGGGCTTTAGCGCTCAAGAAAAGATTTTGAGGGAACAAAAAAACGACTATCGCAAGATGTATGATGCGGTTGGATGGCAAACCTTAACAGGTGAGTGGCTGATTCAGTGGAACTATAATCAGCAAACTAAAAGATATGAGTATAAACCCGGCAAAGAACCAAACTTTAAAACCTTCCCACCAGGACATCTGCCAACTGTGGAAAGAGGATATAACTTTGATGTTTCTCTTGATGCGGCACTCACTAAGTGCGGTATTTAAGTTAGGAATAAGAATTAAATAACATACAATTTATGTTCGACAGCTTACCTCACCCTCAATCCCTCTCCGATATATTGGAGAGGGAAGCTAGATACAAGATTAAGTTTTGCATTTTATTTAATTCACGTTCCTTAGTATAACTTGAAGTGTTTCTTGCCAATCTAACTGCAACTTTGAGTCAGCATTACCGCTATTAATGGCAATTTCTACCCAGCCGTGACTGCCTACTATTGCTATTATCTCTCCCACGTTAACATCACTGTAAGTTTCACAGCCTGGTATACTCAATCCAGCGACTTGCACAGACCAAGTTTTGCCTTGTACGTAACTCCCTGCAATGTTGCTGACTAAGTTGCCAAAGTGGTCAATATATTGAATGCAACCCACTACACCATTGCTTGTTTGCTTGCACTCGCCTATATCCAGTTTTACCAAACTTGCTGGATCAATTTCTTGTCCTAGCTCTTTGAGAGGGACACCACTAGCAAGACTAGCTCCCACTGGTGCAAAGATATCTCTACCGTGAAAAGTTTTGCTTGGTTGAGGAGTTCGCCAATAGTTAAGATTTGTAAGTTCGACGGCTGCGACCGCCAGACTTTGACTAAGTACCCCGCTAAAGATACCATTATCTGGGCCGACCAAAAACCCTTGAGCAAATTCTACTGCGATCGCTCGTCGCTTGCTTCCCACACCCGGATCTACTACCGCCACATGCACTGTCCCAACAGGAAAATAGGGATAAGCATTCATCAAAGAAAATCTGGCTGCTTTGATATCTTGCGGCGGAATTTGGTGGGTTAAGTCCACCACCGTCAGTCTTGGGTTGATTTGGGCTATGACACCCTTCATTATGCCTACATAAACATCGCGGCCAAAATCGCTCATTAAAGTCACGAGTGGCTGTTGACCTATATACTTGTTAGACATGTTTTTGCTAAAATCTACATAAACTCGTAAAATTCTGTAGCAACAGCTACAAAATATATGTTATGTTAAGAATACAAGATATAAAACGAAAAATTAAAGAAGGTAATTACTATGAATCAAGGTAGACTACAAAGTGCTAGAAAAGCACAAGCAGCTCACAGAGAGAATATTCAAAAAAGCCTAGAGCATCGCTTGCAAGTAGCCAGAGCAAACGGTGACGAACAACTGATTCGTCAACTGGAAGCTGAGATGAGGTATTTAGGCTAAATCAAGTTTTCATTGTTCATAGTTTGTTGTGTAACCCGCTACGGCGGGTTTTTTTTGTATTTAGGGTGTTTCCTGGTAATTTCGCTCTTAAGTAGGTAGGCGTAATTAAACATAAGACAAAACCTCACCCTCAATTCCTCTTCGATACCTTGGATAGGGAAGCCGGATAGAGGGTGAGGTTTTATATTTAATTTGACGCACTTACTTATAGCCTTTTCAATTAATTGAATTACCTCACTCCCCACCCTCTACACTTCCGGTTCAACACCCAAGGCTCGTAACTGTGCTGCCAAGCGTTCAGCCCGTTGCAGAGCAGTTTCTTTAGCTTCTCGCTCAAGTTCTGCTCGTAAACGTTCAAGTTCTGCTCGTAAACGTTCAAGTTCTGCTCGTTCTGCACCAGTAGGAATTATATTCCCTGTTGCGTCACACCACCTCAGCCAAACATCCCGCTTACCTTCATACGCACCTTCCCACAGACATAAACCTAGTTCAACTTCAGTCAGCCATTGCTCACTCATGGGTATATCCGCCCACGCAACTCGTACATCTGTAGAACTTCACCCCCAAGTTGCCGAGTTGGATCGAAGATAATGTAGTACATTACCCGCATCCTGGCATACTCTAAAATTTTCCGTCCAGTTTCATTGCCTTCTCGATTTGAAACAATTTCAATCACCACCTCTGGCGGTTTCCCAAAATCCCAAAAGAAATAAGAGCGATGCCGTCTTTCCCACCAGTTTTCAGCTACTTGTACATCCAGGCTCAAAAAGACATCTGGCACAATCGGCGGTTGCTTGTTACTGGGAAACAACCCCACATTGGCAGCTACGAGAAACCCTTGAGCATTACTGGCCCCGTTCCAAGAACTGTAAAGGGTTTCTGTTAGTAATCTTTGTTGTTTTTCTGATGGTAGATTATCCAAGGGTTCATCGTCCTCTGTCACCACAAGACTAACATCTGGTAACAAATCTTCTGGTAATAAGCCAGCGTCTGTCAAAATGATAGATTCACTCATAAGGAATTCTGGGGGTAGCAGCTTAATTCTATTGTGGCAGCAGCATTAATTCCCTTCATCCTACCAGTAGATTTTCTACACCTACTGTTGTCGTCGTAGTTGCTACCTGAATAATTTTACTGGATTGCGATCGCCACTGTAGTGCATTAGAAATTGTCAAGTAGCCAATTTCTGGCGGTTGCTGCAAAATTCTTTCTGCAAGTATCTCACGCCCAATTTCATCTAAAGGAAAGTTGCGTTCCTCTAAAAATGCTACTACATCTTCTTTGTTGCCATTACGACGTAAGATTTCTCTTAAACCGTAGGTTGTTTGATAATCTCCAGTTCTTTCTCTTGATACAAAAACAACATTCTGAAATTTTAAATTAGCAGTACGAGAGCTATGATCATCAATTTTTTCATACGCCAATATCAGCAGATTATAGCCCTATCCATATACTTTTTGACTGGCATTCCGAAAGGTACAAGAAGATTGGGGCTGACGAATTGATGTCACCTTTAAATCAACTTCTAATCCGGGAAAATCAATTCCTAAAGCAGCACTACCAAGGGTGTATTCATAATTTGTAGACAAATATTGATTAAAAGTCAACTCAACATATGTTCCTACTGCTTTGCCATCTGTAACGCCATACAGATTAGGAATCGGTGTTGCACTAAGCACAACGCAAAAATCCCGTGCAGCAGTTTTGAGCGAGGATAAGGTTAGCACTTCCATTTTTTAAATAGCCAAAGTTAATTGTTGCCAACCAGATTTACTCAATTCAAAATTTGTTTGACCGATTCTTTTGCACACCCACTCTACACAAGCTGGTACAATAGCGTTTCCAAATAATGCGTATTGATCGTAAATTCTGGCAACTTGACACCAATCATCAGGAAAACCCATAAGTCTGGCATATTGAATATTAGTTAAACGTCGAAATTTATCACCTACTTGATAGCGTTCATAATGCCTTGATGTTGAAGCAGTCAACGTTGATGCAATGCCATTAGTTCCGAATATAGTATAACCAAGTCTCGCGCCTCCATCTTGGTTGTATAAAATTTCAACTCCATTACAATAACGATTTACAGGCTTACTTTGCTTAATCCGCTCCAGCGTATCGGCAGTAAAATCAAACTGGGTATCCACCATTGAATCATCCTGAAGAATATCTTGAAGCTTTTTTCTCGGCTTCATATCAGGTAACAACGAAATATTTTGAGTGAACATCTGATTTTTATACGCAATGCCCCAATTATCATTTTTCCTTTTCATCGTCATGATTGGCAACATATATTTTACCAATGTAACTTCGATGTTTGGCAGTACAATATTGTCTTCTTTAGTTAAAAAAACTGATAGCTTTTCTAAAGCATTAGGTGTTATATCTGTTGAGTTTAATTTTGTACCAAAGATAAAAATTCTATCTCGATTTTGAGGTATACCAAAACTCAAGGGGCTAATTATTCGCCATTCGATAAAATAATCTAGTTCAGAAAGTGCATTTAAAATTAATCTAAAATGATAGCCGTTTTCCATTGTCAAAAGTCTTTTGACATTTTCCAAAAAAAAATATTTTGGCTGCTTCTGGTCTAATATTTCTATAATGCGCTCAAATAGTGTTCCCCTAACTATATCTCTCACGCCAAGTTTTTTACCAGCAGGACTAAAAGGTTGACAAGGAAAGCCAGCAGTTAAAATATCGTGATTGGGAATGTCTAAGATAGAGATTTCGTTGATATCGCCTAAAACAATAGAGTCTTTGCCAAAATTACTTTCATAAACTTTACAGCAAAGTTCATTGATATCATTCGCCCATATTGTTTGAATATTAGCATTTGCCATACCCAGGCGAAACCCACCAATACCAGCAAATAGTTCTACAGCTTTTAAATTTTCTGTTATCATTGATTAACTAATATTACATAACTTGGAGAAATCAAGTAAATCATTTTTATGGACAAAATTAAAAATGAATTTAATAAACATTTTTCTAAATGGAAAATCACCTTACCAGAAGAAAATATACAAAAGCGTCACCAAGGTTCAATTTTTCAAGCAGGTTGGAAGATAAATTTTATTTTTGGGATTAAAGATGATGTTGAGTATCTTGAATTTTACGCTATGCACAGAATGACCAATGACCGTCACATTATCATATATGACGATGGAGAAAAAGAACACTTAGAGTGTTTAGAAACTCCCATAGAATACAGTTCAGCTATTGATGAAAGGCAAAGGGAGCATAATAAACATAACAGAAGAGTTAGAGAGCAACTGAGCTATAAAGGCTTACTTTAACTTTCTGTGCTCCCCTTGCGCTTTGTTAAGACTTTGGTTTATAAGTCGAAGCAACGTGCAATTCTTTCAACTGTTTGGCATCTACACTCGAAGGTGCATCTGTTAACAAACAACGCGCTTGTTGTGTCTTGGGAAAAGCAATCACGTCTCGAATAGATTCTTCTCTAGCTAGCAACATTACCAAACGATCTAAACCGTAAGCGATGCCACCATGCGGCGGTGTACCATATTCAAATGCTTCTAAGAGAAAGCCAAATTTACTTTGTGCTTCTTCAGGAGATAAACCAATTGCTTCAAACACCTGCTGTTGAATTTCTCGCTGATAAATCCGCAGACTTCCGCCGCCAACTTCTACGCCGTTGAGTATCAAGTCGTAAGCTTGGGCGCGTGCAGTTTTTAAATCGCTCAAATCATCAGAATGGGGTGCTGTAAACGGGTGGTGCAGTGCTTCTAGACGTTTTTCGTCAGCATTCCACTCGAACATGGGGAAATCTGTAATCCAGAGTAAGTTGATTTTTTCTGGATCGATTAAGTTAAATTCTTTAGCGATCGCTTGCCGTAATCTATCTAATGTCTTATTAACTGTAGCAGCTTCCCCTGCCCCAAACAATAGCAAATGTCCAGAAGAAGCACCTGTACGGCGTAAAATTTCTTGTTTTTGTTCAACGCTGAGATTGTCTTTAATCGCCCCAATGGTGTCAATTTCGCCATCATCCCTGACGCGGATATAAGCTAAACCTTTAGCACCGGCTTCGCTGGCTTCTTTAAATAAGTCGCCGCCTGGTTTAATGCGGACATTAGAAATTACATCATTACCGTTGGGAATGGGCAGGATTTTAACGATACCACCATTGGTAACAGTGTCTCGAAAGACTTTGAAACCAGAGTCTTTGACAATATCCGAGACATCAACTAATTCCAAACCATAGCGGGTATCTGGTTTATCACTCCCGTAGCGTTCCATCCCCTCAGCGTAAGTCAGACGGGGGAAAGGGCGCTGTAACTCAATGCCTTTAACTGTTTTGAAGATATGACAAACTAAGTTTTCATTCAGTTCGATAATTTCTTCT
The DNA here is from genome assembly GCF_036916975.1 of Nostoc sp. Taxonomy (GTDB): domain Bacteria; phylum Cyanobacteriota; class Cyanobacteriia; order Cyanobacteriales; family Nostocaceae; genus Nostoc. The sequence continues at coordinate 10,116 of NZ_JBALFF010000030.1, forward strand.
TGGGACATGAAGCTCATTTCCATGTCTAACTGAGTGAATTCTGGTTGTCTGTCGGCACGTAAATCTTCATCACGAAAACAACGCGCAATCTGATAATATCTATCTAAGCCGGATACCATCAGCAATTGTTTAAATAGCTGGGGTGATTGCGGCAAAGCATACCACTCTCCAGGATTAACGCGACTGGGTAGAACATAATCCCGCGCCCCTTCTGGGGTAGAACGGGTAAGTATTGGGGTTTCGACTTCGATAAAACCTTCCAAATCTTCGAGATAACGCCGCATGGCTTTAACAATTTGATGACGCAGTTGCAAATTTTGCGCCATGCGATCGCGTCGTAAATCCAAATAACGATATTTCAGCCGCAAGTCTTCCCGCACTGTTTCGGTGTCAGCTACAGAAACTTGGAAAGGTAACTGTTTGCGAACAGCATTCAGCAGTTTAATTTTATCGGCGTAGATTTCTACCTCGCCTGTGGGGATGCGGGTATTTAGCGATTCATCGGGACGTTGTGTTACCCTACCAGTAATTTCGACAACATATTCATTTCTGAGGGCGTTCGCGTGTTCATAAGAATCTGGGGTGCGTTGCGGATCGCTGACGATTTGGACAATTCCAGAGCGATCGCGTAAATCTAAAAATATCACACCACCGTGATCGCGGCGACGGTCTATCCATCCGTAAAAGGTAACAGTTTCTCCAATATGTTCTTTTCGGAGTTCGCCGCAATAGTGAGTTCGCATAAGTCTTAGTTATTGTTTCCGGGCTAGATTGGCAAGCAAATGTCAAAGCTTTCCCATTATCTAGCATCAATAGTAATTGTAGTAATAAACATCCAATAATCTCACGCCAATTTGGCAAAGGTCGATTGGGGGAGTCGGTGAGACGCAAAAGCTCAAACAAGACGCGATGAGGCAAATAAATTATCGGATACTCTACCCGTGTCCTAGCACCACCATCATTCCCGTAATATAATGTTTCCGTTTTTACAATATGCTTTTGTGTAACTTAACTATGGAACACAACTAATAACTTTTAACATTTTTGAGGGGTTTAAGTCCCTCGCTTCTAACAGCGACAAATTTTGTGGTGGGATTAAAATCCCCAGACGTTCGCGGACTCGCTAACGCAAAACTTAATTGACGTAAAGCAAATAGGCAACGCTTGGCTTTACGCGGAGCGTGCCGGAGGCTCTATTACGAATTACGAATTACGAATTACGAATTACGAATTACGAATTACGAATTACGAATTACGAATTATTTTAATCACTGTCTCCATAAAAATCTTCATCTAATAACTGTTCTATCAGAAAAGGACAATCGAGAGGATATTCTACGTCCGTTGCTTTTCTCACTCTTAATTTAGCTTTTTTACTTTCTTTGATTGCCAGTTTACGAGCATCAATATAGGCTTGAGAAATAACTTCAGTAATATAGTTTTTGAAAGAAGGATTTTCTTCCAAATCCTTTTTTACTCGAAACCGATGTTCTGTTACAGAACTGTACCAGCTTGTTTTCATCATCTCAAAAGCATCAGATTGAACGGTTAACTTGAGTAAATGAGCAATCAAGATTGTTAAATTACTCATAAATGACCGTTTCTCTGACTTTCCCATGTCTTCTAATTCTATAAGCAAATGCTCCCAATCTATGTCATTAAAATGATGTTGTTTAATCTGCTCAATAATGCTTTCTCGCCACAGATTAAAATCTTGTTCATACAGTTGATTGTTCATATACAGCAATCCTCAAAAAGGAAACGGTGAACAGGGAACTTTAATCAGGCTTTTAGCGGTGATTTTGCTTTTGAGGTTTAACAATTTTTTAGCGCACAGCCTGACGAACATCGTCTTAATCTTGAGCAATCATTTCAGTTACAGTTCTAGAGTTCAAAGCTTCTAATAAGTAGGTAGACAAGATAAAACCAAACTATATAACGAAAAGTAAAATCTCTGTATTTGGCTTGTAGTTGCGCTTTAGCGCTAAAGCGCAACTACGAACCAGTGATGATTATTTGCGCCCACTTACTTAGCATACATAAACTGGGTGTTAGTGAGTAACGTTGTAAGGAAGACCGCTACAGTTGCAATATTGATAACTACAGCTTAAATATGGTGTGCAGCGAGTTGTTGGAATGCTGACGGCGCTGGACTATCTGCGAGGTGCTGGCGTATCACCTCGGCACACGCACCTGGGCTTAACAACGAGGTATCGACTTCAAGATCATAGATGCCAGGGATGTGGACTTCACGTTGCCATAACTGAACCGGAAGTGGCATCAACGAGTCGGCTGCACTTCCCACTTTCCCTCGTGTCTTTTGTCGCCGTTCCATAACCATCTCAATGGGGCAACGAACGCCTACGAACAAGACTGGCAATCCCTTCAAACGCCGCGCACTATCGGCCAAAATGCCCCGTGGAATTGCGTAAGCGTCATGGTGTCCGACATCAACCACGACATGCAAACCTAAGCGGCTGTGGGCGGCGATGGACTCATACATGGCGCTGTATAAAATAGGGACAAGGGGTTCGATATCCTGGCGTTCACCCCCTGGCCGCAGACCAATTCCAGGCAGGTATCGTGCAGGAGTCATTTGCATAAACCTATCGACACCTAAGTTCATCCACAGGCCATCAAACGTCTCCTGGATAACTGCGGCAATGCTCGACTTCCCCGATCGCGGGGCACCATTCAGGATGATAATCTGTCCTAGCTCCTGTGTCTGCCCCATGATCGTTCCTCGCGTCTTTAATATATAGTTAGCAATTCCACGTTAAGGCTAAAAAGTTGAATAGGCAATTGAAAATGCTTCTATTTCAGCCATCAGGTATTGGCTGAAGTAGACCGCTCCCGTCACGAGTTAGACCGCTCCCGTCATGAGGTAGACCGCTCCCGTCACGAGGTAGACCGCTCCCGTCACGAGTTAGACCGCTCCTGTCACGAGATAGACCGCTCCCCTCATGAGTTAGACCGCTCCCGTCATGAGTTAGACCGCTTCCCCGCTTCCGTCATGAGGTAGACCGCTTCCGTCATGAGGTAGACCGCTCCCCTCATGAGGTAGACCGCTACAGTTGCAATATTGACAGGACTTACGCAAAAACTCTCTCAAACTCTTATTCCTCTGTGTTCTCTGCGTCCTCTGCGGTTCGTTTTTTGGTCATTTTGCGTAAGTCCTAATTGATTTCCAATTTTCTGGGTTTAGGGTAGTCAAATTAAACCAATTCGCACTCTTGCCTCCGGCACGCTCCGCGGTTTTCATGGCCTTTTGGGCTGTACGCAATTACGTTTTGTGACAGGCATTTAGATTTAGGCATTCAATTCGTGCTGCCTGTAGAAACTCTTGACTTAAACCCCCAAAGTTCGTTAAGACCCGGCGAATGGAATAGAGCCTCCGGCACGCTACGCGGTAAGCGAAGCTATGGCGAAGGCTTTACGCGGCTATACAAACAAGAGCTTTCCTCCGTGGGCTAAGAGAAAATTAAGGTTTTTTAACCCGTACAGGCGGGTAAAGCCTCGTGTAGACGCGGTTTCTAACCGCCCTTTTATCTGCGATCGCTGCGGTTCTTGCTAGCCTACGCTTAGAGATTAAGGTAAAATTATAAGTAAAAGTATTAAGAATTTTAAAGAAACTAATCAATGTCCAGCATTACTCTTGACAAAAGTAACTCTCATGTCATCGTTATCGGTGCAGGAATAGGTGGACTGACTGCTGGAGCATTATTAGCTCATAGAGGTTACAACGTCTTAATTTTAGATCAGGCTCTCGTACCCGGAGGCTGTGCTTCAACGTTTAAACGGCAGGGATTTACCTTTGATGTAGGCGCAACTCAGGTGGCGGGGTTGGAACCAGGGGGAATTCACCACCGCATTTTCTCAGAATTGTCAATAGATTTACCGCAAGCAACGCCTTGTGACCCTGCTTGTGCGGTATATTTACCTGGGGAAAGCACACCAATTAATGTCTGGCGCGACCAAGAGAAATGGCAAGAGGAACGACAAAAACATTTTCCCGGTAGCGAACCGTTTTGGCAATTGATGGCAACTTTATTTAATGCCAGTTGGGAATTTCAAGGACGCGATCCGGTGCTACCACCACGTAATTTATGGGATTTGTGGCAACTAACGCAAGCGGTGCGTCCCAGTACATTAATTACTGTACCCTTCACTTTGTTTACGGTAGCAGATGCTTTACGGTTATGTGGATTGGGAAATAACCAACGATTGAGAACTTTTTTAGATTTGCAACTAAAGCTATACTCCCAGGTAGATGCAGAACAGACAGCATTACTCTATGCTGCAACAGCGTTGAGTGTATCCCAACTACCCCAAGGATTGTTTCACCTCCAGGGAAGTATGCAAGTATTGAGCGATCGCCTGGTACAATCCTTAGAAAGAGATGGCGGCAAATTGTTGATGCGCCACACTGTAGAACAAATCAAAGTAGAAAACGGCAAAGCTACTGCTGTAGTGATTAGAAATCAGAAAACTGGCGAAGTCTGGACAGAAGCCGCCGACCATATAGTTAGCAATGTCACCGTGCAGAACTTGGTACAGTTACTGGGAGAACAAGCGCCATCTGGATATAAAAATCGGGTGAAAAAACTACCCCAAGCATCGGGCGCGTTTGTGGTTTATTTGGGTGTAGATGCTAGCGCGATTCCGCCTGAATGCCCTCCCCACTTACAATTTCTGTATAATATCAATGGCCCGATTGGCGAGAATAATTCCCTGTTTGTTTCCGTGAGTCATCCTGGAGATGGCCGCGCACCAAAAGGGAAAGCGACAATTATCGCTTCTTCATTTGTCGATCCTGCACAGTGGTGGCAGACTGAAGATTATGAAGGACTAAAAGAAAAGTTTACCCAAGAAGCGATCGCTCGTCTTGCCCAATACTTCTATCTCAAACCAGAAACTATTATTTATCAAGAAGCCGCAACACCGCGCACCTTTGCCCATTTTACAGCCCGCGATCGCGGTATAGTTGGTGGTATTGGTCAAAGGATTCCTACCTTTGGCCCCTTTGGATTCGCCAATCGTACACCAATCGAGCATTTATGGTTAGTTGGTGATTCCACCCATCCCGGCGAAGGTACTGCTGGGGTGAGTTATTCGGCGCTGACGGTAGTCAGGCAAATTGAGGCGCAAATGTAGTACTTTGTCAAATTATGTTTGACGGTTTGTAGTAAGCACTTTAGTGCTTAGAAAATAAGGACTAAAGTGCTTACTACGAAATTGTTTAAGTCCCGTTAGATAGAACAGAAATTTTATTAAATGCTATAAATCATACTTATAACCGATGACAAACAGAACAAAAAACTGATGAAATAAGGTTAGTATTGCCAATCTGGAGTAATGACAGACAGCGTTTTAATTCTTGGTGGACGGGGGCGGATTGGTAGCACTGTTGCTCAGGATCTAGCTACCCATACGCAGGCACAAATTACGATTACTGGACGTTCTGCGGAGTTTGGGAAGGCTGTTAGCTTGTCTTCGGGAGGACAAGTACAGTTTTTGGTGTTGGACTTGGCAGAAGTTGACAAGTTGCGAGATGCGATCGCAAACTCTAACTTAGTCATCCACTGTGCTGGGCCATTTCACTATCGAGATACTAACGTTCTCGAAACCTGTATTGCTCAAGGCGTTAATTATGTAGATGTTAGTGACCATCGTTCTTATACCAGCAAAGCTCTCAATTTTAGTGAACAAGCTACTGCTGCTGGGGTGACAGCAATTATTAATACTGGTATTTTTCCTGGTATTTCTAACAGCATGGTTCGTCAAGGTGTTGAACAATTTGATCAACCAGAAAAGATCCATTTAAGTTATTTAGTTTCCGGTTCTGGCGGTGCTGGTATTACAGTCATGCGGACAACTTTTCTGGGGTTGCAGTATCCTTTTGAGACTTGGATAGATGGAAAATGGCAGATAATTAAGCCTTATAGTGAAAGAGAGTTAGTTGAGTTTCCACCGCCTTATGGACGCACCGGAGTTTACTGGTTTGATATGCCAGAAACCTTTACACTCCCTAAAGCCTTTCCATCAGTAAAAACTGTAATTACTAAGTTTGGCTCTGTTCCCGATTTTTACAATCACCTAACTTGGATTGCGGCACATATTTTTCCCAAGTGGTTAATGCAGCGTCGTTACATGATTGAATTTCTGTCTCATGTCAGCCATTCAATGACAGATGTCACTAATAATTTTAGTGGGATTGGTGTAGCAGTTCGTTCAGAAGTTACAGGACAAAAAAATGGTGAAACCGCCATTTATTGTTCAACTGTAGTGCATGAAAATACAGCAGTAGCTTCTGGTTGTGGTACAGGTAGTATTGCCCAATTATTGCTAGAAGGTAAACTTAAGAAACCAGGTGTTTTTGCTGTAGAAGAAGCGCTACCAACAAATTTATTTGAAGAAGTAATGCAAAGCCGAGGAATTAAAATTAATCACAGCTGGTTATAAGATAATACGCTTCGGTTAAGCACACTGGGTAAGAATTTCATCTGATTTTACGAAATATTCAGATACAGATGTAGGTCTCTACTATAGACCAAAATTAATATACCTTACGATAGAAGGAAAAACTGTACCTAAACATATAGGATGCCTGTGAGCCTGAAATATTGAATATATTTATACATAACCAAGGCTTATAACAAAACAAAAGGAGGGATTTTTCGTGCAAAAAATTCTATTAACTTTAAAACAAGTATTACGTTCAAGCTTTTTGGTTATTGGTTTAATGGTTTTCATTAGCTTGGCAGGTTCGTTTATTTTCGTTCAGCAAGCTAGTTATGCAACTACTCTTGAAGAATTAAAGCTAGTACCACCAGAGTTTAAACCAAATTCTCAAGAAAAAATTAATCGTGCTAATGAATTTGACCCTGGTGTTGGCGTTCAAGAAGAAGAACGACAAGAAGCTTATGAGCAAGCAATAAAAGATTCAAAAGACCTTACTACTATAGAGAAAACTTACGAAAGGAATTTGAAGGCTGAACAACAACAAAATCCCCCAGAAACTTTTGGGGAAAAAGCGAAAGAAGTTATTGAAAAAGTGACGGGTAAATAGGAAATATAAACCTAACCCCCAACGTGAATATCCCGTCAAGTGTAAAAACCTTGATAGCCCTCATCCCCTAACCCCTTCTCCCAAAAATGGGAGAAGGGGAACTAGAATTATGTCTCCCCTCTCCCAATTTTGGGAGAGGGGCTGGGGGTGAGGGAAAAGATTTAACCCTCTCCGGTTTTGAGTCACAGGTTTATAAAATTAAATTGCTTTTACTCAAATTCATCGATTGTGGCGGGAGGATTAGCGTTTCTCTGATTAGCAATATTGCGCTCATACCACTTCATTAATGGAGTTGAACTGATGCCATGTATAATCACAGAAACGACAATAGTAGTGTAAGTTATCCAAGCAATTTGTTCAGCAGCTTCACCTTTTAAGCCATTACCAAACGCATAGGCGAGATAATATAAAGAACCAACACCGCGAATACCAAACCATCCAATCAACCACCTAGTTCCTGGATGAAAGGTTCGGCGGTGTGTTTCTACAGGATGTTTGCCTATTGTGCTAATCCAAACTCCTACAGGTCGGATTATGAAGAATAATAAAACTATCACTAATAAAGATTGCGTAGCATACTTGAGCATTGGCTGCAATAATAATATTGATCCCAATAGTAAAATTGTTCCAACTTCCAGCAGTTTTTCAACTTGCTCAACAAATTCTAACTGTGCTAGCGGTTTTTCAGGATTTCTGTAACTGCGTTGGACAACTAAACCAGCAATAAATACTGCCAAAAATCCATAGCCATTTACCATTTCTGTTAAGGAATAAGTTATTAAAATTGTGCTGATAGCAATAAAATCTTCCATTAATTCATCAGCCCGACGGCGTTTTTGAATTTTCTTTTCAATCCAAACGATAGTTTTTGCAACAACAAATCCCATGAAAATGCCAGCTGCGATCGCCCAAATTAAATCAACTGCAATCCACTGTTTAAACCAGTTCTCCCAGTTATCATCTTTTAAGGCATGAAGACCAAAATAAACGAAGGGAAAAGCTAAAGCATCATTTAATCCACCTTCAGAAGTTAAACCAAATCTCAACTCATCTTGGTCATTTATATCGGTCAGTTGTACTTCTGATGCTAATACTGGATCGGTAGGTGCAAGAATTGCTCCTAATAAAATCGCTTCTGCCCAATTCATCCCTAAAAATAATTTAGCCACAATAGCCAGAGCAAAAATTGAAATTGGCATCAGAAATCCAATTAATCGTACTGTAATATCCCAAGCCCCCAAGCTTAGAGGACGAACAATTTTTAAGCCACAGCCAAACACAGAAATAATTACAACAAGTTCTGTTATTCTTTCCAGCACTTCGGCATTAAAAACTTCATCTCGACGTAATTGAATCAGCCCAAAGGCGTAAGGGCCTAGCAAAATACCAACTAGGAGATAGATAAGGGCAAAAGAAAGAGGTAAACGAGCAATCCAACCTGACCCTAATGTGACCATCAACAGAAGAAAACCAATCACAAATAGGTCAATAATATAGATATCTACCATATAGCGATTTATATAAAAATTAGGCGTTCCTTTGTAAGGATAGTTGCAATAGCTTGGTGTTAGAAATTACCTATGGGCAGATTTTTTTAAATTGGGGATTGGGGATTGACACCCGCTACCAAATTCGAGAATTATAAAGCCAGTTTAGGCTTTATTTGGGCTTAATTTTTGTTTAAGTCCCGATAGTCATTAAAAAACTGCTGGCGAAGCTTTGACTTTTGAATGAGTGAATGCATGACTTCTTTGAACGCGAGTGCGTCTTTAAGAGTTGGGGTTGACAGTGGGGGATTGCGGTTGTGGACATTATCATCTTAACTTTAGCCAAATAGACCCAAAGGGAAATCCGGGCTGGAGTTGTCGAATCGTTAAACAAACAAAAACACAGGAGAAAATCATGGCTAACTCATCATTAAATTTTATTAATCTGTCTAACTTGAATGGCACGAATGGCTTTAAAATTAACGGCATTGCAGTAAATGACTTCTCAGGCGGCTCAGTCAGCAATGCAGGGGACATCAACAACGATGGCATTGACGACCTGATTATTGGGGCAGTACTTGCCTCCCCCAACGGCAAAAATGCTGCTGGGCAAAGCTATGTAGTGTTTGGGAGGACGAATCTGGGCAGTCGCGGCACCGGCACCTTCAACCTATCTAATTTGAATGGCACTAATGGCTTTATAATTAACGGCATTGCAGCAGGTGACTTGTTAGGCAACTCAGTTAGCAATGCAGGGGACATCAACAACGATGGCATTGACGACCTGATTATTGGGGCAGTACTTGCCTCCCCCAACGGCAAAAATGCTGCTGGGCAAAGCTATGTAGTGTTTGGGGGCAAGAATCTGGGCAGTGGCGGCATCCTCAACCTCTCTGATTTGAATGGCACTAATGGCTTTATAATTAACGGCATTGCAAAAAATGACACCTTAGGCAACTCAGTCAGCAATGCGGGGGACATCAACAACGATGGCATTGACGACCTGATTATTGGGGCAAGTAATGCCTCTCCCAAGGGCAAAAACCATAATGCTGGGCAAAGCTATGTAGTGTTTGGGGGGAGGAATGTGGGCAGTGGCGGCACTCTCAACCTCTCTGATTTGAATGGCACTAATGGCTTTATAATTAACGGCATTGCAGCAAATGACTCTTCAGGCAACTCAGTCAGCAATGCAGGGGACATCAACAACGATGGCATTGACGACCTGATTATTGGGGCAAGTAATGCCCACCCCAACGGTATCACTCAAGCTGGACAAAGCTATGTAGTGTTTGGGGGGAAGAACATCGGCAGTGGCGGCAGCCTCAACCTCTCTGATTTGAATGGCACTAATGGCTTTATAATTAACGGCATTGCAAAAGATGACACCTTAGGCTACTCGGTCAGCAATGCGGGGGACATCAACAACGATGGCATTGACGACCTGATTATTGGCGCAGTACTTGCCTCCCCCAACGGCAACTCTGAGGCTGGGCAAAGCTATGTATTGTTTGGGGGCAAGAATCTGGGCAGTGACGGCACTCTCAACCTCTCTGATTTGAATGGCACTAATGGCTTTATAATTAACGGCATTGCAGCAAATGACTCTTCAGGCAACTCAGTCAGCAATGCAGGGGACATCAACAACGATGGCATTGACGACCTGATTATTGGGGCAAGTAATGCCCACCCCAACGGTATCACTCAAGCTGGACAAAGCTATGTAGTGTTTGGGGGGAAGAACATCGGCAGTGGCGGCACCCTCAACCTCTCTGATTTGAATGGCACTAATGGCTTTATAATTAACGGCATTGCATCAGGTGACTTTTCAGGCACCTCAGTCAGCAATGCTGGGGACATCAACAACGATGGTATTGACGACCTGATTATTGGGGCAGTATTTGCCGACTCCAACCGCAAGACTGGGGCTGGGCAAAGCTATGTGGTGTTTGGGGGAAGGAATATTGCTAGTAGCAACACCTCTACCTCTGTCAACCTGACTGGAACTCCTGGTGCAGATAACTTTTTTGGTTCACCTAGCAACAATATCATCAATGGGTTAACTGGTGACGATACCCTAACAGGCAACGGCGGTCAAGATAAATTTTTTATTCGCCCTGGCGATCGCAATGATACGATCACCGATTTTGCTGGCGTTGGCAAAGGTTCAAATCCTTCAGCAGAAGTCATTGCAAATGTTGACACCTTGCAATTTACAGGTAGTGGTTTAACTGCCCAAAATCTGCAATTAGCTCAAAATGGTAACAACTTAGAAGTTACCTTTGAAAATGTGGCTTCTACCAAAGTCACTCTGCAAAACTTCAAATTAGAAAACCTCGATAATCTGCCTGCTTCTCAAGCAAGCCCTGCGATTGGTAATATCCTGTTTGATGGGCAAACCAAGATTACCGACAGCTTTGATGTGTTCGATGCCAACTCTAATCAAGCTAGCATTTTCAACAAAAATACTGTCACCTTCCTCAATAATTTAAACAATAACGTCGCAGGTTTTGATAACTCCAATGATGTGATTAATGGTCAAGGGGGTAACGATATTATCAATGGCTTGAGTGGCAATGACCTGTTGCGGGGCGGGTCAGGCGATGATATTCTCATCGGTGCCAAAGGCAATGATACTCTTGTGGGTGGTGTAGGTGCTGACAGATTCTTTTACAACACTGGTGCTGCTTTTGCCCTGACTGCTGTTGGTGTAGATACCATTACTGACTTCAACACTTCCCAAGGTGACAAGATTGTACTGGATAAGACTACTTTTAGCGCTATTACTTCAACTCCAGGAACAGGTTTTAGCAATGCCAGCGATTTTAAAATCACTTCTTCAGCAGCAACCAGCACGGCGAAAATTGTGTATGACGCTGTGAGTGGGCAGTTGTTCTACAACCAAAATGGCAGTGCAGCTGGTTTTGGTAGCGGCGGTCTATTTGCAACTCTCACTGGTGCGCCAACTCTGAGTGCATCAGATTTTGTGTTACAAGCGTAGTTCGGACAAAACATGGAGTTCCAGGCTTGAAACAGCAAACTTTGATATTAAATATTTAGCGATCGCTCAACGAGGTTGCCGTAGGCATCACTACTGAATTCCCTACTTTCTCATTCAGATATCGCCCAATTTAGTACAAATATACTATAATATAGATAGCGTCCACAAAGCCTAGCCAAATATATAACGGCTTTGTGAAAACCTTCTGGAAGATGGATTCAAGGGTTAGTTCGATGATGAAGCATTACATTCTCAACCTCAATCCGACTGCCAAGCATGAATGGGATCGGTGTATTTTACGTGACCCGTTGACTGCCAAACGCCCAGATATTGCCAAATTAATTGCTGAAGCGGTTGGTGCTGATACAGGCAGTTATTTAGTGAGCGTGAATATCGAAGTTCAAGTTTTGCAGCAAGCCGCAGTCCCTCAAGCCGAACAACTTTCGCTTTCATTTCCAGAAGTGAGTGTGCCGTCACAACCACAACTGCGGGAAGCGGCTTGAGCTATGTAGAATTTAGCAGAAAATAAAGCCTGCATAAGCAGGCTTACTTCGTGTAGCCGCAGACTGAAGTCTGACGGCTAACGGAATCATGAATATATTTGACCTGAGAGGAAAATTATTAAATGATCCAACTGAGTCATTATCCAGCTGCGTTGGGCGAGGCTAATAGAAATAGACTCTCAGTTGATGGCAGTGCAGCACCAAAATTACCGATTTGAAGGCAATGCGGATCGTGTCGCCGCCTTTGAAATGGATTTGAAAAATGATCCTCAACGCAAGGCTCGTCGCTTTGAAGTGCTGCTTGTAAATCAGGAATATCAAAAGGCAATAGACACCCAAATTCGATTAACTCTCGATAAAGCAAATGCGTAGACGCAAAGCGGCTTGTCGTCAGACATCGCTCATTTGGAATATCTGCGTAACCAGTTTAGTGTAGCTAAGTTAGAAGCAAGATTAGCGTAGCTTGCCGCTTTAGGCATCGCTCAACAATTCTCTGATTTTGAATCTAGAGAATTAGTTGGTTTGTAATCACACCTGAACCGTAGTCTGATTATACAACTGCTAAGGAGGCTAAGTTACCCTTGTAGCCACTAATCTCAATCACGGCATCCGTGAGGGCAGAGAATCCATTAGTGTTATCGTTGAGTGCCAGAAAAGTCTGTTGATGATTGCCTGTACCAAGGGTAAAAGTTGCCGCACCTTTAGCTACAAAAGCAGTTGCAGTCAATATCTGTTGTACATCTGAGAGATTTAGACTTGCAACTTTGCCAAGTTGAACTAAATTAGCCGCGCTAACTGCATACAGCCCATCAATTTTATCTTGACAAATGTTCAAGTCAGTTATTTTATCAAAGCTAGACAGCAAAGAATCACTCAGACTGTTGAACACAAATTTATCAGTGCTACAACCGCCTGTGAGGGTATCACGTCCAGCGCCACCATTGAGTTTATCTGCACCATTGCCACCGTTTAAGGTTTGGTTTGGCACATTTCCCTCTGTAGTGGTTTTGCTGATTAATTGACCATTGGTATCATACAGATAAGTGGCAACTGCATCAGTAATGCCATCACTGTTGTTGTCAATATCTGCGGAAATTAGTTTGCCGTTGCGATCGTAGTTGAAAGTGGTAATCTCATTAGCAATGCCATCATTATTTTTGTTAGCTACCTGTGCAGCGAGTTTGCCGTTAGCGTCGTAACTGTAAGCGGTGACTTCATCAACAATGCCATCACGATTATTGTCAATTTTTTGTGATTTCAGGTTGCCGCTCAAATCGTAGCTGTAGATGCCAACTGCATCAATTACATCATCATTGTTGAAGTCGTAGCTAGCGGATGCGCGTCCATAAATAGAGGTTGCGACATAATCAACTTTGCCGTCGCCGTTGTTGTCACGGCTATTGGATGTCAGGTTGCCCTTGGCATCATAAATAAAAGTTTCGACAGAATCAACTTTGCCGTCGCCGTTGAAGTCACGGCTATCGGATGTCACCTTGCCCTTGGCATCATAAATAAAAGTTTCGACAGAATCAACTTTGCCATCGCCGTTGCTGTCACGGCTATCGGATGTCCGGTTGCCCTTGGCATCATAAGTATAGATGTTGACATAATCAACTTTGCCGTCGCCGTTGTTGTCAACGCTATCGGATGTCCGGTTGCCCTTGGCATCATAAGTAAAGGTTTCGACAAAATCAACTTTGCCGTCGCCGCTGCTGTCACCGCTATTGGATATCAGGTTGCCCTTGGCATCATAAGTATAGGTGGTGACATAAATAGGTATGCCGTCGCCGTCGGCAAAGCTATTAAATGTCCGGTTGCCCTTGGCATCATAAATAGAGGTATCGACAAAATCAGCTTTGCCGTCGCCCTTCAAGTCAACGATATCAGATGTCAGGTTGCCCTTGGCATCATAAGTAGAGGTTTGGATATAATCAGGTATGCCGTCGTCGTTGTAGTCACGGCTATCGGATGTCCGGTTGCCCTTGGCATCATAAGTATAGGTTTCGACATCATCAACTTTGCCGTCGCCGTTGTTGTCAGAAGTATAGGATGTCAGGTTGCCCTTGGCATCATAAGTATAGGTGTAGACAGTATCAACTTTGCCGTCGTCGTTGAAGTCATAGCTATGGGATGTCACCTTGCCCTTGGCATCATAAGTAAAGGTTTCGACAGAATCAACTTTGCCGTCGCCATTGTTGTCACGGCTATTGGATGTCAGGTTGCCCTTGGCATCATAAATAGAGGTTTCGACAGAATCAACTTTGCCGTCGCCGTTGTCGTCACGGCTATTGGATGTCAGGTTGCCCTTGGCATCATAAATAGAGGTGTTGACATAATCAAATTTGCCGTCGCCATTGTTGTCAACGCTATTGAATGTCAAATCATAGCGGTAGGTAATAACTGAGTCTGTTATTCCATCACTGTTGTTGTCTGTCCTCTCAGATATCACTTTGCCATCGACATCATAAGTGTAAGTTGTGGTTGAGGTCATAAAATTAGTGTTCTTTATCTGTTTGATTCCACTTGTGTACTGCTATGTGTTTTCATCACACATCGCTATGTTCTGCAAAATCTTTTTATCTACCAAGTCTGGTTAGTTAAATGTATTTTTGCTACATCAATCACAAAAATGATATGATATATAATTTTTTAAGTCAATCTTGTTAATGACATTATTTATATGACATACATTATTGCTAACTTAACCAACTTGGTATACTCATTCCCAGGGAAACGCAAAGCTTTTAAATTCCATTCGCTGGAAACTTATCCCCCACGCGTGGAGAGGCTTTGAAACCTAGTAGGTAGGGACACACAATTACAGCTAGCTGTGCGCCCCTACCAATTGTCTGTACTCCACGCAATTTAAAACCGCTATATGTCTTGTCTATTTAAGCAGACGTGATATGAGACAGCAGTTGAGCAATTTGCTGATTAATAATTGCAACATCAAAACGCCGACTAGCAGTAGTCCGGGCATTATTAGCTATAGTTGCAGTTATTTCTGTCTCCTGAAGACAGGTGATTATTACTTGTGCAAGTTCCTGGGGTTCTCCTGGTGTCACTAGAAAACCATTAAGTCCATGTTCTACTAATTCCATTACACCCCCAGCTTTTGCTGCAACTACAGGTTTTCCACATAGCATTGCCTCTACAATCACTCTACCAAAAGGTTCTGGGGAAGTAGAGGTATGTGCTACCAAGTCACAAGCTGCCATTAACTGAGGAATATCAGAACGAAATCCTAAAAATTTGATACGGTTTTCTAATCCTAGTTCAGCAACTTGTTGGTGTAACTGTTGGACGTAATCTTGTTCACCAAATAGTGCATCACCTACTAAAATCGCTGTCACCTCTGGCTGACATTTGGCAAGGGCATCAATTAAAATATGCTGCCCTTTCCAAGGTGCAAGACGGCTAAAGTGTCCGACTACAAATTTTCTTTGCAATCCTAGCTGTTGCTGTAATTTATTAATGTCAGACTCATCAGGTTGATAATTTTTTGTTTCAAAGCCGTTATAGACAACTTCGATAATATCTGGTCGTCCTCCCGCTTGGACAAAGGCTGTTTTACTAGCTTGGGAATTAGCAATTACTAATGATGCAAAACGATTAGCTAAGTTAACTGCAATGCGAAGATTGGTTTTGCTAAAATGTTCTTTGGAAAGAATATCATGTAAATGATAAACCAGAGGGCGACGACTGAAAAAACTTGCTAAGGCTCCGACAACTAATGCTTTTTGGGTGTTGGCATAAATTAAATCATATTCACGCGCTATTTTAATTACCTTAGTAATTAAAGGTGCAAGTTGTCCTAAACTATTTAATCCTTGTAGCAAACTGCTTTCTTTGCGAACTTCGATTGCTTGAGTTGCGAGAACTTCTACGGGAATATTATTTTGCTGCAATAAATCTTTAAATGAGCCATCTGCAAATAAACCTACCAAAGCGTGAGTGCCATAAGGTTTGGCAATATCTATTAAACACAATTCTGCGCCGCCTGGTTTACCACTTTGGTCTAGAAAAACAATTCTCATTAAACCTCTATTTTAGTTAATTTGACCTACGTAGCAACCCTAATATCTATTACAATCACTTGTTTAAGCTAATAAAATCTTCCGTACTTGTTGGGCGATTTGATTCCAGTCGTAGTTTGTGGTAGCGTAATTGCGACAAGCTGATCGTGAAGGTATGGGGATATTTCCTAAAAGCACTTGTTCTAATTTTTCAGCAATGGCTGAGGCTTCTGTTGAAGTAGTAATTAAATCGGGTGAAAATGCTGATAAAATTTCTGGCATTCCCCCAACTGGGGTACATAAAACAGGAGTACCACACGCTAAAGACTCAATTATTACTAATCCGAACCCTTCAAAAGATTGACTAGGCATAATAGTTAATTCAGCAGCTTGATAAGCTATAGGTAATTGCTCATCAGGTAGAAAACCTAAAAACTTAACGTTGTCAGCTAGCCCTAATTCTATAGCTTGTTGTTGTAGTGTAGCTTGGATGTGACCACGACCTGCGATCGCTAGCCAAACATCTGGTATTCTGGGTTTAATTATAGCCAGTGCTTGCAATAATTTGTCAACTCCGGTTCGATGTACCAAGCGGCGTGATGTAAATATGATCCGGCGATTAGTTGGCCAGCCTAGCTTTGCACAAGCCTCTTGGGGTGATAAATTTGGCTGAAACCAGTTAATATCAACTCCACCAGGAATAATATTAATTTTGCTCCACGGTACTTGATATTTATCATGTAGAATTTTACCAAATGCTTTGCTCAAAACAATGAAGCGATCGCACCGATTATAAGTATTTTTTTCTATTAGCCAGTGCTTGATTAAAAGACTAAGGTTTTTATTAACCACTTCTTGCTGACTCTCAGAAGCCCAAGGCCCATGAAAGTTAAAAGTAACTGGTACTCCCTTTGGTAAAATATCTAAAATAGTAAAGCTATATAATGCAAAATGCAAATTAATAGCATCAGGTTTACTTGTTCTTGTTTTCTGAAAATTACTGCGAATCGACCATAATCTTTGCCAAATAGCACTGTCGGGACTTGCCAAATTAGTCAGCTTAATCGGCGAATTTATTTCCGCCTCTGGTAGACCGACTCCGCATAATTCAACCTGGTCTTTATTTGCAGCTAATTTATGAGTTAGTTCATAAATATACCTTTCTAATCCTCCGGGACTTTTGGGAAACCAGCCTAATCCCAGGGTAAGAATAGATGCAGATGATGAAGCAAAATTTTCTGTTTTATTTTCCACTGATGTATCTCCTATAAATATATTAAAACAGGCGCATAGTCGTCATTGGTGTCAACTTAAAGTTAAAGTTATGTCCCACAAGGAACTGAAGTTCTTTGGCTTTTAGCTAAAGTCTTCTTTTGATGACTAAATATACCCAAAGATTTTTAGTTTACTTTAGTGTCCCACAAAGAACTGAAGTTCTTTGCTAATAGCTAAAGTCTTCTTTTGATGACTAAATATAGCCAAAGATTTTTAGTTTACTTTAGTGTCCTACAAGGAACTGAACTTCCTTGGGTTTTAGCTAAAGTCTTCTAAAGATTACTAAATATCTTCAAGAATCTTTAGTCTACTTCAGTAGACTTTAGCTATTAGCCTTGAACTTTAGTTCCAGGCGGGTGAGTGAGCCAACAGTTAAGCTATTTCTAGAACAAGAGTTTTTGTATAGAACACCAATTTATAAACTATTTATATATCAACGTCAACAAGCAGTTAAAACTGTGTTTTTATTAACTACATAACACCGACTTTGATATATCTGATACTTGCAAATTAACGAAGGTGAATCCTAGATAGGGAAAGACAAAAACCACTAATCAATTAATAATTATGGAACTATTATGTATGAATATTTACCAATTCTTATTAACTTTAAGTAAAAAATAATACCTCCAATGAGGTTTTTAATATATTAGCTGAAGAATCATAAGAATAAGGTAAATATTGTAAAGATTATGTAAATCTATTGGTTATTTATAATAATTATATTTTTTGCGGATTACCGGAAAAATGATTGTAAACCTTATCTAAGTTGAGAACCCTAGTTTTCACCCTCTCCCTAAATCCCTCTGCCAAATGCTTGAGAGGGAGTTTGAAATTCTGGCTCCCCAAATCCCAGATTTTGGATTCGGGGTTGGGGGATGAGGGCCAATTCTTTTCATCATGGAAGAACTATAGGTTTCAAGATAGACGTGGTTTATATAAATAATTAAAAGCTTAAAACATATATGAAAAATAAATTACTGGCGCACTTAGTAAAACTCTGTCACCAACTCAACCAGCACCTCAAAAAAATATTTAGAATTAAATATATACAAAAAAGTAAAACTTTTAACCTTTTCCTCAGTCTGACTGTTGGAGTAATTGTTACTACTTTTGGAATTACAACAGACTGGGCGACAACTGGAACACGCACGCTTACCCACCAAAAATTGTCGATAAGTAATACTATTGGCAGTGAAATGCCGATACAAAACAATACTGAAACACCCACGGTTACGCACAAAAAAATCTCGATAAGTAATACTATTGCCAGCGAAAATCTGCTAGTACAAAACAATACGAAAACATCCACACCTACCTATAAAACATCGTGGATAGGTAACACGATTGGGAGTGGAAATCTACGGATACAAAACAATATTGAGGCAATGTATGTTTCCCCTGATGGCACAGTTTATACTAACAGCCATTGGGATGAAGCAGGAATGGAAGCAGCCATCTACAAGGATGGTAAGGTTATTGGCGCTATTGGGGATACTCACGGCTGGAGTCGTGGTGGTGGCATAGCTGTAACAGCAAATAGTAAATATATTTACATTGCCATGACTCAGGGATCGAAGGGCAAAACTAATGAAGATTACCCTCCTGAAGGAACAACTTGGCATTGCGTTAGACGCTATGATTTGTCGGGAAAACCTGCGGCTTTTCCTAATGGGCGTGGCTGGGATAAAAGTATGTTAATTACCAGTACTAAACATGAAGTCACTGGATTAGCAACTATGGGAAGCGAATTGTATGTGAGCGATTTCGCTGCTAACCGGATTCGTGTTTATGATACTGATACGATGAAGGAAATCCGCAGCTTTACTGTTGCTAATCCAGGAGCAATAACTATTGATCCACAAAAAAAGCTGTGGATTATTCAAAGCAAAAATGCTAAAAAGCCTGCCAAGATTTTACATTATTCGCAAACTGGAAAGCAATTACCCCAACAGATTGCAGATATCGTTGAACCAACTGCGATCGCAATTGATTATCAAGGTAAGCTGTTAGTGGCAGAAAATGGGCCGCGTCAGCAAATATTGATTTATGACATCAAAGATCAGCCGACGCAGGTGAGTAGTTTCGGTGCTAAAGGCGGTATCTATGCAGAAGTTCCTGGTGAAGTTCGAGATTTGAAACTTTATGGACTTACCGGAGTCGGTAAAGATGCTTCAGGCAATATCTATATAAATAGTAATGGTTTCAACAAATCAGGAACAGATTTGCGGAAATTTTCGCCATCGGGGAAATTAATGTGGCGATCGCTGGGATTGATATTCGTCGATAATGCAGATGCAGATCCGAAAACTGATGGTGTAGATTTATTCACCAAACAAGAACACTATCTGATGGATTACACTAAGTCTGCTGGTAAGCAATGGACTTACAAAGCCTATACCTTAAATCCCTTCAAATATCCTCAAGATCCCCGTCTGCATACATCCCCAGATGGCACCTTTGTTCGCCGCATCCAAGGAAAGCCGTTTTTGTTCCTCACAGATATGTATAACAGCTTTCTGCAAATATATCGTTTTAATCCAGACACAGATGGTAAAATAGCTATCCCAGCCGGAATGTTTGTTGGTAGCAATGGCGCAGATAAACCATTTCTCAACGGAAATTGGCCACCGAATCAGCCAAAACAAGGGGAATGGATCTGGCGCGATCGCAACGGTAATGGCAAATTTGAAAAGAACGAATATGATACCAGCAAAGATTATCCGTATATTGGCGGCTGGTGGGTAGACAGCAAAGGAGATGTTTGGAAAGCTTTGCGAACAGAAGATGGCATTCGACGCTATCCTTTACAGGGAATAGATGCTAAAGGCAACCCCATCTACAGCTATAGTTCGATGGAAAAGCAAACTACTCCTAAAATATTTAACGACTTGCGGCGGATTGAATATTTCCCCCAAACAGATACTATGTATTTGTCAGGTTTTACAGTAGATCACCCTGCATTTGGTGACGATACTGGAGTTGCTGGATCTGAGATTGCCCGTTTTGACAACTGGAGTAAAGGAAATCGGACTCCCCGTTGGCGGATTGTGATTCCCTACGACACCACCGGTAAACGCGAAGTGTCTACGGCTGCAATGAGTGTGGATCAAGACTATGTATTTGCTGTGACAGTTAAAACCGCAGAGGTATATGTCTATAATGCCAAAACGGGAGCGCAAGTACAACAGTTAAAACCAGGCCCAGAAGTTGGCGGCGAAAGTGGTTGGATTGATATACCCTACGGTATCCGCGCTTTTCGTCGTTCAAATGGTGAGCATCTGGTATTTGTGGAAGAAAATTGGAAAGGAAAAGTAATTATATATCGGTTGGGGGGATGAGCTTAAGAGGTTGAATGAACAAGTCTAATTTATTAGTAGCCTTGGCGAATAGAATAGAGCCTTCGGCATAGCTTCGCTTACCGCGTCAGCGTGCCGGAGGCTCTATTCTATTCGCCCAAAACTTGTTCATTCATCCTCTTAACTTCTTTCTTTCTTTGTGTTCTTTGCGGACTTTGCGGTTCGTTTTTCTTTCTTGTACTTAAATACGGTTTAGCGCATTTTCATACAGAATTGGTATTACAAAAGAGAAACTGGTGTTATTTTTCGCCAGCGTTTCACTGCTTTTTGCAATTTTTTTGACAACCAGCGATCAAATTGCGGATAAACTGGCGATCGCGGCACCAATTCCCACCCCGCAGGTTGTAAAATTTCTCTCAATACCTGTTCTTGAACATGGGGATAATCAGGATTAACTTCATCTTTTGGGCTAATTCCACCTAAATCTCGCGCACCAGCTTCGATACAAGCGAGTAACCAGCAGTTATCTTTAACTAAATTGGGCGGAATTTGAATAGTAATATCTGGCGGTAAAATCTCACGCGCTTTAGCAATTACTTCTGGTAATTCATCAGGATTAAACCCAGGTGCATCAAAAGTTTGCTGATATCCAGGACTATGAGGTTGTAAAATGACTTCTTGAATGTGATGATAACGTTGGTGCAAGTTAGATATAGCTTCCAAAGTTTCCCACCAATCATCAGAGGTTTCCCCAATACCCAACAGTAACCCAGTTGTAAAGGGAATCTGCAACTCTCCCGCCCATTGTAATTGTTGCAGCCGGACTTCTGGTAATTTACTTGGTGCGTGCCGATGTACAGTATTTAACAATGTTGGTGTTAATTGTTCCAACATCAGCCCCATTGAAACATTTACACGTTTCAGATTTTGCATTTCCTCAAAACTCAGTGGCCCTGCATTGGTGTGTGGTAAAAACCCCATTGAAAGTGCTAACTCGCACAAATCATAAATCCGTCCAAACCACGCCTGACGCTTTGGCGAATGGGGATGTACTTCACCACTGAGGATGAGGATTTCGCAGACTTTTTCACTTTCAAGTAGTTTTAAAATACTTTCTGCATCTGAAATACTCATCCAGGAACTTTTACCCGGTTCGCTGCGAAAGTTGCAGTAACTACAGCGATTAAAGCACTCATAAGTAGGAACAATTGTATAAGCAGGGCTATAGGTGACAACACGAGAATTATCAATTGGCATAACTTAAGATAATCTAAAATAATGTCTTACTCAAACTATATAGATTACCGTGTAACTCTTGTTGCCATGATATTAGATAAAGAATTATTTTGCTTTGTAAATTTCTGGTAACTGCCACCAACAAACATTGGGATATTCGTGATGTTCTTCGTGGTAGCCAAAATGATAGCATGTGATAAATGACCACCAAATTGGACGGCTAATCGTTTGAGAACGATGAGGTTGAATATAACCTCCGATCGGTTCACTATGAGGTAAAAAAGTCCCGAAATAAAATAATTGTAATGAACTTAAAAGCGAGGGTAGCACCCAAAAGTAAGTTAGATTATCAGTTGGTATATGGAGTATGTATTTAGCAAAGTTATAAATAATAGTCAACGCAATTATTTGTCCCCAACTCCAGTAACCCTTCATAAAATGAAAATACCAAGCAAAGAAATTTTTGTGTTTCCCATTATGGAAATCTGGGTCTATTTCACTTGCTGGATTGTGGTGATGCACCCAATGTTTTTGCAATAATTTTTTATAAGGTAAAAGACCATAAAGAGATAGGGTTAATGTCCCAATAAAATGATTAATCTTGGGATTCTGGGGAAATACTACCCCATGCATGGCATCATGAGATGTAATAAATAATCCCGTATATAAAAATGTCTGCCATAGTATAACAGGCAATAACATCCAAAATTTTAGCTTGGAGATGTCAACGGAAAGTAATAAACTCAGGCTAATCACCCATGTGCTAACAATGATAATAGCAATGAAAAGCCCCTTAAACTCAGATTTACTTCTCACTACTTGAGTCAATTTTATTGGATGACTGGGTGGTTGTTCTAACTGGATCACGCTTCTACTCCGCCTAGCATTCAGGTGAAAATTCCAACAATATAGTCATGACAAAAACAATTAACCGGGAAAATCTCTTAGTGGTCAATGTTTTACACTGGACAATGCCAATAAGCGAAAATATGTAGAAATATTAAGATACTTTAACTAGTATTGCACAAGCAACTGCTATTCTAAAAACTGTTTTCGGTTAGAAGGTTGGGTCATACAAGTATGACATTAGAAAACTTAGTATTTAGTATAACCAGTGTCTTGGCTTTGATACTTTTGGATATAATCTAAGCCTGCAATAAAGATGGTCAATAATTAGCGGGGAGTTTAGCAAACGAGGTGAAGTACGTCCCGCACTACGCTATAACCCTTGAGATCCCAAAGTAGGTAAGCTAGAAAAGCGATCGCTTGGCTGCGATCGCTCCAAAGTTCAGACTTACCACTATTGCGGTTTTTGCCATTGTATGCAGTTTGATTTTTATCACTAGGATAAACTGCCATTGTTAAATTTCCTTAAGAAGCTAATTACTTTGTTCATATTACTTAACTTATCCATTTAGCGCTATCTGTCTCTAGTTTCAAAGTAAAAGCAACTCTAAAGAATGAGATTTTAAGGAGTTTAGCGAATATTTATCTAACAAAAGTTCAATATAGCTTTTATTAGTCTAGAAAGCAGAGGTATTTTTACCAAGCAACTCCTAATCAGAACTTGTAATTTCACTAAAAAACTATTTTGGATATGATAAAAAATCTAACTAAAGACTTACCACTATTGCGGTTTTTGCCATTGTATGCAGTTTGATTTTTATCACTAGGATAAACTGCCATTGTTAAATTTCCTTAAGAAGCTAATTACTTTGTTCATATTACTTAACTTATCCATTTAGCGCTATCTGTCTCTAGTTTCAAAGTAAAAGCAACTCTAAAGAATGAGATTTTAAGGAGTTTAGCGAATATTTATCTAACAAAAGTTCAATATAGCTTTTATTAGTCTAGAAAGCAGAGGTATTTTTACCAAGCAACTCCTAATCAGAACTTGTAATTTCACTAAAAAACTATTTTGGATATGATAAAAAATCTAACTAAAGTTAGAAGGTTTCTAAAGTGTTCTTAAGCAGACGAATAAATAGTAAATAAATTTTTCAAACTTAAAGTATGAGTCCTACAGTAGTGATTGCAGGGGCGATGGTTGATGATAGCGAATTTATCGCAAGCTTTGTATGGCTTGTTTTTTGGTTTGATAAGTGGGTTTCGCGGCAAGGGTTGAAGACATCTTGATAAACCTTCGCTAAGTTGAGAACCGTAGTTTTTGCCCTCACCCTAAATCCCTCTCCCATATATGGGAGAGGGACTTTGAAATTCTGGCTCCCCGAATCTCATATATGGGGGATAGTTTGGGGGATGAGGGCAAATCGTTTTGAAAACAGTTGAACTACAGGTTTTAAGATAGGGAGCATCCCGTTAGGTGCAAAAACCTTGATAGCCCTCATCCCCTAACCCCGAATCCCTTCATACGGGATTCGGGGAACTAGAATTATGTCTCCCCTCTCCCATATATTGGGAGAGGGGCTGGGGGTGAGGGAAAAGATTTAAGCCAAAATTGGGATGCTCCCTCAAGATAGACGTGGTTTAATTAATTTTTGGCGTTGCAGCAAATTTTGCTATTGTGACTCACATTCTCGTTTCGTTACATAGTGGCGATAGCGAAACATAGCTTCTAGTTGCACTTGCACTAACCAACCACTGACAAATTCAACCGTACCTCCACCAGGCATAGAGAAGGAAATAGCATCAGTCAGCTTAGTTTTGCCATTTTCCGGTTCAAATTCATGTCGATGTACCCAAGATTCAAAGGGGCCAGATATCTGTTCGTCGGTAAAGAGGCGATATTTTTCATATTCAGTATGACGCGCTAACCAAGTTAAAGGCAATGGGCCAAGAAACAGGCGAAATTCTGTGATAGCGCCCACATTCAGTCCCCCTTCACGACGAACAATTTGGACTGGCTGCCAAGGTGGGTTTAGCAGTTGCAAAATATCTGCCCTTTCGTGAAATTTCCAAACTACTTCTGGTGGGGCATTAATTACTGAGGAATGTTTAAAGTGCAGCATGGAAAGAAAAACCTAAAATTCAACTTTCTGATTCTGTATCAATCTCGATATCTAAGGTATCTTCATTAACCCGAACATACAAAATATTTGGGTTACAGCAAACTTGACAATCTTCAACATAAGATTGCTGTCCTCCAGCACTCAAATCAATAAAAGTTAAGTTCGGTTCGCCGCAATAGGCGCAGTAATACTCGGCTGTGTTTTGCATCAAGTTTTCAGCTATGAATTCAATGGCTGTAATTCTTTGGGGGATGGGTTGATATAACTTTTAGCATCAGCCAAATGCTTTAGTAGTGTAGACTGTGGTAGAGGCCCTTGCAAGTGGCTCCAGGGTAATACTTGTTCTGTTGACCATTCGGCGTGGACGTAGAAATCTAAATCGGGGATTTGTCCTTTGAGTTGTTTGAAAGCACGTTTGTAGCTACCCAAGGAGTCGCCAAAGTCACGAGTAAGTTGCAGGAGTTGGGACACTCTGCGATCGCCTCTGGATAACAAAGCCTGTATAATTGACCAATTATAGCTTTCTGGGCGAAATTCTATCCCTTGTGGTTTTAGCTGTTTTTGCAAAAACTGCAATCGCTTTTCGGCTTGGCGATTCACCCCAAACCATTGAAATGGTGTGTGTGCTTTGGGTACAAAGGTGCTGCATCCGTATGTTAACCGTAATCCCGGCGCAGCTTTTTTGATATTACGCATCATCGCCACGGTTTGTTCTAAATCTTCTGCTTCTTCACCGGGAATTCCTGCCATTCCGTAAAGTTTCAAGCTTTTTAATCCGCCAGCTTTGGCATTTATCGCCGCTTGGATAATTTCGTCGTTATGCAGCTTTTTGTTGATGATTTGCCGGATTTTCTCGGAACCACTTTCTACTGCAATGGTAAGCGATCGCGTGTCTCGTTTCGTCAAAGTTTCTGCTAACTGCACTGTTACAGTATTGGTTCGCACTGAAGCAATACTGAGACGGACATCATCGTACTTCGGTTGACTAATATAATCTAGCAAAGTTTCAAATTCTGGATGCTGAGTTACAGAAGCCCCCAATAATCCTAGCCGATTTGTGACTTCTAAACCTTTTGCGATCGCTGGAATTAACGAATCTTCCAGACTAGCTGTTCTAAAAGGCAGTGTCAGATAACTCGCCAAACAAAAACGGCACATTTCTGGACAACTTCTCACCACTTCCACCATGTAAATATTTTCCCAGGCGGCTTTTTCGGTGACTACAGTCGAAGCCGATAGCGTATTTCCTCTGTAGGTTTGCTTTTGCACCACTGCGGCAATTTCGGGAGAAATTGGTTTAATAGACTTTATTTCACCATCTATGTTGTGATATTCCACCTCATACAAACTGGGTACATAAATTCCTGGGATTTGTGCAAGTCTTTTTAGTTGAGTTTCTCTTGAGGCATTTCTGATTTCTTTGTACGCCTCAATGAAATTTCCCAGGAGGTTTTCGCCATCCCCCAGTAAAATTACATCAAAAAAAGCTGCAAAAGGTTCGGGATTCGCTGTCAGAACTGGCCCACCACCAAAAATTATCGGATGAGTTTCATTGCGAGAAGTTGCCAGAATAGGAATTTCTAAAGATTCCAGCAGATTTAAAATATTCACATAATCCAGTTCCCAGGAAATCGAAAATCCGACTATTTTCGGCGTTCTGGGGAGTTGTTCGTGAGTATCTGTAAACAGGCGACTTACCTGCACATCATCACGCATTGCCAAAGTTGCCCAAACTACCTGATAGCCGAGGCTAGTGATACCGACGCTGTACTCATTGGGAAAGGCGAAAATTATCGGGATAGCGTTGGTTTGTGGGTTAGCGGGGGTGAAAAGGAGGCGTTCAGAGGTAAATACAGATGATGTCACAGGTGTTTTTAGGGGTGTTTGAATAATCGAGTCTCATAGAATTCGCGCCTACACAGGCAAAAACCACTTTTCCTTCTCTTTTCTACGAGACGGTACGCGAACCTGGGTTTGATTTTAGTTTGCGTCAGGCTGATGATAGTTTGTCTAGCCGCGATTTATAGTCGCCAGGGCTTGTTTATCTATATTTAATTTTAAGCCATAGAATTATCAAGTTAAATAACAATGTCACGCTATTAGCAAGAATAATTGGTAAGGCTTGGAGATAAATTCCATAGATTAACCACAAAAAAACCCCAATTATGAATGTAACTAACGTCACCATAGAAACATCTTTTGCTGATTTTGTTTGCCACGTTTTAAACATTTGTGGCAAAAAAGATATTGTGGTTATTGTAGCTGCCGCTAATCCTAAAATTGTCAGAAAATCCATTGCAATGCAAACCTATAAAATAAAGTTCTCATTAGTTAAAAAACTTATAAGCTGATTTTTACTAAACTGAATTAATGTCATCGATTTTACATTGTAACGTCAGGGAGAAAGTGGCAAAAATAAAAAGGGAAAAGAGTTTAGCTCTTTACCCTAATCAGTAAAGGATATGTGATTGAAACTAGCAAAACCTATCAATTAATTCTTCACGAGATAACTGCAACAGTAAAGGCGTAAAGTCTTCTGGTGGTAACGTCAATAAAGGTTCAATAATTGCTTGAAGCTGATTATCTATTTCACCAAAGCGAACTTTGAGCAAGTTTTCCACCACCAAGCGTTCTCCCTGCTGAATTCCTGTTTCGAGTCCCCGTTGTTCACCTTCTTGTATCGCCTGTTCTCGGTCTTGTTGGTAAAGTGGTGCTAATCGCATAAGTAATTCCCTATCTTCCTCGTCTTGATTTTGAGTGACTTGTAAGTTTTGTTGCAAGTTGTACAGCAATTCTAACGCTGCTTTTCGGAAAGGATTATCAGAAGTAAGCGCTTCTAGTTCGTCAATTGCTTGCTTTTGAACGTTACCTCTACCGATGATTCTCAGCCATAAGGTTTCTGAGATAGATGGCAACTGATGAATTGCTACTATCGCAGTACGCAAATATTCTGGCATGAAGTAGATTCCAGGTAGGTAGTCATCTTTTGGGTTAGCACCAAATCCTGACAAGAGTTGCGCTGATGCTGTGGGGGTAAGAATCCATAATTTTGGTAAATCAGATTCTAGAATGCGTGTTTTATTTCGATTTGCCTGTCGTTGTAAATCGCCACGTACCTCTAATAATTTTAAGAGGCAATCACAAATTTCTGTAGCTGATGCTGCGTTACGAAATGGTTCAAGTAGAGAAGGTGTAGTGACAATTTCAGCTAATAATCCGAGTGTTTCTGGTATGTTACTTGGTTGTGGTTTGGGGATGAAATAAACGTCAATTTGTCTAACTTCTCCTGCGACTCGTCTAGGTGCTTGGACTTCGCCGTAAGGAGTGAGTAATTGTTCGAGATAGTCTTTGGCAAATTGGTCGTGAATAAATCTGGTCATGTTGGTAATTTGGTCATACGAACCAGTTTATATACCATCATCTGACGTTTTTTTGAGATAAGATTTAGCCCAAGCATATCGTTGTGAATCTTTTTTTAATAAATATTCTGCTGCTTCATGTCGTTTATTCTTATCTTTTGTACTTCTAATTACTCGTTTTCTTTCAGCATCTATATCTTCCGTTTCAGCCCCACGCATAATGGCTTGTTCAAACCAATAATCACCTTGCTCATAGTCGTATTGGCTAAAATAATGATATCTTCATAATGATTATTTCTCAGCCAGTCCAGTTCCAAATCGCTTACTACTATTCCTGATACTATCTTTGACTTCAAAACAGAAGCATATTTATCATAAGCAATTTTAATTGTTTCAGGCAATTGAGACTGTCTTAAAAAAATAATATCCTGTTCATTTAAATGAGTTTCTGAATCAAGTTTTTTGAGAATTGTATATAAAAAATTAGCAGGTGAAGAATCTTGATATTGACTAGCTTTATACTTTGTCTTCAATGCAATAAATTCTCGTTTTAATTCTAGTTCTCCAGCAATAGCAATTGTTTCGGTAAGTCCTCGCTGTTCTAGCCAGTAAATTTCTGAATAAATTAATTTTTTGTCTGCATCCAGTTTTTGCAGTATTTGATATAGTTGGCCTGACAAGGATGTGTCTGGGTGTTGGCTTGCTTGATACTTCGTTTTTAGCTCTATCACTTTAGCTTGTCTTGCAGACTCTTGTTGTTCAAAAATTTCTATAGCTTCAAAAAGTTGATTATTTATCAACCACTCATATTCAAAATCAGCTAAACTTGCTTCTGTGTCTAGCTTTTTTAGTATTTTATACAATGGGCTATCAGGATGTAAAGCTTGATACTTGGTGGCTTGATATTTCTCCTTTAGTTGTGCAAAATGTTTTATATCTTGAGCAATTGTAACTATTTGAGTAAGATTATTATCTTGCAATAATTTGATTTCTGAATCATTCAAACTATTTTCTGATTCAAGTTTCCAAAGTATAGGAAACAAAACACTACCTACTGATGATTCCCAATCTTTGGCAACTTTATACTTAGCTTTAAGATGAAAAAATTCATCTTCTAGTCTTTTAGATTCTCCCATCTTTAATTGTTGTAGCCAGATAATTTCAAGGGTTTCAAAAAGCTCATGCTCTTGTAACCAATTAGATTCTAAGTCAAGGAGTTCAATTCCTAAGTCAACTTTTCGCAGTATGAGATACAGCAGACTAGCGGGTGATGAATCTTGATATTGAGTTGCTTGATATTTGGACTTTAAAGCAGCAAAGTGTTTTAACCGATTTTGAGACTCTTTACTCATGTTGATAGTAGATGCGATCGCACCTATTTAAATGTGTTATTCGCTACTATAACAATACCAGTAAAAAACGGCGAGTCAGACACCCACCGTTCTTATTTGCGGTGCTTGCTGCTGTTTCAGTTGCTTGAAATAGGTTGCACAATTTGGGCTAACAAAACATCAGGAATTAAAATCTTAGTAAGAGGCACAATAGTAACTAGAACGATTTTCAAAACATATCGTTAAAAATCCCGTTACCTGAAAGCTAAGGAATGTCGAAATCGAAAAAAATTATATGAATGCTGAAGAATTATTAAACCAAGGATTAAACCAAAATTCGCAAGGGAATTATCAAGGAAGTATCGCAGCTTACACCCAAGCAATCAAGCTCAATCCTAATTATGCTGAAGCTTACCATAATCGGGGGATTATTATAAGTGGTCAACTTAAAGATTATCGTAGTGCGATCGCAGATTTTAATCGCGCTATAGAAATTAATCCCAATTTTGCCACAGCCTATTATCACCGAGGTAATGCACGTTACTTTTTAGCCGATTACCAAGGAGCGATCGCAGATCATAACCAAGCATTACAAATCGATCCAAATCTCGCCCAATCTTACCACAGCCGGGGTAATGCTTACTTTGCCTTAGAAAAATACGACAAAGCGATCGCTGATTATATCCAAACAATCGAAACTAGTACCCAGTTAGCTGATAATATTAATATTGATATTGCCAATGCTTATCATAATCGAGGTGTAGCTTGTTTTGAGAGCGGCAATCATCAAGGAGCGATCGCTAATTTTCAACAAGCTTTACAGTGGCATCCCAATTTTGCCGCAGCTTACAGCAATCGCGGTAATATTCACCATATCTTAGGAAATTTTCCCGAAGCGATCGCTGACCACAACCGAGCATTACAATTAGATCCAAACTTGGCAGAAGCTTATCATAATCGAGGTAATGCCTACTACTCTTTAGCAGATTATCAAAGTGCGATCGCTAATTTCAACCGCGCCCTAGAAATCAATCCCAAATTTGCCGGAGCATATTACAATCGGGGTTTGGTTCTTGCTCATCTCAAAGAATATCATCGAGCAATTGAGGATTTTAACCAAGCGTTAAAGTTCAATCCTGATGATGTACAAGCCTATTGTGAACGAGGTCTTATTCGTAGTACTCTGGGGGATTATGAGGGTGCGATCGCAGATTACGATCGAGCGTTACAAGAAAATCCGACTCTAGCTTTAGTATACGGCTTTCGGGCGAATGCTCGTCGCCGACTGGGAGATTATCAAGGTGCAATTGAAGATAGTAATCGCCTATTACAACTCAATCCTAGTTTAGCAGAAGGATATTGCGATCGCGCGGCGGCTCGTCGCTCTTTAGGAGATCATAAAGCAGCAATTAAAGATTACGACCGGGCATTACAAATTAATGATAACTTAGCCGCAGCTTATTACGGTCGGGGGATTGCCCGTGAAGCCCTGCAAGATTTACAAGGAGCAATTGATGATAACACCCAAGCGATAGAGCTTGTTCCTGAATTTTCGCAAGCGTACTGCAATCGAGGAAATGCTCGTCGTCTTTTGGGGGATGAAAAGGGAGCGATCGCAGATTATAATCAGGCATTAGAAATTAATCCTGAATTAATTGAAGCATATTACAACCGAGGTTCTACCTATTATGCTTTAGAAGAATATGAAAATGCGATCGCAGATTATACCCAAGCATTAGAAATAAATCCCCAATCTGCTGCATTTTACAGCGATCGCGCTAATGCTCGCTATGCCTTAGAAGATTATCAAGGGGCAATAGAAGATTATAGTCAGGCGATCGCCATTGACCCTACCTTTGCCGAAGACTGGTACAATCGAGGTCGTAGCCGTTCTCTATTGAAAGACTTACAGAGAGCGCTTACAGACTTAAACCAAGCCTTGCTGCGTCAGCCTAATTGGGCTTCTGCTTACATCCTTCGGGCAGATGTCTACCGCAATCTGGGTGACTCTCAACGAGCAATTGCGGATTTCCAGAAATCCGCAGACTTGTATTATCAAGAAGGAAATATCCAGTATTATCAACAAATTATAGAGCTAATTGAACAGCTTCAATAAAAGAACCTCACCCCCAGCCCCTCTCCCAAGGATGGGAGAGGGGAGACATAATTCTAGTTCCCCATTCTAGTTCCCCATTCTAGTTCCCCTTCTCCCATTTTTGGGAGAAGGGGTTAGGGGATGAGGGCAAACACAAAGTTTTTGCACCTGACGGGATGCTCCCACTAGATTCTTGTTTCCCCTTATAAGAAAGAGCTAACTAGATTCTTGTTTACCCCCAATATATTGGGAGTAATTGACTAGTGTGTAACCTTAGCCTGCTCTTAGGGGAGACAAAGCACAACTTTGGCTCTTTGGTGTTCTCCGGGTTTAATAAGTCATTAAGCGGACATAATATCACTGATTTTTTTCAAACCGAAAGCGTTCCATAAAGCGGCGGTCAATCCAATCTTTGTAACGCCACAAGAGTTTGTGAGGTGGTAAAGTAATGATACCTCGTGTGGCGTAGGCGTAGCCCGTCGCAGACATCGCTCGTTCGTCTCCTGTACCAATTAAACTCAAATAATGTTTCTGTGGTCTATAAGATTTGAGCGACTTACCTAATAAAATTCGCTGCAAATTCTCAAATAAAGGTTTACCTTGCCTAACAGCAAATACCCCAGCTTTCGGACGCGGATGATTTACCATTGTGGCAATATCACCAGTAGCAAATACTTGTGGGTGCGTTTGAGATTGCAACGTATCTTCTACCAAAATAAAGCCTTGCTCATCAGTTCCTAGTCCTGCGGTTTTTAACCATTCCGGTGCTGATGCTTGTGTTACCCAAAAAATTTTATTACACTCTACTATCAAGCCAGATTCGCATTTAATCTCAAATATTTCTTTAGTTTCACTATATGATATAGGTGCAACTTTACACACAGTTTGCCCAAGATGTAGCTTAATACCCCGCTCAGTAAGAATTTGCTGAATTTGATGGCGTACTGATGAATGGTAATTGGGCATCAGTTCTGTGCCACTGTGGAATAAATGAACTTCTAGATTTTGAATTGGTTGTTGAGTTTGACGTAAAATGCGATGTAAATGAGATTGCATCGATAGCGCTAATTCTACACCACCAGCGCCTCCACCTGCGATCGCAATCTTAATTGGTTCTTGAGGATTGTTACCTACAGCTTCAATTAGTTTATACCAATGCTGCAATAACTGCGATACTGGTTTAGCTGCGATCGCATATTCTGCTGCACCTGATACAGACACACTGGCCGGAGTGCTGCCAATATCAATAGACAGCACATCAAAATCTACCACAAGTCCGCTAGCACAAAGAACTTTGTGATTTTCCAAATCTAGGGCAACTACTGTGTCAATATACAACCGTGCTTGAGCAAAGTTCGCTAAAGGTCGCAAGTCAATATGACATTCATCGTGGCTATAAAATCCGGCAATATGTCCTGGTAACATTCCAGAGTAGGGTGTATTTTTTGCTGCGGTAATTAATGTCAAACTGACACCAGCTAAAGGCTTTATTCCAAACATTTTCAGGGCAATTGCATGGCTGTGTCCGCCACCAATCAGTACTAAGTCTTTAACTCTAGGCTCTAATTTTTGCTGCATTGAAGTAGGTAGGCAAGATAAAACTAAACTATGTAACAAAAAGTAAAATCTCTGTATTTGGCTCGTAGTTGCGCTTTAGCGCTAAAGCGCAACTACGAGCGAATGATGATTATTTGCACCCACTTACTTAGTTAATCACAATACTATTTTAGTTGTCAGATTTTTTTGTTGCCTAGCTTATCTGCTAAAAGAAGGCTATCCTTTATAATTAGTGGTTTTTCATAAATCATCACGAGCGGGGTTAATTGATAGTTAACAATGAAGACTAGTGAGTACAAGTAATCTTTTAAACCTCCTTTTATTATTTAAGAATGTTGACAGGAATTATTAATGCTTTTCATTCCATAAAAAATATTTTACCGACAAATAACAATCAGCTATCCAAAATATATCTGAGGATACATGCTTTTAAAATAAAAGTTAACCAAACTCAGCATCAGTTGTCAAAAGAACGTTTAAAAATAGCAATTGAACAACTAGGAAATAACACAATAGAAACTAGTCTAGCTATAATTAGTGATTTAGAGCAAATTGCCCAAAATCATCCTCAGTACCACTGGATAATTATGGACATTCTTACTACTTTTATCCGAGAAAATGCTTCTTACATACCTGAAGAGAACGTAACGAGCAACCTGTCAACAAAAGTTCGTGTAGATATTCAAGCAGCCCTTACCGTTATCGCTAGAAGAGATGTAAGCAAAGACCCAAAAAATGAGCAACTTGATTTAAGTCACACTGACATCAGAGGAGCAAATCTTAATAAGGCGAACCTAGAACAGGCAAATCTCTATCAAGCTAATCTTGCTGGCGCTAACCTTAGAGAAGCTAATCTCGCGGGAGCAATTCTCAGTGCAGCTAACCTAGAAGGTACTAACTTATATTTAGCTAATCTAGAAGGAGCAATCCTCAGTGCAGCTAGTCTCAAAGGAGCTAACCTAGAAGCAGCTAACCTGCATTGTGCAAGCTTATATCTAGTTAGGCTGCATGGAGCAGTTCTTAATGATGCCATACTTGATGGGGCAAACCTCAGAGAAGCAAAATTCTCTGAGTAAAACACTAGTCTAGGACTTACGCAAAATGACCAAAAAACGAACCGCAGAGGACGCAGAGAACACAGAGGAATAAGAGTTTGAGAGAGTTTTTGCGTAAGTCCTGTAGTCTAGTGAAAAGTAAAAAAGCTTATATAGGAATCATATTTGATTTTTGAAATTATCTATGTAGGTGGGGAGTAGGGAGTAGGGAATCACGCTTTTCGAGTTGAGGGCGAGTTTTTTCACCAAATCAAATCATAGTCCTATGGTATATTCGATGTCATTAACTCGTTAATTGAGGGTCTTGGCATCTATTATAATTTTTTGCTAAATGCTATACTATTTTTCCTCACCATCTAAGTAATAATTCTAGGTTGTAAGGAAAATCGTTACCATGTCTTCTAAAAAGACAGACGTTCTTTTGAATTGGTTGATAAGTATAACAGTTATATTTGGTTTCTCATTAACTGTAATTTTTTTCGCGTTGTCCAGTATTAAAGAATTGTCAATCCAGGAAAAAATTCAGTATAGAAACCAAGCATTAACAACTACTGCAATAGTTTTTCTGGCATCGGCAGCAATGTTTAATACTTATTATGCAGCAAAGCGGGCCCAAGCGATGCAGAAAAATGCGATCGCAGCTGAGAAAAACCTCGAAATTGGCATTCAAAATGCAAAAGTTAATCAAGACAGATTGATTTCAGAGCGCTTTATGGGGGCAATTGCCCAGCTTGGTCATGAAAAAGTTGAAACTCGGACAGGTGCAATTTATGCATTAGAAAGAGTTGCTCAGGATTTTTCTAGAGAACACTGGACAATCATGCAAATTCTCACTGCCTTTGTGCGAGAGAATGCACCTGTCCAGCAGGTGAGGGTAGAGCAAAAAAACCCGGAATATCAAGAAGCAGCTTACTCAGGTAGGCACAGAGGTGGGTCGCCTTCGACACAGCAGCTGGAGCAAAACTTACATGAAGAATTTCCCAAAATCCGCACTGATATTCAAGCAGCTTTAACTGTCATCGGCAGACGTAATTTACTCGAAGACCCAAAAGAGCAAAAACTTGATTTACGTAATATCGACATTAGACGAGCAGATTTGCTAGGAGTTAATCTGCAACAGGCAGACTTACGTGGTTCTGACCTGAGTGGGGCTGACCTACGGGGAGCAGACTTGAGTGAGGCTGACCTAAACGGCGCTAAACTCGTGAGGTCTAATCTCTATGAAACGAAATTACTAAAAGCTAGCCTTTGTGGAGCAAACCTGTGTTGGGCTAATTTCAACCGCGCTAACCTTAGTGGGGCAAACATGCGTTCAGCCAACCTCTCTGGAGCAAGTCTGCGCGTAACTAATCTGCAAGGAGCAAACCTATATAAAGCTAACTTACAACAAGCCACCTTAAAAACGGCCAACCTCTCTGGGGCAAAGCTATTTTTAGCTAATTTGCAAGGAGCAAAGTTGGGTAAAGCCAACTTGCAGATGACGGGTTTGATTGGTGCCAACCTCTCAGGGGCTAACTTGAATGGGGCTAACCTTTCTGGAGCTAACTTAAATGCAGCCAAACTCCATCAAACAGAAATCTATTTTGCCAACCTCTCAGAAGCCAGTTTAACCGAAGCTGACCTTTATCAAGCAAACCTTATCGGAGCTAACCTGTATAGGGCGACTTTTTATCAAGCTAACCTGACTCAAGCAAACCTGATGGGAGCTAACTTTTCCGAAGCTGACCTTAGTGATGTCAAACTGGAAGGGACAATTTTAACAGGGGCGAAAAACTTAGAGTTGCAGCAGATTGTAAAAGCACTTGGCGATCGCACCACTCGTCTACCTGATTATATAGAAGCACCGACAGATTGGCGACAATCAAGTTGACTTATCACAGCATCATTAGTTATTTGGGCGCATTCTACCAGTTTCACTTAATGCTATAGTTTTTACCAAAATTAACCGTAATAATTCTGAACATAAAGAAGATGTATGAAAGAAATTAAAGTGATACAAATTCTTGCAATTTCTGGTAGTCTTCGGGATGCTTCATCAAACACGGCTTTACTTCGATCTGCCATCGGTTTAGCATCAGAGGGAGTTAAAATTACTCTGTATGAGGGTCTTGGTAATCTCCCACATTTTAACCCCGATCTAGAGGCAAGAGAAATATTTCCAGTCAAAGACATTCGTACTCAACTAGAAATTTCTGATGGCGTATTGATATCTAGTCCAGAATATGCACATGGTATACCTGGCGTATTAAAGAATGCTCTCGATTGGGTCGTTGGTTCTGGAGAACTTTACCGCAACCCTGTTGCCCTAATCAATGCATCACCACGAGCAATACATGCACAAGCTTCTTTGAGAGAAATACTGCTGACAATGGATGCACGTATCATTAATGAAGCATCAGTAACAGTTCCCCTTTCTAGTAATCAAATTGACGAAAACAGTATCCTTTCGGACTCTGAATTATCAAGTATACTGCACAAGGCTATTGTATCATTCGTATCTGCGATTAAAATTATCGCAAAGCAAGCGCTATGATAGTCTACTTCTGGCACTTTTTTCGGATAACTAGGTCAGTAAACCAAAAAGTTTTTCTCAAGGGCGATCGCACAACATCTTACCGGAAAATCTTCAACAACCGGAACATTGGAAAGCTTAAGTTTTACTCTCTGAACTCGAACATTGAGCCTTTTAACTCGAACATTAAGCCTTTTAACTCCAACATTAAGCCTTTTAACTCCAACATTAAGCCTTTTAACTCCAACATTAAGCCTTTTAACTCCAACATTAAGCCTTCTAACTCCAACATTAAGCCTTTTAACTCCAACATTAAGCCTTCTAACTCCAACATTAAGCCTTCTAACTCCAACATTAAGCCTTTTAACTCCAACGTTGAGCCTTTTTAAAATAGAACATTAGCTAGAGTGACAGCAAAACCAACTTTTCTGGTAAGTAAGTGAGTCAAATTAAATATAAAACCTCACCCTCAATCCCTCTCCAAAGTATCGGAGAGGGAAGCCGGATTGAGAGTGAGGTTTGATCTTGTGTTTAATTACGCCTAACTAGAGCGGCGTGAATAATTCAAGGTTTGTAGTGAGGGCTTCAGCCCTTATAAGGGACTTCCAAGAAATAAATTATCCCAATTAACGAACCACAAGAGACGCAGAGAAGCCAGTGCGCCCTTGCGGGTTAAGAGACTTGTCCCTTGCGCGTATCCCCTTGGGAGAAGCAACTGGCGCGACGCAGAGAGGAGAAATAGAGAAGATTTTTGCATCAGTTTTGGGATATTTTTTTATTTGGAAGTCCCTAACCTGAGAAATATTACCTCAGCAGGAGATAAACAATAAAACACCTGTCCTATCCTAGTCATTGCTATAAAGATAGAAAAAGGAGATGTCTGTCAGAAAGCGGCTGGGGATTTTAGATTTAATTTCAAAGCTTCGGTAACAACTCAATTTTTCTCAGAAACAGTTTGCTGCTAGATTAAGAGTTGGATTCAAAACAGTCAATTGTTGAGAAAATCGGCATACAGTGCCTTCACGGATCGCGCTAAAAGTAATAGAAGAAATGTTACGGCAGATGAGTGAACCCGGCAAAAGGCTGCTAAACCAGTATTTTTCAGAAGCAGAGTGGGTTTATGGCTCATAAAGTGAGGGCATCGGAACCTAAA
The DNA here is from genome assembly GCF_036916975.1 of Nostoc sp. GTDB lineage: Bacteria > Cyanobacteriota > Cyanobacteriia > Cyanobacteriales > Nostocaceae > Nostoc. The sequence continues at coordinate 48,033 of NZ_JBALFF010000030.1, forward strand.
AACATCTTTGTTAGGGGTAGAGAGCAACTGCTGCACTATGGTGTTGCTTTGCTATGCGTTGCCTTAGCAGTGGGGGTAACTCTGCTGCTCAATCGATATCTCACACCAACGCCTGCGGCGCTGTTTTATGTTGCGGTGATGGTGAGTGCTTGGTACGGTGGCTTGAGGCCGGGGTTACTTGCTACCGTTTTGTCTACTTTGGCAATTAACTATTTCTTTTTTAAGCCATTCTATTCAGATAACATTACAAATCTAAGTAGATTAGTGCCTCTAGTCGTGTTCATGCTGGCAGCAGGGTTAATCAGTTCGCTCAACGAATCACGGCGCACAGCCCAACAGAAAGCTGAGGCAAGTCTGAAGTCACTACGCGAAAGCGAGGCAAGGTTTGGTCGCTTAACAGAGTCTAATATTATTGGGGTAATTGTGGCTGATCTAAGCGGCTTAATTATTGAAGCCAATGATGCCTTTCTAGAAATGCTCAATTATACACGCGAGGATCTGCGCTCTGGGAGAATTCGCTGGGGCGATATTACTCCACCCGAATACATTGAGGTGAGTGAGCGAGCAATTGAAGAACTGAGAATTACTGGGAGTTGTCAGCCTTTTGAGCAAGAATACATCCGCAAAGATAGCTCTCAAGTTCCCGTCTTAATTGGCTTTGTCAAGCAGGGAGATCGGACAATTATTGGTTTTGTTCTTGACTTGAGCCAACGCCAAGCCGCACTGCGCGAAAGCAAACAAGCAGAAGTTGCCCAAAGCATCCTGCAAATGCTCTTAGAACACGTCCCAGAGGGAATTACCATCACCGACGGTCCCCCTAATTTCCCGATTATCGCCAACAGCAAACTCGCACAAGAGCTTTTGGGCAGACCTGGTGAATCCCTCGTTGGCATGACTTCTGGGGAATACGTTCAGTGCATCGGTCTGTTTTTAGCTGATGGTGTAACCCGCCTCACCCTAGAGCAATTGCCTTTATACCGGGCCACGCGCTACAGTGAAACAATCCGCGATGAAGAATACATCATTGAACGTCCTGATGGAACCCGGATTATAGCGATCGCTAATGTAGTACCAGTTCGGAATTTTCAAGGTGAAATTATCGCTGCAATAGATTGCTGGCGGGATATCACCAACCGTAAGCGCATCGAAGAGGCACTGCGGCAACGAGAAAGTGAACTTCGTTTAATTACAGATACCCTACCAGTTCTGATTTCTTTTGTAGATTCAGAACAACGCTACCGCTTCAATAACCGAGCATATCAAGAGTGGTTTGGGTCTTCGGGTGCAGAAGTTTATGGAAAGCACCTTTGGGAAGTTGTGGGTGAACCCGCTTATCAAGTACTTCGTCCTTATGTGGAGCAAGTACTCGCAGGAGAGCAGGTCACTTTTGAAAGTCAAATTCCTTATCAAGATGGCGGCACACGTTATATTAACGCTATTTACGTCCCCCAGTTTAATCAACAGGGAACCGTTGAAGGGTATGCGGCATTAGTTACTGACATCAGCGAACAGCAAGCTGCACTGCGCGAACGCAATCAAGCAGAAGAGGCATTGCGCGAGAGCAATGAGCGGCTAAACTTTGCGCTGCAAACCGCAGAATTGGGTGACTGGGATCTGGACTTGAGCAATCAGTCTGCTCGCCGTTCCCGAAGACACGACCAAATCTTTGGTTACGAGTCTCTCCTACCCGAATGGACTTACAAAATGTTCCTAGAGCACGTCTTACCTGAAGATCGCCCTTTGGTTGATGCCAAATTTCGGACTGCTCTAATTAATCAGGATATCTGGGATTTTGAGTGCCGCATTCGCCGTGTTGATGGAGAATTACGCTGGATTTGGGCAAGGGGTCATATTTATCATAATGCCCAAGGGGAAGCAGTGCGGATGCTAGGGCTGGTCGCCGACATTAGCGAACGCCATCTGGCAGAAGAAACGCTACGTGACAGCGAGGAGCGATATCGGATTTTAACGGAAGTGTCACCCCAGGCTATTTGGATGGGCGATCGCCATAGTGGTATTACTTATTGCAATCAATACTGGTTTGATTACAGTGGGCTGACAATGGAGCAGACTACTGGCTATGGCTGGATTGATATCATTCATCCCGAAGACCGCGTAGGGGTCTTTAAAACTTCCATGCAGGCTGTTGCTAACGGTACAAACTACGAAGCAGAAATTCGCTTCCGGCGAGTTGATGATGGTAGCTATCGTTGGCATATTGTCCGCGGTTTGCCATTTCGAGATGCAGCCGGACAAATTATTAAGTGGGTGGGCGTGGCCAGCGACATTCACGATCGCAAAGTTGCCGAAGCCGCCCTGCAACAACTCAACGAAATGCTAGAGCAACGGATTCAAGAACGCACAGCCCAACTCGAAGCCGCCAACAAAGAACTCGAATCTTTCTCTTATTCAGTCTCTCACGACTTGCGATCGCCCCTTCGCCACATCGCCGGATTTATCGAATTGCTTCAGAAACGGCATAGCTCAACAACTACATTAGATGAAACAAGTCAGCGTTATTTAAGAATAATTGCAGAAACTAGCAAACAGGCAGGAATACTAATAGATGAGTTGCTCACATTTTCTCGCATGGGGCGCACCGAAATGCGCTACATCAACATCAATATGGAGCAACTAGTGGAAGAAATAAAACGCGATTTACAAACCCAAACCCCAGGACGCACAATCAATTGGCACATAAAGTCACTGCCAGAAATCCAGGGCGATCCCTCCATGCTGCGGCTGGTGCTTCGCAACCTCATAGACAATGCCGTAAAATATACCCAGACTCGAAACCCAACAGAAATTACTGTTGGCAGTACTGACAATGAAAACGAAGTTGTCTTTTTTGTCCAAGATAACGGCGTAGGTTTTAATATGCAATATGTACACAAGCTATTCGGAGTATTTCAACGCCTGCATAGCGACCCACAATTTGAAGGCACTGGTGTTGGATTGGCAAACGTGCAACGCATTATTCATCGGCATAATGGCCGAGTCTGGGCAGAGGCTATAGTTGACAGTGGAGCCACCTTCTATTTTTCACTACCTAAGTTGTCGAAGAAGGAGGGCGAATGAAAGAACTGAAGCGAATTCTGCTGATTGAAGACAGTGCCAACGATGCAGAATTAATATTGGCCGCCTTATCAGAAAATCATCTCGCCAACGAAGTAGTAGTCTTGCGTGATGGAGAGGAAGCACTAGATTATCTCTATCGCCGGGGACTGTTTCGCTTGCGGATGGAAGGGCATCCGGTTGTGGTGCTGCTCGATTTAAAACTACCTAAAATCGATGGATTAGAAGTACTGGCAGAACTAAAATCTGACCCCATAATGCGAGTGATTCCAGTGGTGGTATTAACTTCTTCCCGTGAGGAGCCAGACTTAATTCGATGCTACGAGTTAGGCGTTAATGCCTATGTCGTCAAGCCTCTTGATTACCATGAGTTTGCCGATGCTATTAAAGGTGTGGGACTGTTTTGGGCAGTGATTAATCAGCCTCCTGTTGGCGCTCTACCTCCAGCACCTCATCGTCAACAGGAGAGGAACTAATGAATTTACTGCGTTTCCTGCTTTTGGAAGACAGTTTGTTAGATGCAGAGCTTGCCGAAGCGATGTTAACTGAAGGCGGAATTAATTGTAAACTAATACGAGTTGAAACTGGCGCTGATTTCTTGGCGGCTTTGGAAGCAGAAACTTTCGATTTAATTCTTGCCGATTATGCCTTACCATCTTTTGATGGCATTTCGGCTTTAAAAATTGCCCGAAATAGTTGTCCAGAGGTTCCTTTTATCTTTGTTTCTGCCGCGCTGGGTGAAGAATTAGCGATCGAAGCCCTGAAGAATGGTGCAACGGATTATGTATTAAAACAACGATTAGGGCGGTTAGTTCCCTCAGTGCAACGGGCATTGCGGGAAGCCAAGGAGCGCCGGGAGCGCCAGCAAGCAGAAGAGTCTTTACAGAAAAGTGAAGCTAAGTATCGCCAAATTGTTGATACCTCTTATGAGGGAATCTGGATGATTGACTCTCAATCACGAACAGAGTTTGTCAATCAACGGCTTTGTGAGATGTTGGGCTATCCGGCAGAAGAAATGCTTGCTCGTTCTATGTTTTATTTTATCGATCACGTTGATGGAGTAGCACCCGAAGAGAAACTGGACTGGCACAAGCAAGAAGGCAGCGATCTTAAAGAAGCTCGATTGCGCTGCAAGGATGGTTCCTACATTTGGACGCTGATTTCTGCCAGAGCGATTTTGAATGAACAAAATCAGTTCTTGGGTGCGATCGCTATGTTAACTGATATCACCGATCGCAAGCGTACCGAATCAGAACGCGATCGCCTTTTGCAACTTGAGCAAAAAGCCAGGGCCGAAGCAGAGGCTGCTAACCGGATCAAAGATGAGTTTCTAGCAGTCCTTTCTCATGAATTGCGATCGCCACTGAATCCGATTATCGGCTGGTCAAAACTATTGCAAAGCCGTAAATTTGATGAGATATCGCTCCAAAAAGCCCTTCAAACTATTGAGCGCAATGCCAAATTACAAGCTCAACTAATTGAAGATTTACTAGATGTTTCTCGCATCCTCCAAGGCAAACTCAACCTCAATATGATGCCAGTCAATCTAGCATTTACCATTGAAGCCGCAATGGAAACAGTGCATTTAGCAGCAGAGGCAAAAACGATTCAGATTGAGACGGCCCTTGATCCGCAGGAGAAAGTTTTGGGTGATTCAGCCCGATTACAGCAAGTCTTCTGGAATTTGTTATCGAATGCTGTCAAGTTTACAGCGACTGGGGGAAAAGTAAATGTGCGATTGGAGTCCATTGACGCTCAAGTGCAGATTACTGTCAGCGATACAGGTAAAGGCATTCACCCTGATTTTCTCCCTCATGTCTTTGACTATTTCCGTCAGGGTGACGGTACAACAACTAGAAAATTTGGTGGGCTAGGATTAGGTTTAGCGATCGCTCGTCACTTAGTCGAAATGCACGGTGGAACGATTTGGGGCGAAAGTCTTGGCGAGGACAAAGGAGCTATCTTCACAGTTAGATTACCACGGCTCAAGGAAACTGCAACAATCAAGGATGATACGAATCCTGATTCCTCAACTGCCGTTTTTGCTTCTCCACTGATGGGTTTACAAGTTTTGATTGTAGATGACAATGCTGATACGCGCGACTTTTTCAGCTTTGTCCTGGAACAGTTTGGAGCGATCGTCACCACAGTAGCATCAGGAGATGAAGCATTACAAATACTAATCCAGTCAAAGCCAGATATCTTACTCAGCGATATTGGGATGCCAGAGATGAACGGCTATATGCTGATGCAACAGGTGCGGACTCTAGAGGCAGAAATCGGCCAAAAACAGATTCCAGCGATCGCTCTGACTGCTTATGCAGGCGAAATTAATCAGCAGCAAGCACTAAAAGCAGGCTTTCAACACTATATCGTTAAACCTGTAGCACCAGAGGAATTGATCACGGCGATTTCTAATCTAGTTTAATCTACTTAAGTGTTTGCGCTCAACCTCTCGTCTGCGATATAAGTCAATACGGTTCAGATAAACTTTTTATCTCCCCCCCTGCAACGCCAGCGTCCCCTGCTCAATAACAGCCTGCCTCAACGGATAATATTTCTTAACCTAAGCGTATAGCGGTATAGCGGTTCTCGTTTAGGGGCCAGGCACTGCCATACCCCTAAACCTGGCAATATAATCTTGTACCGCATCTGAATCAGAACCGCTATATAAGTCAGCGACAACGTAGGGAGATAAAACTTGTGGGTCAAGCATATTGACAAAATGTACTTTTTATTAACCTCTCACAGATGCTATCCACCGCAGTTCAGAGGATGGTTGAAAAATAACTTATCAAAGATTTTATAGATAATTTCTATGAGATAGATTTAAGGGTCAGTCAAGTAGTTACGTGTTTGTACTCTATCATAACCTTACATATCCTCTTAAAATCAACCTAAATTTACTTCCGTAAGGGGTCAGATATGAAGACTTATGACATGTCTTTCATAAAGACAAATGGACTCACAAGTTTATTGGTATTTGTCTCAATTATATTTCTTTTCACATTAACTCTAATTTTTTCATTCTTTGAAAACATTGCAGAATTTACAAATCAACAAAAAATAGAATATATTAATCAAGCTTTAACAACTGTTGCCATCATTATTGGAGGATTAGCATTAATTATTAATGCTTACTATACCTCCAGACTCTCTTTTAGCGAAAACCAGAGTGTATTCACCAAACTCCTTGCTGGGACACTAGCTTGGGACAACAGCATCGTAACTGACATTAAGAAGACCCAAGGAACTTTAGAAGAAATTGTTCCAGAACGTTTTTCTAAAGCAATCGAACAGTTGGGAAATGAAAAAATTGAAACCCGGTTTGCCGCAATTTATGCTTTAGAGCGAATTGCCAAGGATTCTCACAAAGATCATTGGACAATTATGGAAATTCTCGCTGCGTTTATCCGCGAGAATGCCCCACTAAATCAGCAATATGAGGACGAGTCAGAGAACTCATCAAAACTTCCTACAGATATTCAAACAGCCTTGACTGTCATTGGACGACGCGATTCACATAAAGATCCGGTAAATCAGAAACTAGATTTACGCAATACAGACCTCAGTAATGCAGACTTAACCGAAGCTAACCTTTCTAGGGCAATCCTCATAGGAGCTAACTTGCAATGGGTCAATTTTACCCGAGCAAATCTCTCAGAGGCAGACTTATCAATAACCTATGTTTGTGGATCGATCTTCTATGAAGCCAACCTCTCAAAAGCAATCCTCCCAGAAGCCAATCTTCAAGGCGCAGTCCTCAGAAAAGCCAACCTCTCAAAGGCAGTCCTTTACGATGCCAACTTGGAAGGAGCAATCCTTTGTGATGCCAAATTACAAGCAGCAATCCTTTGTGGTGCCAACTTAGAAGGAGCAATCCTTTGTGATGCCAACTTAGAAGGAATAAACCTTGAGGATAGCAACCTTCAAGATGCCAACCTGATTGGCAGTAACTTGCAAAACGCAAAACTTGCTGGAGCCAACTTAGAAGCTGTGTTATTCAGCACAGCCAACCTACAAGATGCTAACTTCCAAGAAGCTAACCTCTCTAGAGCAAACTTGAGCGGATGTGAAAACCTTGAATTACAGCAGATTGAACAGGCAATTGGCGATCGCACAACAATCCTACCAGAAAACTTTAAAATACCCAAAAGCTGGAAGTAACAAAAAGCTAAAGTTTCAGCCAATTAAGCCTCTTGTTGTTATAACCCGCACAAGCGGGGTTTTTTGTATAGACGCGCTTAAATATATCACTCAAAGTTATATAAATCTCAAAATTAAAGATATTATTTATAAATTAGAATTTATTTATTTGTTTGTATGTATTTTCTGACAAAAATCTTTTTCTGACCGAATTTATCTCTAATTGTTGGCGCTGTTACAACCCGCTACTTTGAAAACATTTACTATACCTGAGTCCTTTAAAAAAAAGTATTTCATCAAAAACATAAATGTATTAATACTGGATGACTTGTTGTTATTTGCTCCAGCTAAATCGCAGTAGGTTGGTAAAAGCTCAATAATTACCATTTTTAATTAAATCGGAATCGAAAAATTCACAATAACTATTTAGTTTTTTCTGCGCCACTAGTTAAGAGGTAATCTATGGTGCGAAATTCAAAGCTAGGGTACAGAACGTTCCCTAAGTCTATTCTGCGTCTATCCGTTGGTATAGGTATAATTGCATTTTTATCGATTGGGGGAATAAGTTTTTATATACTAAAAAGCTGGCAAAATTATGCAAATTCAGAAGCACAAGTGCCAGTAACACAATTGCCACAGTTAAAAACGGTAACAGCTTTAGGATGGATTGAACCACAGGGAAAAGTAATTAAACTCTCTGCTGCGGTATCTGCGGAAGGAAGTAGGGTAGAAAAGTTGTTAGTGAAAGAGGGGGATAAAGTAAAAGCAGGACAAGTGATTGCGATTTTGAACAGCCGCGATCGCTTACAAGCAGAATTAGAACAGGCACAAGAACAAGTAAAAGTAGCCCAGGCGAACCTAAACCGCACCCAAGCAGGTGCTAAACCCGGTGAAATTGCCGCCCAAAAAGCCGCGATCGCTCGTTTAAAGGCAGAACGCCAAGGTGATCTTAATACCCAAGTAGCGACAAGTGAGCGATTCCAAGCCGAAGTGCGTAACGCCCAAACAGAAGACGAACGCTATCAGCAGCTATATCAACAGGGGGCAATTTCCGCTTCCCAACAAGATAACAAGCATTTAAACTTGGAAACCGCTCAAAAAAGCCTGCAAGAAGCACAAGCGCAGTTAAATCGGACACAATCAACTAGCCAGCAAGAGATTAAAGAAGCCACAGCAACACTCGATAAAATTGCCGAAGTCCCCGGAGTAGATATAGAAGCTGGCCAAGCAGAAGTTAATCGTGCCATAGCAGCCATGAATTTGGCAAAAGTAAATTTAAAACAGGCCGAAGTGCGATCGCCTCAAGATGGACAGGTATTTGAGATCCATACTCATCCCGGCGAATTAATCTCAAATGATGGCATTGCTGATATCGGACAAACCAATCAGATGTATGTCATAGCCGAAGTCTACGAAAGCGATATTGACAAAGTGCGTTCAGGGCAGCAAGTGCGAGTATTTGGTGATTCCCTCTCCATTGAATTGCAGGGAATCGTAGATCGCAAAGGCTTACAAGTGCGGCGACAGAATGTCATTAACACAGATCCTGCTAACAATATCGATAACAGAGTAGTCGAAGTCCATATCCGACTAGATGAAGCCTCCAGCCGAAAAGCCGCCACCTTAACCAATATGCAAGTTAAGGCAGTAATTGAATTATGAATTGGGCATTGGGAATTGGGAATTGGGAATTGGGAATTGGGCATTGGTTATTATCCTTGTCTCCCCAACTCCTAACTCCAAACTCCTAACTCCAAACTCCAAACTCCTAACTGCTAACTCCAAACTCCAAACTCCTAACTGCTAACTCCAAACTCCTAACTCCTAACTCCAAACTCCAAACTCCAAACTCCTAACTGCTAACTCCAAACTCCAAACTCCTAACTCCAAACTCCAAACTCCAAACTCCAAACTCCAAACTCCAAACTCCAAACTCCAAACTCCTAACTCCTAACTCCAAACTCCAAACTCCAAACTCCTAACTCCTAACTCCTAACTCCCCCCTTCTTAATAATGTGATTAAACAACTGCGACGGCGAACCCCTCTTGGATGGCTGCAACTGAATCATGAAAAAAGCCGTCTTTTAGTGGCATTGTCAGGGATTGCCTTTGCGGATCTTCTCATGTTCATGCAACTGGGCTTTCAGACTGCGCTGTATGACAGTAACACTAGACTACATCGCAGTTTGCAAGCAGACATTGTTTTAACCAGTCCTCAAGCCCGTAACTTGCCAAGCTTGTCTACATTTTCTCGGCGGCGACTTTACCAAGCAATGGATATACCAGGGGTGAAGTCAGCAGAACCAATGTATTTCAACAACACAATCTGGAAAAATCCCCAAACACATCGTGAGACGGGGGTGTTAGTTATCGGGTTTAATCCAGATAAGCCAGCCTTTAACTTACCCGATGTTAACCAGCAATTGCAGATAATCAAGCTACCAGGTGCTGTATTGTTCGATCGTGGTGCTAGAGGAGATTATCAAAAAGCGATCGCTCAAATTGACCAAGGTAAAACCTTAACCACCGAAATAGAACGGCGCACAATTACCATTAGTGGTTTATTTCAAGTCGGCGCTTCCTTTGGTTCTGATGGCAATTTGATTACCAGCGATCAAAACTTTTTGCGGCTATTTTCTGGGCGACAGTCCAGCAGTGTCAGTTTAGGTTTGATTAAGGTAAAGCCAGGTTATGACCCAAAAAAGGTAGCAGCAACATTGAAAGCCTACCTAAAAGATGATGTCAGAGTCTTAACCCACGCCGAATTTATTGAATTTGAGAACAACTTTTGGAGAACAAATTCCCCAATTGGGTTTATTTTCAGCCTCGGTGTATCAATGGGCTTTGTGGTGGGCGTGATTATCGTCTATCAAGTCCTTTCCACCGATGTTAATGCCCACGTTCGGGAATACGCCACCTTCAAAGCAATGGGATATCGCAATTACTACCTGCTGGGTGTGGTACTTGAAGAATCGTTGATATTGGCAGCACTGGGCTTCTTCCCCGGATTAGGAGTGTCCTTAGCACTTTACCAACTGACTCGCACTGCCACAAATTTGCCCATGTACATGACTGCAATTCGAGCATTGCAGGTATTAGTGCTGACCATAATTATGTGTACAATTTCCGGTGCGATCGCAACCCGCAAACTCCAAGCCGCCGACCCTGCTGATATGTTTTAGAACCAGCAAAGTGAGGAGTAGGGAATAGGGAATAGGGAAAAATTTTTACAACTCCCAACTCCCAACTCCTAACTCCCAACTCCCAACTCCCAACTCCCAACTCCCAACTCCCAACTCCCAACTCCCAACTCCTAACTCCTAACTCCCAACTCCCAACTCCCAACTCCCAACTCCCAACTCCCAACTCCTAAAATATGCTTCCCGTCATCTCCATCCAGAATCTCGACCACTATTTTGGTCAAGCCTCACTCCGTAAGCAAGTTTTATCTAACATCAACTTAGAGATTAACGCCGGTGAAATTATTATTATGACTGGGCCTTCTGGTTCTGGAAAGACTACCTTGCTGACCTTAGTAGGTGGATTGCGTTCTACCCAATCTGGTAGTTTGCGGGTGTTAAGACAAGAACTTTGTGGTGCTAGTCCTGAAACACTAATGCAGGCGCGACGGCGTAACGGTTATATTTTCCAAGCACATAACTTGCATGGTAGTTTAACAGCACTCCAAAACGTCAAAATGGCTTTGGAATTGCACAAACATCTTGGGTTAAAAATAATGCTCGCTAGGTCAGCCCAAATGCTAGAACAGGTAGGATTAGGAAATCATTTGCATTACTATCCTGATAAACTGTCTGGGGGACAAAAACAACGAGTAGCGATCGCTCGTGCCTTAGTTAGTCATCCTCAAATAATCCTAGCCGATGAACCCACCGCCGCCCTTGACAGTCAATCGGGACGAGATGTAGTCAATCTCATGCAAAAACTTGCAAAAGAACAAGGCTGTACCATCTTGATGGTTACTCATGACAACCGCATCCTAGATATTGCCGATCGCATCGTTCACATGGAAGATGGCAAACTCAAGGCAAAAGTAAAACTATCAGCTTAGAGTTGATAGCCTTTATTACTCGAGCTTTTCAACTCGGAATGAGAGTTTAAGTAAAATCACTGATATTTTACACCCGACACCATATATTAACATTAGTAATATCTGTTACGAGTCTATAAACGGGTATTAAGAATTAAACCACGTCTATCTTGAAACCTATAATTCTTCCACGATCAAAAGAATTTGCCCTCATCCCCCAACCCCGAATCCCAAATCTGGGATTTGGGGAGCCAGAATTTCAAACTTCCTCTCCCAAATCTGGGAGAGGGATTTAGGGAGAGGGTGAAAACTCCGATTCTCAACTTAGATAAGAATTAAATAAACTGAAAATCCTATAAATTATTTATACATATATCAATAAAAATTATCATAGGATCGGCATCTTGTATACGTATCAACTTAACGTAAAAGTCATGTCCCGCAAAGAACAGAACTTCCTTACTAATAGCAAAATAACTTTAGTTCCAGATGGGTCAAGAAGCCGAAAGTTTTGCTATTTCTAGGCTTTTTTTGACACAAATGGGCATCTTGCCCACCCTACTTGTGCAAATTAAATGCTCAACAGCTTACTAAATCTAGCTTTGCCTAAATTTTTTGGGGTTATTTATGACGCTTTCCCCTTGGTTTACCTGGTTTGGGTGATTTACTTACACCACCTTTAACCTAGCAGTATGGTATGAGAGTCCAGTTGAACAAGTGTCCAGTTGATTATAAAATTTTATTCAAGTATTATTATGTAATGGTTAAACCCTAACAGGTTTCTTTTGTTGCCTAATAAATGATACCTATAGTAAACCACGAGAGCGTCTTTGCCATCAATCTAGTTAAATTTGAAGATTATTGCCAATGTGATACACCTAGATTATTAAAGTTAACACCAATTCACTAAATTACAGTTACAAATCATTCTGCCTTGTCTCTTCCCCCCTGCCTTTGTCCGATCCATAAGTCCGTGACGGATTTCCCAATATTTAATTTATGGTTTTCAATAACATCTAGTTCAAACAGGAAACACTAGTAAAAACAAGCTAGTCTATTGTGCAACATAAGCAAGGGATTTTTGTAGCTCTATGATTATTGAGAATAGCGCTAATAGTTCAAACAAGAAGTTGCTCGGTTTTAATGTTAAAGCAATAAATGTGTTAAAGGGAATATTTGTTATTCTCCCTTTAACCTTGGTATTGCCTGTAGACGCATTACAAGTAAAAATTACTCCAACTAATCCTAAATTAGGGGATACAATCTCGGTAGAAATTAATCGAGATAATTCCGCCACTGGTACAAATCCAACAGTAGCTAGTGGTAATAATACATACCCAGCCTTTGAAATTGCCCCCAATCAGTATCGGGCTTTTGTTCCCACAACTCCACTAGAAAAAGCTGGAACTAGAACGCTTCGAGTTACAGGAGATGGTCAAGTACAAAACTTGGCAGTAAATGTGCTTAATCGCAAGTTCCCCGTACAACGTATTACTTTGCCGCCAGGAAAAGCCGGAGTAGATGCCACAGAATATGAACTTAAGCGCGTGGCAGCTTTTAAAGCACTACAAACACCCGAAAAGTATTGGAATGGAGTATTTCTAAAACCAAATGCAGGGCGGATGAGTACAAACTATGGTGTACGTCGCTACTATAATGGTACATTTGCAAAAGACTACTATCATCGTGGTCTTGACTACGCTGGTGCTGCCGGATCATCGGTAATTGCCCCAGCCTCTGGGCGAGTTGCTTTGGTCGGTAGAGTATCACAAGGGTTTCGGATACACGGTAACGTAGTTGGCATTGACCACGGTCAAGGAGTAACCAGTATTTTCATGCACCTGAGTCGTATTAACGTTAAAGAAGGTGATTTTGTGAAAGCTGGTCAACTAATTGGCGCAGTAGGTTCAACCGGTGCTGCCACGGGGCCACATTTGCACTGGGGTCTGTATGTCAACGGACAATCTGTTGATCCAACACCTTGGCAAACTAAGGTCGTTAAGTAGTAGAGGCGGAGTCGATCGCGTCTGTGCATAATTTGTGTTTTTTTGTTGGTAATTACCCAAAATAAATTGGATTGATACCGTCCCTACCAAGCTTTGCTAACATAAATAATGATAAGCATTATGAGTATTGAAAAAATTGTCGAACAAGCTCTCCAGGATGGTTATTTGACACCAGCAATGGAAGCAGAAGTCGGTAGAATCTGTGACAACGCCTCGGAACTCTCAATTGAAGAGTATATGGCACTGGATCGGCTGATGGGTTCGCTATTGACTGGTGACGTAGTGGCGGTACCTCGCAAACAATTTATTAACGTTATGGAAGAATTGGTACTGACAGAAGCGATCGCACGAGTCGCAGAAATCGAAGCTACCAGCGAAAGTTCTCTAGATGTCGGGGATATTGCTGCTTACGCTCTCAACAGGCTACCACCTCTATATGCTACTACAGAAGAAGGTGCTAACTTCCAGCGCCAAACGGCTCAGGCACAACTGCAAGAGTTAATTTCTCAGCAAATAAGTGAGGCGATTAACCGTTACCTCCATCGACCCCATTTCTTCCCTGAACGGCAAGCTTTGGGTAAAAACACTGGAAATGAGGTTGTACGCCAAGTTAGTGCTTTACTCCAAACTTATGCACCTAACTTTGAGCAAAATGACAAGCCAAATCACAAGCCAAATCACAAGCCAAATCACAACGACTCTTAATTAATTAATCACGTACTAACACTGTTGTCCCTAAACTCACTTGCTCATATAACAATCGAACATCAGAATTACGCATTCTTAAGCAACCGTGGGATACAGCTGTTCCTACCAGGTCGATTTCCGGTGTGCCATGAAAGCCAATTTCATTCCGTCCATCTGACCAAAAACCAATCCATCTGTCTCCCAAGGGACTATCCGTACCAGCCTTAAATACTTTGCCTGTAATTGGGTGACGCCAAACAGGATAGTGTCGCATGTTAATCACCTGGAAAGAACCTGTAGGCGTTTCCCAACCTTTCTTACCTACAGCAATTGGGTAGCTAGCTATCACCTCATCTCCTGCGTATACATAAGTACGGCGATCGCTTAAATCAACCACTACTTGTGTCTTGACATCTGCTTGCCTATTAGATGAGACTTGCTGGGCTGAAGCCTCAGACCATAGACCTTTTCGCCAACTATCTGTAACTGGATTTTGTCTTTCTGTTTGCGCCACCAGCCGTGTCTTAGTTGGTAAGTCGGCTTGTTTAGCTACATTTTTGTTAAGAATTTGAGGCTGAGTTTGAGGGAGAATTGCGCCTACATTAGTCCCTTTTATTACATTATTATTAATTATTTTCGACTTACTTGCTTTCGCTACATTATTATTAATTATTTTCGACTTAGCTTGAGGCTTAATAGCAGAGGACTTTAATTTCAACACCCTCTGGGCAGTTGAGCCTTGGGTGGCTTCATCAGCTGGCACAGATCCACCCAGTGCAATTTCCCCTAAACTGACTTGGGAAAGATTCTTAGAGACTGCTTCTGGGCGGCTTCCCTTAGGATTGGTTAGGGTAGAATCTCGCCGCATCGCAGTAGATACAGACTTATCAGACTGCCGTTGTGCCGTAGTAATGCGCCAATGGACAGCTAAAGATAAAAATGCTGTGCCAAAACAGAGCAACATTACCATCCGCCCTACAGATTCATTTCTTACCATTGCTATCGCCTATTGTTTATCCCTGACATATCCAACCGACTAATTGGATGAGTTCATCATCCGCTCATCAAAAATTTATCAATACTTATCATTTCCGTTATAAATATGCCAACACCTCTGGGCAAACTAAAACTATGCAAATTGTCCCAGCAGCAAAACTCCAAAGTTCTGGGGGTTGTAAGCCACTACTTAGACTTTCTGGTGCAACTTTTGAAATGTAGTAATCAATTATTAGCCGTGTCGGTGGGAGAAAAACCATGCCTGAAAAACTATTCTTAGCAGTCACAATTACATTTTCCATCAATTTCCTTTTTCAAGTTCGCGTACCAAATCAACACAATGGCGCTACCTACGGGTTACAACCAGAACAATCAGCAGCTATTCTAGTAACAAAATCAAAAAAATAAATCACCATTATAGTCACCACAGCAAGCCAACTTCCAGAAATTAATACCTGAACTTTAAAGGTATTAACAAGTTAGAATTACAAAATTTTTATCTTCATCCTTATAACCAGATTTAATTATTTTTATCAAGCGTATATACCCAGTTGCAAAAATTACCAAAATATGCATATTACAGCGCTTTTATTAGTTAATGGGTCTTGGGCAGCTATGCCAGCAGTATAAGAAAAAAGCGGCTCTCTTTATTGCTATAAATGTATCCAAAATTATCTGCCTCAGTGTTCCAGTCATAAATCCGTCACCTTAGCATGGAACTTCTGTCCCATTAGCAGGTCTAATAGATAGGGATGATTTAGAGCCAGTACGATCTATGAGTCAGTCGATCTCTGTATCCTGGTCAACGGTTGATGCAAAGTATCCAGAAGCATCAGTGCAAGTTGACAAACTCCCTAACCACGATTTAATTTTGCGAACTCAAGCGGGACTGCGACCAGATCGTGTTGCGTTTGCAGAACTATTACGCCGCTATCAAAGTCAAGTTGATAGAGTTTTATATCACCTGGCTCCAGATTGGGCTGACAGAGCCGATTTGGCTCAAGAAGTTTGGATTCGAGTCTATCGGAATATTAACCGATTACAAGAGCCTGCCAAATTTCGGGGCTGGTTAAGCCGCATTGCCACCAACTTGTTTTATGACGAGTTACGGAAACGCAAGCGGGTTATGAGTCCTTTGTCGCTGGATGCACCCCGTTCCTTAGAGGACGGTGAGATGGATTGGGAAATCGCTGGTGATACCCCAGGACCTGAAGAAGAACTGACAACCAGAGAATTTTACGAACAACTGCGAGAAGCGATCGCGGATTTACCAGAAGTTTTTCGTACTACCATTGTCCTGAGAGAAATCGAAGGCATGGCTTATGAAGAAATTGCCGAAATCACTGGAGTTTCTTTAGGAACTGTCAAATCAAGAATAGCCAGAGCTAGATCGAGGCTGCAAGCTCACTTGCAGAATTATCTAGACTCCTAATTTACAATATCTTGTCTCTGCCCAATGGCAGAATTTAAGGATTGATTAATAATTACACCAAAGACGTAGATCGCTTCTGCCCTGAGGAGGAAAATTGGCTAATTTCTCCGAACTTCCCACCCAGTTTACCCGTGTATGAATTGGTAATAATGTTAAGATGACTACTGATTCTCAGTTTTCCGACCGTTCTCCTTTGCAACTTCCTGAAAATTTGTCAGATGGAATGGCCAATCATACCAATGAATCAACGGGTCTTATGGATATGGTGAAGCGCGATCGCTTCGAGTTATTGAGTGCTTATCTCGATGGTGAAGTCACAGCCACTGAACGCAAGCAAGTAGAAGAATGGCTAGCAAATGATGCCTCAGTTCAATGCTTGTATGCTCGACTTTTGAAGCTGCGTCAAGGCTTGCGGACTCTCCCAGTACCAACAGCCCAACAGTCACCAGAAGCAACAGTTGGGCAAGTATTAACACGTTTGCGCCGCCGTTCACGTTTAAACTGGATGGCGGGAGGTGCAGCCGTTGCCGCTTGTGTAATGGGTGCAGTATCTAGTTTAGTACCTATTGCTTTGAGAGCGCCGCAACTGGCACAACGACCACAAATAGAACCGATAGAAACATCATCAGCGTCGTCTATAATTCCACCTTCTCCTTTGATGGTGGGGCTAAATAACCCGGTAATTGAAATTCCTAAAGCAGCAGTAGCTTCTCCAGAAAATCCAATTTATCCGGTACAGCCGCAACGTCACGACTCCAAACAGGACATAAACTAATCGCAACAGTTCACAGATCATAACTGTACTTTGCGGTTAAACCACAGCCACTCCACCAGCCCTCAGGTTGGAGGAAGCCTCCTGATTGGTCAACTTGCTCTAGAGCCATTAAATAAACCCAAGCCCAACTATAAGAGAGCGACTGTGGCTGATAAACCTCGATAAGTTGTCGATTATAGAGGTTTTCTGGTGGTTGTCTATTAGGCTGGTAATCTTCCAGTACATCTAGCTCATTTAAAATTTTTGGGTTGGAAAAAGAAAGTAAATATCCGTGAACTTGGCTATCCCCTAGCGTCATGGCTGGGTAGCCCATTGGCAAAGCAAACAATTTACCTTGTACAAAGGCTCTTTCAAAATTAACTACTTTGCCAGCACAATATTTTTTATAGTTAGCTTCACCTGGTTTAAGCGTCCCGTAAACAAAAACCCGCACTAAATCAGAAAATTTTATATTCGATTCAGCCATCGCCTATTTTTACCATCTAAATTTCTTTTTCTACCGCAGGACTGAGTATTGTAAACGCGTGATGTGAGCATAGCGAAAAAGTGAGTTAGTCTCATTACAGAGACACAAAAATAATGTAGAGAGGAATATCGTAAGTTTCATCAATAATCCCCTCCTCACATCATACATAGAAAATTTAGGTATAATAAGTAGCTAGCTAGCATCAGTTATTTGGGCAACTTAAGAGAGTAGTTAGATCCACTCTTAAGCCTTCTCATGATCATTTCTAGCCCACAGGAAGCACAGATAAAAGTTAGATTTTTTGAGGATATTTACAAATCGAAAATAGAAAAACTTCCATTTCTGCGAGATGTCGATGGAGAATTTCAAATAAGGCAAATTAAAAGGTATGAAAGGCAGTTTACTATAAAAATTTGAGGATTTTATGAAAAATAGACCAGCTAGTAATGCAATTCAGGGAGACTTATTTTCCGGGTTTGACTCCGTTGTAGATGAGTCAATTGAGAGCATAGATAAAGAAGTTTTATCTATGCCAGATGCAGAGGTTACTTTCTATCGCAATTTTTTCAATCAGCAAGAAAGTGATGAGCTTTTTCAAACCTTGCATAACGAAATAAAATGGCGACAAGATAAGATGAATATTTATGGTAAAGAGGTAAACTTACCAAGAAATACTGCTTGGTATGGAGATAACAATATGTCATATAAATTCTCAGGGATTCATCTTGAACCAGAACCTTGGATACCTACGCTGCTAAAAGTAAAAGAGAAAGTTGATGAGATTGCAAAAGTTAACTTTAACAGCGTATTACTAAATCTTTACCGAGATGGGAACGATGGAATCTCCTGGCACACAGATGCTGAATCAGAGCTAGGTAAAAATCCTGTAATTGCTTCTATTAGCTTGGGCGGAGCAAGAAGGTTTATGTTTAGATATAAACATAGTCGGGATGTGAAAGCAGAAATTGAGTTAATACATGGCAGCTTCCTTCTGATGGCGGGTGTAACACAGCATTTTTGGCAGCATCAAATCCCCAAAACATCGAAGCACGTTCAACCAAGAATCAATTTAACTTTCAGGGTAATTAACCATTCCTGTTGATGGGATTTAGAAACACAGACAATAACTAACCAGTATTATGGTACTTTTCTCTGAGGCTGCGCCTCCAGTGGTGAGTTGAGAGACTTATGTAGGCGTTACGGACTAAAGCCTATTGGGAATGGAGGGTACAAGACTAATTGGATTGTCACCTTGATGGCATTCCCACAGATAGCACTCGCTAAAAATTTGGCAGGGAAGACGGTTGAACTCACCAGGCTTTAGCGTTATTCAATTCCTTGAAGGGGTGGTAGATGAGATGAATTCACCCACTGATGAGCAAGCAGCGCTAGATCAAGTTGACGATGGAGGGTAAAGGTATGAGCTATTCTGACAGATACAACCAAGAGAATTTGCTTAACTTGCACAAGGCTAAGATACACCTTGAAATGGCGATCGGACTGCTAATTCAGTAAATCAGTTTAGAACTATAACACATCTAGTCCCCAGCATCTAAGCTTAGGGACTTTTTTATGTCCCATATACCTCAACTTGTTGAACTTTAGAGATATAAGATAGATAGAAATAGGGGGTAGAAATAAATAGTAAATTGATTTGTAAATTAAATTAGGGACTTCCAACAAATAAATTACCCAATCTTGTGGGGTGGGCATCTTACCCGCCCTTGTATATGGGCGCTCATGTTGCCCACCCCACAAAAAGTAGTTGAGTATTTTTTTATTTGTCAGTCCCTGAGAAAATTACTAGACAAATAATTCCCTCAAGATAGTGGCTCAAATGTACTAGTAAGGGTCAAATACTAGAAAATTAGTAGAAGTAAAGTGTAACAGGCATGAAACCATTGGAAATACGTGATGTTGATTCTCGATATAACCCAGCAGCGATTGAGGAAAAATGGCAAAAAACATGGGTAGAACTTGGCTTAGATAAAACACCGATAGCTACCAACAAGCCAAAATTTTACGCTCTTTCCATGTTTCCTTATCCATCGGGTAGCCTACACATGGGTCACGTCCGTAATTATACGATTACCGATGTGATTGCCCGCCTGAAACGAATGCAAGGGTATCGAGTAATACATCCAATGGGTTGGGATGCCTTTGGCTTGCCAGCAGAAAATGCCGCCATTGACCGTGGTGTACCCCCAGCAAAGTGGACTTATCAAAATATGGCCCAGATGCGGCAACAATTGCAGCGTCTTGGTTTATCCATTGATTGGGAATGTGAACTTGCTACCTGTTCACCCGATTATTATAAGTGGACGCAATGGATTTTCTTGCAATTTTTGCAAGCGGGGTTAGCTTACCAAAAAGAAGCAGCAGTAAACTGGGACCCCATTGACCAAACTGTATTGGCAAACGAGCAAGTCGATAACGAAGGACGTTCTTGGCGCAGTGGCGCAATAGTTGAGCGTAAATTATTGCGACAATGGTTTTTCAAGATTACCGACTACGCCGAAGAATTGCTCAATGACTTGCATAAATTGACAGGTTGGCCAGAACGCGTCAAGTCAATGCAGGCAAACTGGATTGGCAAATCTACAGGTGCTTACTTAGAATTTCCTATTATTGGGATAGATGAAAAAATCGCTGTGTATACCACGCGCCCAGATACGGTTTATGGTGTCAGCTACCTAGTCTTGGCACCAGAACATCCCTTAACAAAGCGTGTCACCACAAAAGAACAACAAGCAGCCGTAGAAGTTTTTATTAAAGAGGTTTCCAATCAAAGTGAGTTGGAACGTACCTCTGAAGACAAACCTAAGCGGGGTATTTCCACAGGTGGGGTAGCAATTAACCCATTTACAGGGGAAGAAGTGCCGATTTGGATTGCTGACTATGTACTGTATGAGTATGGTACTGGGGCAGTGATGGGTGTACCAGCCCACGATGTCCGGGATTTTAAGTTTGCTAAAAATTACGATTTGCCAGTTGATTTTGTTATTGCTTCCCCAGATGATGTTGCAGGTTTTGACTTAACTCCAACATCAGAGATTAATGAAGTAACACAACTCATCCAAATTGAATATAACCAGGCATATACTGAACCAGGAATTTTAATTAATTCTGGGGCTTTTACTGGCATGACTTCCACAGATGCTAAACAAGCGATAATTAAATACGCCGAACAACAAGGTTTTGGTAAAGAGCGAGTGCAATATCGCTTGCGGGATTGGTTAATTTCGCGGCAGCGTTACTGGGGCGCACCAATACCTGTAATTCACTGTCCCAACTGTGGGATAGTGCCAGTTCCTGATAAAGATTTACCAGTCCAGTTGCCGGAAGAAGTAGAATTTACTGGACGTGGCGGTTCACCTTTGGCTCAGTTGGAAAGCTGGGTAAATGTGCCTTGTCCAACTTGCGGCACTCCAGCCAAGCGGGAAACTGACACGATGGATACTTTTATTGATTCCTCGTGGTATTTTTTGCGCTTCCCTGACGCTAAGAATGAACAACAGGTTTTTGATTCCAGTAAAATCAATGACTGGATGCCAGTCAATCAGTATGTGGGTGGAATTGAACACGCGATTTTACATTTGTTGTATTCGCGCTTCTTTACTAAGGTACTACGAGACAGAGGTTTGTTAAACTTTGACGAACCCTTCCAACGCCTGTTAACTCAAGGTATGGTACAAGGTTTAACTTACCTAAATCCCAACAAGGGCGGCAAAGATAAATGGATTCCTTCTAATCTGGTAAATTCAGCCGACCCCCGCGACCCCCAGACAGGCGAACCACTGCAACGTCTCTACGCCACCATGTCTAAATCAAAGGGTAACGGTGTAGCACCAGAAGATGTAATTGCCAAATATGGTGTAGATACAGCGCGGATGTTCATCTTATTCAAAGCGCCGCCAGAAAAAGACCTGGAATGGGATGAAGCCGATGTGGAAGGACAATTCCGCTTTTTAAATCGGGTTTGGCGTTTAGTGACAGATTATGTTGCAGCTGGGGTATCCCGTAAGCAAGCCCAACTCGCTGATTTAACTAAGGCAGAAAAGGAATTGCGACGGGCGATTCACACAGCTATTCAAGCGGTGACAGAAGACGTTGAAGACGAATATCAATTCAATACAGCTATTTCGGAATTGATGAAGTTGAGTAACGCCCTAACTGATGCTGACGGAAAAAATTCACCAATTTATGCAGAAGGGATTCGGACTTTGGTGGTATTGCTAGCACCCTTTGCACCACATATTGCTGATGAATTGTGGCATTTATTAGGTGAAAGTAATTCAGTTCATACTCAAACTTGGCCGTCATTTGACCCAGTTGCTTTGGTAGCTGATGAAATTACTTTAGTGATTCAAATTATGGGCAAGACTCGCGGCTCAATTCAAGTACCAGCACAAGCAGATAAAGCAGCGTTAGAGAAATATGCCCGTGAATCAGAAATTGCTCAACGTTACATCGAGGGTAAGGAGATTAAAAAAGTAATTGTCGTGCCTGGAAAGTTGGTGAATTTTGTAGTTAGTTAAGTACAGCTTTGCATAAAATCGTGGCGAATTGAGGGTTGAAATTTAAACGCAAATGCGCTTTGCCTTCTCGCAGGGTAGGCACGCAGAGAATTTGCTACGAATTATTAATGAAATTTTGTACTTAGCAATCGATAAAATTGTAAATGTAGCCTGACAAAACATCAGAGGATTTACATCCATGACACTCAAAGAGTTAGAACAACAACTTCTTGCCCTCAGTCCTGGTGAAAAATTGCAGGCTATACAGTTACTTGCTCAAAGTCTCGGCAACAATTGGCAAAGAATTGAAAAAACTCCTAGAGTCTGTGGTGGAGAGGCTTGCATCGCTAAAACTCGTATTCCCGTTTGGGTACTTGTGGAAGCTCGCCGTCTTGGATATAGTGATGCTGACCTTTTGACGAGCTATCCAACCATTACAGCTACAGATTTAGCTAATGCTTGGGTATATGCAGAAGCTCATCCCGATGAAATCGAATTGGCAATTGAGCGTAATGAGGCAGCCTAGTCGATGGCACGGTTTTACGCAGACGAGCAGTTTCCGTTTCCAGTTGTGGAATTATTACGCGCTTTGGGGTATGATGTTTTGACAGTTCAAGAAGCAGGAAATGCAGATAAAGGTATACCTGATGAGGAAGTGCTGGCATTTGCTACAAGTCAAAAACGCTCGATATTAACTATCAACAGAGATGATTTTATCCGTTTGCATCGGCGTGATTCTAACCACTTCGGTATTATTGTTTGCACGAACAATCGTAATTGGGAACAGTTTGCAGCACGGATAGATGAGGCTGTGACAGCAGAAGAACCGTTGCAAGGAAAACTAATTCGTGTGGTGCGTCCAGTAACTTAAAATATATTCGTAATTCGTAATTAAGTTTTGTAATGGAGATTTAGACCCTGGCTAACATACTTGCCGCTTGTTAGAAGCGGGGGATTTAAACTAATACGCTTGGGTTAAGAAGAATAGTCGGTTGGGTTGAGCTTAACCGTTACCCAAGAAAGCTTTGATGATGTTGGGTTGAGGAACGAAACCCAACCTACACCAGTTTTATTTTTTAGCCTTAACCCAAGCTTACAGCACTTTGCAAGTAAATGAAGTACACATCTTAATATGATAAATTTTGTGGGGTGGGCATCCTGCCTGCCCTTGTGTACTTCATTGAGATGAAATGTGCTGTATTGGGATTTAAACCCACAGAATTGGTTAAAAAGGTTTTGATGGAAAGCAGAAATGCTAAAGTCATCAAGTATATGTTGGAAAAATTTTTATACCAGTAGTTGCCTTCTCTGGTAAATGTGTATTTAAAAACATCTGTTGTATCTTCCAGAGAGTTGCACTGTTTTATTTATACACGAAAAAGCGCTTGAGAGTTTTGCTCACTCAAGCGCTTTCCCGTAAAAGCTTATACCAACTCACTCGTTTGATGCAACATTTGAAATCTGCAACGCCCCTTTATCAGGGAACATTGCGGGGATAACTTGTGACAAACATGTGGTGAAATGGTATCACTCCTTGCACTAACTAAGAATATCTCTTTTGCAATAATACCGGGGATCTGGTGAGTGACAGTTTCTAAACTGAACACTAGTTAAAAACGACTCACCATGAATAGTAACTAACAAGACTAAGCACGATTGTAGCAATTTTGTAAGTATAGTATAAAAACTTATAGTTGAGCGGCGTAGGCGTAGCCCGCACAAGGTATTGCCTACTTCTAAGTATAGTTTAAAAATGTGCAGCAATTAACAGCATATATATCTCATATTTGGCAGCAAATTAACCTTCAACTATCAGTAGAAAATCTTAATTGAGTAAGCCAGATAAGCCTTAGATATTGGCATCGAAGCGATTTGGACTGAAATAAATCATTAGATGCTCCATAAATGTAGGTATTCTTTAGAGGATGGCAATCCAAGAAAAATGCTCGACTCAAGCAGATTGAAAAATTTGGGTTGGGTATCTTTTATCTTTTAGCAAACGGCGACATCCAACCGTTCCGCATAGTGTAGGCGGTTACTTCCTTCGTTGAAGCAAAACACAGGTTTTTCATCGACACTTCCCGTGATATTCAAAACGAATTTGCGTGTTTTTATAAAAACAACAGAGGGATTATATGGGTAAGATTTAAGAATTGATTATACCCTGTGCCTAAAGTTGTGAGACTATAGATAGACGCTTCACCCTTAGCTAAAATAGCGACTCTTTTACGATCGCACGCCTTAACGTGGCGTTTAGGTGTGTGGTAAAATTGCCTGGAACAAAGGTATCATCTGAGTTAGAGTCTGGTATAAATAAATACGATTTAGCTAAGGTTTAACTCTTTGTCATAGTTAACTTTTTAACGAACTGCGTTCGTGCAGCGTCTTGCAGAGTTGGACGCAAAGAACCCAAAGGAAAAGAAGAAAGAGAAGGAAGAAATGCTTAACTGAACTGTATTGTGGTATAAATCGCAAAGGTCAAGCTTAACGATCGCTAACTCCTACTGTAGTTTTTCTAGGGATTCGGAAAATATACAACAAGACTGGTGACAAACTGAGTGTAATTTGTAAATGAATATCTAGAATCTGCTACCAGACTGAACGAACTTCCCACAATTTTGACTTTTATTTGACTTTAGGATAGAAACATGAACGATAAGCTGATGCTAATGATTCCAGGGCCAACCCCAGTGCCAGAAGCTGCCTTACTGGCATTAGCCAAGCATCCGATTGGACACCGCACGAGTGAATTTAGCAACATATTGGCAGAGGTAACGGAAAACCTGAAGTGGCTGCACCAAACTCAAAGTGATGTGCTAATGCTGAATGTCAGTGGTACGGGTGCTGTCGAAGCTGCAATAATTAATTTTCTCTCTCCAGGCGATCGCATTTTAGTTGGTTCTAATGGTAAATTTGGCGAACGCTGGGTAGAAATAGGTCAAGCCTACGGTTTGAATGTAGAAGAAGTTAAGGTGGAATGGGGTAAAGCCTTAGACCCCGCAGTATTCGCCGAAAAACTTCAAGCAGATACCCAAAAGCAAATTAAAGCCGTAATCATCACCCACAGCGAAACCTCGACGGGTGTGTTGAATGATTTAGAAACCATCAACCGTCATGTTAAAGAACACGGTGAAGCTTTAATTATCGTTGATGCCGTGACTAGTTTGGGTGCGTTCAATCTACCCGTAGATGCTTGGGGCTTGGATATAGTCGCCTCCGGTTCCCAAAAAGGTTATATGATTCCGCCGGGATTGGGTTTTGTCTCTGTCAGCCCCAAAGCTTGGGAAGCTTACAAAAGTGCGAAGCTTCCGAAATATTATTTGGACTTAGGCAAATATCGCAAAGCCACAGCCAAAAATACAACTCCATTTACTCCGCCTGTGAACTTGATTGTAGCGCTGCATACGACGTTGCGAATGATGAAAGAAGAAGGCTTGGAGTCGATATTTGCTCGACATGAACGGCTGAAAAATGCTACCCGCGCCGCCATTCAAGGGTTAAATTTACCTCTGTTTGCAGCGGATAGTTCCGCTAGTCCGGCGATTACGGCTGTAGCACCACAAGGAATTGAATCGGATAAGATTCGGTCATTGATGAAAAAACGCTTTGATATTGCCCTAGCAGGTGGTCAAGACCATTTGAGTAATAAGATTTTCCGCATTGGTCACTTGGGATTTGTGAGCGATCGCGATATTCTTAGCTGTATAGCATCCTTAGAAGTTACCCTAACAGAACTTGGCTACGAAGACTTTACTCCTGGGTCTGGTATAGCCGCAGCAGTTAGAGTGTTTACACAATAGTCATTGGTCATTGGTCATTTGCAAAAGCAAATCAAAAGAGCGAGTTAAATTATCAACTCGCTCTTTTAATTTGTATATAAATGAGTAGAAACCGCCAAAGTTAATAAACCTATATATCAACCTTTGCACAAGGTAGAGTGGATGTGACATGCGCTAATTATCATAAATTATACCAAGTTGCTCTAAATAGTATTATTTGCTCTGGAGACGGTGGGATACCTTATTTGACCCCAAATAAGACTAACTTTGGCAATTTAGCATGATACCAAATTGGTATAAATAGTATTATTTCAGATTTTGATAACAGCCTTTTAGTAGAGATTTTTAATTTAAAATCCAAAATCCAAAATCCAAAATCCAAAATTATTATGACCTATGCCGTCTCCAGCCAATCATAAATTTGGTCTAATTGCTCTAGAGTAACTAACCCATACTGCCAAAGAATCATTGCCAAAGGCCCTGGGTCTTGCTCTCGATGCCGAAGCGCCACCGCTAGCGATGCTGTGGAAATTGCCAAATCTTCTTGCAAAAAATTAATCAGTCGAGAATATTTTGATGGTGACATTTGTATCTCACCTCCTTGTGCAGAATGTATTGTCATATATGAGTTCACCATTGCTCGGTAGCCAGTAGCCAGTATTTTATCTGTCACTTTGCCGTTATCGGCCATACACCCCAACAGAGTTTTTTTAATTTGCGTTTAATAAAGGCGAATCATCGGAACTCTGAAATATAGAAATTTTCCTACAAATTATCTGCTTGAGAATCGAGCAGTATTTTTACTTAGTTAAATTAGCTCCATTTTGTTTACTTTTCTGCGTTATTTAATTACACATGTAGTAACAAAGATTCCATAGCCTATACTCTCTTATTGGCGACTATTTACACTTGCGCCCAAGGGAATATTTTTGCCAAACCTTAAGACTGCGATTTCAGGTTGGAGACAGTAGAATTTTAGATTATTACTACAGTTTTTAAATAGTAGCCTTACAGATGAATTTTTACCATATGACGTACCATTTTTTACAAAAAAAACATAGACTCCGATAGTATAGACTCTGAACAGAGCAACCATCCAAATCTTTATCACCGCAAAGCACCGAAGTCTCAAGACTCAATTTTGACAATATCGCCCACTTTCAACTTCAATTCGGCAGCCCTTCCAGACCGAAGTTCAATCACTTTATCGATAGGTGTATTAGGCCCATAGGTAGGACAAGGCTCACTTGCACAAGGAGGTGCAGCAGCCTGAATATATTTAACGACTCCGTTTTGTAAAAATACCATATCCAAGGCGACAGGTACATTCTTCATCCAGAAACTAACTGGTTGTGCTGAAGCAAACCCAAACAACATCCCCCGGTTATCTGGCAAAGCTGGTCGATACATCAACCCCATTGCTTGCTGTTGTGGTGTCTGCGCCACTTCTAACTGAATAGTTGTGCCATTAGGAACAATGGCTTTAGCAGAAATTGGTAGTTTTTGACCTAAATTCTCTGCTGCTGAAGTTTGAGAAGCAGATGTGGGGCTGGGAGGTTTAGCTGTTGTTGGTACAGAACAGCCCATCAGGAAAATACTCAGCAACATTGAGAGCAAACTTAGTCGATGAGTCATAATTATTTTTGATTTTGTAATTTAGATTTCAATTTTACAGAATTTAAGCTAGAAAACCCACGGCTTTTATTCGTCCCTTGAGGGGGTAGGGGGCAGGGAGAATCCATACGTTATACGAGGTGGGATTGAAGCAAGGACGCTTTGGGGAGCATCTCAAGGAGTGCTTAAATCTGTTCCCTCACCCCCAGCCCCTCTCCCAAAAATGGGAGAGGGGAGACATAATTCTAGTTCCCTGAATCCCGTCATATGGGATTCGGGGTTAGGGGATGAGGGCAAACACAAGGTTTTTGCACCTGACGGGATGCTCTCACGCTTTGTGCCTCGTGGCACTTTCCGCTCAACACAATCTTTTTTGTTATTGAGCATAGTCGAAATATACTAGTGCGGCTATAAAATGACAACTAAAGTTTTCATTAATACTTCTTTCCTCCAGCAAGAACTGCCTTTTCTTGTAAACTTCCGCCACAGTGTACTAAGATTCTCTCAAAACATATCCTACGCCTCGCACTGTTTGAATAAGGCGCTTTTGTCCTTCATCTTCAATTTTTAGGCGCAAGTAGCGGATGTACACTTCAATTACATTGGACTCACCCAAAAAGTCATAACCCCAAACATTTTCTAAAATTTGTTCGCGGGTTAACACCTCACGGGGATGTTCCATTAAGAACTTTAATAGTTCAAATTCCTTCATTGTTAAGTCAATTGTCCGTCCGCTATGTATGGCACGGCGAGTTGCTATATCTAAAATTAGCTCCCCAAAGCGTAACTGCTCGGTAGTATCTACATCAGGTTTTAAGTAGAGCCGAATCAACTTCAAAAAGTCTTCTGAGCGATAAGGCTTGAGGATGTAATCATCCGCTCCTGCTTCTAGACAGGCTACACGATCATCAACTGTATCCCTTGCCATTAAAATCAATACAGGCGATCGCATACCAGTGCTTCTGAGATTTTTGCACAATGAGAGTCCTGATTCTCCTGCTAGCATCCGGTCTAAAACAATTAAAGCAGGCTGGCGATCGCGGCAGTGTTGTAAACCACTAGTCGCATCATGAGCCAAAATTGATTCATAGCCAGCTTCTTGCAAATCGCAAGAAAGCTGATTTGCTAGGCTCTCATCGGTTTCAATCACCAAAACACAGGGACTTGGAGCAACTGTCATAACAATTAGGGATATTGGATTTGGGATTGTAAAGTATTCTAGAGAAAATCTTTACATCAGTTATAAAGTGCAATTACGAGTTTTTAGTGATGGAGCAATCCTGATTTGACACGCTGCTAAGAATCTTTTAGCACGTTCAGGTGTCACCCATCTAATTCTGCGATGCAATCTTAATAACTAAATCCAAATACCATTCCTACACCAGTAATTCTGGAAGGAAATCACCGAACTAGGTAGTTAAGAAGAGGAAAATCGGGAGAAAAGGGTAAAAATAACTCCCAACTCCCAACTCCCAACTCCCAACTCCCAACTCCCAACTCCCAACTCCCAACTCCCAACTCCCAACTCCTAACTCCTAACTCCCAACTAAGGCAATTCCACCGAAGTTGGTTTAGCGATATGTGGTAAACCCCAACCTAATTTTTCTCGTAGAATTCGGAAAAACTCAGGCGGTTGCAGGCGGATAAATCGGACACTATATTGCGATCGCTCCATATATACTCTATCTTCTGGTAGTACATAGCACCCTCCATTACCATCCACCACCATTACCAGCCGAGGAATGTTGACTGGGTAAATGTTGACCGATTCAGTATCTGGAAATACTAATGCTCTAGAAGCTAGGGAATGGGGACAAATGGGTACTAGCTGTAAAGCAGGTACGCCAGGAGTCACAACTGGGCCACCAGCACTCAACGAGTAAGCTGTAGAACCAGTAGGCGTAGAAACAATCACGCCATCTGCTGCAATATCTACTGGCGCATGACGCCCTATGGCAATTTCAAAATGGCACATAGAGGTCAAAGGTTCCCGGTGTAGCACCATTTCATTCAAGCAGAGGGCTTCCCACAGTACTGCTTCTCCCCGAAACACTTTGACGGTGAGCATGGCTCGTTCTTCAATTTCATACTCACCCGCCATCACCTGTTCTAGTGCTTGCGGCAATTGATTCAGGAAGGTTTCTGTCAAAAATCCCATGTGGCCGGTATTCACTGTTAGCAGTGGAATACCACAGGGGGCTACCTGACGAGACGCTGCTAAAACAGTACCGTCTCCCCCTAACACCACTGCAAACTCCATATCCGAGTCAAAACCAGGGGGCGTTAGACCGTCAATGGGGGTGTGGCATACAGGACTATCCGGGTTAGAGTAGCCCAATATTCCACCGATACTCGATGTGACACACACATCCCAACCGGCAGCGGTTAGCTTGTCTTTCAACTCGATAGCGACACGACCGGCTATCGGTTTAATGTCATTGTAGATAATGCCTGCTTTCGGCACACTCAAATATCCAAGTTTAGGCGGTGCTTTGTATTATGTAATCGTTACACATTTTGGTCATGTAGTCATTAATCTAGAGTCAAATATCCAGAGTCTAGAGTTTCATGACTAATGTCTGTTTTGTAGAGGACTTACGCACAGGTAACGGAAAATCGAACCTTATTAGGCAAAGAGTTGCCAGTGCGCCCTTGCGGTTAAGAGACTTGCTCGCTTTTAGCGTTCCCGCAGGGTAGCAACTGGCGCGACACGGAGGAATAAGAGTTTGAGAGGTTTTTTGCGTAAGTCCTATATGTAATGACTATTGACTATTGGCTTTTGAAGACTCTTTAAAAGGAGTTTTTTTAGGTTTCTGCTTTTTGGTTTTATTTTTCTCGTAGTCTAACTCTTTAAGCTTCTTCATTATTCGGCTGAAGTACTCTTGTAGATAGCTTTCTAGGGTTGTGGTTTGTTGCGGATCTAAGCCAAAAACTGTGTATACTTCATCCATTGAAGCATTTAACTGTTTACCACTAGCCAATACTTCTGTAAATGCTAGCCTGTCTGCTACGTTCCATCCCCACTGAAAGAAGCGCATTAAACCCCGCACAGCACGCAGCAAGGTTATTGGCATCCGCGTTACTCTGGCGTCTTTTCCAGATAAACGTTCGCACAGGTTGATGATTTCTTCTGCACTCCAAGCACGAGTACCGACTACAGGAAAAGCTTGGTTTTGCGTTTCGGGTATACTCAATGCACGGATTGCGAACTTAGCAATGTCCTGAGTATCCATATAGGCGATGGGAGAAGAATTACCAGTCACCCAAACTGGCTGTGATTCCAGAATGGGAATTCCGTACTGACCGATTAATCCTTGCATAAACCCAGCTAGCCGCAAGATGGTATAATTCAAGCCTGACTCAGCCAAGAAGAGTTCTGTACACCGTTTAATTTCCATTAACGGCACTTCTGGGTATTTATCAGCATCTAATATCGAAAAGAAGATAAAACGCTCTACACCGACTGCTTTTGCTGCTTGAATCAATGCTACTTTGCCGTCCCAGTCTACTTGTTTGATACTCAGTGAATCTGTAGGACGAGATGTTGACGCATCAATAACTTGGGTTACACCAACTAAAGCTTCCGCTAGGGTATCGGGGTAACGCAAATTTCCCGGTACGAGTTCTGCACCCCATTCTTTGAGAAAAGCTGCTTTTTTACTGCTTCGGACTAGACAGCGTACTTTATATCCCTCATCGATTGCACGACGAGCCACTTGTCTTCCTAAGGTGCCAGTGGCACCGACGATTAATAATGTCATGAGGGTTGTAATAAATTTTATTGTTTTATGAAAAGAATGTTATCAGAATAACCTATGCAAACAAAACTTTACATCTTTTCTCAGAAAATCGTTTGTTATGGACAGACTCATGAAAAAATAGCTGTCCGCTAAACGGACAAGCTTTTTTCATTTCGCTCAAAAAGGGAGTGGGGACTTGTACTGAGCGACTTGTCTTGAAGGGAAGTCGAAAGGAGCCGAAGTAGTGGAGAGTGGCGATAACAACTCCAAACTCCAAACTCCAAACTCCTAACTCCTAACTCCTAACTTCTAACTCCAAACTCCAAACTCCAAACTCCAAACTCCAAACTCCAAACTCCAAACTCCAAACTCCAAACTC
Organism: Nostoc sp.; assembly: GCF_036916975.1. GTDB lineage: Bacteria > Cyanobacteriota > Cyanobacteriia > Cyanobacteriales > Nostocaceae > Nostoc. The sequence continues at coordinate 79,693 of NZ_JBALFF010000030.1, forward strand.
CAAACTCCAAACTCCAAAC
>NZ_JBALFF010000031.1:0-128619 GCF_036916975.1 Nostoc sp.
CTCAGTTGCACTCGATTTAATAAATCCTCAACATTTAAGAAACTGGTTTGCCAGTTGCTGCTACTGTACCTCATAACAGCCGTAAATGCTGTATTGCAAGAATGGCATTCATAAATCCCATATTGCTCCCGGCTGTGACGACGATGCAGTTTTCCCCATTGATTTCAATACCGTTGAAGGTTTGCAATTTTTCTGCAAGTGCTGTCAGCAACGGGGGAATTCCTTCAACTGATTTGTATAAATTATTAGCGGTTTCTGCTAAGAATTTGGGTAAAAGTTCTATCGCTTCCGGTGGGGGATTGTAATAAACAACACCCTGCCCTAGAGAGATTGTTCCAGGAGAGTTTTTAATCAGTTCCCCAACCACAGGAATAATTGGCGACTGTACCGCCTGCATACGAGAGGTTAGGGATTCCATATTTCCTTGTCTATCTACTTACCTGGTTTTAGTATCCCTTAATAGGGGACAACCGACTAGTACAGCTTGATGGAAATAAACTACTCCCACACTGTATGCTTGCAACAATGTGGGAATATTTGACGAAAATGATTAACCTGATTTGCGATTACCCAAAAATTTAGTCAATCGAAATCTGTTGAGGCCCATTTGCTTTGCCATTATGTGCATCTGTTCTGCTGCTGGTGTAGCTATTGGAGCGGATCTGTTGATCCAGCCAGCTTTTTACAGGATCTTCTGCAAGATTGAGCCGAAGCACACCAGAGAATAACCCACCCACAAATGAGGCTGGATGCTGGATAAATTCTCTGAATATAGGTGACAATTCATTAATGAACATTTAGAGACTCCTGGCGGTGCCATAAAAAATTATTACTTCTTAATTGATCGTAACCTGTAGAGCAGTATATGGTTGGCGGTAACGAAGTTGCTAATTTTTTGAGTTTCAAGAACAACAAAATTCCCGATTTCTTCAAGAAGTCGGGAATCTCAGTCTGCTGCATCAACCTACAGAGAATCTATAAACTGCTGTACTTTTTCCAGGAGTGGCTGATGTTCGATTTGCTGTGCTAACTCTTGGGCGTTTTGATAGCACGATCGCGCCATTTTTTTGCGTTTCGTTGTGGCGTAAAGGCTTCCCATATTCAGCAAAGTTGAAATTTCTCCCAGTGCATCGCCGAGTTGTTGATGAATCGCAATGGCTTGCTTATAGAACTTCATTGCTTGCCGATGCTCTGCCAGAGTGCTATAGGTATAACCAATATTATGAAGCGTTGTTGCCTCACCAGAGCGATCGCTGATTGCTCGACGGGTCAAAAGAACTTGATAGTAGAGCAATAGCGCTTGTTTCGGTTTTCCTAAATTACTATAGATTGAGGCAATATTATTTAAAGTGGTTGCTTCACCAACCAAATTCTTCACAGCTCGTTGAATTGGAAGCGCTGCTTGAAAAAATTCTAAAGCTTCTTCAAACTTGCCTAAGACGTTGTAAGCAAACCCAATACCATTTAGGGTTGTTGCCTCACCAGAAAAGTCACCTAACAATCGCCGCATCCTCAAAATTTGGTGTTGTAGCAACAGTGCGCGTTTCGGTTCTCCTAACCAGGTATAAATTAGTGCTACATCATTAAGAGTAGAAACTTCACTTTGAGTATCTTGCGATCGCCTAAAGATTGGTAGTGCTTGGTCAAAATATTTTAACGCTTGCGAAAAGCGTCCAAGACGGCTATAGGTAGAACCGAGGTTGCTAAGTGCAATTCCTTGTGCTGGCGCGTTGCCAATTTCAACAGCAACCGAAACCGCCTGATAAAAGCGCTCTAATGCTTTTTGAGGTTGCCAGCAACTGAGATGAGCTAAACCAAGGTCATTTAATGTATAGCCTTCTCTGGCTCGATCTGGAATTGATCTAGCCAAGTCTAAATTCTCGGTTACAAGATCGAGAGACTCTTGGAATTTCCCTCGGTGGTAGTAGCGGCTTGCTTGATCGCGCCGTTGTTCCCATTCTTTGACTCGATTTAAAGGTTGCGTCATCTGGCCTCAGTTGCATTCTGCGATAAATAGGCAGGACATCTTTTAGGAATGAACCTCTCTTAGGTTTCCCAAATTTTAACCTTAATCATCTATCTTTAGATATAAGACTTAAATAAAAAAATATGGTATCATTTCATACTTACAAAGATATACATAAAGTAATTAATACCAATAATCTAGTAAAAACGCATAGCCATAGACCCTACCAAAGACCTAAAGCATTTATTCTCTATAGCTTTATTGAGTTTGCAGCAGTGGTTTTTATATGTAGCAGTTGCTTCGCCCATGATTCTGTGGACTGCGGGATCTGATAGTTTTAAGATTGCAAAATATAAAGGGAGTGATCCGGCTGCCATTCTGTGTGTGAGACAGCGTAGTACACTACATCTAAGTTATAAAACTGAGCATTTTTCTCGTATTTCAACCCGCATTTTTCCATCACACGACGTGAAGCAGTATGTTCTGGTAGAGTGATGGCGACAATGCGATCTAGCTTGACTTTCTCAAAGCCATACCTCAAACTTGCTTTTGCGGCTTCGCTGGCAATTCCTTGATTCCAATAAGCTTCGTCTAACCGATAAAGAACTTCGACTTCCGGGCTATTGGGTAAAAAATTCAGCCCACAATGACCAATTAATTTGGCGGTGGCTTTTTCCACTACAGCCCATACACCAAAACGGTGCTGTTGCCAGTGTGTAATAAAATTTTGTAATGTTTGCTGCGTTACTTCTTTGACTTGATCTTTAGGTATAGGTCCTCTGGATGAATACCTCATAACTGCTGGGTTGCTCAAAATGGGAGCAAGTTCATCCAGGTCTTGATGAGTATAGGGTCTTAGTAACAGTCTTGTAGTTTCTATCTCAGGCATGGTATCAGAGTAGGAGGACAAACGCTACTTTAAACACGCGTATTTTTTTATAAACATTAATATAATGCTCTTACTATGAGCATCTACCAATCTCTGAAAAAATCTTATACGCCAGAGCGTCGCCGTGAAAATGACTGGCGGTTGTTTTTGCGTTTAGTGCCTTATGCCCGTCGTAGCGGACGGCTGTTGGCGCTATCAATGGGCTTACTCGTACCGATCGCCCTAGCGAATGCCGTACAACCACTGTTGATTGGCCAAGTTATCTCCCTGATTCGCAAAGAACCAAGCACTTACGAATTTCTTAGGAATCGCCCCTTGTCCGAAGGGCTAAATATCCTGGAGGGATTATTATTAGTTGCGATCGCCACCCGACTGATTTTGACAGGCTATCAGGGTTATTTAGTACAGAAGCTAGGGCAACAAATCACCGCAGCAATTCGCCAAGACTTATTCCAGCATGTGACATCATTAGCAGTACGCTTTTTTGACCGCACGCCCGTAGGTAAATTAATCACCAGAATCACCAGCGATGTAGAAGCGTTAGGCGATGTCTTTTCTACTGGGGCAATTGGCATGGTGTCCAATTTGTTTTCCATGCTGGTGATTTTGGGTTTAATGTTTTCCATCCAATGGCAACTCACTTGCGTGCTGCTATTGATGTTGTTACCAATTAGCTGGTTAATTGTTTACATTCAGCAACAGTACCGCAAAGCCAATTATAAAGGGCGAGAAGAACTTTCTATATTGAACTCACAGCTACAAGAAAATGTCCTTGGCATTAACGTAGTGCAGTTGTTCCGCAGGGAAAAATTTAATGCGGAATTGTTTCGCGCCACAAACAGCCGCTACACTCAGCAAATGGATAAAACCATCTTTTATGATTCATTTATTTCAGCCACCTTGGAATGGATTGGTCTGATTGCGGTCGCAGCTGTTTTGTGCATGGGTGGTTCATTATTATTAGGAAAAAGTTTAGCTTTTGGGACTTTAGCTGCATTTATCTTGTATGCCCAACAATTATTTGACCCTTTAAGGGATTTTGCGGAAAAATTTACGGTAATTCAAGCAGGTTTTACTGCCATAGAACGCGTAGGCGATATATTAGATGAACCGATAGAAATCCGCGATCGCGCCAATGTCCGCTTTTCAATATTTGATGCAAAATTTGGCTACATAGACGAGATCGTTGCCAATCTAGAATCCCCAGACCTCACTTCCTTGCCTGAACTGGGAGAAATCCGTTTTGATCACGTCTGGTTTGCTTACAAAAATGATGATTACGTAATTAAAGACTTAGATTTTACCATTCATCCCGGCGAAAAAATTGCATTAGTCGGCCCCACAGGTGCGGGTAAAACTTCGATCATCCGTCTTTTGTGCCGCCTCTACGAACCCACCCAAGGACGCATTCTTATAGATGGTGTAGATATTCGGGAAGTACCACAGGCAGAACTGCGGCGCTACATGGCAGTAATTTTACAAGAAGGGTTTTTGTTTGCTGGTGATGTTAAAAGCAACATTTCTTTAGGAGATGGCTATACAGTTGAACAGATTCAACAAGCAGCAGAGCAAACCAACATTGCCCAGTTTATAGAAGAATTACCCCAAGGGTATGATACTCAACTACGAGAACGGGGTACAAATATTTCGAGTGGTCAAAAGCAACTTTTAGCCTTTGCGCGGGCTGCTATTCGCAATCCCCAAATTTTGGTACTAGATGAAGCTACCGCTAGTTTAGATGTTGGCACAGAAGCTTTAGTTCAAGAGGCATTAAACCAGCTTTTGGTCAGACGTACCGCCATTATTATCGCTCACCGCCTATCTACGATTCGCAATGTAGACCGGATTTTTGTTCTCAAGCGCGGCGAATTAATCGAACAAGGAAGCCACGATCAACTACTGCAAGAAGGAGGGCTTTATGCCACTTTGCATAACTTGCAGATGTTAGGAACTTAGCATATTTTCAGAATGATCTCAAGGGGGGAAACAGCGATCGCTATCACTTTTGAGATTATGAGAAATGTGTAGTTTACCTCTGTAGGCATCCCACAAAATCATCGTGTGATGGAGGGAGCGATCGCTATAGCGGTTCTCGTTTATGTGAGGTACATCGGTAGGGGCATAGCACTGCCATGTCCCTACACAGATGCGATATAATTACCGCATCTGAATGGGAACCGCTATATAACCAACAATTGAAGTCTCTCAGTAGACTAGGAAACGGTATAACATGAGAAATTATGGAACAAAACAGGCCATGATTACTAAAGAAGAAATTACTATCAAAGTTCCTTCTGAGGTAGCAGAGGCATACCACAATGCCACTGAAGAAGAACGCGAACAATTGCAACTTAAGATTGCGGCAATTATGCAGTCTCAATTTATAACTCCGAGACTTGAGTCCATTGCCCGTTTGAGAAACACAATGGATAAAGCTAGTCTTGAAGCACAAGAGCGAGGATTAACGCCTGAAATCTTAAAATCGATTTTGAATGATGACAAATAATCGACGGTTCGTTTTTGATACTAATGTGCTAATTAGTGCATTTTTATTCAGTCAAAACAAACCACGTCAGGCATTAGACCAAGCTCAAGATATTGGCATTATCGTATTATCAAATTCTGTCTTATCGGAGTTAGAAGAGGTTTTATATCGTCCCAAGTTTGATAGGTATCTCACTAAAGAAAGGCGGCAAGAATTTCTACAAAATTTAACAGAAAACTCTCAGTTTATTGACGTGACTGAACAGATTAATGAATGCCGAGACCTAAAAGATAACAAATATTTGGAATTAGCACTCAGCGGTCAAGTAGAGTGTATTGTTACCGGAGATGTTGATTTGCTAGTACTAAACCCCTGGAGGGGCATTGAGATTCTGAATGTTAAAGAATTTTTAGCTTCTAAGTAGCAAGAGTTACCCTACACCTGACAAATACGATGGACTAGTACCGCTGCGCGGAAGTCAAAAGTCAAAAGTCAAAAAGCTTGAATTTCGCGGCTTTGAGCGATTTGGAATGGGTGGTTTATTTACGCCACACTGTACTAGATACCCATCTGACCTACAACTTTTGGCCCATCAACCCGCAAACTCAACTGCTCACAACGCACAGTTAACCAAGGCTGACCTAAACCTATTCCAGAAAAAGGACTTTCGCCGGGGATTTCTAACTTAGAACTAATCAAACCCAATACAGACTCAAATTCAGCAGGGAATATTAGCAAATCAGCACCCTTAGCGCTGAAAGCAGAGGCAGTTAACCACTGTCTCCATGCCAAGCTTTGATGATTATAGTTAAGACTACACAATTTCCGGTTTCCCTGATGCACAGCAACATGCTTTCCTTGTTCCCAGGTAAACTCAGCTAGTTCCTTTGGTAGTCCCCAAATTTCTCGACCGCCAGCTACCGAATCAGCATTATCTACATAAATATGGGAAACCCAGCCACCGATTTTTCTTTGGTAATTAACCACAGCTGGGGCAACAATTAACTCACTGTACTCCAGTACCGAGCCTGACCCGTAATGAGATAAATACACACTAGCGAGAGTTTTACCAGGCCATACAGAAATAATTTCTAACTCTAAGGGAATCAAAGGGCGCACTTGGTCAACATTTACCAAATGCAGAGTTTGGATAGCATAGCCCTGAAGTGTCCAAGGTGGTTGTGGATATGGCATAAGGGAGTTAGGAGTTGAGAGTGAGGAGTTAGGAATAAAGGGAGTTAGGAGTTGAGAGTGAGGAGTTAGGAATAAAGTTAAGAATTAAGATCAAGAATTACCAATATTAGTTCTACTCCAAACTCCAAACTCCTAACTTCTAACTCCTAACTTCTAACTCCTAACTCTTTAAAAAAATCCCCACTCAGGCATTTGTCTAAGTGGGTGATATGAGGTGGGACTAAATAATCTTCCCAAAAGAAGTAGGAGAATTATTTGCTCTCTGTAAAATCAGCGTCAATTACATCTTCGCCACTACCACTAGATGTGGAACCACCATCTTGGGGTTCAGCACCAGGCGCAGCACCGCCACCAGCTTGTTGATAAATATTGCTACCAACAGCAAATAGTGCTTGTTGCAATTCTGGGGTGAGCTTTTTGATTTGCTCATCGTCTTCTTTAGCAACTGCTTCGCGCAGTTCTTTCACCAAACCTTCGACTTTAGTCTTGTCAGCAGCCGGAACTTTATCGCCTAATTCTTGTAACTGCTTCTCAGCTTGGTATGCCAAAGAGTCGGCTTGGTTCTTGCGTTCAATCTTCTCACGCCGTTCTTTGTCAGATGAAGCGTTTTGTTCAGCTTCTCTTACCATCCGGTCAACGTCATTTTTATCCAGGGTAGAAGCCCCGGTTATGCTGATGGACTGTTCTTTACCAGTACCTTTGTCCTTAGCTGTGACGTTAAGGATACCGTTAGCGTCAATGTCGAACACCACTTCAATTTGAGGAACGCCGCGTGGTGCAGGAGGAATACCATCCAGACGGAAGGTTCCCAAACTCTTGTTATCGTTAGAGAATTCGCGTTCACCTTGAAGGACGTGAATTTCTACGTTAGTTTGACCATCCACAGCAGTGGAGAAGACTTCCGATTTTTTGGTGGGAATTGTGGTGTTGCGGGGGATAATTTTGGTCATCACGCCGCCCAATGTTTCCACACCCAAAGATAGCGGTGTTACGTCTAACAGCAAGATGCCAGTTACATCACCAGCCAGTACCCCAGCTTGAATAGCTGCACCAACTGCTACGACTTCATCAGGGTTGACGGTTTGGTTGGGGTCTTTACCCAATACCTGCTTCACAATCTGTTGGACTGCGGGAATCCGGGTAGAACCACCAACTAAAACCACTTCATCAATATCGCCTTTGTTTAACTTGGCATCCCGAAGGGCGTTTTCCACAGGAATCCGACAACGGTCGATTAAGTCAGAGCAAAGTTCTTCAAACTGAGCGCGAGTCAGGGTTGTATCCAGGTGCTTGGGGCCATCCTGGGTAGCGGTGATAAATGGCAGGTTCATTTCTGCTTGAGTGACGCTAGAAAGCTCAATTTTGGCTTTTTCTGCGGCTTCAGTCAGGCGTTGTAAAGCTTGTTTGTCTTTCCGCAGGTCAATACCTTCGGCTTTTCTGAACTTCTCTGCTAAGAAGTCAACTATCTTTTTATCGAAGTCGTCACCACCAAGGTGAGTATCACCAGATGTGGCTAGTACTTCAAAAACCCCGTCTCCTACTTCCAGCACGGATACGTCGAAGGTACCACCACCAAGGTCAAAAACGAGGATGGTTTCGTTACTCTTCTTGTCAAATCCATAAGCCAAAGAAGCAGCTGTAGGCTCGTTGATAATCCGTAGAACTTCAATCCCGGCAATTTTACCAGCGTCTTTTGTCGCTTGGCGTTGCGAGTCGTTGAAGTATGCGGGAACAGTGATTACAGCTTGGGTTACAGTTTCGCCGAGATATTTGCTGGCGTCTTCAACTAGTTTGCGAAGAACTTTTGCAGAAATTTCTTCAGGAGCAAACGGTTTACCAGCTATCGGACAATCTAATTTGACATTGCCATTGCTGCTCAGGACTTTGTAAGAAACTTCCGTAGCTTCGTTACTCACTTCCTCGTAGCGGCGTCCGATAAAGCGTTTGACTGAGTAAAACGTATTTTCGGGGTTCATCACCGCTTGGCGTTTGGCGATTTGGCCAACCAAGTTGTCGCCATTTTTTGCAAATGCGACTACTGATGGGGTTGTCCGAAAACCTTCAGCATTAGCAATTACTGTGGGTTTACCACCTTCCATCACTGCCACGCAGGAGTTCGTTGTTCCTAAGTCAATTCCAACTACTTTTGCCATTTTAGGTGCTGGCTCCGTATAACTACAAATGAATGAATGAATGAGAATATAAAGGACTAAATTTTCAACCAACAGGGTCAATAAATCAGTCAGTTCAGCATGAATACCTTTGTTTTGCCTTTTCTGGGGTTAAAACTCCAGATATGCTGATATATATACTGAAGCTTAGTGCTAGCCAGTCCATGAAGGGTGGTTTCCCGAACCTTGCTTAGGACGGTTAAACTAACTAAATAGTTTTTTTAGTTATTTCATGGATTTATTGCCTTCACTTTGTCTAATGTATGAGAATTAATACTTTCAGTAATTAGGGTGAACCGTAACGCTAGAGTCGTGTTTGCCGCCTTTAGAGGTAATAAGTTACAAAAGTACCGAAAATAGAACAAAATTAAGGTGTTGCCCGCCGTAGGCTTGGCTTTTATAATTCCGTATAATCTCGGCAATATTTGGGCATTGGGCATTGGATAAAATATTACTTAGAACTCAGCACTGGCTCAAGGCCCCGCTATCGATGTACAGCACTCAGGACTTACTCAGAGCAAAGAGAAAAGAGTTTCCCAGTTAATTGCAGGCGGTCTTTGTCCCTGGTTGACTATTTCAAAAATTTTATTGGAACTACTTGGGATTAAAAGGCATTCTACACAAGCGTTTGCTACATCAATCCGGCTGGTATCGCCCGAAAGTGTATCCCCAGTACCTACAACCACACCGTATTTACCCCCTGTTTTTGCCTTTAGGAGGGTGTTGAGGTCGTATGAGGTATATGGCCCGTCAATCAGGCGTCCTGGACGGATAATGGTGTAGGGTAATCCTGAGTTAATAATCGACCCTTCGCCCTTCTGCTTGGCATCCAACACGCCAAAAGCATTAAGAATACTAAAAGGAAACTGATTTTTCCGCTCAATTCCGCAAGAAGAGACGAAAACGAACCGCTTCAAATTGCGGGGTGCTGCTGCGACTAGGTTGCTCACACCTTGGGCATCGACCTTTGCCGGACTATTCTTTGCTTTTGCTTGACTAGATTTGGGGTTAAGGAAAGTAATTCCCCATTCAATCAAGTTTGGGGATTGCTCAAACTCCCATCGCGCAGAGGGAAAAGCAGTGGTTCCGGTACAACTGATGATCTGGGTGACATTTTGTGTTGCGACTGGTAGTGTAGCTGGCTGGCGGATGTCACCAACGGCAATTTCTACTCTGTGGTTAAACATTTCTTCGGCTTTTGCGGCATTGCGTGTCAAAACGCGAACTTTCAAACCCTTTTCTAGTAACTTGCCTACCGCCAGTTGCCCGACGCCACCAGTAGCACCAGCAACTAGTACCAAATCTTCAACTGAATCAAAAGAAGTCATAAAGTGCCTTTGAGATGGTCTATTGTTAATCTACTCAAAAAATGCGTAGGCGTAGCCAGGCGTAGCTCATCGCCATAGTTCCAGATTAAAAATTTGGCTAATGGCTGTTGACTCTGTAGCTTTCAGGCACACAAGTGGGAATTTTAAAATTAGGGCAAGCTCCCCAAAACTGAATTAGCGCAGTAGCCAGCACTTGAGGTTTCGAGCAAGGAATGAAAATTAGTCAGAAATTAATTTCGGGAATTCTAGGAATAGCTACTCTCTCAGTAATTACTGGTGCGATTAATGCTCATCAACAATTGAAGATAGCTAAGTATCTTGCTCAACAAGAGGCTGAAGAAGTTGCTGGACTAATGGGATATTTTGTAAGTCATGAACTTGAATACCACGAAATCCGATCGCAACAGCAGATACTAGCCCTGCAAGAGCATGTTCAATGGCTACACAAGCAACGCCAGCGCGATATAGAAATTGTAGACCGCAATAAAATCATTCTGGCAGATGTATTTGCCCAAGACATTGGTAAGCGATTAGATAGCGATCGCAATAATGAAGTTGGTAAAACTATTCAAGATGGTATACCAAGAACATACATTGAGTCCAGCCCTGAGTACCCAAAAGGGATTCGATTGATTGCTGTTGCTTTTAAGACTGACAATGGTAAAACAATTGGTGCAGTAATTCTGGAATATACACCGCTTTATGAAGCAGCACTAGCAACAGCCCAAAAAAATATTGTTGCCACGTCGGTCATCGGTTTGGCATGTGGCATACTGGCACTATCAATAGGCTATTTGATATCTAGAAGCATTTCAAAACCAATTAAACAACTCCAGCAAGCTGTGGTAAATCTGGCTGATGGTAAGCTGGATACCAGAGTTAATATTCGCTCCCAGATGAGATTGGCGAGTTAGCTACCTCGTTCAACAAAATGGCAGACGATCTGCAACATTCCAGAGATGAGTTGCTCAATGCTAACGAACAATTACGAGATGAAATTGTTGAGCGTCACCAGGCAGAAGCAGAAGTTCAGCAAGCTCTGAAAGACCTACAAAAAACCCAAATTCAATTAATTCAATCGGAAAAAATGTCGAGTCTGGGTCAACTAGTGGCGGGAGTTGCCCATGAAATCAACAATCCGGTTAATTTTATCTACGGTAATCTTCAGTACGCTGATGATTATACTCAACAGATACTGCTGTTAATTAAGCTTTATCAGAAACATTACCCCAACCCAGAGCCAGAAATTCAAAATGCTAACAAAGTGGCCGATATTGAGTACCTAACAGAAGATTTCCCTAAAATGTTAACCTCAATGAAAATGGGGGCTGAACGCATCCGGGAAATTATTCTCGGTTTACGAATTTTCTCTCGCTTGGATGAAGCTGAGTTTAAAACGGCTGATTTGCATGAAGGAATCGACAGTACCCTGTTAATATTGCAACACCGGATCAAGGCACAAAATAATCGCTCTCAAATTCAAGTAGTCAAAGAGTATGGTGAACTACCTAAGATTGAGTGTTTTGCAGGGCAAATGAATCAGGTATTTATGAACCTCTTAGCAAATGCAATCGATGCTTTAGATGAGGCTTTCCAAAAAGAACTTTGTCCAAATCCCTTGATTCGTATTTCTTCCGAACAGGTAAATGAAAATGCAATCATTCGGATTGCTGATAATGGATTAGGAATTTCAGAAGCAATCCAGTCGCGTTTATTTGACCCTTTTTTCACCACAAAACCAGTTGGTAAGGGGACAGGTATGGGCTTATCGATCAGCTACCAAATAATTACTGAAAAACATGGTGGATCTTTGCAATGCATTTCATCGCCGGGACAGGGTGCAGAGTTTGTAATTGCAATTCCAATTCGAGCAATTAAATCAGCACAATTAGCAACCTGCGATCGCACTACCTATGGGTAAAATTAGCGTGAGTAGTTTTTCAACCCCTAACTGCGACGCAGAATAGCCCGTCGTAGACATCGCCCTTAGAGGGGGAATTGCGCCCGAATTGTTCGGTTCTACCACTGTCGTCATTACACAAATAGCTTTAACCTCTTAGGTAGTAGTGAGTCTACCCTAGACGCTGTTAGTCGCTCTTGAATTAAGGGGTGAAAGCCTGTGTACAAATGGATATTGCCAAGTCTGAGCGAAATCTTGGCTGAAAATCAATCAAGTGTGGCTGAATGTTCACCTGCTAAAGCAGAGCGGCAGTGGCGTGTCAGCCTAGCAGCGACAGAACATTTGCTATTAAATACTTTAGCAGCTGCTTCAGTTGACACAACTCAAGGATTAGTGTTAGCTGCACCAGCACCCTTATTTAGTCAGCCAAAACTGGCTCAAAGTTTACAAACAGTTACTTTTACCGCAAAACCATTTAATCCCTTGGCGCTGATGCCATTTCAGATGCCAGATGTAATCGCCTCTGTAAATGAAGAAATAGCTCCCCATGAATCGGTACTTTCCTTATTACCTGCCGATCCGCTAGGTGCAGAACAGTTTTGCTTGATTTTTACAGAAAAATTTAGATTAGTGCTGGTTTTAGCAACGCACAAAAACGGTAAAAAAACCTTTTCATTTTCTTTTGAGCCAGAGGTAGTACAACAGGCTTGGCGATCGCTAGGAGCAAGGGTAATGCTGGCTAATCCAGAATTTTTTGCCCGCCTGGATACATTAGTACAAGAGTATTCTCCGGTAGCGCCAGATTACCGCATCATGATTGAGTTTAGCCAGTTGTTGCTTCAAGAATTAACAGAAGCAGAAGAGACTAAGGACTCAATAGGAACTGGAGACAAGGAGGATAAAGAAAATAATCCATGCCCAATCCCTCAAGCCGAATCTGCAAATCCTGATGTGGAATTGCTCCAAGCTTTTGCTCACGAAGTCCGTACACCTTTAACAACTATTCGCACTATGACTCGGCTACTGCTGAAGCGGCGAGATTTAGATGTCAGCGTGATCAATCGCTTAAAAATTATCGATCATGAGTGTACCGAGCAAATTGATCGCATGGAGTTGCTGTTTAAGGCAGCGGAATTGGAAACTACTACCTCAGCAAAATCATCAAAAACTCAACTCACGCCGATGTCTTTAGATCAAGTGTTGCAGCAGAGCATTCCCCGTTGGGAACAAGCAGCGCATCGGCGGAACTTAACTTTAAATGTTGTTTTACCCCAGCAACTACCAACTGTGGTAAGTAATCCCATGATGCTAGATCAGGTACTCACTGGTTTGATAGAGAATTTCACTCGCAGCTTACCTGCTGGTAGCCATATTCAAGTACAAGTTATTCCGGCGGGAGATCAACTTAAGTTACAATTATCGCCCCAATTTGGGTGCAAAGATTCAAGTAAAGCCGCTATACCTGCAACGCCGCCAATTCGCAAAGCTTTAGGTCAATTGCTGATGTTTCAACCAGAAACGGGTACGATTAGTTTGAATATGGCGGCAACTAAGCATTTGTTTCAAGCGATCGGTGGTAAATTGATTGTGCGCCAGCGTCCACACTATGGGGAAGTTTTGACGATTTTCCTCCCTTTAGAAGTTAGCAATAAACATAAATTTGGAGCTAAAACTTAGGAGTGAAGATTCATTAATTATTATTCAAAATTATAAATATTCACTCTAAATTAACGTGATTTCGACAGACATCTCCCTGCCTTGAACTAAAGTTCAAGTCTGTCCCTCTGGGGGCATCCTAATGAGTGTTTAAGTCTTTTCCCTCACCCCCAGCCCCTCTCCCAAATTTGGGAGAGGGGAGACATAATTCTAGTTCCCCGAATCCCAAATCTAGGATTCGGAGAGCGAGAATTTCAAACTCCCTCTCCCAAATTTGGGAGAGGGATTTAGGGAGAGGGTGAAAACTACGGTTCTCAACTTAGATAAGGTTTAATTAGGTTGACCTATTTTTTCTGAACAGAGATAATTCATTTTCATAAAATAGATTTTGTGTAGCAATCTGATTAAATTTTTCTAACTTGCCATCTCTAAAAATAGATGCCAAAAATGTATATAAATTCTAGTTAATAGCCAAGTACACATTTCTAAAAAAATCAAAAGAAAAATTATGGCAAGTTTTGAAGTAATCGAACGAGACGAAATGACCGATTAGTTGTGGATGGAAATTTTGCCATCGCTCGTACAGCTACCTTAGATTATCGCGTTGAAAAAGCTACCAAATCTCTTTTAGGTTCAATGACTTCTGGTGAGTTTCTCGTCAATACTTTTGAAGGAACTGGTACTGTATTGCTGGCTCCTGTACCTTATTGGCAAGTGATGATGCTCCGCCAAATTAGGGCTACGCTACCAAAAACTTCTAGCTAATAATTATTGGTAAGTTTAACTTATCGCAAGTCTTTTGACAAGCTTGTGCGATGCCTGCGGCGGGCTACGCCTACGCTAATTTTCTAGAATTGCCGTGGGTAAATCTAGTTATTAGTCATTAGTTATGGGTACTAATGACTAATAACTAAAATTTTTATAACTCAAATAGGATTGCTATAACACCATAAAGTTAACTTAGGGGATAATTGTAACTCATCACTCATTTTCGATTGCGATCGCTTTTGGGGTATCGTTAACACTTGGCAGTTGGACTGTAAATGTGGAACCTTCATTTAATTTACTTTTCACAGAAATAGAACCGCCAGAGCGCACCAGCAATTGCTGTACAATTGTTAACCCTAACCCAGCACCACCATAATCTTCATTTGCTGCTGTACGCACACGATAAAATCGGTCAAAGATTCTGGGAATCTCGCTTTCGGCAATACCTATACCTGTATCGCGGAATTCTAATTGCACATAATCGGTTTGAATTCTAGCCCGCACCCATACTTCACCCCCATTAGGAGTAAACTTAATGCTGTTGTGCAGCAGATTAATCACAATCTGCCTCAGCCCACCACTTACACACCAAATAAATGGAAGTTCAGTGGGTATGGTGTAGGCTAGCATAATCCCTTTTTCTTGGGCTAGAGGTTGGTAGGTACTGACTACTCCAGGGACAATATCTGAAAGCCGCACCGACTCTAAAGCTGTTCCCTCTAAATTACGTTCCAGTTGCAGCAGTTCCAATAAACCAATAATCAGGGAATTTTGCTGATCGCATTGGGTATTTAACATCTGTAAATAACGTTGTCGCTGGGGGGGTTTAAGATTAGGGGAATTCAATAACGAAAGTGCTGTTTTCATGTGCGTCAAGGGTGTACGCAATTCCTGACAGACATTTTTTAGGTATTCATCTTTGATTTGCTCTTTGTTATGCAGTTCTTGATTTTGCTGCTGCAACTTGGTGGTGCGGACTGTGATGATTTGACGATTAATTTCATCTTGTCGCAGAAGTTGTTTTGCAAACAGTTGATTCATCAGTGTGCCTTGGGGCGTAGGACAAATAAAATCAACAGGTATTATTGGAGATGATTCTGGCGTAATCGCTTGTTTGATACCATCTAATACTTGCTGAATTATTCTCCCCTCAAGAGTATTTATAATCAGCAACGGCTGGTTTTTATTGGTATTTACCTTTTCCGATGTCTTATTTTTACGTTTCTTAAGTGGTCGATGAGCCAAAATTAAACTGCAAAACTGGGGTGATAACACCATCAGAAAGTTTTCCCGTCGCATTTGGCTATCTGGTGATAGTTGAACGGGGACATGATGAGGGAATGAGGGGGATGAGGAAGATAAGGGGGTATTTTCTTCGCCTGCTCCCCCTGCTCCCTCATCTTCGCCTTTCCCACTTTCGTCAATCTGGCAAGTATAAATGAGATTAGACGCACTTACCGAGGATTGATAACGCGCTAGTTCTGATTGCCAAATTTTTTCTGGTGGTAACTTCACCCATAAAGTGGCTGCAATTTGCTCCTCAATTAGTAAGTCAATTTGCGCTCTCACCAGTGATAGCAGAGTAGCAGGACTGAGGGATAATGGTTTAGGAGGCGCTTGCACTCCCATAACCAGTTGATAAACAGACAGATCCTTGGCCAGAGAAACATTCATGAGTCAAGCACAATTTGGATGAAGCAAGAAATAATTCTGTCTTCGATTTTCACCTTTATGTGTCCATTTTTTACAAAATTTCCACTGAAAGAAATATTAAGTATATAAAACTCTGCCTCAAAGGGAGTAGGGGATGAGGGGGATGAAGGGGATGAAGAACTTACAACAAGTCTTTCCCCTTGTCCCCAAGTCCTCTTCCCAATGCCCAAATTAAGCTTGTATGTTTAGTCTTTGGTGTAAAGCGTCGCGTGCATGTTCTCGATCGTCAAAATGGATTTTTTCGGTGCCGAGAATTTGGTAGTCTTCATGACCTTTACCAGCAAGTAAGACTCCATCACCGGGTTGTGCTTGTAAAATAGCAGTACGAATTGCAGTAGCCCGATCGCAAATTACAGTTGGCTCAATTGTATCAGCAATTCCTGCCAAAATATCTTGCAAAATCCGTTCTGGGTCTTCAGTCCGGGGATTATCCGATGTCACCACTGCAACATCAGCTAATTCAGCAGCAATTTTACCCATTTTGGGGCGCTTAGTGCGATCGCGATCGCCACCACAACCAAACACGCAAATCACTTTACCAGGTATAAACGGGCGTGCAGCTTTCAGGAGATTTTCTAAACTATCGGGTGTGTGGGCATAATCCACAATCACGCTGATATCTTGATTAGGACTAATCTCTACCCGTTCCATCCGTCCGGGAACTCCGGGAAACTCAGGTATCACAGATGCGATTAACTGCAAATCTAGTCCTAAGTGTAAAACTGCTCCTACGGCTGCGAGAAGATTTTCTAAATTATATTCTCCGACTAAGGGCGATCGAAAAGCTACATCACCTTTTGGTGTATGTAATGTACCACTGACACCATTGGGCTGGTAACTTAAATCACTCATCCATAAATCAGCGCTGTTGTCGTTTACACTGTAACTCCAAACACGCTCAGAATCTAACGAGGCAATTAACCGCTTTCCGTAAGAATCATCAGCATTAATTATTGCTTGTCCCTTGAGATAATCAGGACTAAATAACAACGCTTTGGCAGCAAAATAATCTTCCATATCGGTGTGATAATCGAGATGGTCTTGAGTAAGATTACTGAACACCGCCACATCAAATTGACAACCCAATACTCTACCTTGGGCTAAAGCGTGGGAACTTACTTCCATCACCCCGAACTCACTACCAGCCTTTACAGCCTCTGCTAGCTGCTGTTGCAGTTCCACTGCAAAGGGTGTAGTGTAGGCAGCAGTTTGCTCAAAACCTGCCCAACGAGTGTAGAGAGTTCCCATCAAAGCTGTAGCTAGATTAGCTTTAATCAGCAGAAATTCAATCAGATGAGTAGTTGTAGTTTTGCCATTTGTACCAGTCACACCCACCAGCTTGAGTTTTTGCCCCGGATAACCGTAAAAAGCACTGGCTATTTGAGCACAAGCTTGAGTTATGTTACTTGCACTGATGACCACAGCCTGATTTGTGGGAGGATTTTTTTGTGCAGCTTCGGGAGAGACGATCGCAGCTATAGCCCCCAATGCGATCGCACTTTGCCAAAATTCCCCACCATCAACCCGCCCTCCTGGCATCCCAATAAACAAATCTCCCACACTACAAGCATGGGAATTCGTTTTCAAACCCTTAACTTCCACATCTCCCATCGGATGGCTAGGCAATTGTTCAACACTATCTACCGCCGTTAGTAATTCCCGCAATTTCATTTTGTGAACCTCGTCACATTCTTAATCTTGCGCTTATTTTGCATTATTTTTTTCTAATTGGCTAAATACTTACACAACATTTGCTCTAACTGCTGCACACTAGCACGAGGAGAAGGACGCGGCAATAATTTCTCACTCCCCTCTTCCTCCGTGGACTCTGCGCCTCTGTGGTTCGATAAATAAAGGACTGGCACCTCATACTCATACGCCGCGAACCAATCTTCACGAGTCGTAATATCCCTAATTTCCAACTCAAAACTCAGATTTTGGATTTGTTCTAGCTTTTCTTGCAAGCCTTCACATAAATGACAGCCGGGTTTACTATATAAAATTAATCGCATTTCTTAATTCATTACCATGAACACTATTCTACATATCACCAAAGGCGAATAAAGAGTATATTTATTTAAATGAACTATCAATTAATCAAAGCGATCGCACCCCACAAAATCAACTCAAAGTATCTGGATCTATCCCCAACCTTCGTAATTCTTGTGCCAACCTATCGGCGCGTTGTTCCGCAGCGATCGCTCTTTCTTCTGGTGTTAAATATCTCACTCCTTGTTTGTCATACCAATACAACCAATCCCGCGTAATTCCCTGATAGGTTCCCCGTTCACAACCAATTGCTAAACCTATCTCTGATAACCAAATAGGATTTCCTGGCTGCAATACATATTCCCCATTTACTAATCGATAAACTTCTAAAGGTGGTTTTCTCCGGCGTTGGGGATTGTAAACAACATAATACAAAATCTCCATCTCAGCATACATTTTCTTTTTCGTGCTGTATTCGCCACGCCGTTTATGAGAAACCACCTCCAACGCCACGATTGGCATAACTTTTTCTTCCCACAACACATAACTTAAACGCAAGTTTTCATCAAAAACTCGCTCAACTCCTAAACTTAAAAACCCATCAGGTACAATCGGCGGTAATTCGGGATCGTAATATATCCCCATATCAACCCCAAAAAACCAATCCATCCGGTTTGTCCACAGCCAAGCTAAGATGCTTTCTAGCAAGCCAGGAATCAAATGTTGTAGTTGATTATCCACAGGTTCATCGTCAGAATCGGGCAGATCCTCGGCTGCGGGTAAGCAGTGCAATGGGTTGTAATTTAACATGGTGGGTGCGATGCAAACTTATAATATTGATGATATCTATCCACCTCTGACTTTTTATTGCGATAATTCCCAAGGGGGACGCGCTCCCCACTGGTCTGTTAAAGGGGGATAGATGACACTCAAGCGATTGGTTTTATTTTTTGTACTGACGCCGATAGCAGTTTTGTTGGCAGTTTCGGCTTTATTCGGTAGTTGGCAAGAACCTCAGTTTCAAAGTCGCCTAGAACTCTACCAAACTAATATTGCTCTACAAGCCCAAGCTTGGCAATCAGAAGACAGCAGCGATCGCAATCTCAAAGCGGTTCAGGAAGCAATACTTGGTGACCAACCCCTGGAAGGCGCTACAAAGCAGTATCAAGAGGCGCGTCAATCAGTTGAAGCTAATTTAGACAAAGTTAACCACAAAATTGCACAATTACGCTCTCAATCTGAAATAACTCCCATACCTCCGAAACCTTTACCGGATGTTCCTCCCACTACTAAAACTTCTAAACAGGGACAGCAACAGTTACAGCAGTCCCTCAAGCAATTACAAAAATTACTCGCTGAATTAGACTTGCGCCTGGGAATTTTACAAGCACAGCAAGGACAGACGGATACAGCTTTCAAAACTTGGAGCGAATTACAACAACGCTCAGATATCAATCCAGAATTTGGAGAAACCGCAGCTGTATTAAGTGGACTGTGGAGCAATCCTCCCCGTCTGCTCCAAAATTCTCAAGAACGGATTCAAAAGAATTTAGAAGGTTGGTTTCGCTCTACTGCTTTGGTTCAGCTATACCAACTCCAGCAACGACAAGACGCTTTATCAGCAGTTAAAGCTGCACAACAAGAATCTGCTACTCAAGCGGTGATCAAATTAGCAGTTATTGGCACTATTCCCACCTTGGCAGCTTTAATTGGTCTAATACTGCTGATTTTATTATTTGCTCAACGCTTGTTCAAAGGAAAAACCTCGTTACTAGCTCAAAATGCTGATGTCCTTTGGTCAACACCTTGGGATGGTGAAACGATTTTGCAGGTTTTTATCGTCGGCTTTTTCTTCATGGGGCAAATTTTTGTCCCTTTATTGCTATCGCGGCTCCCCATCCCTCGTCCTGCGGGTGATGTGCGACTTCAGGCTTTTTATGTTTTAGTTAGTTACTTACTGGTAGCGTCGGGGGCGCTGTTAGTGCTTTATTTTTCTCTCAAGCGCTTTTTTCCATTACCAGAATTTTGGTTTCGCTTCCGTTTTCAAGATAACTGGTTTTTGTGGGGACTGGGAGGCTATTGTGCGGCTTTACCTATAGTTGTGGTAGTATCTTTGATTAATCAACAGCTATGGCAAGGACAGGGTGGTAGTAACCCTCTGTTACAATTAGCGCTAGAAAGCCAAGATGGTGTAGCACTTGGCATATTTTTCTTTACAGCAGCGATCGCTGCTCCATTTTTTGAAGAAATTCTATTTCGCGGCTTTTTGTTACCCTCTCTGACTCGCTACTTACCCGTTTGGGGAGCGATTCTGACCAGTAGCTTGTTGTTTGCGATCGCTCACCTGAGTTTGTCAGAAATTCTTCCCCTAACTGCATTGGGCATTGTCTTAGGAGTCGTTTACACGCGATCGCGCAACCTCCTTGCTCCTATGCTCCTCCACAGCCTCTGGAATAGTGGTACATTATTAAGTTTATTTGTTTTAGGTAGCAATTAAAACTAACTTACTACGGTTGCAAAAAAAATAAATATCTGATTTTATCTGCATAGGTAACAACAATTTACTAGTTATAATTGCTCGTAAGCATAAATACTAGCCCAAAAGCCAATTCAGATAAAGGCAAAAGCAAATCTAACCGCAACCGAAAGTTATTAGTCAATAACTGATCTCGTCATTGACGGGATGGCGTTTTGCGCCCGTTGGAAGCGATGTCTACGATGGGCTACGCCTATGCAAAAAAATCCGGAAATAATACTGACGGAGTTGTAAAAAGTGGTGTAGCAGTTTTTGCTGATTATTGAGGTTCATTCTTTTCAAGATAAAGCAAAATTGCCGCACCAGGGTTTGCGATTTTCAAATCTACCAAAAGTTATTAAGGAGCGCTAGATTTTCCGGCTATACCGGAAGAAATTTTAGCGTCCCCTTTGGAATAGAAGTACGCTGATTTTTAGTTATTTGTCTTGGGGCTTACTTATACTTAAAAAAATAAAAATATATGTATTAAGCAAGTAAATCTATTTGCTTTGATTACAATAAAGACTTTATTTTTATACCTCAATTATCAAGGAGTCGCACTATGTCAAATTTCAACCCCACTCACCCGACCAAACAACTTCTAGCTGGTTACTGTGGCATTATCCTTGGAGGATTTGGGGTTCATAAGTTTATTCTAGGATACGTTTCAGAAGGCTTTATCATGTTGGTGATTTCTGTAGTGGGAGGTTCTTTCACCTACGGAATTACCTTGATAATTATGCTACTTGTAGGTTTAATTGAAGGCATGATTTACTTGAATAAGCCGCCTGAAGAATTTGTAAATACCTACTTTGTGAAGAAGCAGGGCTGGTTCTAAAAAGTTATAAGTAAGTGGGTCAAATTAAATATAAAATCTCATCCTACCTCTGGCTTTACTTAGTAATGAGAGTGATTGAGGGTGAGGTTGAATCTTATGTTTAATACTTATCAGTAAACATTTAAAAGTTTTGATAATTGGGTTTAACTCCCCCACTATATCGGCGTTAACTGAGAACTGAAAACTAAGTAGAGTAGCGTGAATAATTCAAGGTTTGTAAGCTAAAAATCTTTTAATTTGCATCCTAAAAAAAATGAATCTCTTGTGGGGTGGGGCGATTTGCCCGCCCTAGTTGTGCAAATTAAATGCGCGACAGCTTGGTGAACGCGAGTGCGTCTCTACGAAATAATTTCAAGATTCTATTGCTATGCTAACGATCAAACGTAAACAGATGATCTGGATACTCTTCTTGTTGTTGGGCTTTGGCTATTTCAGCGCCATGTCTAATTTGGAAATTCACAATTTTTGGAAAAGCTTGATTGTCTTCATGCCAATGCAGGTTGGAGCTATCATTTATGTGACTTATTTACGCTGGAGCCGTCATTGACCCTGAGCCAGATACGAGAAATTAATAAATTTAATAGAGTTGACATACAGTCGTAGTTCCATATTTCGCCTACGCTCAAATTAGAGACGCTTTTAGTCAGGCGTTGAATTTCTGTAGCGAATCTAAACACAAGCCATGCAACTTGTCCCAAAAACTCAGCTAGCCCCAGAACTTGACCCAATCCTAGAGAAAATTATTCTCGATGTTGGGGGTATGAAGTGTGCTGGGTGTGTGAACGCAGTAGAACGACAGCTAACCCAATATCCAGGAGTCAAGAGTGCCTGTGTGAACCTGGCCACAGAGGTAGCAGTTGTAGAGTCAGAAACTGGTGCGGTAGATGCAGATGCACTAGCACAGAGATTAACAGCCGTTGGATTCCCGACTCAACAGAGAAAACCTAGTGGTATGGTAGCAGGCGAGATATCTAGCTTACCAGACCCAGCAGAACGACAACGCCAAGAAATGCGATCTTCTTTTAGGCAGTTAGCGATCGCAGCAATCTTACTATTATTGTCGGGAAGTGGACATTTTGGTAATCTTGGTAGCTCAGTGCTACCAGTGCTAAATAACATCTGGTTTCACTGTGGACTGGCGACAGTAGCGCTATTAATTCCCGGTCGCCCGATTATAGTAGATGGCTGGCTAGGCTGGCGGCGGAATGCGCCTAACATGAATACCTTGGTGGGATTGGGAACACTGACAGCCTACATTGCTAGTTTAATAGCGCTGCTTTTTCCTAAAATGGGTTGGGAGTGCTTCTTTGACGAACCAGTAATGATGCTGGGCTTTATTCTTTTGGGAAGGACATTAGAGCAACAAGCTAGAGGTCGTGCTGCTGCCGCATTTAGGAAATTGTTAGCACTCCAGCCACTCTTAGCGCGATTGATTCCCAACCCAGATAAAGGAGGAATGGGATCTTCTAGCGTAGAGATTCCTGCTGAACAAGTGCGTGTTGGTGAATGGGTACAAGTGTTGCCAGGTGATAAAATCCCTGTCGATGGTGAAGTGGTGGTTGGTAAAACAACAGTGGATGAATCGATGTTGACTGGGGAAGCCGTGCCAGTTATCAAGCAACCAGGCGATATGGTGACAGGAGGGACGCTAAACCAGTCAGGAGCGATCGCTATTCAGGCAACCCGGACTGGAAGTGATACAACTTTAGCTCGAATTGTCGCCCTAGTAGAAGCCGCCCAAACTCGGAAAGCCCCAGTACAGAAATTAGCAGATACAGTAGCTGGTTACTTTACCTACGGAGTGCTGACAGCATCTGTATTAACATTTGTCTTTTGGTACTTTTTCGGTACTCACATCTGGACTAATGTCAGCATGTCTAGTGGCATGGAAATGATGAGCCACGCTACACATGAAGTTCCCCACTCCCCCCTATTAATCAGTTTAAAACTAGCGATCGCAGTTATGGTAGTCGCCTGTCCCTGTGCTTTAGGACTTGCTACACCAACAGCAATTCTTGTCGGGACTGCAATGGGCGCAGAACGCGGTCTGTTAATCAAAGGCGGCGACGTTTTGGAAAAAGTACACCAGTTAAACACCGTAGTCTTTGATAAAACCGGCACTTTGACCACAGGTAATCCCATCGTTACAGATTGTCTGTTAATTGGAGGAGATGAGGGAGTAATCGAAGCAACATCCCCCTCATCCCTAATCCAACTAGCCGCCGCCGTAGAAAGCGGTACTCACCACCCCCTAGCAAAAGCGATTCAGCAAGAAGCACAGGGGCAACAGTTATCTATTCCAGAGGCTGTGGACTTTCACACAGAACCAGGATTAGGAGTGTCTGCTGTGGTAGAGGGCAAAGTTGTACTATTGGGTAACTGGGAGTGGTTGAGTTGGCACGGCATTGCTATTAACGAAGCTGCCCAACAGATAGCACAGGATTTGGCAACAGATGGTAAAACAGTCGTTTGCGTAGCAGTTGGGGGAACTTTAGCCGGGTTAATTGCTGTTTCTGATCCCCTCAGACCAGATGCCAAATCTACCGTAGACAAGTTACGTCAGATGGGGTTACGGGTAATGCTGCTCAGTGGCGATCGCCAAGAAGCAGCTAACGCCATAGCCAAGCAACTAGGATTAGATAGTGCTGATGTTATAGCAGGTGTTCCCCCAGCCAAAAAAGCAGCTGCAATACAGTCTCTCCAGTTAGAAGGCACAAGGAAACAATGGGGACAAGGAGACAAGGCAACAAACAAAACTCCTAACTCCTCACTCCTAACTCCTAACTCCTCACTCCAAACTCCTAACTCCCCACTCCAAACTCCTAACTCCCCACTCCAAACTCCTAACTCCCCACTCCAAACTCCTAACTCCTCACTCCAAACTCCTAACTCCTCACTCCAAACTCCTAACTCCCCACTCCTAACTCCTAACTCCGTTGTCGCAATGGTAGGAGATGGAATCAACGATGCTCCAGCTTTATCCCAAGCAGATGTCGGAATTGCTTTACACTCCGGGACAGATGTGGCGATGGAAACTGCTGAAATTGTCCTAATGCGCGATCGCTTAAACGATGTCGTGGAATCTATTCAGCTTAGTCGCGCCACCTTCAACAAAATCCGCCAAAATTTATTCTGGGCTTTTGCATACAATACAGTTGGCATTCCTTTAGCAGCAGGCGTTTTGTTCCCTAGTCTGGGTTTTGTCCTTAACCCATCTGGTGCTGCTGCATTAATGGCTTTTAGCTCTGTTAGCGTCGTCACAAACTCAATATTATTACGGCGATTAGCTCATCACCCGTAAAATTTCCATCTCAACCATCTCAAGTTAAACTAAGTCGCCCCGTCAGCTTTTACGCAGCCGATAAAGCCTCTTAAGACAATTACCAAAGCTATCATAGCTAGTGGAGTAGAACGAATATGTTCTACTCTTTCAAGGTATTATGCAACTTTAAAGCTTATTTAGATCAGCACTACAGACTTATGGTGCGCGAAAATGGCAAGATCCGATACTAAACAAATATTAATCAATTACAGTTCCACCAATTTGTCAATGGCAGCAGAAACCAATGAAAACCATCTACTGATTATTGAAGACGATCAAGGTCGCAAAGAATTTTCTCTGGAGCACCCCGTCTACTCTATCGGTAGAGATCGTGAGTGTAATATCCGTTTGATGTCGCAGTTTGTCTCCCGCCGCCATGCCACATTAGTGAGATTGCCACGAGATCATAATAGTCATAGCTACTATTACCGGATTGTAGATGGCGATGCCAAAGGGAAGGCTAGTTCCAACGGTTTGATGATTAATGGACGTAAAATACCAGCTCACGATCTCAGAAATGAAGACGAGATCGTTTTTGGACCCCAAGTACGTGCTATTTATTACCTTTTAAGAAACACTCAGCGTTTAGGACAAACGGATTCGAGTGAGTACGATATTACACTAATAAACCCCGGTATGGCCGAGGATTTAGAGGATGTGCAATAGTGAATTATAACTACCAATAACAGCTTGATAATCCCACGACTTCAAGATGTGGTAGTGTCAATTAAATCACCAAAGCTATCCTGCAAGACTTTCAATCAAATGCCAATGGCGGCTACTTTCAATTGACTGCTTGATGACTTCAAACATTTGTCGGCAGTAATTATCTAGTTGAAGTGGTAGTTCTTCATTTTTAATCACAATGCTCATCCGGGTTTCTGTTTCAGTAGATTTTGATTTATCAATCAATACTTCTACTGTGATTAATTTAGGAAAAGGAACATGACCGGGAACCTCACGAGCGATAATATAATCGCCCGTGTAGTATTGAATATCCAGCTGACAGTCTTGTAGAAGTTCTACAAGTAACGGCAACAGATGGTCACTCTTGACAGAAACAGTAAATGAACAGGTATAGCGAGCCATAATAGCCCCACGCCTTGCAACACTCTGTCCATCCTATAATACTGAAGCATCTAAACGAAAAGTGATTCAAAAAGCGAAGTTTTTGAAATTACCCATTACTAGATATACAGTCACATCTGTTCGATCCACAATGAAAGTGCCGTAAGCTAAAAGTTTGATCAAAAACTTTACAATAAAGGTTTGGCTGAGGTAGAACATGAAAGTCGCAATTACTGGAGCAACAGGATTTGTTGGTAATCGTTTAATACAACGACTCCACGCAAAAGGTCATCAAATAGTAGTATTAACTCGGAACACCACCTTTGCTCAAAAGGTTTTTCCATCTGAGGCTTTCCCAAATGTAGAAATTGTTGCCTATACACCAAATACATCTGGTTCTTGGCAAAGTATCATCGCTAGTTGTGATGGCGTAGTTAATCTAGCCGGAGAACCCATTGCTGAAGGACGCTGGACATCAGAACGCAAACAAGAAATCCTCAATAGCCGGAAGCTAGGTACACAAAAAATAGTTGAAGCAATAACCAACGCTAACCCCAAACCATCTGTGTTAATTAACGCTTCGGCTATTGGCTACTACGGCACCAGTGAAACGACAACCTTTGATGAAACAAGTACATCTGGTAACGATTTTCTCGCCCAAGTCTGCCAAGCTTGGGAAGCAGAGGCGAAAAAGGTACAAGATGCTGGTGTGCGGTTGGTAATTCTGCGTTTTGGGATTGTTCTAGGCAATGGTGGTGCTTTAGGTAAAATGATTCCGCCTTTCAAACTCTTCGCTGGTGGTCCCATTGGCAGTGGTCGCCAGTGGTTCTCATGGATTCACCTAGACGATTTAGTTAACCTGATTCTGGAAGCTTTAACTAAACCGGAAATAGAAGGTGTATATAATGGCACTGCCCCTAACCCAGTCAGAATGGCAGATTTAAGCCAAACTTTGGGACAAGTGATGAATCGTCCTTCTTGGTTACCTGTTCCTGGTTTTGCGATCGAAGCTCTTTTAGGAGACGGGGCTATAGTAGTTTTAGAAGGTCAACAAGTCATCCCAAAGCGCACCGTGGAAACAGGCTTTGAGTACAAATATCCTAATTTGCAATCAGCTTTAAGGCAAATTCTTAATTAAAAGGGAGTGGGGAGTGGGGGAAATGATTGCAGCACAAAATGACAAGAGTAGTTTGTTACTCTCTTTAAATTTTATCTGCAAGTGCGATCGCACTGCCTCCCCACAAATCGAAAAACTCCACAGCACATTGTTAAAACCACTACTCTATTGCTTCAAAATCAATATTCATTTCGCTCTTTTTACATTTCTTTAAAGAGAGGTTCTTAAAAGCTATTTTGTTACAGCTATTAAGAATATTCCCACAACAATAAAAATTTTCGGGTGAAATGTCGATAAATGGGATAAAATCATCTTTCTCAACTACTTTCAGCGATCGCACTCAACCACCAAAACAAAACCCCGTGCTGTATGAAGCGCTACGGGGTGATAATTGGGGTTGTGGGGGAATGGGTGGGGGTGGATTTTCTTTTTAATCTATAATACTTGCTCGAATATCTTTTAAAGTCATCATCAGTGTTAATGGTTCTATTGGTGATGGTTGAAACCCACGTTTTAAATAAAATCTTTTCGCTTCTTCATCTTTAGCGTGAACCAAAATACATCTAACACCTGCTATTTGGGATACTGATAAAATACGAATAATAGCATCTTTTAATAAGCCAGACCCTATACCCTGTCCTTGCCATTTGGTATCGACTGCTAGTCTACCAATAAGCATACACGGTATAGGGTCTGGTGCGTTCCGTTTAGCTTTGCTAACAGCTACTAAATGAGTTACAGATCCGGTTGCTAAACAGTAATAGCCTATTACTTGATTTTCAACCGTTACCACAAAAGTTCTAGCCGTATCCCACTCATTTTTCAAAGCTTTCTCCTTCAGCCAGTTATTCAAAGCTTCTGATTTAGATTTAAACTCTAATACATCCTGCTCATGAGTAAGTGGCTGAGGAGCATTAATAGTTTTTGTTTGTTCTATCATTAATCCCAAGGCGATTTAGTCGTTAATAATTTACGAATTTCTTCATTCGCTTTAGGTGGTGAGTCCAACATAGTAAGGAATTCTTGATATTTTTCCTCGTCTAACGCGAAGAAGGTTTTGTCACAGATGACTTTTTCAGCTTCTCGGCAGGCTACCTCTAACATAAAGTCAGAACGGTTCTTACCAAGAATCGCAGCGGCATTATCAATTAAATCCCGTTGTTGTTCTTGAACTCTAATATTAATTACTTGGTTACGGGCAAGCATTGGGTATCTTCCATTTGTGTATCTCATTTAGCGTTGCTGAATTAAGTTTCAAGCTTTATTCAACAATGCTTAATATCTAATATAGAATATTGTGTATACAACGTCAACACAAAATTTGGGAGCGGAACAAATTATTGCTCTCTTGCTGCGCTATTGACTAGATAGAAATTTTTTGGAAACCCAACTGATAATACCGCTAAGAATGGCACCGCCCATCAGGATACCGATCGCAGGGTTAAAAACGGGTTGCCAGAGTTTATGCCACAAATCCAAACCCAAGTTGACTCCTACAGAATCACCGATCGCAGCGATCGCTAACCAGATAAAGCCAAACAAAACCAAAAAAACATCGGCGACTAAAATCGTGTTTAGCCAATTTAACAATTTATCTTTCATGTATCGTTTGATCTAAATTGCCCAAGATTTTATGACTGTAGGACTGCTAATTAAGTAAGTTAGAAGTGAGGATTGCCTACTGGAATTTAACTCCTAACTCCTCACTCCCAACTCTTAACTTCTCATTCTTCAAACAGCCAATTTTTGACTTTTGTCAAACTCTGCCAATCTGGTTTTCTACTGAAACCGTCTGCAATACTGGTTTTTATTTCATCGCGCCATTCTTCGTTGACAAACATTAACTGTTGTGCTAAATCAATATGTTCTCGTAAACCTTTTTGACCTGTTTCCAGCATTGCTAAGGCCAGATTGACTCTAGCCTGTGGGTCTTGGGGATTTAACTTGACTGCTTTTTGTGCAGCTTTGTAAGCCAAATTGGGTTTGTTATCGAGTAGATATAACCACGCCAAACAAATCCAAGCAGCACTAGTTTTCGGAGCGCGATCGCACACTTCTTTAAACACAGGGATTAAAGAATCTACCGCATCTCCTGCTTTATAGCGTTCCAAACCTGTATCAAATAGGGATTCAACTGTATTAGTCATTGGTCATTAGTCATTAGTGATTAGTCATTTGTCTAGAGTCCAATGACAAGGGACAAATGACAAATGACAATATTACACCCCAAATGACTTGCCGCAACCACAAGTTTGGTTAGCATTGGGGTTAGTGAATTGAAAGCCACCGCCAATCATGGCATCGCTGTAATCGAGCATTAAACCGTAGAGATATAATAGACTCTTGCGATCGCTGACAATTTTGAAGCCATCATAATCAAAAACTTCATCCTGGGGGGTGATCTTGCTAGTGTCTTCAAAGTCCATCATGTAAGACATGCCTGAACAGCCACCCTGACGGACTCCTACCCGTAAGCAGAAGTCTGTGCCTTGCCTGTCCCGGAGGGATTTTACCTGGTGCAATGCGGCTTCGCTCAACAGAATTCCGCGTTGTTGAGACTGAATTGCTTGTGTCATCTGCTTTTTTAACTCCAAAATTTAGTCTAAGCTTTACCTGATATCGGCTCTAGGTTGCCAATGGTGTTTTTGTATTCATTCTAGCGGCTTAGATGTCGTTAGATGCCAAATTGTAAACACTCCGTCAAAAGTAGCCAAATATTTTTATTCTAGAATTGAGAGACGAGAAGTGTGTTTAGAGATTCGGTATTTTTGGAATTTACAGTCTGGCGGCAGTCCCAGAAGCAACTATCTTTTAGGTGCAGCCATAAAAACCTAATCCAAGGCTAGCTATCATCCCCCAAAGTCTACTTGCAAATTGCTTCTTTTGATTAACTTACTCTATGACAAGTTTTAATCGCTCTACCAGTCGTCGGTTGAAGAAATTAACTCAAATTCCTTCTGTATGGGAGGGCGATCGCCGTCCGTTGTCATCACCAAACCAGCATTCAAACTCAGAGGAAAAGGGAGAATGCATTCTTTGGGTAGATTACTCCCAAGGTGTGGTTCGAGGAATGGATATGGTAGCTTCAGATATTGGACCAGAAGCAATAGTTCGCACCTTAATGCAAGCAATGGAGCATCCCCAGAGTCCGGCAAGACCTGCCAGACCTCAAAGAATTGTGGTCAAAGACCGGGAGATCCAATTTTACCTGCGGGGGGTACTGCAAGATTTAGATATTGCCATTGACTACGCACCAGAACTGCCTTTAATTGACGAACTGTTTCGCGGCTTTGCTGACATTCTCGATAGTCAAACCCCTGACTTACCCCCAGAGTATGGACAAATCTTGCGAGAGAAAGCATTTGCAATTTGGCAAGCAGCGCCTTGGGAATTTTTGGAAGAACAGCAAATTTTGTCAATCGAGATTAATAATTGGGATGTTGGCACACTCTACGCCTCAGTTATGGGAATGCTAGGAATGGAGTATGGGATTTTGTTTTATCGCTCAGAAGAGTCTTTAAAACAGTTTCGCGCCGCAGTTTTAACGGATGATGAATCAACGGAGCATCTAGAAGAAGCGTTCCTCAAGCAAGATTGTCTGTTTCTCACCTTTGAGAGTGCTGATGAAACCGATGAAGATGAGGATGAAGAAAGTGATTTGGCGGATCTGCCATTATCAGAAATTAACCCAACTTTCGGTAATATCCACCCCTTAGAAGGACTACGGTCTGTTTTGTATGACGAAGAAGCACTGGTAATCTTGGTTGGGATCGAAAGCCTAAGTCGCTTTATTAGCGATCACCGTCGCCAGCTTCATGAGGACATCTTCCCTCCTCTCAGTCGTCGCTATCGCATTTCTCTGCCGCAGTCGGAAGAAGCAACTAAATCTCTGCCTGTTACAGTCTCTACTATGCCGGAGTTAGCAACAGAATTAGAGGAAATAGCAGGCTTTGATGTCGATGACGAGGAGAGCGAAAACTTTGACTCCCCAAATTAATTTCCAATCATTGCAAGATGACTTGATACCAGAAGACTCCTTCCTCAGTTTAGGTGTGGTGTCCTGGGAAATGTTGGAGTACCTGCGTAAAGGGGTCAGCTACCATCAGGCTGGTGAAATCAAACAAGTGGGTGACGGTTTGCCGGTGATTTTAATTCAAACTTCCCGCCCCAAGGCTAAGACTGTAATTGAAAGAATTGAAGCAACAGGAGGACTGAGAGCTATTTGCTTTAATCCAGGTGCCGATCCCTTCGATGGCGATCGCTACGACCTGGGTTTATTACAAACTCAAAATGGCGAATTGTTCCTATTTGGAGAATTTTTAGATGAAGATCCGATTCATGTAGAAGCCCGGAAAAAATGGAATCAACGCTGTAAAAATACTTTGGGCTACTGTGGCTTAATTATTGCCAAAGGGCTAACCGGAGCTTCCCGTGGCAATCCTCAGTTGCGAGATATGATGGCTTTGTTTGAAGCGCGATCGCTCTCACCTAAAGATTTAGGTATTGGCACTCTTCAACTGATGCCCCAAGTTAAATTTGAATAGTTACACAAATTCTCCCAATCCTCAATCTCAAATTGTGCTTATGAGAAATTACATAACAATTCAGGAGCAAAGCCGCAGATGCTCCGCCTCCAATCACAATTCAGGAGCAAAGCCGCAGACGTTTCCGTTGCTTTGGTCAGAATAGTTAAAGAATCAGAAAAATACTTAGGAACCTTTAGGATTACTGAATTGAAAAATCCAGAGCGGAGCAAACCTTCCCTCTGGATTTTTTTTAGCTTAGAGTCCTCTCTGAATTCTGCTGTATGTTAACAGCAGTAGGTGACCAATGGAAGTTAACTTTACCTCAATTTCATGAAGTAGTTGTATTTTGAAATTTTTTCAGTCATTTTATCTGGTTATTTACCAGCATAAATCAGTACAAAACGCTAAAAGAGTCTCCGCAAAGCTCTGTTTAATAAAATCTAAGTGACGTACTTAGATATCGAAATATTTTTTTAACCATTTTCTGAGTTTTGCATCTTGTTAGATATCAATATAATTAAGCAAAATATCAGATTTTATCTTTTTATTTGTAATGTTTTTATGAAGCAGAAGAATGAATGTATTTAGTCTTTAAATGAAGATTATTTAAAGCATATAAATAATGGCTATAATGAAAACATAATGAAAAAAAATAGAATACGTAATTACTTTTATGAGGATAGTTACTAAATAATAAATTTTTGCAAATGAAAAGTTTATGACAGTAGTTTTTTAGCTTTAAAAAATTTATTTCCAAATTCATGGTACAGAAATTTGCAAAAAAAATTTCTCTAAACTCCCGATAAATAAATAGTATGAAGAGAAAAAATCACTGAGTTGAAGACAAACTATATCGCTAGAGAGAAGATAGAATACATCTGAGATTACATCGGATTTTTACGACGATTTAGTGTAAATGCATGAAGCAAAAATAAAATATTGTCATCGGCAACAGTCAAGTAACATCATATTTCTTTAGCGAGCATTTACTGTGTAAAATTACAGATAGTACTGTTAAAATTTACCAAAAAAGTCAGTTCTTTACGCCCAAAAAGGTGAGTTTTATACCCTTTTTGGTGGTTACTATATTGGATCAAAGAAGCAATCAGCTTGATCGATGATAGCCAAAATTCATAAACGTTCAAGTAGCTTTTAACTTGGTGATTATAGTAATGGGCGCAGATGGGTGTTTGTTTTAGACCGATCGCTTATTTGCCTACTTTTAAGTGATTATTCACAACCTCTATAGACGATTGTAACCCTCATTTGAGAAGCATTTCAGCACCATCGTGATTCTGAAGTTTTATTTTCTGGTGTTATCCAAGATGTTCTCTCCAAGTGGCTTTGGCGAACTTGGTTAAGAGAGAAGGTCAAATACTTCCGATGCAGAATAACTTTGGAAATCTTAATTGAGTCAACAATAGGTGTCTTGAATTCATTTATAAAACTTCATTGTCAGGCTTTACTCATGCTGTTAGTAGCGTTATTATCTTCAAAAGCAACTATGTGGTCTTTATCATGTCAATATAATAACAAATAAAGTGTAATCTTTTAATTTCTTTAGGAAATGATGAATACTTTGACAAAACGAATATTTTTCATATTAATGATATTACTTGTTTCCTGAGACAAATTCTGATAACCTTATCGGTTCCCTCTTTAATTTAGACTATTTCGACGAGCTAAATATCCAGCAGATAACATGATAATGACAAATAAAAAATGGGCTGTTAAACGTATAACTGTCAATCTCGCAACACAGGAAGCGGAAAAGCTAGAAAAATATTGTGAACAAACAGGTAGACCCGCAACCGATGTGATTCGGGAACTGATTAGAAGTTTGCCTGTCTCCGATGACAACAAAGATGTAAACAAGTAAGAAGTTGCTTTTACGGCTTACCAGATAACTGCTTTGTTACCAAAAAATTATGATCCTTTTTTGAGTCCGCCGCTATGGACAAGAGTTTGTCTAGCTGATACAGACGCGTTTTTCTCGCGTCTGCTCAATTGCTAAGACTAAAACAAGGGATCAAAAAGGTTTTAGTATCGACACCATGCTTTATGCTGGTGGAGTTGATATTAAGTAGTAAATTCCGACACCAACCCAGTTACAATCTGTAAAGAAACTGAAAAGGAACGACGGAATGCGTGTTGCAATCGTAGGTGCGGGACTGGCTGGGCTAGCAACCGCAGTAGATTTAGCTGATGCTGGCTGTGAAGTAGAGATTTTTGAGTCTCGTCCGTTTGTGGGTGGTAAAGTTGGTAGTTGGGTTGATGGAGATGGCAACCATCTAGAAATGGGTTTGCATGTATTTTTCGGCTGCTACTACCAACTATTTGACTTGATGAAGAAAGTGGGGGTGTTAGAAAACTTACGCCTCAAAGAACATACCCACACTTTTATTAATAAAGGGGGGCGCACTGGTGCTTTGGATTTTCGGTTCCTTACAGGTGCGCCTTTCAATGGCTTAAAGGCATTTTTTACTACTTCCCAACTATCGTTGCAGGATAAACTGCAAAATGCGATCGCTTTGGGTACTAGTCCAATAGTTCGCGGGCTGGTAGACTTTAACGGGGCGATGAAAACCATTCGCAAGTTAGATAAAGTTAGCTTTGCCGACTGGTTCCGCAGTCATGGTGGGAGTAATGGCAGCATCAAACGGATGTGGAACCCCATTGCCTACGCTCTGGGATTTATTGATTGCGAAAATATGTCTGCCCGTTGTATGTTAACGATATTCCAGTTATTTGCAGTTAGAACTGAAGCCTCAGTTTTGCGAATGCTGGAAGGTTCTCCATCTGAATATTTGCACAAGCCCATTCTGGAGTATTTAGAAGTTAGAGGCACCAAAGTTTACACGCGTCGGCAAGTTCGGGAAATTCAATTTACTGAGTTAGAGGAACAAACCCGCGTCACTGGTATAGTAGTTGCCCAAGGTGATACATTAGAAACTATCACTGCTGATGCTTACGTTTTTGCCTGTGATGTTCCAGGAATTCAACGCATCCTACCGCACGAGTGGCGTAAGTGGTCAGAATTTGACAATATTTACAAACTGGATACAGTGCCAGTCGCTACAGTGCAGCTTCGCTTCGATGGTTGGGTAACTGAACTCAACGATGGAGAGCAACGTAAACAGCTTTTGCACGCGGCTGGAATCGATAATTTACTATACACAGCCGATGCTGACTTTTCTTGTTTTGCCGATTTGGCGTTGACTAGCCCTGCTGATTATTATCGCCCAGGACAGGGTTCATTGTTACAGCTAGTGCTGACACCGGGAGATCCGTTTATTGCACAAAGTAATGAAGCGATCGCCCAGCATGTCCTCAAGCAAGTGCATGAACTGTTTCCCTCGTCGCGGGAGCTAAATATGACTTGGTACAGTGTAGTAAAACTTGCTCAGTCTCTCTACCGTGAAGCGCCAGGGATGGATGCGTATCGTCCCAACCAAAAGACACCAGTAGATAATTTCTTCCTTGCAGGGAGTTATACTCAGCAAGATTACATCGACAGCATGGAAGGTGCTACTATTTCTGGACGGCGGGCGGCAAAGGTGATTTTGGAGAGTTTGAAGAGATAACGAACCGCAAAGGGCGCAAAGAGCGCAAAGGAAGAAGTAGAGATGTCAGACTGGTTAGAGCATACTGTGCAGGTAGAAGTAGACGCTCCCATAGATTTAGTATGGAGCCTCTGGTCTGATTTGGAGCAAATGCCCCGGTGGATGAAGTGGATTGATTCGGTGAAAATTCCGCCCGATAATCCAGATATATCTCTTTGGAAACTAAAGACGGGCAGTCTAGAATTTACTTGGAAATCTCGAATTCTCAAAGTTATTCCCAACCAAATTATCCAATGGGAATCGATTGATGGTTTGCCAAATCAGGGAGCGATTCGCTTTTACGATCGCAACAATAGTAGTATTGTTAAAATGACCATTTCCTACGCTATCCCCGGTATTATTGGCAAAATTATGGATAACTTGTTTTTGGGGCGGGTAGTTGAATCGACAATTCAAGCTGATTTGGAAAGGTTTAAAGAATACGCCCTGAATGTTAAAGCTAATTGATATAGATAAGTAGGTAGACGTAATTAAACATATAATAAACCTCACCCTCAATCCCTCTCCGATATTTTGGAGAGGGAAGCCGGAGGCAGGGTGAGGTTTTATATTTAATTTGACCCGCTTACTTAGCAAAAATAGGCAGTAGGAAACAAGCTGTAAAAGTTTCTTGCTGCCTGAACATTTGTTCGGGTAAAGGGAGTAGCATTAACTGTTAAAATGCCTGTATTAAAGCACGTATGCGTTAGCACACACTACTTACTGTTGGTTCTGGAAGTGGATCACCCACAGCTTCGTAAGCAATAATTAGAGACTCTAAAGCTTCAATTCCATTTGCCACAGCTAACTCGTAAGTATCCCCATGTGTCCGCCAGCGTTGTCCTAGAAAATCAGGGAATGCTACTAAGAAGCAATTATCTTCTTCAGACCACTGAATAATCATTTGGTACTTAAGCTTACTCATCTTTTTCTTTTCCTTCTACTTCCTCAATTGCCTGTTTCACTTCCTTCTCTTGGTAGCGTTTAGCATCTGCTCCGTCTTTGCCTGAAATCGTGATTTTTCCACTATAGAGGGGATGCACCCAGTTAGTATGACTTCCTTTTCCTGGGATTTGTGTAAAACCTACTTGGGAAAGCATTTGCTTCAGTTCCCGGATTTTCTTTGGCATTAATTTTATAAAAAAATACCATCGCCACAGTAAGAAACAATGGGTTAAAGTTTCTTGCTTGTCAATAACAGGGGCAATATTACCAAGTTGGGTCGCTAAACAAATTAATCGTCAATTCTTCGCGTGGCGGTACTCCGGTGATACAAGCGCGGATGATTTCTCCATCCTCTAATTCGACGGTGCAAGCGTGACAAGACCCCATTAGACAACCGGTGGGAATAAATACCCCAGCCCGGTCTGCTACATCTAATAGGGCTTCTCCCACTTCGGCATCTACTGTGACATCATCTGGTAAAAAGTGGACACGAACAATCATTAGATAATAATTCGTAATTCGTAATTCGTAATTCGTAATTCGTAATTAAGACAGACTCAAAACAAACAATCCATCTTTATTGAATTTTTTATCGTAGCCTAGCTTAAGACAAAAACGGAGTTAAGTCTATATGGCTTTCTACTTCAGTGGCTAGGGAGTCCAAAATCTGCTCTCGTTGTTCTCGGTAGTTAGCAACACCGGTGGGCAAAGATTTTAAGCCGCGCTGTTGACGGAGGCGATTTAACCAAGCGCGTCGCCAAGGGCCGTTGTCAAAAAGCCCGTGAAGATAACTACCCCAGACGGATTGACAACTATCCACTAACCCTAAATTAATATCGTCAAATAGGGCATGGTACGATTGAGGGTCTACACCTTGCTGTTCGATGCGCGATCGCCCTTGGTGGATTTCAAAGCCATTTACTGGCAAGCCCTGTTGCGGATAATTCGAGCTAACTTGGCGCTGGCGGGCGATTTTTTGTCCGGTAATTACGGTTCTTATTGGTAAAAGATTTAACCCCTGATACCTGCCTGCTTGTCCCTCTATCCCTTCAGGATCAGCGATCATTTGACCGAGCATTTGATACCCACCGCAGATACCTAAAACCGTTCCCCCAGAAGCAGCATAGTTTTGGATAGCTTCTGCCATACCGGTTTTTTGCAGCAGTAGCAAA
Organism: Nostoc sp.; assembly: GCF_036916975.1. Lineage (GTDB taxonomy): Bacteria > Cyanobacteriota > Cyanobacteriia > Cyanobacteriales > Nostocaceae > Nostoc. Next base: position 37,165 of record NZ_JBALFF010000031.1, read on the forward strand.
TCAGCAATTGTGGTTTTTGTCCCTGGAAGAATTACGGCATCAGGATGTCCCAAATCTTGCTTTGGACTTAGATATTTTACTGAAACAGTGCTTTCTGATTCGAGTGGGTCAAAGTCGGTAAAATTGGCAATTCTGGGTAAGCGGATGACGGCAATGTTGAGGTCAGCTTGGGCTTTATAGGATTCACGTTCTAGCAAATCAAGGGAGTCTTCTGCTGGAAACACTTGTTGTAAGTAGGGTATAACACCAATAACGGGTATACCTGTGCGTTCTTCTAACCATTTTATCCCCGGATCTAGGAGCGATCGCTGTCCTCGGAACTTATTAATTACTACACCCTTAATTAAGGCGCGTTCATCTGGTTCTAATAACTCTAAGGTTCCAATGACATGGGCAAAAGCCCCACCCCGATCAATGTCAACTACTAACATTGTTGGCGCATTTAAATGTTTTGCCACCCGCATATTAGTTAAGTCGCGGTGCTTGAGGTTAATTTCTGCTGGACTACCGGCACCTTCACAAACCACCATGTCAAATTCTGTTCCTAAATGCTGTAGCGATTCTTCAATTGCCCGCCACCCCACGTCAAAATATTGCTCGTAGTAATCTGAGGCACTTACTTTACCAACAGACCTGCCTTTAATAATTACTTGGGAAGTCATATCCCCTTGAGGTTTGAGTAAAATTGGGTTCATTTCTACCCAAGGTACGACTCCCGCCGCCCAAGCTTGGACTGCTTGGGCATAGCCAATTTCTCCACCATTGGCAGTGACATAAGCATTTAAAGCCATATTTTGACCTTTAAAGGGAGCCACTCGCCAGCCACGCCGCGACAGAATGCGACAAATAGCTGTAGTTAAAAGTGATTTCCCTGCATGGGATGTTGTCCCCACCACCATAATTGATTTCATAGTTGCTATTCGTTAGTTTTCAGGATACAGGGTGAATTTTTAGGAGCGAATCATAGGCGAGCAGGGGGAGGATGAGGGAGATGAGGGAGATGAGGGAGAAGAACTAATACGATCATGCCCAATGCCCAATGATGCCCAATGCCCACCATAAGCATCACAAAGTTCAATTAGATGATTATGGTAAAGACTTCATGAATAGATGTGAGGTTTCCGTATATATTGTTCCCTTTGATTCCCTAATCCTAACTTTTTGGTTTTTTATTCTAAAAAGGTATCCGCAACCAACGAATCACAGCATCGGATAAACGATCGCGCCATGAAGGTGTACGCCAATTTTTTCCCTGATATTGTTCTACCAACTGGCGACCTAAGGGAGTCAGGCGATAACTATCTGTAATGCCCTGACCATCGACTTCTCGCCGTAATACACCCACTTGGATCAGCCAGCCCAAGGCGTTGTCACAGGCTAATTCTGATAAAGGGCGTTTAGTATAGCCCTGCTTGAGGCCATTTTCTAAGGCGATCGCAGTTAATGACACACTCTGGTGTCCCATGACTTCAAATAAAGATAAAGTGAAGGGCGAACACACTAGCGATCGCTCGGCTCTGTCTACTGTGCTTTGAGGATAGACAAAAATATTTGGGTTTTGGGAATCAACAGCAGCCATTGTGTATGGGTAGTAATTTTTCTTCTGATAAAAATTAATCTAACAATATATTTTTCTTGTACTAACTACCTCATTTAACCAAAAATTGCTTACCTAAAGTATAGTTATGCTATTTTTTAGTAATTATATTAAATGATTATAAATTAATGTAAAATTTCAAGTGCATCAACAATCTGAAACAGGAAAGCTTAATTATGCCTCTAGCAGTTGGTACGGATGCACCTGCATTTACCGCCAAAGATACAAACGGCAACACAGTTTCGTTATCTGAGTTGAAAGGAAAGACGGTTGTTTTGTATTTTTACCCCAAAGATGATACGCCAGGTTGCACCAAACAAGCCTGTAGTTTTCGGGATGCCCAGTCTCAATATCAAGGTAAAGATATTGTTATCTTGGGAGTCAGTGCAGATGATGAAGTTTCTCATCAAGCATTCACCCAAAAATATGATTTGAATTTTCCCCTACTGGCTGACACCGACAAATCCCTCATCAAAGCTTTTGATGTGGATGGCGGCGGTTATGCCAAGCGCGTTACCTACGTAATTGACCCCAACGGCAAAATTACCCATGTTGACGCTAGTGTAAATACCACTACCCATGCTAGCGATGTTTTAGCTTCACTTGGGCTGTAGTTTTTTACCTGATAACTAAGGATTTTTTCAATAGTCTCAGCCCCAAGCCCTAATAGTCTGTCAAGTTTAAATTGATGGGTCAACAAGTTGGTAGTGAGGACTTTAGTCCTTATTTTCTAAGCACGCTTTGTGCTTACTACAAACTTTTCATTACTAGCTTGATCGAGTACTAGAGACTTGGGGTTCTTTGTTAGAATTCATTTACCTGATGCTGGTGTAACCGATTGTGGTATAACCAATGGTGAACTCGGAGATGTTTGCTGTTCACCTCGAATTAGTTTTTGTTGCCTTGCTTTAAAAGCTGCTGCGGCTGAGTCTAGTTCTTCGTTCTGTTGGTTAGAATCCCAGTTGAGAGTCCCGAAATTCGCCCGATGAATCAAGTCAAACATATTGAAATTGTCTGAGTTGGAACGGGAGAAAGGATCAGTATTTTGGTCTGTTGTACTATTACTGGGAAAAGCATCGGCTGGGCTGACTTGTTGAGCCGAACTTGGTTGAGCCATGAGCAAGGAAGCGAAGCTAATTCCTGCCACGGTAGCCAGAAAGAATCTAGGAATTTGTAAAAATAATTTTTTCATCGGATTTTGACCCTAAAATTACTACATTTTATCTGCAATTTGCTCCTCTTTAAGCAAGAGTGCGCCGCAGTTGGGGTTGAATACTCAGTAAGGCGACAACGGCAAAGCCAAATAATACCAGCAACGCTCCCCCGAAGGTCACATTACCCCAAGGCGCTTGCATGACTACGCTACTTAGTCCCCAACTACTGTGGAGATACAGATAGCGAATGGGTTCGATCGCATAGCTGAGGGGATTTAGGGTAGCTACAACCTGCAACCACTGAGGCATGAAGGATAAAGGAGCCAAAGCTGTACTAGCAAACAATAATGGTAGGTTAGTGACGAAAATCACTGCAATCAATTCAATATGTCCCGGTAGAGCGAAAGCTAAACCAAGGGAGATAGCTGTTACACCCAAAGCTAAGAGGAATACAATTAGAGCGATCGCACATAAACCCGTTGCATCTGGTAGTCCAGCCCCAATAAAGGCTGCTGCTGCAACAATCACGGCTGCTTGCAGCAAACTTTGGCTGATGATAAAGATTGCCGAAGCAAAGACAATGGAAAACCGTGATGCTAACGGTGCTACCAGCAAACGATTCAAAAAGCCGAACTCGCGGTCAAACATTACGGGCAAACCAGCATTCAGCGCCCCAGCAAAGGCTGTAAAAACAATTACTCCCGCAGCCAAAAATTGCCCGTAATTTGTCGTACTGCCAAACATACCTTTGGGTGCATTTTGAAATAAAGCCCCAAATAGCACTAACCACATCACCGGCTGAATAATTCCGGCAACCAATGTTGAGGGACGGCGTTGTAATTGAATAAACAAGCGACGAGTTAAAGCCAACGTCTCTTGTACCAATTCACCGAAAAAGTTAGGTGCAGCATTAGCATCTGCTTGTGGCGATGCTAACGGCTGCCAATTGATATCAGATTTAGGAGTAACACTCATAGGAATTTTGGATTTTGGATTTTGAATTTTGAATTTTATAGGACTTACGCAAAAACTCCTCAAACTCTTATTACTTCGTGTCCTTTGCGTCCTTTGCGGTTCGTTTTTTCATAATTTTGCGTAAGTCCTATTTTAGATTGGGGATTGGGCATGGGGGATTGTGGATTGGGCATTGGGCATTGATTATTAATTCTTCTCCCCCAGCCTCCCCTGCTCCCCCTGCCCCTATCTCATATTCTGCTTCTTCTCAGCTTTGGGATCGCGAGTGGCAACGGCTGCCAGTTCTGCATCCATTAGTGTGCGTCCTGTAGCGGCGAGGTAAACGTCATCGAGGCTGGGGCGAGATTGGGCTATGCCAAATATGGGCAAGCCAGCAGTATTCAGCGCTTGCTGTATGTTAATCAAAACATCATTCTGAGGTGTCACTACCAAGTTGAGGGAATTACCTTGAGCGCTGTTGATGATCGCTTCTTGCACAAACGGCAAAGTTTGCAAGAGGTTTTTGGCAATTTCTGCTTCCTCAATCGGGGAAAACTCGCGGATTCGTAAGGTGATGCGATCGCCCCCTACTTGATCTTTTAATTGTGAAGGTGTACCATTTGCAATCACAACGCCGCGATCTATAATTGCCACGCGATCGGCTAAAGCGTCAATCTCTTCTAAGTAATGGCTGGTAATTACTACCGTCGTCCCAGAGGCGCGTAATTTCCGCAAAAAATCCCATACCACAAAACGGGTTTCTATGTCAAGTCCTACTGTTGGCTCATCTAAGACTAAAACATCCGGTGAATGGAGTAACCCAGCAGCCAAGTCTAGGCGCTTGCGTAAACCGCCGGAATAGGTTCCTGTTTTTTTATTGGCGTATTCTTGCAAACCGAGTAAATCTAATACATTCTCAATGCGCTGCTTGCCTACTGCGCCTGGGAGATGATAAAGTGCGGCTTGCAGTTGCAGCAGTTCTCTTCCAGTCAGCACCTTATCTATAGCGACTTCTTGAGCAACATAGCCTAGTCGTTGTCTTGCCACTTTCGGATTATCTAACACAGAAATGCCAGATACTTCGATTTTGCCAGCATCCGGTGTGGTAAGTGTACATAAAGCACGCAAGGTAGTAGTTTTACCAGCACCGTTGGGGCCAAGTAAACCAAAAATTTCTCCTGGTTCTACCTGAAAGGAAACATCTTCAACGGCAACCACTGTACCGTAACGTTTTTGCAAATTTTGAATGAAAACGGCGGGAGCCATGACAGCTTATCCCCAACTATACAAATCTCAATAAAGTCTATCTTTATTGTAGAAGGTGAAGAGTGTCGAGAGGATAAAAATTAAATTTTTACCACTTTCAAAGTTTTGAAGCTCGTGTCATTGCAACCGGTAATAAATCCTCCCATCGCCTGAATTTGTTGCAGATAGTCAATAACGGGTTTGGTGATGACTTCTCCTGGCATTAACAAGGGAATTCCTGGGGGATAGGGACAGACGATTTCGGCACAGATGCGTTGATTGGTCTGTATCAAAGGTAGTATTTCACTGACAGCAAAAAAGGCTTCACGGGGAGAATAACATAAATCATGACACTGTGTAGTGAAATGCTGCTGCCAAAGATGGTTTTTAACAGTCAAGTTGGTTCGGCGATATTCTTTGGCAAGAGTAGTAAAACTTTGTACCAGTTGCTCAATATCAGCTGGGGTGTTACCCAAACTAATAATAAAGGTGAGATGTTGCAGTGAGGCGAATTCGGCGGTGACAGCAAATTTTTGATCGAGAATTTCATCCGCCTCAAATCCGGTTAAGCCTAAACCAGAAACAGTGACAGTTAATCGCGTTTCGTCTAAAGCGACAAAGCCGGGAGATCCGTTTAACCCACCTATAGAAGAAGATCCCCCCAACCCCCCTTCAAAAGGGGGGCTAAGAATTTCCAAAACTGATAATCTAGGAATTTGACTGATTTTTGTTCTAGCTTTATTGGCAAGTTGCAAAGTGCGAGACATCAGCATTTTTCCGTAAAGCGCCATTTGCTGACGGGCTGCATCTAAAGAAGCTAAAAGTAAATAACTAGGACTGGTAGATTGTACAAGTTGCAAAGCTTTACTGATGCGATCGCAATCAATCCTGTTACCTTGGATGTGCAGCATTGATGCTTGTGTCATTGCACCAAGTACTTTGTGAATGGATTGTACACTTAAATCGGCACCTGCGGCTAAGGCTGGAGTGGGTAATTGTGGATGAAAGGCAAAGTGGGCGCCGTGGGCTTCATCTACAAGTAGAGGGATATTATATTGATGTGTAATGCTGGCGATCGCACTCAAATTTCCACAAACGCCGTAATATGTTGGATAAACTGTCAACACTGCTTTAGCATCTGGGTGTTGTTGGAGTGCAGATTGTACAGAATTGGGCGTGATGCTGTGGGCAATATCTAAAACTGAATCATATTCAGGATTAAGAAAAATTGGTATTGCACCAGAGAGAATTAAACCAGCGATCGCAGATGAATGCACATTTCGAGGCAGAATGATTTTATCACCTGTGCCACAAGTAGCGAGAATTGCTGCTTCAATCCCACAGGTAGAACCATTGACAAGAAACCATGTTTGTGTAGCGCCAAATGCCTCAGCCGCTAGTTGTTGTGCTTCTTGAATAACGCCTTGGGGCGCAAAGAGATTATCTAAATCAGCTAATTCGGTTAAATCAGCGCGAAAGACGGCTTTACCAAATAAATCAGCTAAAAGTTGAGAAATTCCCTCACCATGTTTATGTCCTGGAGTGTAAAAAGGCGCATGGAGTCTTGCTGCATTGGCTTTTAAGGCATCTAATAAAGGTGTTTGGTTTTGATTGAGCATTTAAAAATAAGTAATACCATTTCTTTGTGAGGCTGCGCCAAACCCTCTTAACTTCTTCTTTCTTTCTTTCTTTCTTTCTTTCTTTCTTTCTTTCTTTGTGTTCTTTGCGGACTTTGCGGTTCGTTTTTCTTTCTTGTACTTAAATATGGTTTAGCGCATCTTCATACAGAATTGGTATAAGTAGGTCAAATTAAACATAAAACCTCACTCTCATCCGGCTTCCCTCTCCTTAATAAGGAGAGGGATTGAGGGTGAGGTTTGCTCTTAATATTTAATTACGCCTACCTACTTAACAAACGCTTGAATTACGAATTATTCACATGAGACTTTATCATCAAATCCCGATTTTTGAGTGTGGTGAACCACTAATAGAGATTCCTTTAGAATTGTTTGCGGTGGAATCTCCCCATCCTTATGAAAAATTAGGTGCTACTTATGGTATACACTCCCCTTATTATCTCCGTCAAAGTGTTATTGAAAATTTGATCCAAGCGCAAAATTATCTTCAACTACTGCATCGTAACTGGCGTATCCAAATTTTTGATGCTTATCGCCCGATCGCAGTCCAGCAGTTTATGGTAGATTACAGCTTCGCGCAAGCAGTGCAAGATAGGGGATTAACTAATGTGGAATTATCCCCAAACCAACGCCAAGAGATTTGGGAAGCGGTTTATGAAATTTGGGCTGTACCGAGTTTAGATGAAAAAACTCCCCCTCCTCACAGTACAGGTGCGGCGGTAGATGTGACGCTGGTAGATGATGCAGGACAAATAGTAAATATGGGTTCGCCCATTGATGAAATGTCAGAGCGATCGCACCCAGATTATTATGCCAATAGCGATCGCCCAGAAGCCCAAAAGTATCATGCTCACCGTCAGCTATTGCAACATGTAATGTTAAAAGCCGGTTTTCAACGCAATCCTAGAGAGTGGTGGCATTTTTCTATTGGCGATCAAATGTGGGCTTGGCTGAATAATCAATCCAATCCAGCCAATCCTGTTACAGCACATTATGGGCGTCTTGCATAAATGCGTTATGCATCTTGAGGATTTAACTCTTTTAACTCGTCGGTAGTGTAAGTACCAATAGGAGTCCAAACTAGATAAGGAAGGAGTAACAGCGCCGCTATTAAAGAAATCGGCAAAACGCAGATTGCAAGCACAACACCTGAAATCAAACCGATTAGCCCAAGAATTTCACCAGCTTTGAGACTACGGAACCTCAACATTACAGGTATGTAGGCGACGGTGATAATTTCCACCAAGAGGTACAAAGCCATTAATAGCCAAGTAATTATACCTCCTGGATTTTTTTCCCAGACAATATAAGCTGAAGCTGCACCGCAAATAAAAATCACAGTCCAGATTACCGGAATCAACGGCTCAAAAACTAGCCAACGAGGGCGACTTAAACGTGCAAACCATTTAACATCACGCGGCGTGATTAAGAAACTACCAAGGGCGACGAAGAAAGTCACAGCCCCAATTATTATCCAAGATGGAATCATAATGCACTCAAGTTTTGTGTATTTTGTCAAGCCATACACTGCAAGTTTGACAATTTAAGGCATAGTTTGAATCATTCGTTAGTGCGAATCTTAGGCATCTTGAGGATTGAGACTGATCATCTGCCAAGTGGTATAAGTACCAATGGGACTCCAGAGTAAATAAGGAACTAGTAATAGTGCTGCCCAACCAGAAATACTTATAATTGCAAGTATCAATAAAGCATTAATGATAAAACCTGTGCCACCAAGAATTGTACCGACTTTCAGGCTGCGGAGCTTAAACATTACAGGCGTATAGGCAATGGTTACAATTTCTAGAAGCAAGTATAAACCCATGATTAACCAGGTTGAGTTGCTTCCTGGGTCTTTTTCCCAGATAATATAAGCTGACCAAGCACCGCAAATAAATATTACAGTCCAGATAATAGGAATCGCACCCTCAAAAGTTAGCCATCTCGGTCGTTGTAAGCGCTTGAACCATTGGCGATCGCTAGGCGTAATTACGTTAGCTGCTAAAGCAACTAAGAAAGCTACACCCCCAATCACCATCCAAGATTTAATCATGGCCGTTATTCCTTTACAAGCGCTATCTATCGCTTAATATCACTCTTTATAGTCTGATTTTGTCAATTTAGTTACTCATTACTCATCATCCCTGAGTTTGAAACCTTTAGATCGTTTGGTAAGATTTTAAATTATCGGCATTGGGCATTGCTTATTTATTTATGTCTGCCTTATCTTTCCTGCTTTTTCTCTACTCATAAATATTACTGAACTCATGGTGTGATTTTATGAAGTAAAATTTTGCCTAAGTATCATAAATTTTACTGATGATTTCTTTCTCCAAGTTTTTTAAGGAAAACCAATTGAGTCAGGTAGCAGCACTTTTGTTATTGCTACTCTTGTTGGCAATAGGAGCAGTTCCCGGATACCTGACAGGACACTGGCAATGGAAACAGCCCCCACCTGTTACTACCCTCAACAAGTTAAAACAGATCCGCAATGCTGGGTTAGCCCTTCCTGGTTGGCAAACTATTGAACAAGCAGAACAGGAAATTGGCGAACATAAATGGTCTTTGCAGGTACTTAAAAAAGAAGGTTCCGAATCCCAGGCAATCTTACTTTTGCTGCCGCAAAATGGGCCTATGGATCAACCAGAGGTAGAGTGGACAGACGTTAACGGCTGGGGAAGGTCACGCTGGGGAAAGTGGGATATAGCTCAATATCGTTCTGCTGAATTTACTGTAAAACCATCTGCAAAGTTAGCTTCAAATATCGTAACTAAAGTAGAAGCTAGGTTCTTTCGCGCCGTCACACCACCGCAAACCTTCGCTGTCTTGCAATGGTACGCTATGCCAGACGGCGGAAATCCATCACCTTTACACTGGTTCTTGGCAGATCAATTAGCCCAGTGGCATAAGCAACGCACTCCTTGGGTGAGTGTGAGCATTCTGATTCCAATGGAACCTTTGGGGCAAGTAGAAACATCTTGGCCTTTAGCACAGTCTATAGGAGAAACAGTGCAAACTCAATTGATGGCAGGCCCTTTATAGAGTCTGTTACAGATACCCTTGTGCAGAGATTCATTAGAAGTATCTTTATAATCGCGTTCAGGTTCAAAATATGATGTTATAAATTAAAATTGGTAAAATTTTTCTACTTTTTCTTGGTAAAATACTCGCAGATAAAAGAGACATTTAGGATATTTTGAGAGTAAAATTACCACTTGGCGCTACTAATTTTTATCTCAGTTTTCCTGCACCGATGTTCATAGATCCAAGTTCTTATATGCGTGCATTCAGCGCCCTGTCTTTTGTCAGTCTTCAAGTAGGAGTTTTCTTAACAACACCTATCCAGCTTGTTGTTGCCCAGCCTTTTCCATTTCCAGGACAATCACCAAAGCAACCACCTTCGCCTGTTCCAGGTACTGAAGTTGTACCTCCAGGTGCAAATAACGAAATTTCCCCCCAACTCAACCGCTATCTTTTGGGGCCAGGAGATACAATTGGCGTTGTGCTTCAGCGTCCTCCAGGCCCGTACCGCTTAGGAATCGGAGATGGAATTAGCGTTTCGGTTCAGCGCTTTCCAGATTTGAGCTTTCAAGCTTTAATCAACCCAGAAGGTAACATTGTGGTGCCGCTATTGGGAAAAGTTTCCTTACAAGGTTTGACTTTGGAAGAAGCTCAAGAAAAAATTCGCTTGGGTTTAAATCGTTATGTGGTTGATCCAGTAATAGTTTTAGCCTTAGCAACGCAGCGTCAAGACTTAAGTTTTCAAGCTGCAATTAGTCCAGAAGGCAACATCGTAGTGCCACAAGTAGGAACGGTGTCATTACAAGGCTTAACTTTAGAAGAAGCTCAAGAAAAAATTCGCTTGAGCTTAAGTAAAATTTTACCCGATCCAATTGTAGTAGTATCCTTGGCAGGGACGCGACCAGTTCAAGTTACCATTAGTGGGGAAATATTTAAACCAGGAATTTATCCAATTAATTCAACAACACCCCGCGTTGCTGATGCCTTGCTAATATCTGGTGGTTCAACTTTGAATGCAGACCTGCGACAAGTGCAAGTCCGCCGGAAGTTAATCGATGGTTCTGTGATTTCACAAACTATTGATTTATATGCAGCACTGCAAGATGGCGGTTCAATTCCTAATTTACGCTTACAAGACGGAGATGCTGTACTTGTCCCCCGTCGTGAAGTTGGTAATAATGACGATTATGACCGCAATTTGGTAGCACGTTCATCTTTGGCCACACCACAGATTAGAATCCGCGTTTTAAACTACGCTGCGGGAGGTCTTTCCATTCAAGCACTACCTAACGGGAGTACCTTTGTAGATGCTTTAGGAGGAGTAAATCTCGATACTGCTAATCTCCGAGATATCGCTCTGGTTCGCTTTGATCCTGAACAAGGTAAAGCTGTTACCCAGAAACTTGATGCTAAAAAAGCTCTAGGAGGCGATGCATCTCAAAATGTAGCCCTTCAAGATAATGATGTTCTTGTTGTTGGTCGCAACCTCATCGGTAAAATTACTAATTTCTTGACTACCATTACCCAACCCTTCTTCAATGTCCAGTCCTTTCTCCGATTTTTTGACAACTTCGGTGGCGGGTCAAATTAATGACTTTAAAAGAAGGATACAATCTGAAAATAGTTGGGAGTGCAGGAAGCCACATCTCTAACTTATCTTTTAATTGGTTAATGTAAAAATATTAAAGATATCAACCGGTGTATATAGTAGGAAGTTGATAGCATCCTTATATCAAAGCCACTATCTTTAGTTTGGTGCTTCCTAATTTTGAATTTTTAATCTTAAATTTTGAATTGGAGCGAAGCGACCATGACCCCACCAATTGTTAAACGCTATCTTATTGCTTTTGAAAAATACAAGTGGATTGGACTAGCTAGTTTTGGTTTAGTTGTAGTGGGGTCAACGGTGGTGGCTATGCAGCCAGAGCCACCTACTAAATACATAGCATCTGCCGCACTAACCTATGCTGGTCCACCAGTTTCTTTCTCTGCAACTGGTACTCAAATCCAACAGCAAGGAAAGGAACTAAATGAGGATGTTTTATTATCAAACCAGATAATTGCCACAGTGGCAGATAAAGTAAATATCAAACCGAAACAACTCGGTTCTAATATTGTCCTTTCTTTACCTAAAAAAAATGCCAAGACTGGAGATTTAGAAACGAGTATCTTTGAACTGAAATATGTAGATAGTGACCCCAAACGAGCCATAGAGGTCTTGACTGACTTGATGCAATCAATGATTAAGTTGAGCAGTGACATCAATACTGGGCGACTACAATCAATTATTGAAAAGATTGACGAGCGCTTACCACAAACTAAACGGGAATTGCAAATTGCCGAAAAAAAGCTAGAACAGTACGATCGCATAGAACGAACGGCAATATTAGCAGCGGAGAATGGCAGCTTGTTAAGCGCTATTACTGCCAGCCAAAATCTGCAACGGCAAATTCAATTAACTATTTCTGGGGTTGATGGTCAAGTTAATAGTTTACACAATAAGTTAGGCTTATCAGTCGGACAGGCTTATATTTCTTCTGCTTTGAGTGCCGATCCCATTATTGGTAACTTGCGATCGCAAATTTATCAAAGTGAGTCGCAAATTGCTGTACTCAGAAAAGATTTGCGACCAGAACACCCAACGATGGTTCAGTTGCAGCGCCAGAAAGAAGCTGCTGAGGAATTGCTGCAACAACGGGCTGCGGAAGTATTAGGTGGTGATGGAACGGCGGCTCCGCTTCAGGGTAGCGTTGCTGGGATTCGCGCCCAAAGTAGCTTAGATCCAGCCCGCCAGCAGTTAGCAAACCAAATGGTGTCTTTACAAACCCAACGGGAGACGCTGCAACAACAATTAGCTCAAGAAATCCAACAAGAAGCGCGACTACGGCAAGAGTATTCTTTGATACCCAATAAGCAATTAGAGCGATCGCGTTTAGAACAAGAGGTTGGACTTAAAAAAGCCATCTATGACCAAATGCAGGCAAAGCTAACCGATGCCAAAACCGCAGAGGCAGAAACTACCAGCAGCCTTAGCATTGCCAGACGCCCCACAGCGACTGCGGATATCAGACCCTCGAAGAGTGTGCCTATTACCCTTGCTGTGGGTGGTTTGTTAGGTGTGTTGATTGGTGGCGGGGTGATATTTTTGTTGGGAGCGGTGGAAGGTACTTTCAAAACCAGAGAGGATATCCGCGAGAGCCTCAAGCAGCGGGAAGTGGCACTGTTGGGAGAATTGCCTTTAATGCCAGTTGATGATTTGCCACAAGAAGTAGTGCCGGTGCTACTTTCTGCGGATTCTCCTTATTTAGAATTTTATGAGAAATTCCGTAGTAATCTGCGCCGGGTTGGTGGTAAAGCCTTAAAGGTGGTGTTGATTACTAGCACCAGTAGTTTAGAGGGTAAAACGACAAGTGCTTATAACTTGGGTATAGCTTCAGCCCGGGCTGGTAAAAGAACCCTGATTATCGAAACAGATTTGCGATCGCCTTCTCGTTGTACATCCCTAAATATAATTCCTGACCCCGACGCCACTATTGAACCCCTGCGTTATTACGCTAACTTAAGTGAATGTATTCGTTTAGTTCCTCATGTAGAAAATTTATACATCATACCCAGCCCTGGCCCTCTGCGGCAATCCGCCGCTATTCTTGAATCTAGCGAAATGCGGCGGCTGATGGAGGATGTGCGCGAACGTTTTGATATAGTTATTTTAGATACCACTCCTCTCAGCATATCTAATGATGCTTTGTTAATCCAACCCTACAGCGATGGCATGGTACTTGTGGCGCGACCACACTATACACAAGAGAACATGTTAGGTGAAGCTATCGATCAATTAGTTGAATCGGAACTGGGGTTATTAGGAGCAATTATCAATGGTGCTGATATCGTTGTTTCTTTACCAGAACAAGTCGTAGAATCATCAAGATTTAAATCTAAAGCAGAAGAATCAGAAGAAGTTTCAGCAGGTGCCAATAAAAACTAATAGTTTCTAAATAGGGGAAATTTCAACGCAGAGGATCGCAGAAAAAAGGCAGAAGATTGATAGGTTGCAATTGTTTTGTTAATGATTTCGGAAATTTTGTACTTAGTCTTGTCTAAACAATCCAAATAGGGGAGCGAGAATCACCCCAAAAGCAAAACCACCAATGTGCGCCCAGTAGGCAACTCCACCAGTTTCCACGCTGATATGAGTTGCTGTTTGTAGGCTAGCAAGACCGGAGATTACATTTTGTACAATGAAAAGTCCAATTATTACTAATGCTGGTACTCTGATTGTGGTGATGAAAAACCCCAAAAATACTAGGGTCATGACTCTAGCTTGGGGAAAACGGATAATGTACGCACCTAAAACACCAGAAATTGCACCACTTGCTCCCAAGGAAGGAATTTCCGAATTCATTCCAATAAACCATTGAGACAAGGCAGCTAAAGCACCACACGCTAAATAAAAAATCAGATATTTGACATGGCCTAATCGCTCCTCAATATTGTTGCCAAAAATCCAGAGAAACAGCATATTCGAGATTAAGTGCCACCAACCACCGTGTAAAAATTGTGATGTAAATAATGTTATCCACTCTCTATTCCAATTGGTGGTTAACTCTTGAGGTATTAGTGCATACTGATTTAAAAACTGACTCAATTGTGCATTTGACAGGCTCACCTCGTGAATAAAAACTAAAATATTCATGCCAATTAACCCGTAGGTGAAATACGGGGTGGTTCGCGCCGGATTTTCGTCGTAGAGGGGAAACACAAATGTTTTTCCTAATTTATTGACTAATTGCAATATAGCTTGTAAGGCTAGCAGCTGCGAAGCTTAAGCAATTTCACCTATTTAATTAGTTAGCCTGATTGAAAGCCTTGATGATACCCAGAAGAATTACTTACCAAGATTCTTCCTGTGATTTATCGTTAAACAAACCTAACAGTGGGCCAAGAATCGCCCCAAAGATAAACCCGCCTGCATGGGCCCAGTAGGCAATACCGCCACCTTCCATACCGATGTTAGTACGTGTTTGCAAACTAGCAAGCCCGTAGAAGGCTTGTTCGAGAAACCAAAATCCCAAAAAGAAATATGCCGGGACGCGGAAAGTTGGGAAGAAAAACCCTAAAGGCACTATGCCGAGAACTTCGGCGTTGGGAAAGCGGAGAATGTAGGCTCCTAAAACGCCTGCGATCGCACCACTTGCACCCAAAGAAGGAATGCTAGAATCTTGAGCGAAGAACCACTGGGTCAAGGATGCCAAAACACCACAAGATAAATAAAACAGTAAATATTTGGCATGACCTAACTTATCTTCAACGTTGTTACCAAAAATCCAGAGAAACAACATATTACCTGCTAAATGCAAGAAACCACCATGCAAAAATTGTGAGGTAATTAAAGTTGCCCACTCTGGTACTGGTTGATGTAATGAGACACCAGCAAAGCTTAAAGTCAGTTCTCGTGGTACTACAGCCGCAAGGCGTAAAAACCCATTTAATGCTTGAGGGGGAAGATTTGCTTCATAAAGAAAAGCGAGGACATTAGCAGCAATCAGTCCATAAGTCACATAAGGGGTAATTTTTGTCGGATTATTATCTCTAATGGGTACCACGGGCGTTTTTTCCTGAATTTTAAGACAGTAGTATCACAATACTGAATTTTACAAGTTGTTTCTTCTACCCCGTGGATGGCTTTCGCTTTCAGATTTAAAAACCAAAAGCCAAAAATCCACCATCGACAGTGATACATTGCCCAGTGATGAAAGATGCCAGTGGCATACAAAGAAATGCCACTAAACCCACCTCCGTGGGTTTTAAATTGCTGATTTTGTATTAGTTTGCGAAGGCGGACTTCTCTTCTCTTCTTAGGCTGCGCCAACGAGACGCTACGCGAACGTTTGTGTAGTAGCGTAAAGCCTTCTCTTCTCCCAAGGGGAGATGCTAGCGCGAACGAGAGGCAATGCCTTCGGCATAGCTTCGTTTAGCGCGTCAGCGTGCCGGAGGCTCTATTTTATTCGCCCAAAACTTGTTCATTCATCCTCTAAGAGTTTATCTTGCAGATGCCCAATGCGATCGCATTTTATAGTAATGTAGGCGATCGCAATCTCTAAACCATTGACTCGCTGACCAAACCCACTGACAAACTCATGTTTTTTTCAAATTCTCTAGAAAATCAACTCCAGCGCTGGAACGAAACCATTCGCAATCAGCCGAAAAATCCTAATGCTTACATTCGCCGAGGGATGGTGAACTTTCAACTAGCAAAAATTGATGAATCTATTCAAGATTTTGACATTGCAGAACAATTGGATGGCAGTATTAAACCTTACCTTTGGCAACGAGGATTATCGTATTATTATGCAGAAAGATTTGCTGAGGGCGCTGAACAATTTGAAATAGATTTGACAGTGAATGCTCAAGATGTAGAAGAAACAGTATGGCGATATCTCTGCATAGCTCGTTCGTTAGGTGTTGAAGAGGCGCGTAATTCTTTATTAACTGTGAAAAATGACCCTCGACGTATTATGCAGCGCGTATATGATTTGTATGCGGGAGATTGTACACCAGATGATGTTTTAACAGTTGGTCTAGAAGGGATAAAGGGAAATTTTTACAGTCATCTTTACTTGGGATTATATTACGAAGTTGAGAATAATGCTGATTTAGCTCAAGATTATATAGTTAAAGCTGTTGATAATTACAAAATCGATGATTATATGTGGAATTTGGCGCAGGTACATAAAACTCTGCGAGGATGGTTTTGATTTGCTCAATAATAATTATCCTGCATAGTTGTACACAGGAACTTCAGTGAAGCGATCCGGCTGTTGCCCACTGAGGATAATTTGCTGTAAATGCTCTACAGTTGATGGAGAAAAAAATTGTTCTCCTGTTTCTTCATTCACGCGAACAGGTACGTTCTCAATCATCAAGACTTGTCCATTTAACTCTAACGGTAAAGTCTTCATATAACTATTTTTTCACATCCGTCTGGCTCAGGGTATATGTTATCCTCCATGTAGACTATTATTTGCTACGCATCTGTTACTTCAGTTTCAAATTGCACTTGGCGGTACAAATGAGCGATCGCTATTTCTACATCCACCGATTCCAGTCGCAATATATCGCCCAAATTATACTCTGACAGCACCCATTTTCCCTGTTCGTTGCGCCGAAACACTTCTACAGCCGGTTGAGTTACTTGTACTAAAACATATTCTTGCAAGGTTGGAGATTGACGATATTTGGCAAACTTTTTCCCCCTATCGGCTGCTTCCGTTGAAGGTGATAGCACTTCGATAATTAAGCAAGGAAATTGTACCAATTGTGGATCGTCATCGCGCTCATCGCAAGTTACCACCACATCTGGATAAAAATATTTTTGCCCAGGTTCTACCTGTACCTTTACATCTACAATGTATACTTCACAGGAGCGATTGGCTAGGGCATCATCTAGAAGCTTGGAGAAATTCAGAGAAATCCGATTATGGTTGCGTGTAGCACCACTCATCATCACAACTTCGCCATCCCAATACTCGTAGCGTTCCTCTTGGGTGGGTTCCCAAACTAGATATTCCTCTGCACTCATTAAAATGTAATCGGGTAAAGCAACCATCGGCGATCTCTTAATCATTCACTTTATTTAGGATAGCGAAATAAGAGGCTTCTTTTGATTGCTACCCGGATTAAGCAGTAATATCTGAGGATTTTATCTTGCTAATATTTAATGCGATCGCACACTGCGTCTGAATTGCTATTGTACCTATGTTCCGTCTGCCCGTGCTTGGACTGGGCTGACAGTGATTGAGTTTCAACACCAATTGGCAAAACGGGGACTTTGCATCAACTACGATGTCGAAGATTTACAAGCAGATGTTAAAACCTTGCAATCAATGGGCTTGCTGTGATTGTTAATCTCGTCTAGCCGAGACTTATAGTAGTCCAGCGAGTAATAAATCAGAATTTACAAACATCCTCCGAACTAATCTGATTTTGAATCTGAAACTGTTACTTCGATAGGGTTTTCGGGAAGTATACAAATATGGCTCTTTAGATTTCTCACTCAACTGAGGATGACGAAGATAGAGGGAACTGGAGAGATAAAGGAGGTGGGAGAGATATGCGATCGTACATCTCAGTAAAGCAGTTCGATAACACATTTTAAGCAAAACATCGCAAATTACATTATGCAAATTGTCACAAACTTTCCCCGTTTAATCGACCGATGGCTTCGCTATCGATTCCAAACAATCCTAGTTGTATGTTTTTTACTTTGGACACCGCTTCTAGTAATAGAAACTTTGCAGATTCAACACTCTTGTCATCCCATGATTCACTGGGCTGGTACACTCCCAGCAAAGTGCCAACCTAAAGCGCTACAACTTAATTCTAATTCATCTAAAAAACCTGAAACTCAGCGCGATCACTCTCAAGAACAAAAACAAAAAGTACCGAGCGATCGTAGTCCATCACCTAAACCCTCGCCTACTCCTCAACCTCAAACACCTGGCATATCTCCACCACCTCAACCGCCAGAGAAACCCAATCGAATAGAAGAAGCTATCAAGACAGCAAAAGACCATCCTGACATCACAGGTAGTGTTGTTGCCATTGGAGTTGCAAGTGCTGTGGCTGTTGTTGCCACTGTTCCCCTAGCTGTCGCCGTAGGAATTGGTGCAGCAGTATGGTTTGTGATTAGGACAGTGCTTTAGCAGCACTATTTTAATTTTTCATTTTGTCTAATATTTCAGGAAATAAAGGAGTAATTAACCAAAATGCAACCTTCTAACAACCCTCAACAATCTCCCAACCTTGTGCAATCCTCCTCCAACAACCCCCAAATCGTTCCAGGTTCAGACGGGCAAATACAATCTACTTCCAATTCTATAGAAACCCCAGCCGTTTCCTTAAAACTTCCCGGTTCAGGATTTTCATTACACCTGAATAAATGGGTTGTTTTAGGAGTTTTTGGAGTTGCAATGGTTGGCACATTCTTTCTTTTAACCAAAGGAAGTGAATTTTGCTTATTCAGCACTTGTATGCAGCCAATTGATTCCACAAGCTCACTTGCTATGAACTTTTGGGGATTTGCAGGAGGAACAGCAGCACTCGTAATTTTAACCACTTTTTTCAGTGTCTCGTTAGTGCCTGCTGTTGCCGCTTCCTTTGGAGTTTGGTTTGTAATGCAAATGACACTCCGTTAGCTCTAAATCTTATCTATATTTTTTCTGACAGAAGCCATGAATATTATCGAACTCAAGCAAGTTTCCAAGGTATTCCGCAAAGGATTCCAGCAAAATCCTATCTTACAGGATATCAATCTGATTGTGCACAGAGGCGAATTTGTCGTGTTGCGCGGCGAAAATGGAGCTGGCAAGACTACTCTACTGAATTTGATTTTAGGGTTACTCAAACCCAGTAGTGGAGAAGTTAAACTAATGGGGCTTTCACCACAAAGTGCTAACTCAAAAATTCATGTTGGAGTAGTTTTACAAGATACACAAGTTCCAAGAAATGTCAAGGTAAAAGAGCTTGTTGAATTGTTGAGAAGCTACTACCCTAATCCACTTTCAACTGAAGAAATATTGAACACAGTTAAGCTTAAAGATAAAGAAAGTGCTTGGGCAACTGACTTATCTGGCGGGCAAAAACAGCGACTTTATTTTGCCCTTGCTCTAGCAGGCAATCCCGAACTACTCGTCCTTGATGAACCAACCCGAAATCTAGATGAAAAAGGATATGAAGAATTTTGGCAGCAAATCAAACTCTGCCGTCAACGAGGAAGCACTATTCTAATGGTGACAAATAATAAATCCGACTGGGACGAATTAAGTACTTTAGCAACTCGCTGTGTCACTGTCCATAAAATTACTGAAAGTCCTCCTGAAGGACAGCTAACTCAGGAGCTAATAAATTTTGAAGATAAAACTTTATTAGATCAGCTTGAAAATACTAGGCAGACTGAGAATTTATCTGAAACTTCTTCTCAAAATATCCAACGCATTTTTCAACAACAGTTCTGGTTTGAAATTCTTCAACTACTTCGCACTCCAGTCTTTTTAATTGCAACACTCGCAATGGTAGGATTTGTCCCGTTATTAAAATTGCAAGAATTAAAAGGACAAAAGGCAACAGAAACAGTTGTTTCCCTGTGTGGCATCATACTTTTCACGATTGTCATCGACCGATTGGGTAAACGAATTGCAGTTGAGCGATCGGAAAAATGGCTTAAGCTTTTGAGAGCCACATCTTTACCACCAACAGTATATATGGCGGCTAAGATTGCCACCTCGCTTCTCATTTGCACTGTGAGTCTTTTATTAATCTTCGGATTAGGAAGCTGGCAACTTGAGATGAGAATAGATTTAACTCAAGGGTTAGTTTTGATATCGAGCCTAATCTTAGGAATTATACCTTTTGCCATTCTCGGTCTTGCATTGGGTTATTTACTAGACCCCAAAAGTGCTGATTCCACTCTTAGCCTATCGCTAATTGTTGTTCCTGTTGCTTGCGGTTCAATTCCACTTCCAGTACCGCAAATCGTACAAGATTTAATTGCATTCTCGCCATTCTACCACTATCGGCAATTAGTTCTATCGGCGGTTAACTTCAATCACGATAACCAACTATTTCTACATTTACTTTGGCTACTTTGGGCTTGGGGTGCTTTTGGTTTATTGGCGGCTTGGTCTTATCAACGCGATCGCACCATTCAGTAGCTTCAACAGGATTGACACAAGAGATATGATACTTTTGATTTACTTGAGTTCACTTGATTAATTAATCTCTACCATAAGTGGACAATCCTCTGCAAGAGTTGCTACGCGATCGCATCCTTATCGATCATCTATTCAATAGTCGTGGTTTCGGTTTCAAACTGCACTTGTCGATACAAATTAGCGACGCCGAATAGCCCGTCGTATACATCGCTATTTCCACATCTGCCGAATTGCTACCCTAACCAACCACTAATGCTCTAGCATTTTATCTCGTAGATGTTTAATGCGATCGCGTCATTGCTCAGACGGAAAAACGTCAGCTAGAGGAGTGATGTCGCCAGCAGTAATTTCTTGCCGTACCATATCAGCTAGACGATCCCACTGAGTATCTGTTGTAGATTCAAACTGAGCTTTCCATCTTTGCTCATCTTCTATTTCGGCAAGGAGACGAGCAGCGATCGCATCCTGTTCAGCAACAGGTAAAGTTTTTAGTTGGGCGATGTCTACGACGGGCTATTCGGCGTCGCACGCTCAAGTAACTCAGTCATAGCTACCACACTCTTAAAACGTAAATGGCATCTTATCCATTATCGCTTCTTGGTGGCAAGTTGAGCGCTTCCTCACCCAAGCGATAGCCTTTCTGCGTGGGTAATTGCTGATTCGTGAGTATAAGATTCAGATTAACGTCCTAACATTTTATCCCGAAGATGTTTATGCGATGTGCAAACGGTTTGTTATGCCGCCGCGATCGCCGCAATATGTCACAATAGCAGGTAAAACAGTAAGAGTAGTTCTCACTAACCGTCATCCCCTATGCAAGTCAAAGATATGACCATCGAAGAACTCAAGCTTCTGATTCAAGAAACTGTTGCCGAAACGATTCAATCTCTAATGGTTGATCCTGATCAAGGCAAACAAATAAAGCCAGAAGTGAAAGAGCAACTACTCGACTCCCTACAACGTACTCAATCTGGAGAACGTGGAATCCCTGCTAAGGAAGTAGCAAAAAACCTGGGATTGACCTGGTAATGAGCTACGACATCGAATTTAAATCAGAGGCGATTATCGGGTTTGAAGCTCTCACCTCAACTATTCAAGAGCGCATCCTGCGTAAAATTCGCTGGTTGTCTGAGAACTTTCAGGACTTAACCCCTCAACCTTTGAGTGCTGATTTAAGCGGTTTGTTCAAACTCAGAATTGGGGACTACCGGATTATTTATTCCTTTGATACTGAAGCACAACTCATCACAATTCATAAAGTTGGGCATCGCCGTGATATTTACAATTAACAATCTGTCATCAGTGTCCCTTCAATCACACTCCAATTCAAGACTCAGTAGATTCACGTTAACGTCCTAGCATTTTATCCCGCAGATGTTTAATGCGATCGCGCAATTTCCCCGCCTCTTCAAATTCCAGTTTCTTCGCCGCTTCTTTCATCTGTGCTTCTAACAGAGTAATCAACCCTGGAATCTGTTCTAATGGCAGTTCATCTATATGTTCATCGACAACTTTCAAATCAGTTGCATTCAACCGCCGAGATACATCTAAAAAAGCCAAAATTGCATTACTTGATTTTTTGACAATTGGTTGCGGTGTAATCCCATGCAGTCGATTATGTGCCGTTTGAATACCGCGCCGTCTATCTGTTTCATCAATAGCTTTAATCATGCTACCTGTCATATTATCGGCATATAAAATTGCTTGTCCTTGGACGTGACGCGCGGCTCTACCAATAGTTTGAATTAAGGAGCGATCGGTTCGCAAAAAACCTTCTTTATCTGCATCCATAATTGCTACTAAAGAAACTTCGGGTAAATCCAAACCTTCCCGCAGCAAGTTTACACCAACCAAAACATCAAATTTCCCCTCGCGCAAGTTCTGTAAAATTTCAATGCGCTCAATAGAAGTAATCTCGGAATGTAAATACCTTACCCTTATACCGTGGTCTTGCAAATATTCGGTTAAATCTTCCGCCATCCGCTTAGTTAATGTGGTAATTAACACGCGTTCATGACGATCGGCTCTATCTTTAATTTCTCCCAACAAATCATCAATTTGTCCTTCTGTAGGACGCACAGAAATTTCTGGATCAACCACTCCAGTTGGTCGAATTACTTGCTCAACTATCCGATCTTCAGAAATTTCTAATTCCCAATTTCCGGGAGTTGCTGAAACAAAAATACACTGATTCACCTTTTGCCAGAATTCTTCTGCTTTTAAAGGACGGTTATCAGCAGCGCTAGGAAGTCGAAATCCATGTTCAATTAAAACTTTTTTTCTAGCTTGGTCACCGTTATACATGCCGCGAATTTGGGGTACTGTAACGTGAGATTCATCGATAATTAGTAGCCAATCTTTGGGAAAATAATCGATTAAACATTCTGGCGATTCTCCAGCTTGTCTTCCTGCTAGGTGACGGGAATAATTCTCAACGCCGTTGCAGTAACCCACTTCGCGCAGCATTTCTAGGTCATAGCGTGTACGTTGATCTATGCGTTGCGCTTCTAATAGTTTCCCAGCTTGTTCTAAGTCTAGTTTTTGCTGTTTTAACTCGGCTGCAATGTCATTACAAGCTACTTCTAGCCGTTCTTCTGGGGTGACAAAGTGACGTGCAGGGTAAACATTCACCGCCGACAAACTCTTGAGAATTTCCCCTGTCACCGGGTCAATATAGCGAATTGCGTCAATTTCATCACCAAAGAATTCGACACGAATAATCCGGTCTTCATAAGCTGGGCCAATTTCTAAGACATCACCCCGGACGCGAAATTTTCCCCGACCCATTTCTATGTCGTTGCGGCTATATTGAACATTTGCCAAATCCCGTAAAATTTGGCGTTGATTTACTTCCATACCTATCTGAAGAGGGATGGCAGCTTTCAGATATTCTGCTGGCATTCCCAAACCGTAGATGCAACTGATGGAAGCAACGACAATGACATCACGGCGTTCAAAAAGCGATCGCGTCGCTGAATGCCGCAACATATCTATTTCATCATTAATCGCTGCCGTTTTTTCAATATAAGTATCGGTAACGGGAATATATGCTTCTGGCTGATAATAATCGTAGTAGCTGACAAAATACTCGACTGCGTTGTTGGGAAAGAAATCTCGCAATTCGTTACAAAGCTGTGCAGCAAGGGTTTTGTTATGCGCCAGAACTAAAGTAGGCTTGCCAATTTTCTCAATAACTGCTGCTACCGAAAATGTCTTACCAGTTCCAGTGGCTCCGAGTAAAGTTTGGTAACGATTACCAGCTTGGATACTAGCAGTAAGTTGTGCGATCGCTTGTGGTTGATCGCCTGTGGGACTAAAGGGAGCTTGAAGACAAAATTCTGTCATACAGTTTTGCTGTAAATACCCTATCTCATGGTGACGATTCCGCCCTGTATCCATTCTAGCTGGCTTATTAGAGCAAATAAATAGTAATATTTATTTACAAAAATTATTAATTTAAATTTACTTATGTATCAGTTTTAAAGATTCTTATATCTATATGAGGTTTTTTAAGGTTAGACTCTAATGTATATGGGAAAAAATTTCATCTTTCCTTAATTATTGTAAAATTCAATTAACAAAACAGAGGTTTTCATTTATGACTATTAGCAACACTGGCAAAGCAACCAGTTCTCGGCAAAAGTATGCCAAGTCTCAAGGGGAAGCTAGAGAGGAAGTTGAAAATCAACAAGACCAGAGCTTGAATGCTGATAAAGTCGAGGAAGTTAATGAACTGCCAGTTGGAGCTACTGGGACACTCGCCATTTCTGGAATTCGTCCCATAGGCGCTAGCGACTTAGAAGTTGCTGAACACCTCTCAATTGCTGGGGTGCGTCCTGTTAGCACCAGTACCTTGGAAGTAGTTGAAACCTATAACTCAATGGGTATTCGTCCAATTGGCGCTAATAAATTTGAAGTCGTTGAAAGTATAAATCTCTCTGGGATTCGTCCAATTGGCTCAAGTTTATTGGTAATTGATGAAAGCTATTCCACCTTCGGTAATCGTCCAATCGCATCAAATGAGATTGATAATTCTGAAAGCCTAATGGGTTTTCTAGATTAGACAAAAAATATCCCCATAACTTTATAACCCAGTTCCGTACAAGAACTGGTTTTTTTTTACTATAAACTTAAAAGTAGAGATTACAATATTTGCACTTATTCTATGTCTTTTAGCATAGATACCTAAACTCTTCTTTCTTTATTTTATATTCAACCAACAGCCAAAACCCTTACTACAACTAACTTTATTAATTACGAATTACGAATTACGAATTACGAATTATTGAATCTGCCTTGTGGTGGAAGGCTTTAGCAAAAATTTTAAGCTAGTGTGTAAAGGTAATAACAAAATATTTCAAGGTTTGTTTACAGCTTTGAAGTAAATTTTTGTTTGATTAAATCAGGAGTACAAAATGAGCATTGAAGATCGCGCAAAAGCAGCTGCTAAAAATGTTGAAGGTAAAGCCCAAGAAGCTTTAGGAAATGTCACTGGAGATCCAGAAGATAAAGCTAAAGGTAAAGCAAAGCAAGCTGAGAGCGAAGTACGTCACGGGATTGAAGACGTGAAAGATAATGTCAAGAAAAATATTGACTAATAACTAATTTAAATTTTTTGCAGAAATAGGAATACAAATGGGGTGGATTCCATTTAGGCAAAAAATAATGAAGGATTGAAGATTGAAGGCTATACCTTTTTCCGCTCTTAGTAAGCGTGGAAAGTTAGAGAATTAGCTTGATTGGCATTAATATAGAGACGTAATAAATTACGTCTCTATATTATAAAATAAATGTATAACAAATTAGAGGAATAACCTCTATAGATTTCAAGTTTATAGTTTATTAAAATATAGGCCAAGATAAGCGATCGCTATAGGGCGATATCTACCACGAGCCTAGTTGCGCTAACAGGGCTATTTCATTCTATTTTTACGGCAGTTTTTAGGAATCTTTTTCAGAAAAATAAGAATTTAAACGCGATTTAAGTTGAGAACCGTAGTTTTTGCCCTCACCCTAAATCCCTCTCCCAAGTCTGGGAGAGGGACTTTGAAAACGTCACATTTTAGAATGAAATAGCCCTAGTTGCGCTAACTTTGCCCTGAAAATCATTCCAAATATCAAAAAATTGTAGTAATATACCACAGGCGTTAATTATCTTCAGCTACATCTGATTTTTAGCGCTTTTAAATTTACAATCAATGAGAATATACGGTGAGCCTAACTCTTTATTTCCTCCGTCACGGACAGACAGAATGCAGCCGCAATAATTCCTTTTGCGGTTCCATAAACTCAGAACTTACCCCAGAAGGGGTGGATATGGCAAAGGCTTTTGCTCAAGTATATAGTTCTATGGATTGGACAGCAATATTTTGTAGTCCAATGCAGCGAACTGTATTGACAGCAAAACCCTTATGTGAAGCAATAAAGATAGAACCACAACTCAGAGATGGTTTAAAAGAAATCAACTATGGTAAATGGGAAGGAAAAACGCCAGAAGTAATTAGCCATGAATATCACGATGATTATATTCGCTGGTCAGCAGATCCGGCTTGGAATGCTCCAACTGATGGAGAAATGGCTGTTACAATTGCTTCTCGTGCCTTACAGGTAATTGAAGAAATTAAACACAATTATAGTAGTGGTAATGTTTTAGTTGTTTCACATAAAGCAACTATCAGAATTATGCTGTGTAGTTTACTAGGGATTGATGTAGGACGCTTCCGTTTTCGTTTGGGATGTCCTGTTGCTTCGGTCAGTATTGTAGAATTTACCTCACATGGG
The DNA here is from genome assembly GCF_036916975.1 of Nostoc sp. Taxonomy (GTDB): domain Bacteria; phylum Cyanobacteriota; class Cyanobacteriia; order Cyanobacteriales; family Nostocaceae; genus Nostoc. The sequence continues at coordinate 63,263 of NZ_JBALFF010000031.1, forward strand.
CCGCTGTTAAAGGTTTTGGCAGATCGTAGTCATTTGGATGAGCAGTTGCAAAATTTACCAGGGACGTGAGGGAATAATCTAAACTATGTCACTTAGCCGTAGCGACCTCGAAGCCAAAAATGAACAGACAAGACTATTAGAAGCATCACACTCTGGAATAAAGCTAACTACTCTGAGCGAAGATGAGTTAGAGCGATCGCTCCATAAAACACTACAACAGCATCCGCCAAATTCTGATATTTGGATATTTGCCTACGGTTCGCTGATTTGGAATCCTTTAATCACATACGTCGAGCGCCGTGCTGGGATCATTTATGGTTGGCATCGGCGCTTCTGTACATGGATGATCCTCGCTCGTGGTACTCCAGAGAATCCAGGATTACTCTTAGGACTCGATCGGGGCGGTAGTTGTCGTGGGATTATTTATCGAATTGCTGCTGCTGATGTACCATCGGAATTACTGCTGATTTGGCGACGGGAGATGTTGGCTGGTGTCTACGTTGCTCGTTGGGTAAAGGTGTTTGATGGTACACAGCAATTCAAAGCGATCGCCTTCGTTGCCAATCGCCAACATCCCAGGTATGCCGATCGGATACCATTAACAACCACTGTTAATAGTATTGCCACCGCATCTGGAAAATTAGGTTCCTGCGCTGATTATCTTATGAACACTGTTGAGGGATTGATGGCAGAAGGGATTAAAGATAGACAATTACTTTTGTTACGCAAACAAGTACTGGCAAAACAACAAGCCCTTTTAGTTAGTGGCGGCTCTACTCAAGCTAATACTTCAGAATAACTGTTGTGAACCTCTAATTGAATAATTATACCGATAATGCTAAAATAATTTTTTTGTTAATAGATTAGTGAATTTTAATAAACATAAATTCTATTCAGTAGCATCCCAATTTTGGCTTAAATCTTTTCCCTCACCCCCAGTCCCTCTCCCAAATATGGGAGAGGGGAGATATAATTCTAGTTCCCCGAATCCCATATGACGGGGGATAGGTTAGGGGATGAGGGCTATCAAGGTTTTTGCACCTGACGGGATGCTTTCATTCTATTCAGTAGCGATCGCTAAAGCTGTTGTCTCTTGAGTATGGCTTACAGCCGTATTGACAACTGAGAGGGCAGTGGCACTGATACCGCACACAAAAATATCTACACAGGTTTCGATATAATCCTCACAGCTATAGCTGCCTTGAGTGCAATTTGCACTACGGCATAGCATTCCAGCTAATAACATTCCTTTAAACATATCAACTGCTGAAAATAGATCAATATCTGCTCTGACAGTACCTCGTTTCTGACTCGATTGCAGATAAGCTACCAGTTTTTCTCCTAAAGGCTTGGCAGCTTCTTGAATCACTTGTTTCGCTGCCTCAGGATGACGTTTGGCTTCTCCAATGAAGGTACGAATTAAGTCTTCCTGTGCTTCTAGCATAGTATTGTAAAGATGGCCATACCGGATTAAATCAATTTTTAGATCCTGCGTCCACGCTTGGGGGTGTGCAAGGGCTTCTGTTTGGAGCGCCAAGGCGTTTTTGATCACTGCTCCCAAAAGTTGTTCTTTGCTAGCAAAGTGGCGAAATAAAGTCACCTCATTCACACCAGCAACACGAGCTATTTCACGGGTAGTTGCTCCTTGAACACCTAAGCTAGCAAATACCTGTGAAGCGCCTTCTATCAAACGTGTACGGGTGAGAGTTGATGAACGGATGGCTTTATTCATTTATGCTAACAAGTACTTACTTCCATGATATGTTATGTGGAAAAAGCTGTGGCAATTTGAATAAAAATAATCTTGATACTAGCATTTTTAAAGTTATTGAAAATCTTATATTGGCTTAAACTTATTTCGGTGCAATAACTAATATTTTACTCATTTTAGTAACTGGAACAACTACTCCACTTCTTAAATAATGAGGCGCTTTTTGGATGGCAGTAAATCCCAGTCGTAAATAAAAGCCTTCGGCATAGAGGCTAGCAGTTGTAATTACCTTATTTATACCTTGATTAGTTGCTTCATCGCAAAAATGTTGGACTAAAGCACGCCCGACACCTTTACCTTGATATTTAGGATGGACATACAGCCCGATCAGTTCATCAACAATAAAACTAGCAAAACCTATAACAACATCTCCCGCGATCGCAACCCAGAAAGTTTCCGCTTTCATACTCTTCAAGATTTTTGAACCATCAGGTTTGTCGCGGTTATTACGCCAAGCTAAAAGTTCTTTTCGGGTGTAAAAAGTTGTAGGCAAAGCTTTGATGGCAGCAATATGAATTGCACTCAGCACCCACGCATCTGTTTCTTGGGCAGGCCGAAGAGATATTTGGTTAGCGCTCATAGGTTCAGCGCTGGTATGCAAAATTTTAGTTACGTAGCATTGAAAGCCTTGATTTCTCGTAGGGGCAATTCATGAATTGCCCCTACATTTCGTACTTGATGCGTAAGTCCTAAACTACTTTAGTGATCTTAGCAGTTTGCAATTGAGTCACAACTCGCTGGACAATCTGCCGTCTGATTTCCTGAGCATTGTGACTCGCAGCAGTAACGCGAGCAACTACAGCAGCAGGAGCAGTTTCGGGAGAACCACTGTTAAAAGGCGGTTGGGGATTGTATTCAATCCCTAGTTGAATTGCTTGAGCGATCGCTTCCCCGAATAACTCAGCAGCTAGAGCCAGCCCAAAATCAATGCCGGCTGTCACACCAGAGCCTGTAATTCGATTGCGATCAATGACAACCCTTTGGGTAACTGTCTCAACTCCCAACATCTCAAGTAAATCCAACGATAACCAGTGAGTAGTAGCGCGATAGCCCTGAAGTAAACCAGCCGCCGCTAAAAGCAGAGAACCAGTGCAGACAGCCGTAACGTAGCGGGCTTGTTTTCCTTGGGTTTTGAGAAAGTCGAGAAACTTTTCATCTTCCATTTTGGCATTGATCCCTGGCCCTCCTGGCACAAATAACACATCTAAGGCTGGGGCTTGAGCAAAGGTTGTGTCAGGTAGAAAAGCCAGTCCGAAATTGCTACGAATTGGTTCGAGTGTTTGGGCTAGCAAATATAATTGCACGTTTGGCAATTTTGCAAAGACTTCATAGGGCCCCGTGAAATCTAACTGCGTCAGATTTGGGAACAATACTATCCCAATGGATAGAGAAGAAACTTGTTCTGTAGCAATCATTATTTATACCCTTATTCACGAAAATCTTGATCTAATTGCTCCCCCAACTTGCCCAATAATATAACTCTTAAAATATAAATTACCGTAATTATATCGCCAAAAAGTATAATAAAACTAAATTACCCATAAATCTATCGACAAACCGTATATTATGGATAAAGCAATAAAATAACCAACTTCAAAAGACATATTTTGAAGTAATCAAGCAATATGTTTTGATATTTGGCTTATTTTGCAGTGCTTATTTGAATGTCTTCTTAAAGCTTGCTGATTCGACTATTTACCAAGCTGGAAGCCATTAGAAATTGAAAAGGAGTGAATGTGATCAACGCCATACAGATTAACGAAAACTTGACAACAACAGGACAAGTCATACCAAAACAGCTTGAGCAAGCTATTCAAGAAGGTTTTAAGTCCGTTTTAAATCTGCGATCGCCTGATGAGTTAGGATTTTCTCAGGATGAGCAAAAGGTAGCGGAAGCATTGGGGCTGCATTATACGAATGTTCCACTCAAGGTGGATTTAAAAAATTTAAATGAAGAGGCTATTACCAAAATCCTTACGACACTCGAACAAATCCCTAAACCAGCAGTGGTGCATTGTGCAGCCGGGATGCGATCGACTGGAATTGCGCTCTTAAGTATCGCAATCCAGGAAGGATTAACGCCAGAAGAAACCTTAGCAAGAGCTAAGAATCTGGGTTTTGGATTTTTTGAACACGCTGGTGTTAGTCCCCGGCTGAAGCAATTATTTGTGGACTATGTTAACAAACACGCGAAAGTAGCTGTGCCTAGTTGCTGAAACAGCAAGTTTAACAAACCTCTCCCTGTCCATAAACGTCAAGGTACAAATTTAAGGCGATCGCCCCATAATACCTGGTGGTTAAAAGCTTTTGCTTGAAGGGTATGAGGGTGCGATCGCCTTTCGTATAGCCATCAAGCTATGGGGAGAATAAGCACTGCCAAGAAAATCTAAAAATCTTATCTAAGACTATTGGATTATTTCAGAATAAGCGTTAAACTATTTCCATCAACCTAACCCAAGGTTTTTGGGAATTAATTAATGTCAAAAATTATATACGATGTCATCCAGCGTTTTGAGGTAGAAAACGGCGTTCCCCGTTTGATTTCAACAAATATTCAGGTGATTGAAGGCGGGGAAGATTTGCTGTCTTTAGCTACCAGTCTGCTGAATAAACTTGGTTTTTATGACAAGTTTGAGGAAAAACGCACATCTCAATACATAGGATATAAACTGAAAAATCCTGGAAAAGGAGCTAAACGTTATCAGCTTATTTTGGCTCAAAGAAAAGAAGGTTTATCTATTTCTATTCCTCAGGAGATATTAGAGCCGTATTTGCTAAAGCTAAACTTTTCAATCAATTTTTTTACAAAAATGCCTGAATTGAAAAATGTAGTAACAATGTTTCAAGAAATATCAAAATTTTATTGGATAAGACCTAGTAAAAGAAGCGTTTTTTTTGATTTAAGTAAAGAATATAGAGAAACTTTTGAAGGACAAATTTCAGGAGAATTTGAATTAAATTTTGAGGGTATAGCTTATAAAGAAGCCAAAAATACTTATTCTGATTCTAAAACTCAAAATATTAATGATATGCAAATCATTGATATAATCCAAAAAAAATATATAAGTAAGCATCCCCTTTCCAATTCTTTGGATAATAGTGACTGTTGTTTAAAAATTGGTAAAGACGACATAGGTAAAGATAAGCTTTTTCATTATGCTTACCAGGTAGCTATAAATTCAAAAGAAGTATTAGAAGAATTTGTCACTTATTTTGCAAAAATCCTCATGGAGCAACAATAATGTCTGTCAAAGTCAAAAGGCTAGTTAATGCCTACGAAGAAAGGATGTTAGAGTTTTTGCAAACTTGTGTAGATGATAGTTATAAAATTCATACACAGGTTAGTTTATGTCAATTTTGCGTACTAGACGAAAGCATTGATTGGGAACTAAAAAAATTCTTCTTTAGCTCTAATGTCGATGCTTTAATAACAAACCATGATTATAAACCTTGTTTGGTTGTAGATTTTCAGTCTTCATACCATGACTCAGATGAAGCAAAAGAGCGCGATCGCAAAAAAGCAACTATACTCGCTCTTGCAGAGGTTCCCTTACTTTATTCACGGGTGAAAGACTTTGGATTATTACATCTTTATTCTGAATCTGAAGAAGTAGTATGTAATTTATTTACAGGAAACCGACGCGAAAATGCCCAAGCCTTAATTAGAAAGTATTCCGAACAATCTTTTTCTTCTGATATTCGAGTTACAGCTTGCTAAACCAGAAGATGTTTGCACGCGAATCGCCATAAACTTCGGCGATGGCAAAATTAACAGACTATGGTATAGCTTTGGCTTCATAAAATTACTATAAAATATAAATAAGCTTTTATATCAAAGGAGCGGCTATCCTTCCAACAGCAGGACAAGCCCTAAAATGTGTCTACCTATGTCAATTATTGACGACTGCCTACAAACCAATTTACATGGTGCGTCTGGATGAGCGCACTGGAAAAATATTCATCTTGGCTGGAGAAGATATAGAAATTCTGATTAGTCGTGATGGCAACTGGGAATATCCATGAGTAAACCAAACTTTGATGCTATGAGCAAGGCAGAATTACGCGCTTACGTCCTTGCACACCAAGATGATCAAGAGGCTTTTTACGCATTTGCGGATCGTTTGACAGCAAAACCTCCCTCTGCGACTTATCCCGCATCAATGACTCCAGAAGAAATCCACAAGGCAATATTAGACATTATTCAACAGCAACAACTCAAACAGCATAGGCGCAGCCCGTCGTAGACATCACCAGACTCCGAAAAAACAGCATAAATTTTTAACACCCTTGCTCCCAGATATAACCAAGGTGGTACACTACATCAATGCTAGGGGTGCCTATATAACCAGGCTGAGATCACACCCTTAACACCTGAGTCTGGGTAATACCAGCGGAGGGAAGCTGTTTATTGAGGAATTACAATATGCGGACAGAATGGGTTGCTAAACGACGTGGGCAGAGTAATGTATCTCAAATGCACTACGCCCGCCAAGGTGTTATCACCGAAGAAATGCACTACGTCGCCCAACGGGAAAATCTCCCTGCTGATCTCATTCGTGAGGAAGTGGCGAGGGGACGAATGATTATCCCGGCTAATATTAATCACACTAACCTAGAGCCGATGGCTATTGGCATCGCCTCTAAATGTAAGGTAAATGCTAATATCGGCGCTTCTCCCAACTCTTCTAATCTTCAGGAAGAAGTTGATAAGCTGAATCTGTCCGTGAAGTACGGTGCTGATACCGTGATGGATTTGTCTACAGGTGGCGGTAATTTGGATGAAATTCGCACCGCCATCATCAAGGCTTCCCCAGTTCCCATCGGTACAGTACCAGTTTACCAAGCTTTAGAAAGTGTCCACGGCACAATCGAAAACCTGACTGCTGATGATTTTCTCCATATCATCGAAAAGCACGCCCAGCAAGGAGTAGACTATCAAACTATCCACGCAGGGATTTTAATTGAGCATTTGCCCTTGGTGAGAAATCGCATCACTGGTATTGTCTCTCGCGGCGGTGGTATTTTAGCGCGGTGGATGTTGCATCACCACAAACAAAACCCGCTTTATACCCACTTCCAAGATATTATTGAGATTTTCAAAAGATATGATGTCTCCTTCAGTTTAGGAGATTCCCTGCGTCCTGGCTGTACCCATGATGCCTCAGATGAAGCACAATTAGCTGAATTGAAAACCCTCGGACAGCTAACTCGCAAAGCCTGGGAAGATGATGTCCAGGTGATGGTGGAAGGGCCTGGACACGTCCCAATGGATCAAATTGAGTTCAACGTCCGTAAGCAGATGGAAGAGTGTTCTGAAGCACCTTTCTATGTTTTGGGGCCATTGGTGACAGACATTGCTCCCGGTTACGATCACATCACTTCAGCCATTGGAGCAGCGATGGCTGGATGGTACGGTACTGCAATGCTGTGTTATGTAACACCTAAAGAACATTTGGGTCTACCAAATGCCGAAGATGTGCGGAATGGGTTGATTGCCTATAAAATAGCGGCTCATGCGGCTGATATTGCTAGACATCGCCCTGGTGCAAGGGATAGAGATGATGAACTTTCTAAGGCGCGTTACAACTTCGATTGGAACCGTCAGTTTGAATTATCACTCGATCCAGAAAGAGCTAAGGAATATCACGATGAAACTCTGCCAGCAGATATCTATAAAACTGCTGAATTTTGTTCGATGTGTGGGCCTAAGTTCTGCCCAATGCAAACTAAGGTTGATGCTGATGCGCTGACAGAATTAGAGAAGTTCTTGGCGAAAGAAACTGTGACTCAAAGCTAATACCATTTTGGATTTTAGATTTTAGATTTTGGATTGAGAATCGTTACGGATATAGCGGTTCTCGCTTGAGTCAGGTACAAAAACCCCACCCCCAACCCCCTCCCCGCAAGCGAGGAGGGGGCAAAAAGCTTTGGTAGAGCGTACCCAGCCTACAATTATCCTTACAGCTATTTTCACGTAAATAGACCACTCACAGCGATCGCTCCGTCAAGGAGATAACGGGAAAAGTCAGGATTGCTGCCTGTTTCAATTCATATTTGGATTAACAGAATTTTATTAGTGGGATAGGTTCCAAGAAGTTGCGATCGCCTTTGAACATCATCGAAGTACATTCCCCTTACTGGATCGAGTTCAGGATAATGGTGCTTAAAACGTGTTCATGTAGGTCATGAGCGGATTTTCCACAGCTAACAGCATTATATAAAGATTGTATGAACTTGATTGTTGCTTGAGCAGAGATGTTATCAGTTTATATATAAAATTAACTTATGTCTTTTTGAGTAGAATTAGATATCACAAAATTATTTCTGATAAAAGAAGAAATTACGTTTTTGTCAAGAACAAAACAAAAATTCACAAGATATCGAATTTCAAATAAGTGAACAAAATACATCTCTGCGAAGAATAATTTTTCGTTTATAAATATTTATACTCCTATTTAAATGTATAATATATTACAAAAATTTATATGTTGAAGATTGGGTAAAGTAGTTTATTTGACTTGGGAATAGTGATAAAAAAAGTGTGTTAGCTAAGTAAATAGGTGTTAAAAAACAGAACTTGATTAAGAAATGTAAATTGCTTAAAAGCTCATATTTAAAGTATTTCTGGTGCTTTACAGAACTTTACCTAGTTTGGTTTAATTGTGCCTACCAACTTAAGTAAAATAAAACACTCGAAAAACTAATTTAAATAAGCTATTTAAGTTGAATTTTTGTAAATTATTCAAGTTCCTGATATTTATCGCTTAATTTCAAAGTCTCAACAAATAACGCAAATCACAAGGAGAAAATTATGTCTACACAACGAGCTAAATTTTGTAATACGCTTGTTACTACTCTTGCATTTCTCGGCATGGGTCTTCCCCTCAACAGCCTGCTACTCGATAAGGCTGCAATGGCACAATCTTTACTACCTAATTCTGCAACTTATGGTCAAGTGAAACTGACTAATTTGACACTTAACAACACTAGTAATGTTGTAATTGTTAATCCTGAAGAAAAGATTAATGGATCTACTAATTACACTTATAATTGTGCAGGGTGTCAAGGGGGATCTATTAATCAAATTATTGTGGGTATCGGAGGTCAAAATAACGCTCAAGCCTGTATCTACAATGGTTCTACCCAAGGTTCAGGCTCAAGTGGATTCACCTTAACAGCACCTAATGTACCTGGAATTTACTACATTCGCTTCCGCTATGCTCAAGCTTATGGATGCGACCAAGGGGCTTTGGGTTGGTGGCGAATCGATAAACCGCCTACATCTGAAGCCAATATAGGAATAATTATTGTGAGAGAGCCTACAGCACTCTGATGGGGCGCTTGTCGCCCCATAGCCAAAGAGCGATCGCACACTTTCCAATGTAACTGGAGTTTAGACTAGTCAGGAGTGCGAAACTGCTGAAAAATCAGATATAAAACTTTGTGAATAATCAATAGTTATATGTGCTAACTATTGATTATTCACAAAGTTAATTTTAACTATTTTCCCGCTATTTTGATGCTGTAGTATTTAATTATATTTAAGTTTAATTAATATAGGACTTACGCATCAAGTACGAAATGTAGGGGCAATTCATGAATTGCCCCTACGAGAAATCAAGGTTTTCAGTGCCTTGAAAGCGTAAGTCCTATAATAGTAATAATTTCAAGCTTTTCAAGACTTAACGGGAAAATTCATTACGATAGATGTAGTTAAAATACAGATAAAACTGCTGTAAGCTAATACGCTAGGCTTAAAATTCAATTTCAATGGTTAAGCTGCGAATCTTTCCTATATCTGCGTCAGCTTTATCTGCAACTTGAAGAGTCCAGGTTCCTTCGGGACTTTTACCTTTAAAGGCAGCAAGTTTAAGGGTATTTATCTCGTCATAAGTTGTTTTAATATTATCTGTAGCTCCACCCTGGCGATTGTGCAGAATTACAGGAAGTACACCTGTTTGCACTGGGGGAAAAAGAGTAACTATAAGATCCCCAATAAAAGTATGCTCAATGTCTACATTAACTTTGATGGATTTCATTAGGCTAGTACTAGCGATCGCCAACGATAATGTTGATGTTTGTAGGTCGTTAATTGGGATATCTTGCACTGCCTGGAATCTGCTGATGGGTGATCTTTGCGGTGGCTTGGCTAGTTCCACAGCTTTGAGAGCATTCATCCGACCGTAACCGTAGAAAGGACTACGACCATTGGTATCATATTTCCCTCCAGATGGATCAATGCGATCGCAGGAGCGTTTAATAATATCTCGCACTTCCTCACAACGCAGATTTGGGTTTCTAGCAATAATTAGGGCTGCGACACCAGCTGCACCCGGACAAGCACTAGAAGTTCCCCCGAATTGGTTCGTGTAGTTACCTGGGACATCACCCAGATTCGGATTACCCGAATTATAGCCAAGTACACCAGAGCGATCGCTTGTCCAAATTCCAGGGGTTTGAGAACTATCGCCATTGTTGCTAGGAAAGGCACACCAGACCGCCTTACCAAAGTCACTGTAAGCGCTTCTGGTGCCATAGTCGTTACAAGCTGCCACAGCAATCACCTTTTGGTAGCTGGCGTAGCCATCATTATCGACGCTTTCGTTACCATTGCCAGCCGCAAATAAAATTACACAGCCCTTACCGTTGCGTCCCTTATTAATTGCAAACTCCATAGCAAGGCGTGTCGAATCAGGTAGAGGTACTTTCTGGTTGTGTAGAGGATCGTTTGGATCATACCAAACTCCATCTGCTGGTCCCCAGCTACAAGAAATTACATCAGCACCATTTTGAGCCGCCCAAACAAAAGCATCTGCTTCATCCTGCGATCCTAGCGCCGAAGCTAAACGAATCGGCATCAGCTTTGCACCCGGTGCTACACCAGATGCACCAAAGTTGCCGTTGGCACAAGCTACTCCTGCACAGCTTGTCCCGTGGTTATCGTCGTTTCCCGGTCTGGGATTGTCAATTTTACGTGTGACATCACGCCGGGCAACAATTTTTCCAGAGGATTGGAACTCTTCATGCTCAAGATCCACGCCGTCGTCAATAATTGCAATAATCGCTCCTGTGCCATCGCTCAACTTCCAAGCTGCCTCAACGTTGACATGGGCGTTAATTAGCTTACCATTAATTGTTGTTTGCTTTAAGTGCCACTGCTGCGAAAAAACCTGACGTTGGCGTGATTCACGCACTAGTTCAGGATGGCACAGTTCAACTGATTCTTCATGCAAAAGTCTCTCGGCGATATCAAAGATGGCTATACCAGTATTTGTAGGTGCATTGACAAAATAAGCATTTTGTGCATATTCAAGTTGGCGTTTAATTGTTAAGCCGTAACGTCTTAAGACATTTTGACAAACCCCTGACTGTTCTTCGTTATGGAATTTAACGAAGAGGTTTTCGGTGTAAATTATCGGTTGATTGGATGCTGGATCGATAAGAACACGTCCGGCAAATTGGACTTCAGACTCATTGTTGAGAATATCACGGGCGCGATCGCGCAAAGCGACACCAAGAGTCGGAACTTTGGCTCGCAAAATTTCTACACCCGCTTGTCGAAACCGCGTTGCTAGCTCGAATTCATTAAGGATGCTGCGAGCTACGGGTGATACTGGTGCTACTTCAAAGGGTCTTGCACCGACAAGACCACTGCGGCTTTCGGTACGCACTACAACGTGTTCGTCACTGATAGCAAGTTCATATTGTTGGCCATTCTGGCCACCATAGCGAACTTGAACCATAATTTTATCTCCTGGGATATTTGAAATATTATTATCTTAAAAATCTGACAATTCACGTTATCTGGAAAATCTCACTTCTATAGCGCTTGGAGTTTGCATCAAGTACATTTTTAAACCTCACCCCCAACCCCTCTCCTTGCTCCCGGCTACGGTATACAGACAAGTCGTCCTCTACCTACATTTTTGTCAGAGTGAAACTGTCACACTCACCGATATCCCGCCCAGAACTAAAGTTCTTTGGCTTTTAGCTGAAGTCCACGCTTTGTGGACTGAACGAGCAATTTAGTCCACAAAGCGTGGACTTTAGCTATGAGACTCGGAATTCATTCCGAGGCGGGATAGAAACGCAGTGCGAGATTTATGAATCTTCAATATGAATAAAGGCGGATAGCTTGCATCCCGATGGAAGATTTGTATTCCATTACATACCATTGAAAAACGCTATAACATCATTAGAACTTGAAAAAAATGTTTTATTTCCCGGCTGAGTATTTTCTACAGGTGTATTCTTTACCCCTGATTCCTGAAGTGAGATTTCAAAAAGATTACTTTTCTGAGTATCCTGAACAAATTCGCGTTGGCAACGATGCTCAAGGCGGGCTACCCCTACGCACTGCTGTATCCTACACTCGGAAGCCTGGGTACTATGCAATACATTACAAGCACCCCCAGACCGTGGCACTAGGAGCAATTTTACAACTTAACGATGGTAAAATAGCAGTTTTTCCAGGCGAACCCAATCAATCAGAACAGAGGACACTAACTCCAATTTACACATTACAACCAAATGGTTCGATAGCAGTACCAACTGGGCTGGTTTTCATCCGCTTTGCTGAAGGCGTTGATGTGAAGTCGCAGCGCGAGGTAATTAATCGAGCCGGTTACGAAATAGTAGAAAGCCTTGACTATGCGCCTCACACCGCTTGGTTACGTGTCCAATCAGGTAATATTGCTGATGCGATCGCCCGGATTTCTCAGTTAAAAGTGATACCTACAGTTGAGAATATCGAACCTCAGATGCTTATGGAAAGAGGTTTGAGGCTAGGGCATTAATTTTTTCATTAACCTATAATCAACTCTACCACCGTAGGCAAAGCCCGTCGTAGCGATCGCTATTTTGGCAAAATGTCATCTAGTGAGTTTATCCTTCCCCGCTCCCCAATAGTAAAAGGCGATCGCAGTGGTCACAATTGCGAGAAACTGAAAGCAGATTAATTAGGAGAGGAGAACCTAATGAGTTGGACTAAAGTTCTTGCAGTCGAAGCACTTTCCCCAGGTACGCGACAAGTGGTGAAAGTTGGTAACCGGAAAATTCTGGTTTTGAATCACGAAAATCAGCTTTATGCTGTAGATAACAACTGTCCCCACTTAAAATTACCGTTGAAAAGTGGTAAAATCACTGAAGATGGGGCAATAGTTTGTACCTTCCATCGCAGTGCTTTTGACCTGCGGACTGGTGAGGTACAAGGCTGGTGTTCGTGGCCACCTGTTGTAGGTAAGGTACTCTCGATGGTTTCGCCACAAAAAGCATTGCCAGTATTTCCTATTCGTGTGGAAGAAGGTAGTATTTGGGTTGATGTTCAAGAGGAATAGCGCCCTCTGTCTGAACTTATTGGAATATATTAGCCGATCTATTTTTTAGGAGTTAAGCAACAAAAACCCCAGCTGATAAGTTTAGCTGGGGTTTTTCTCAAAATGCAACTATTTCAGAGATAAGTAAGTAGGCAAGATAAAACCAAACTATGTAACGAAAAGTAAAATCTCTGTATTTGGATCGTAGTTGCGCTTTAGCGCTAAAGCGCAACTACGAGCAGTGATGATTATTTGCGCCCACTTACTTATGCGCCCTTTGTGGTTCGTTCCTTATATATTTTGGCGCATCTTCATATCGTAATTGCGAATTGCGAATTGCGAATTGGTTTAACTTGTTGATTCTGAATGCTTAGTAAAGGAACTACTCTAGTAAAGTTGCCATACGGAAATTCAGGTTATATTAATTATGAATAATAAATTAAAATTATGTGGTTAGTAGCTGTTTTTATCTGTCTTGGTTGGATATTGTCTTTATGTTTGCATGAATTTGGTCATGCAGTAGTAGCTTATTGGGGTGGTGATACTTCCGTTAAAGATAAGGGATATTTGACCTTAAATCCACTCAAATATACCGAGCCGAGTTTGAGTTTGGTGATTCCACTATTTTTTCTCCTCATTGGTGGTATTGCTCTGCCGGGAGGAGCAGTTTATATTAATCAGAATCGATTACGCGATCGCAAATGGAAAAGTGCTGTTTCTGCTGCTGGACTGCTTGCGAATGTGATTTTAGCTTGCTTGCTGTCCCTGCCTTTTCAATTTGGCTGGTATTCCTTGAGGCTACATCAGAATTCGGTTTTGTATTTTTTTATTATTTCACTAGCTTATATAATTTCTCTGAATATATATATAGTTTTCATTAATTTATTACCTATTCCTGCTCTTGATGGCTATGGAATTATTGAGCCGTGGTTACCAAAACCAATTCAACAGCAATTTAACAAGTTTAGGAAATATGGAATTTGGGTGCTGATTGGTCTGTTATGGTTTGCTAGACCTTTCAATAGATTATTATGGGATTTGACTAATGAAATTAATCAATTTTTAGGCATTCCGCTAGACTTAGCCATTATAGCTAATGGGATATTTAGACAGTCATCACAGTATTTAGTACTAGGAATAATTTTGGTATTATGGATATTTAGAGATAAAAACAGAGATTTACAGCGCCAAGGCGATCGCCTATTTTCTTCGCAACAATACGAGCAAGCGATCGCCTGCTATGACAAAATTGTTAAAACGCAACCTAAAAATGCTGATGTTTGGTATTGGCGAGGCTATGCGCTTTATTTTTTAAATAAACATGAGGAAGCGATCGCCTCCTTTGACCAAACTATTCAAATTCAATCAGACTACCCTAATGCTTGGTTTCGGCGTGGTTATTCGCTTTATTCTTTACAAAGATATGCAGAGGCAATTATAGCCTATGAAAAAGCACTCTTAATTAAATCTGACGATCCAGAAATTTGGTATTATCGAGGAATTGTTCTTAAAGATTTAGAAAAATACGAAGAAGCTTTAGCAGCATACGACCAAGCGATCGCCATCCAGTCAGATTTCTACCAAGCTTGGTATAATCAAGGCGAAATTTTGGCAAAATTACAGCGTTACGATCAAGCGATCGCTGCCTATGATAAAGTGATTGCAATTAGACCAGATGATAGCAATACTTGGTGGTTACGAGGAAAAACCTTAGCAATACAGCAAGATTATCAAGCAGCTGTAGACTCTTATGAACGAGCAATCGCAATCGATTCTGACTTTTATGGTTTTTGGCTAGATCGTGGCAATGCACTTTATTATTTACATCGGTATGAAGATGCGATCGCCGCTTATGACAAAGTTATTGAACTAAAACCAGATAATACCGACGCTTTGAATTTTAAAGGTGTCGCTTTAATGGAATTACAAAGATATGAAGAAGCGTTAGTTGTCTATAACAAAGCAATTGAAATCAAGCCTGATTATCCTGAATACTGGTACAACAAAGCTTGTTGTTATGCGCTGCAAAGTAATGTAGCTTTGGCGATTCAAAATTTACAGCAATCAATAAAAGGCGAACCAGATATATTCTGGGAACTTGCTAAAACTGACCCAGACTTTGATAGAATTCGGGAACATTCGCTTTTCAAAAATTTAGTTGATAAGTAAGTGGTTCAAATTAAATATAAAACCTCACCCTCTATCCGGCTTCCCTCTCCAAAATATCGGAGAGGGATTGAGGGTGAGGTTTTATCTTATATTTAATTACGCCTACCTACTTAAGTAATATCATGTCCGCATAATTAGTTATGATTCCCACAGTCATTGCACCCCACC
Source organism: Nostoc sp. (assembly GCF_036916975.1). Taxonomy (GTDB): domain Bacteria; phylum Cyanobacteriota; class Cyanobacteriia; order Cyanobacteriales; family Nostocaceae; genus Nostoc. Next base: position 78,686 of record NZ_JBALFF010000031.1, read on the forward strand.
CCTTAATCCCCTCCCCGCAAGCGGGGAGGGGAGACAAAGCGTAGCTTTGGCGGGGTGGGGTTCTTCGGATTTAGTAAGTAATCAAGCGGACATGATATAAGTGGGTCAAATTAAAAATAAAACCTCACCCTCAATCCCTCTCCGATATTTTGGAGAGGGAAGCCGGATAGAGGGTGAGGTTTTATCTTATATTTAATTACGCCTACCTACTTATCTATAATCTTGCTTTTGAATACTCCCCAAACGAGCAGCATCACGAATATTATAGTCGGGTCGAGTAAAGCGATTTAGCTGCATCTCAAAAAAATCTCGATTGGCTTGTAAATGCTTGGGATTTGGGTCATCTAAAGGATATAAAAGTGCCGTTCTCAAGGCTTGAATTACCGCAGAAGTAACACAGTACATTGACCGTTGAAAACTAACTCCCAACTGAATCAACATATCTTCTTCACCCCGGCAATGTTGGCTGTAGTAATCAATAAGATATGGGGGCAAAAAGTGCAACATATCTTGCATTAATAATGTCGGGGGAATGCCAGCAGTACCCACTGGAAATACATCAGCGTAAAGAATACCATAGTGAAAGTCTTTCTGGTCTTCTGGTACTTGACGCGCTTGAGCATTATAAGATTTTGTCCCCCGGAAGGGTGCGGTGCGGTAGAAAACAGCTTCTACATAAGGTAATGCTGCTTCATATAGCCACATAAAACCCTTGGATTTGGGGACAATTTCGTAACATTCGCCACGAATATAAACGTGATGGTAAATGGGACGACCTGCGATCGCAAATATACCATTAACTAAGAAACTCATTGCCTCTGGGACGCTGCTAATGGTACCTTCGTCATAGCGATCGGACATTTCAAAGAACACTGGGGCCATGACTTCCCAGAATAAGCCCAGATTAGCGTAGTATGACATCTGGCGGCACTGTTCCAAAAACATATCGGGGAACAGGTTGTAAAGTCCCAGCATTACCGGGTTCCCTTGGAAGTAAGCTTTAATTGCCTTGTCAGCGTTGGCTTTGTATTCTTCTGAATCTAGGTAAGGGTCAAATTGTCCACCCATCCCTCTGTGCCATAACATCGCCCGCATACAAGCTTCGGCAAATTCCATGTTAATGCGATCGTGGAATAAGTGATGCAATAACTTCGGCATTTTGAAAGTTTCGCCCTTTTCAATAAATGCCAAAAGTTCTGGATGTGCAGTAGCTTCGCCGCGCCAAATTCGCAAATCGGCATCATCACCAGCATAATGATTATGCAGTTCTAAATACTTTTTGGGTAAGAAGTATTTAAAGAAGGGAAGCGGGTTTAAAAATTCGTTTTCAGCAATATAAAGTAGGTCGCGCCAGTAAAAATCCATCGGTACAGCATAAGCTTTATATAAACCGATGATTTGCATCAAATTTTCTGGAGTATCGGGTAACATTGCACCGCCTGCTTCAAAGCGGTGAATTACTTCAGCAAATTCGTGCTTGGAAGGAGGTAATTTAATTGCTGTTTTAATTGCTGTCATGGTAATCAGGAATGGGGAATGTTAAATAATTCGTAATTCGTAATTCGTAATTCGTAATTCGTAATTACGTTTTGTGACGAACGCACAAAGCGTCTCTAAGAGTTGAGTGCTGTTGTGGGGACGGTTTCCGACTCGCATTACAACGTGCGATTTAGCTGAGGCGTTCAATTCGCGCTGTCCTTCAAAGGGTAGGACTTAAACCCCCAAAGTTTGTTAAAGAGGAAGAAACTGTAATCTATTTCAGCGCTACTTCCGAGATTACGGTTTTTTCTAAGGAGGGAATTGCAGCCACCATTGTTGTAGTTGTGGATTCACTCCAACGGACTAACCAAGTGGGTTGTACTCCCAAAAAGATGATAAAAGCTGCCAAAATTAAAGCTGGTATTTTCTCAGACCAAATAACTTTAGGATAGTAGGCGAAGTTATCAAGTCTGCCAAAACAAGTGCGGTTGAGGAGGATGACAAAATAAACTGCGGTTAATCCGCTAGCTACTACACACAAAATTGTCGGAATCGGAAAGACAGAGAAACTACCTTGAAAGACGATAAATTCGGCAATGAATCCTGTTAAACCGGGAATACCTGCACTAGCCATCCCACTTAAAACTAGTAAAGCGCTAATTAGAGGTAAGCCGCGGATGGGACTCATCAAACCATTGAGTTTATCTAATTCGCGGGTGCCAACTTTGGCTTCTACGACTCCCACCAAGTGGAAGAGAATCGCCAGAATGATACCGTGGCTAAACATTTGGGCGACTGCACCAACGAGTGCTAAGGGAGTACTAGCAGCACCAGCTAGCACGATATAGCCCATGTGACCAACAGAACTGTATGCTACCATGCGCTTGATATCTTTTTGAGCGATCGCAACTACTGCTCCATAGATAGCGCTGACTGCTCCCCAAATTGCCAATGTCGGCGCAATAATACTCCAAGCATGGGGAAACATACCCAAGCCAAATCGCAACAATCCATAGGTTCCCAACTTTGCTAACACGCCACCGAGAAGAATCGCAATTGGTGCTGAAGCTTCAACATAAGCATCCGGTAGCCAAGTATGGAAGGGAACTAAAGGAATTTTAATCCCAAAACCTAATACTATCCCTGCTAGTAAAAGGAGTTGTTTTGCTGTTGATAGATTTTCTGTAGAGAATGCGTCAAAAGCAAAATTGGTAGAACCACTCAGCCATACCATACCCAAGAATGTTGCCAGAATTAATGCTCCTGAAACAGCAGTATAAATCAGGAATTTAATCCCAGCATAACCCCGTTTTGACCCTCCCCAAATGGAAATTAGTAAGTAAAAGGGGATTAATTCTAGTTCGTAAAACAGGAAGAATAGTAGTAAATTCTCTGCTAGAAAAGCACCTGCGACTCCTCCACTAACTAATAAAATCATGGAGTAAAATAACCGGGGGCGTTCAGTTTCTTTACTACTACTGTAAATAGAAATCCAGGTGAGCAGGCTATTTAACACCAACATTAAGATAGAAAGCCCATCAACACCTATTTGATAGCTCAATCCAAGGGTTTCGTTCCAGGGTAAATACTCTTTAAATTGCATCCCTGGATTGCTGATATCAAATTTTAGCAGGATAAACAGGTTCCAGAAGAAAACTATTCCCGAAAAAATTAATGCTGTTAAACGAATGCGATGTTTAGGGATACTTACAGGTAATATTGCTATGATAGCGGCGGCTAAAATTGGAAGCCAAATCAAAACACTTAACATGGTAATTTTTGTCCTTTGTCCTTTCTTCTTTGTCCTTCGTCCTTTGTCTTTTGTCCTTTATTACTTACTGACTAATGACAAAGGACAAAAAATCTAACTGACTATGCTGATTTTACCAGTATCTAAATCGTAATAACCCCCGACTATTTTCAGCTTTTCTGCCTTGATTAAATCAGATAAAACTGACGATGATTTCAATTTTTCAATTTGTGCTAAAACATTTGCTTTACAAGCATTTTCTAACTTATCTCCTGATTTTCCTTTTGAGCTTTCTACACTTGGTTTAATTGCCTCAAGCAAACTGCCAATTTGTCCTGGTACTTCAGCACCTTTGATTGCGGCACTTACTGCACCACATCTTTCATGCCCCACTACTATTATGACTTTGGAACCTAATACTAAACTACCAAATTCTAGGCTACCAATTTCTTCTCGTGTGGCAATATTACCAGCGACACGGCAGACAAATAAATCTCCAAGTCCTTGGTCAAAAACAATCTCTGAAGGCACTCGTGAATCTGCACAGCCTAGAATAGAAGCAAAGGGCTTTTGTCCTTTGGCAACTTCGACTAAACGCGAATGGGTTTGGTGGGGGCTTTTACGTTTATTTTTGACAAACCTTTCATTCCCATCTAATAATTCTTGCAATGCCTTGTCGGGGGTAATATCATCTTGGGCTGGGGCTTTCTCCTCGGCTGCAAGTAAGTTAGAGCTAAGTCCGGCTGTCAATACACCTGTACCGATCGCACCTGCACCAAACTTGAATAAACTTCTTCTGGAAAGATTGATTTGGGGATGTTGTCTGCTCATGGAATTCTTCTCAAAATATCAAACTGTTAACTTTTAGTTAGGATAGTTACTGCTACCCAAGTGTCGCAATTGGGAAAACCAAATTTAAAAACTGCACTCCCCAAAATTGCCAAGTTACCCACATTCCTAAAACACCTACTCCGAGAAGGACGGTTAAGGCATAAAACTGGGTTTGACCAGATGTACTGTATTTAAGACCTTCACCACCTAATAGCGAAAATAAACCAACAAAATTAACGATGCCATCGACTACAAAGCGGTCAATCATATCCGCAAGTTGGGAAATTTTGGCAACTCCAAAAATTATGGTCATTTTATAGAGTTTGGGGGTGTAAAAGTCGTATGCAAATAAATTTTGTAACCCTTGCCAAGGGAGGCGAATCGGTTTAGGAATGTTGCCTAAATAAATCACACCAGTTATACTGCAACCGAAAATACTCGACCAAATTAAAAGCAATGCGACATCTTTATTTAGGCTTGCCCAATCTGGTAAAAGTGATAAGCTTTGCAACACTAAAGGAAGATGTAGACTGACACCCACTAAAATCATCATTGGCAAAACCATCGGCCAGTGGGCTTCAGGCGATCGCTGACTCATTTGTGTAGGTTTACCGCCAAAAATTAAACCAAATTCTCTGGTTAAACTCACGGCTGTCAAAGCATTTACTGCTATCACTACTCCCACTAGCCAAGGTTGCGTTTCCCACAACCCATCTACTAGTTTCACCAACGCCCAAAAGCTACCCAGTGGTGGAAAACCAATTAATCCCAAAGTCCCGACGATAAAAGCTATTGCTGAAATCGGGCGACGTTTCCACAATCCCCCTAATTGGGTTACGTCTTGGGTGATGCTATTCCAGATAATTCCGCCAGTACTCATCACCAACAGGGCTGCGGATATCGCATGGGTGAGTACTAACAATAGCGCCGTTTCGTATTGTTGCACTCCTACAGCAATGAATACTAAACCCATGTAGGCACTGACAGAATACGATTGGCAGCGTTTAAGATCAATTTGAGCGATCGCAATTAAAGAAGCACCCAACGCTGTCACTACCCCAATAGCCACCATAGCTGAGGAAACTATGGGCGAGATGGTTAACACTGGTTCCAATTTAATCAGCACCCATGCACCACTAGCTACTACTACCGAATTCCGCAAAATCGTACTGGGAACTGGGCCTTCCATCGCTTCATCCAACCACAGGTGCAGAGGGAACTGAGCGCATTTACCCATCGGCCCAGCAATTAAGGCTAAACCTACCAGTGTCATTGTTGTCGGGTTGACGTTAGCAGTAGCCGCCCACTTGGCTAGTTCTGGATAACTCCAAGTTCCGGCTAAGGGCCATAATGCCAACACGCCCATTAGTAAGAATAAGTCTCCTACCCGCTTAGTTAAGAAAGCATCTCTAGCACCTGAGACTACTAACGGCTGGCTAAACCATAAGCCCACTAGTAGGTAGGTTCCCAGCGTCAAAACTTCCAAAATTACATAGCTGAAGAACAAGTTATTACATAAAGCAAGCGCACATAATCCCGCTTCAAATAATCCTAATAAGGAATAGAACCGTCCCCAACCCCAATCCATTTCCATGTAACCAATAGCATAAATCTGCGCTAGCAAATTCAAGCCAGCAATCACAACTACAGCGCCGACACTCACCGAGGATATTTCTAAAGCAATGGTGAGGTTTAAACCAGCTGTTGATAACCAAGGAATAAATACTTCTTGGGCTGGTTGATTCCAAGTTGCTTGTAAAGCGATCGCACTATGTACAAACGCCAAAAATGTCATTACCAAATTTACATAACCTGCCGGTCTTGGCCCCGTTTTCCGAATGATCCCCGGCGACCAAGGTACGGCTAATAAGCCACCTATTAAGGCATAGCACGGAACTAGCCAAACAGTCTCAAGTAGAAACTGAGCCATCAACTTACCTCTATATTTTCATCCAAAGTTTGGGGTTTTGAGTCAACTAGCGTTGATCCCTGCTAACCCAGCGATTTCTACGAGACGCTAAAAGCGAACGCAAACTCGCTATCGGCATCGCACATCAGACAACTTTATCTTTATTTAATTTTGTTAGAAATAGCTTACCGTTATATTTGTCCAAATGGAATTAAGTTATCTAAATAAATTTGAGATAACTACTGTAAATAAATCTTATATAAGAGACTATTGGAGTAATCAATAATAGCTATTGTTTTTTATCTATGAATTAACTGTATTTATCATGAGTTTTTACTTATTGACATAAATGATAAAAGACGCAAGTCCTTTGCGTCTCTAAAATTCAGCTAAAGAAATCACACTTGGGTAATTTTGTCAATTTGCCAACAAAAAGAAATAATTGCAGGCGCTTGGCTAAATTGGCTCATAGGTGCGGGTTTCATGTCTCGGTAGTCCAACAGTTGGACTAAGATCAGGTAAGCGATCGCTAAAATGACCGAAATCGCACCTGTAACAATGGCAATTATTTTCGAGCGGTTCATTAGTATTTCCGGTAATGCAAGTTATTTTGCTGTGTCTATATCTACATTAATACTTAAGACACACACCACACACTGGCCAATATACTTGCAGCCAATCAAAGTAACAGTTTAGACGTTCCGTTAGTAATCCATTCGAGTTATTTATCTTTACATAGTTTAGTTTTTTCGTGCCTACCTGCTTATTGAAGCAATATATGAATATGGAGTTTTGCTTACACTGCAAACATTTGCAAACTCTAAAAAGTCATCGCCAAGTTAAGATTAAAGTTAAGTAACAAGAGGCTTGTAGCCATTTGCGGTTACAGTTTCTTTATAGTTTATAAACATTATCTAAACAATAAGAGTGATAAACAAGCTACATATTTACTGTTATCTCGCTAGGATATTTACTAGGGCGGGATAGTTACTTATATTGAAATGAAAAGTCTCATGATTAGTATTACTAAATTAAATAAAATTGACTTTATAGTTGTAATTATTATTGTGATAATTGGGCTTGTGCATTTACCTTTTCCATTTGATGGAGATCAAGCATTTTTTAGGCTAGGTGCTTTAGAGATGCAACAAGGAAAGGTACTCTATCGTGATTTTTGGGATGTAAAACAACCGGGGATTTTCTGCTTTTATTATTTGGCGGGAACTTTGTTCGGTTTTAATGAGATTGGCATCCATGCCTTTGAACTTATTTACATGGTATTTTTTTCGATAATATTGCTGCTGACTTTAAAAAGCTATTTTCGGCATCAGATAATTGCAAGCCTAGTACCTTTGTTAACAGTTGGTGTTTACTATGTTGTTTCCGGCGCTTGGCATCTTACTCAAGTGGAAGCGCTGGTTGGTTTCCCATTATTCCTTTGTCTTTGGCTAACTTTTAAATCTTTTAAAAGCGAAGGAAAGCAAAGATTTATCCTGCTTTTACTCTCAGGCTTTATTGGCGGAATTGTCCTCCTATTTAAATTAATATTTTTGCTGATATTAGTTTCGTTTTGGCTGACTATATTGATGTATTCTCTATTAATAAAACGGCAGGGCATTCAACAAATATTTATTGAGATTTGTTTGCCAATTTTTCTAGGGATTATCTTTCCTCTTTTAGTCCTTGCCAGCTACTTTGCTTGGTATAATAGTTTTTCAATAGTGTATCAGACATTTTTTATATATCCACCTCTTATTCTTGCTAATTCTGCATTAAATCCAAAGGACTTAGTTTCGGGAATAAAATGGTTTTTACAGAATTTTTACCCTTTAGTTTTAATAACTCTTATTGCAATAGATGCTTCATTGCGTAAATCTAAAAATGTATTGACTTTGTTACTTGTTGTTTGGTGTTTTTTTGGTTTGAGTGTTATTGCTCTACAATATAAAGGATTTTGGGAATATCATTTTTTACTATTGTTTGTACCTATAGGTATTTTAGCAACTAAAGGGTTAGATGTATTATGGGACTCTTTAAAAGAATTAAGTTCCCAAATGCCGACATTTCTGTTAATATTTTTATTGTTCTTACCATTATCATCCACTCTTATAAAAAAGAGCGTGGCTCTGGTTAATAATAACTTTGCTTTAACTGAAGATACACGATTGAAATATCAGACTATCTTTAGAAAAAAATATCCATCCCTTCATTCAGAGGCTAACTTGATATCTCAACCAGGAAGCCTTAGTGGTGATATTTACGTAGCTGGCGATCCATCTATTTACTACTTTTCTGGTCGGAATCAAGCAACAATTCTACGTGGTTGGGCGCTTGAATATTATCTGCCTGAGCAATGGTTAGCACTTATAGAGCAGTTAGATTTATCAAAGCCTCCTTATATCTTTATTGATTATGTTCCCCAGGCTATAATCAAAAAAAGTTTTCCTAAACTGATAGAATTTGTTGAGCAAAAATACCAGATTTTACGTCAAAGTAATAACGGTATTTGGTATATCATCAAATGATAGGGGTAGGTTTCATGTTGTGGTAGTCTAGCAGTTGGACTAGGATGAGGTAAGCGATCGCTTCTTGAATTTACAGGGGTGAGCGTGTAGTTGAATTTGCTCACCTCTGTTAAGTAGAACATGACTTTAGATTTCTCCGGTCAAAATCTCCAAGGACGCAAGTTCAAAGGTAGCAAAGACTTTGTGGGCGCAAATAGATTTGGTGTAAAAAATTTTACTTTCTAGTGAGATTTACAAGTTAAGCCATTCAATAGTAATCTTCTAGTGTCAATGTTTACGCAAGTGTGGCTTGATTTCATGAATATGATGAACTTTAAAATCCAAGGCTTTTTTACGACGTTAATAATTGGTACTGTGTCAGCATTGACGATTTCAGATGCTATCTCTCAAAAGGTGAACGCCCAAGCTACGCCTTCTTGTAATAATGCAACCATAAAAGGTAGCTATGGAAGTAAATTGACTGGGACGTTTTCAGCAACGCCTATAGCTGTAGTTGGTTTAGTCCAGCTTAATGGAAACGGAAATTTTCAAGGAACAGATGCTGTTAGCAGTAACGGTAGTATATTTACAAACAGGACAATATCAGGAACCTATAATGTTAAAAAAGATTGTACAGTGCAGATAGTATTCACAAGTAGTCTTAATGAGAACGTTTTTTTAAGTGGTACTATTGTTGATGGTGGCAAGGAAATCTTTCTTTTCCAAACCAATCCAGGTTCAGTAATTACTGGTACTTTTAAAAAAGTTAACTGATTTACTCCATCTGTCTCAACGCTTGAAAATTAATGGGCGAAAGCAGAGTTCGTTTGTGTCGCTGCGAATTTCATTGCCTTGATATCAGGGCTATTTCGTTCTAGACATAAACCGCCCAGAACTAAAGTTCAGGTCTAATAGCTAAAGTCCGTTAAAACGGACTAAAACATGAGTCTTAGTCGTCTTTAGACGACTTTCGCTATACGCCTGGTGAATTCATTCTGAGGCGGACTAGATGAGAATGAAATAGCCCTGCCTCAGAATAAATTCTGAGGCTAATAGCAAAAGTCGTCTAAAGACGACTAATAAGTAGTAAGACAAAATTAATTACACAAATTTCGACCTGAAACCCTTATGTAGCCTAAAACCTAATATGTAAATATTTCTGTCCGATTACTTAAAGGCTTTTAGTCCACTTTAGTGGACTTGGGCTATTAGCCCGGAACTTTAGTTCTGGGCGGTTTATGTCTAGAACTAAATAGCCCTGGAGTTAGGGGGGATCTCTTTTGTGTAAGTCCTCTTCCAATTACGATTTATCTGGCCACGATCATATCTACTTTCTTCATTCTCAGGTAATTTTGGAATGTAGAGTTGAGTTTTTCCAAAATGTCTTTAACAGAAGAAATTCTTTCCCAATTACCCGGCGATGTTTTAGCAGGGTTACGCCAAAGCGATCGCATCTTAACATCTCTGCGCGAAAATTCCGCACCTATCCCAACCTTAGTTAAAGAAAATCAACAGCCTTTAGGTGTTGTAGACAACGATTTGCTTATCTGCGGTGGCACTTTAGGTATTTTAATTGGTTGCGCCTTGGCGGTAAAGGGACTGCGGGTAACGTTGATGGAACGAGGTATTTTGCGGGGGAGGGAACAAGAGTGGAATATTTCTCGCAAAGAATTAGATGTATTTGTAGAATTAAACTTGCTGACTGAGGAAGAATTAGAGAGTGCGATCGCAACTCAATATAACCCAGCGCGAGTTAGTTTTGCTGGCGGTGCAGAAGTTTGGGTAGAGGATGTTTTGAATATTGGTGTAGATCCAGTTTATCTATTAGCTACTTTAAAAACTCGATTTATCGCCGCAGGTGGAAAGTTGTTAGAAAACACACCCTTTACTGAAGCGGTGATTCATCCAGATGGGGTGATGGTAAATAACCAATTTAAAACTCGCTTATTAATCGACGCAATGGGACATCTTTCGCCCATCACTCAACAAGCCCGTCAAGGCAAAAAACCAGATGCACTGTGCTTAGTTGTCGGAAGTTGCGCCCAAGGTTTTGCAGAAAATAACTCAGGCGATTTAATATTATCATTTACAGCTTTGCAAAAGCAATGTCAGTACTTCTGGGAAGCTTTTCCCGCCAGAGATGGGAGAACAACTTATTTATTTACTTATATGGATGCACATCCCCAACGTTTAAGTTTAGAAGCTCTATTTGAGGACTATCTGCGTCTATTACCAGAATATCAGGGAGTGGAGTTGAGCAAACTGAAATTTCAGCGATCGCTATTTGGTTTCTTTCCCACCTATCGCCAAAGCCCCATCAAAACCCCTTGGAGTCGCATTCTACCAGCCGGAGATAGCAGTGGTAGTCAATCTCCTTTGAGTTTTGGTGGTTTTGGGGCAATGGTGCGTCACCTGAAGCGTTTAACGTTTGGTATTTACGAAGCACTAGAAACAGAACAATTATCTGCAAAGGATTTATCACTACTACAACCCTATCAACCAAGTTTGACTGTTACCTGGTTGTTTCAAAAGGCGATGAGTGTTGGTGTAAATCAGAAAATTGCTCCAGATCAAATTAACCAACTCCTCTCGGCGGTATTTGAAGAAATGCAACAGTTGGGTACACCAGTGCTAAAACCATTTTTACAGGATATAGTACAGTTTTCGGCACTAACAAAAACACTCTTAAAAACTGGTTTAGATCATCCGGTATTAGTTGCCAAGATAATTCCCCAAGTAGGTTTGACAAGTTTGTTAAATTGGATGTTACATTACAGTAATTTAGGTGTATACACTGCCTTGTTTTGGCTAAGTCCAATGTTAGAAATATGGATTAAGAATCAACCAAAAGAACAACAATATTATTGGCATCGTTTAATTGATGCTTGGAAGTATGGTTCTGGCGGTGATTACTCAGATTAAACGGGAGCATCCCAATTTTGGCTTAAATCTTTTCCCTCACCCCCAGCCCCTCTCCCTTCAGATGGGAGAGGGGAGACATAATTCTAGTTCCCCTTCTCCCATCTTTGGGAGAAGGGGTTAGGGGATGAGGGCAAACACAAAGTTTTTGCACCTGACGGGATGCTCCCGATCAAACTTAGAATTTTAGCTGTGTGAGGATAACATGATTGAACGCAAATCTTTAGGAATCAAATACTTTGCAATACTGATTGGTTTTCTGCGCGATCGCCAAGGATTTTTAGAGGAAGTTCGCCAAGGTACGAGATTACCAAATAAAATTATTTCTCTACTAGTTTGCAGTTCCTTATTTCTCGCCGCGTATGGCGGAATCATTGGTGCATACCATAGTTGGATGCAAGCTTTGTCTTCCGCTATTAAACTTCCAGCCCTTTATTTAATTACACTCCTAATTTGTATCCCAACATTGTACTTTGCTAACGTTATTTTTGGTTCAAAGCGGACTTTTGGACAACATTTAGCATTAGTTTTAACTGCTGTTTCAGTTACGAGTGTACTTTTATTCAGCTTTGCACCAATCACCCTCTTTTTCTTAATTACCACCAAGAACTACCAATTTTTAATTCTGTTAAATGTATTCATATTTGCATTAACTGGATTTATTGGTATTTCGTCTTTATATCAAGCCACAAATTTAGTTTTAGAACAAGATAATGAAGGTAGCAAGACACGCCAGAAGATTTTACAATTTTGGCTATTTCTTTACGCTTTCGTCGGTAGTCAGTTAGGATGGACTCTCAGACCATTTTTTGGCACGCCTGGTTCTGCCTTTGAACTATTCCGCGAAAGAGAAGGTAATTTCTATTTGAGCGTCATTAAATCTATTGGCTATCTCTTGGGAATCCATTAATTAGTAGTCTTGAAATCCTACCTAAAACTTGGTTTCGTTGCCCTAGCCCTAAAATTTAGTGATATAAATAAAGTTTCCAGTTGCCCAAAATTTAGGTATTTATAGGGCTGGAAGAATTGGAACCCTTGCGCCCTATACGTGTGTGTACACCGTAGGCTCCTCTGCTTATAAAGATCAATACGCTACAACAGAAGAAACCCTCTGCTAAACCTGTGAAAAAACGAGTAACCCTTACCTTCCCAAAACGCGCCGTACAAATGCCAGTCACTTACGTACTGGCCAAAGAGTTCAACGTTGCTGCTAATATTATCCGCGCCCAAGTTGCGCCAAATCAAATTGGCAAACTGGTAGTGGAACTATTGGGAGATATCGATCAATTAGATGCGGCGATCGAGTGGATGCGATCGCGCCATGTTAATGTTTCTTATACATTAGGCGAAATTGCGATCGACGAGGATGTGTGTGTCCACTGTGGCTTGTGTACTGGGGTTTGTCCTACCGAAGCCCTCACCCTCCACCCAGAGACATACAAACTCACATTCACGCGATCGCGTTGTATCGTCTGCGAACAATGTATCCCTACCTGTCCTGTACAAGCAATCTCCACTAACCTTTAATAATTCAAAATGTGTGCTTTCAAATTATCTACAAAAGTCAATAAAACTTAATTTAGCTAATTTGAGCTTGACATTTTATGATCGCACAAAAATTAATGATATTATCATCAGAAATGATTTAATATCATCCTTAAGTAGGTAGGCGTAATTAACATAAGATAAAATCTCACCCTCAATCCCTCTCCAAAGCATCAAAGAGGGAAGCCGCAAGCAGGGTGAGGTTTTATATTTAATTTGACCCACTTACTTAATATTTTTAGAAGCTATCGGACATCTAAAATCTCCGGGCAATTCAGGTTATGTGGAAAAGCTAACGATTAACCTAACCGCCTTCTTGAGAGTCTAAGAGGATGAATGAACAAGTTTTGGGCGAATATAATTCGCTACTACACAGGCTCTCGTCCGTCTGTGCAAACTAACACACTCATCAAGGATTTCAAACCCACGGAGGTGGGTTTAGTCTGTGTAGCCGCGATTTACAATCGCCCAAGTGAGTAACATATTAGACTTGTTCATTCAACCTCTAAGGGGAAAAAATCAAAGTCTCTTTCCTTAAAGGAAGAGAGAAATAGAAGTGAGGTTTTCCAGATACCGGGAAAAGTCAGATAAAATCGCCAGGGTGAATCTGCTCTTTAGACCTTTGATAGATATTGGATATTTCTCTAAGAGGATGCAAGTATTAATGCTCGTTAGCATACTTAATAATATTCATTGAATAAGAAATATCAAAACTAGATAGAAATTTTTAACTAATGTTATTATGCAATAACCTCATGAGGTAATCGTCATTTAAGATCAATTATGAAATTAGCCACACAACCCACGGTAAAAACTCTAGGAGACTACGCCTACCAAGCAATTGAAAAACACTTTAAGAAAACCTTGAAGTACGAAAAATCAGTAAAGAAAGATGAAGATCCAGAAGCGCTGCACCAAATGCGAGTGGGAATGCGTCGCTTACGGACAGCAGTAACTAGCTTTGGGCTAGCGGTGGATGTGCCGAAACCAGTCAACGATAAAAATATCGGTAAAATAGCCCGTCGTCTTGGTAGTTTGAGAGATTTAGATGTACTCAAAGAAAGTTTGGAAAACGATTATAAACCAAACTTACCCCGCAAAGAACAGGAATCTCTAAAAACAGCTTTTACAGCTTTGGCGAAACAACGTGAAGATGTACTATCGGATGTGCAAAAAACGTTAAAAGATGAATCTTACAAGTCTTTAAAAGATGTATTAGACAAATGGTTAGAGAAACCCAGCTATCAACCTTTGGCATCTTTTACCATTCAGCAGATCCTACCAGATTTACTTTTACCAGAAGTCAGTAATTTCTTACTGCATCCGGGTTGGCTAGTTGGCACCCAATTTGTAGAATCAGAAGTGATAATCCAGAAGAACTGGAAACCAGAAAAGATAGAAAAACAATTAACAACAGAAGGTGAAATTATTCACAGTTTGCGAAAAGAAGCTAAACGTCTACGCTACCAAATGGAGTTATTTACTGACTTATATGGCGAGTCTTACGCAGCTTACCTTACAGAAGTGAAAAATATCCAAGAAATTTTGGGTACGATGCAAGATAGTGCTGTTTTAACTGACTGGCTTACAAATGTCTTCAAGTCAGAAATTGAGAATGAGTTACCTACCCTTGCTACTTTGTTAACTGAAAATCGCTATCAGTCGTGGCAGAAGTGGCAACCCTTACAAGAACGGTATCTGAAAGTTGAAACTAAGCATAGCTTTCATTTAACAATACTGCACCCGCTTTCAGGAGTAATAGCCTAACGGGAGACACATCACTGTGTCTCCCTAGTCAGTACCCCTTAAGTTGATAAAGTTCTTATCTTGTAAAACCGACTCCTAGCGTATAAGAAAAATCAGGTTCAGAGTTGGTACCAAAGAAAGTTCCATTATTTTGAGGCAAGAAAGAATCTTTGCTCACTGAAACTGAGTACTGACCTGCACTCACTAAACCAGTGACTGATGACGAATTTTGACTGGTCACTAAAGTCCCATAGTTAAACAGTCCGATATTTGCCTTCCCGGATGTCGCTATGTTGATAGTGACGGTTCCTGGATTTGGTAAATAAAATGTAAAAATGTCAACATCAGGATTGCTACTCGATTGAACTGTTGTTAACTGGCCTGAAATATTAACTTTTGAGCCTGATGAGAAAGAACCTAAATCTTCAGGATTCCCTAGTGTGTTGTTTGTAGCTTCTCCAGCATTTTCCCGCTCATAGTAAAGGAAGTCATCGCTACTAAGTCTGAGATTGGTTTTTCCCTGCACAATACCTATTAGCTCATCTACCTGTCCCGATTGCCGTGAAAATATTCGTGTGTTGTTTCCAGAAACTTGCAGGCGGTAGTCCTGTGGAGTTCCTTTGAGTTGAATTTGATCTTGGCTAGAGTCGAAGTCAGTAATAGTAGCGAAGTCCCCAAAACCAGTAGTCGTAGGGTTGTTATCGTCGTAGAAAATATTTGAAGCGTCCCCTAAGACAAATGTATCTGCGCCAGCCCCGCCAGTTAAGATATCAGTTTCCCCTAGCCCCGGTGGAACCAGACTACCAGGATAAACACCGATGAGGATATCGTTTCCAGCCCCACCATTGAGTACGTCATTGCCAGGCCCGCCTTGTAGGCTATCATTGCCGTCCTCACCATTGAGGATATCATCGCCTAAATTACCATCTAGCGTGTCATCGCCCGCTCTTCCATTCAGAGTGTTGTTAAGACCATTACCATTGATGAAGTTGTTAAGACTGTTACCTGTACCGTCAGTGGCGTTACCTACGAATGCTAGTGTTAAGTTCTCCAGATTTGCGCCCAGTGTGTAGCTGATAGAAGACCGAACGCTATCTGTGCCTGAATTAATAGCTTCCCTAATCGTGTCACCAACATTGTCAATAATGTAAGTGTCGTCGCCTGTTCCCCCATCCAAGATGTCGATACCTGTGCCACCATTAAGTGTGTCATTGCCAGGTCCACCGACTAGACTATCGTTTAGCGTCCCACCATTAAGTGAATCGTTACCAGCCAAACCATTTAAGGTATCGTTACCGGACGGACTATTGACATTACCACCATTAGCCCAACCAACTATCGTGTCATCTCCCAAAGTCCCATTTTTGTTGTCAGGACTTGTAGTGCCGAAAATAAAAGCCATATTATTTCTCCTGAATTTCTCACTAACTTAGGACTTACGCATCAAGTACCAAATGTAGGGGCAATTAATGAATTGTCCCTACAGGAAATCAGGACTTTCACTGCCTTGAAAGCGTAAGTCCTATAACTAATACCTAAGCTGAGTCTCAGTCAAAGAACTATTTATCAGTTAAATGTATATTACTTGCCATTTGCGTAATCTTAAGTTAGAAAACATTAATTATTTTGTTAGAAACTTATAAAGAAAAAATATCCAATTATTTATTGTGGGCTGACCCAAAAAGCGCGTCTTTGGTTGCGGACAAGTAAGACGTCTAATCTAAAAAATTAGATAATTTATTTCCTGAAAATCTCTTAAATAATTAATCAAATGGTAGGTAATTAGGTCACACCGCTTCTATACAAGACGGTGTGTGAGTTTGCTTAAGAAAAGAGATACGCTCACAGTTCAAAATTTACGTATTACAACCCCCATAATATAGATTTAGGAGCTTGTCATAAGCATACCGTATTTTCCTCTATTTTTTTGAATCTATCCGTAAAAAAAATTTTAAATATCTATCATGAATGAATGTGCTTAAAAAATATTGCTTTGTCTAAATCAGTCATAGTAGAGGTTATAGCTACTGGATACAAAGGCTCCTCTAATGTGTTGTTAGAGTGGCTAAGTTGTATGTAAATTCAAGCAGCAGCTAAAATGAAGGTTTATAAGCGTCAAATATGAATGTTTTACTTCTATACCCCCGTTTTCCAAAAAGTTTCTGGTCTTTTGAAAAAACACTCGCTTTATTAGACCGTAAAGCAATGTTACCGCCTTTAGGCTTGGTAACTGTAGCCGCGATATTACCTCAAGAATGGGAGTATAAGCTAGTAGATCGAAATGTTCGCGTCTGTACGGAAGCAGAATGGGCTTGGGCAGATTTGGTTATTATGTCGGCGATGATTGTGCAGAAAGAGGATTTACTCTCTCAGATATTAGAAGCAAAACAGAGAGGTAAACGGGTAGCTGTGGGTGGCCCCTTCCCGACAGCGTTACCAGATGAAATGACATCTGCTGGAGCAGATTACTTGATATTGGACGAAGGGGAAATTACCCTACCCTTATTTGTAGCAGCGATCGCCCGGGGCGATCGCACAGGCATTTTTCGCTCTGGCGGTGAAAAACCAGATGTTACCAACACTCCAACTCCTCGCTTTGACTTGCTAGAATTTGAAGCCTATGCGGAGATGTCGGTGCAATTTTCGCGTGGATGTCCTTTTCAGTGTGAATTTTGCGACATTATTGTGCTATATGGTCGCAAACCCCGCACCAAAAACCCAGAACAAATATTAGCAGAACTTGATTATCTGTATAAACTGGGTTGGCGACGCAGTATTTTTATGGTGGATGACAACTTCATCGGTAATAAGCGGAATGTCAAATTATTTTTAAAGTCCCTTCTGCCTTGGATGGTAGAACATAACTATCCCTTTTCCTTTGCCACAGAGGCTTCAGTTGATTTAGCCCAAGATCAAGAACTGATGGATTTGATGGTAGTGTGTAATTTTGGAGCGGTTTTTCTGGGAATTGAAACCCCCGACGAAGAAAGTCTCACTTTCACTCAGAAATACCAGAATACCAGAGACTCGCTCACTGAGGCGGTGAATAGGATTACCCGTTCAGGGTTGCGAGTTATGGCAGGCTTTATCATTGGGTTTGATGGCGAGAAAGTAGGAGCAGGCGCACGAATTGTCAAGTTTGTTGAGGAAACAGCAATTCCCACAGCCTTATTTAGTATGTTGCAAGCGCTTCCAGATACAGCGCTTTGGCATAGATTAGAAAAGGAAGGACGACTCCGCAACAAATCAGCCAATATCAACCAAACCACGTTGATGAACTTTGTCCCAACTCGACCCTTAGAAGATATCGCTCGTGAATATGTGCAGGCGTTCTGTGATTTGTATGAGCCAGAGCGGTTTTTGGAACGTACATACAAACATTTCCGGCTTTTGGGCGAAGCAACCTACCCGAAAAAGGGCAAAGCTGCCAAGAAACCATTGAACTGGAAAGTAGTCCGAGCGTTTCTGATTATTTGTTGGCGGCAAGGTGTACGTCGTCAGACGCGCTGGCAATTCTGGCGCAACTTGTGGAATATGTATCAGCATAATCCGGGTGGGGTGAGTAGCTACTTAGCTGTTTGCGCCCAAATTGAGCATTTCTTGGAGTATCGCCAAATTGTCCGCGATGAAATTGAGGCTCAAGTAGCTGGATTTCTGGAAGCAGAAGCTAGGGTAAAACCGGAAGCAGAAGTGATGGAAGTGTTTGTTGCTTAAAATAATAACTTATATCACAATATGTAGGTCAGCGAGAAAAAACCAAACTATGTAACGAAAAGTAAAATCTTTGTATTTGGCTCGTAGTTGCGCTTTAGCGCTAAAGCGCAACTACAAACCAGTGATGATTGTTTGCGCCGACTTACTTATGTTTGGGTTAAGACAAATTGTTAGGTGGAATGGCACTTACTAAATGGATTTAGATCCCCGACTTCTTCAAGAAGTCGGGGATCTGGGCAGCATCGCTTCGGCTAAGTCTAATACAGACCTAACCAGAACAGCCCCTTTCTTACTAGTGTTGGGGAGTAAGATTCAAAACCTCTCTCTTTAAAGTTAATGCGTTCCCCTGCATTAAAAACGCTATGCTTTTACGGAATGCTGTACTAAGTAACGATGCCACCGGATAATTTAGAGATAAATGAAGCGATCGCAGCACAATTTGCTCAATTAGTACTGGATTGTATCGGGCGGGAATATCCCCACAGTGGTATCTATTGGGCTGATAGCGACAAGGATATCAAACCACCGCGTGAATTGACTCCTGCTTTTTATGGCTGTTTAGATTGGCATTCAGCCGTACATGGTCACTGGTTGCTGGTGCGTCTAATGCGTCACTTTCCTGAAGCCTCTTTTAATGCAGCATCAAAGCAAGCACTTGAGCAAAGCCTAACACCTGAGAAAATTCAAGGAGAAATTGCCCATTTTCAACGGTTGCCCTTTTTTGAATTTCCTTATGGTGTAGCATGGCTTTTACAACTGGCTGCGGAACTTCACGAGTGGAATCATCCTCAAGCGAAACAATGGCGGGTTATATTGGAACCGCTAGAAAAGTTGATTGCAGGTAATTTACAGCGCTGGATTAACGGGCTGAAACTCCCAAATCGCACAGGGATGCATAGTCAAACAGCTTTTGCACTTGGTTTGATGCTAGATTGGGGACGGATTACCGAAAATGCTGAATTTATTCAGTTAATAGAGAACAAAGCACGGCAATTTTATCTTAGCGATCGCAATTACTCATTACAATTTGAACCCCTTGGCTACGATTTTCTCTCTCCTGGCCTTGCCGAAGCAGACCTAATGCGGCGAGTCTTGCCAACAAAAGCTTTTACTGACTGGCTTACCGATTTTCTTCCCCAAATACCCATTGATAATTTTGCAAATTGGTTAGAACCAGTCAGAGTAGATAATCCTGAAGATTATATGCAAGCCCATTTTTACGGGCTTAATCTCAGTCGTGCTTGCATGCTTGAGGGGATCATCTCTAGATTAGCAAATAGCGATCGCCGCATCGAAACACTTCGCTCTGCTGCCCTTCACCACCGTCAGCATCGACTAGCAGATATTGTAAGTGAACATTATGCAGCTAGTCACTGGGTAGGAACTTTTGCTGTTTACCTCCTAACAAATCGTGGCTTACAAAGGCAAATTATTTAACGAGTCGCACTTTTGCAACTCGTGTAAAACATCTTCTAACTCCAAACTCCAAACTCCAAACTCCAAACTCCCAACTCCCAACTCCCAACTCCTCACTCCCAACTCCTCACTCCCAACTCCCAACTCCTCACTCGCAACTCCAAACTCCCAACTCCCAACTCCTAACTCCTAACTCCTAACTCCTAACTCCCAACTCCTAACTCCTAACTCCCAACTCCAAACTCCCAACTCCCAACTCCTAACTCAGCACAGTTTTGCCCAATCCTTAAAATATGCCAAGTAAATATGTCTTAGCTGACTGATACTGTCAGGATCATAGAGTAAAGAGTAAAAGGCAATCTATTTTGACTTTTAACTTTCTCCTTTTGTTCAACTTTCCACAAGGGTAGGTTTAATCTTGACTAAATTGAAGGTTGGTATCAATGGCTTCGGTCGAATCGGGCGACTTGTGCTTCGTGCTGGCATCGATAACCCTAACATTGAATTTATCGGCATTAACGACCTAGTACCACCAGATAATCTCGCTTACTTATTAAAGTACGACTCAACCCACGGCAAATTAAAATTCAAGGTTGAAGCCAAGGAAGATGGTATCGTTATTGACGGACACTTTATTCCTTGCGTGTCGGTGAGGAACCCAGCAGAGTTACCTTGGGGACAATTAGGCGCAGATTATGTAGTGGAAGCTACCGGGCTTTTCACCGACTACGAAGGAGCCGCAAACCACCTGAAAGCAGGTGCAAAGCGAGTCGTAATTTCCGCTCCTACCAAAGATCCAGATAGGGTTTCTACCCTACTAATGGGTGTAAATCATCACTTATTTGACCCCAGCAAAGATATAATTGTATCCAATGCTAGCTGCACTACAAACTGTCTAGCTCCCATAGCTAAGGTGATCAATGACAACTTTGGGTTGACTGAAGGTTTAATGACCACAGTCCATGCCATGACTGCTACCCAGCCAACTGTAGACGGACCCAGTAAGAAAGACTGGCGGGGTGGTCGAGGTGCAACCCAGAATATTATTCCCTCTTCCACAGGCGCAGCTAAAGCTGTAGCGTTGGTTTTACCAGAATTGAAGGGTAGGCTGACTGGTATGGCATTACGAGTTCCGACTCCCGATGTCTCTGTAGTTGATTTAACTTTCAAAACTGCCAAAGCTACTAGTTATAAAGAAATCTGTGCTGCCATGAAGGAAGCAGCCGCAGGTTCACTAGCGGGTATCTTGGGCTACACAGATGAAGAAGTAGTTTCCACAGATTTTCAAGGCGATACCCATTCTAGTATCTTCGACGCAGGGGCTGGAATTGAGTTGAATTCCAACTTCTTTAAGGTAATTGCCTGGTATGACAACGAGTGGGGCTACTCAAATCGCGTCATTGACCTGATGTTGTCTATGTCACAAAAGGAAAAACTCGCACCGACAGCAGCTGTGGTTTGATTGGTCATTAGTCATTAGTCATTAGTCATTAGTCATTAGCTTTTGACTCTTGACTAGGGACTTTTGGGATTTGGGTCAAATGGTAAATACCGCGAAAAAATGCCATTTAGTATCTTTACTTAAAAAAGCAGTGATATAAAGCACATGTTAATTTGAATAGCTTGGGCGATCGCTCGAAGCATCCAAATTTGCAGGTTACTCCTCAACCCACAATCCCTATGCGTCGAACCAAAATCATTTGTACTGTTGGCCCAGCTACATCTGCACCCGAAAAGCTGCACGGCTTAGTAGAAGCTGGAATGAATATGGCGCGGCTGAATTTTTCCCACGGGGCTTATGAATTCCACGCCCAAACTGCTCATTATCTCAGACAAATTAGCACTGAGCAGCAAAAGCCGATCGCAATTATGCAAGACCTCTGCGGGCCAAAGATTCGTTTGGGAACTTTACCACCGTCCGGGTTAAATTTAGAAGCTGGTAGTGAAGTCACCTTTGTTTTGCAAGAAAAGGGTGAAAGTATCGACGAACTACCCTTACCATTGCCGACTTTGTTCGCAATGGTGCGACCAGGCGAACCGATTTTGATAAATGATGGTCGCGTCAAGTTGATTGTTACCGATCGCGATGCCGATCGCATTCGCGCACAAGTAAAAATTGGCGGGTTAATTTCTACGCACAAAGGAGTAAACCTACCACAAACTCCTTTACCTGTTAGTTCGATCACCGAAAAAGACTTGCTGGATCTGCGCTTTGGGATTCAGTTGGGTGTAGACTGGGTGGCGGTGTCCTTTGTGCAATCGCCACAAGACTTGGAACCCGCCAAACGCATGATTGAAGCAGCTGGCGCTTCCATCCGCTTAATTGCGAAAATCGAAAGAGCAGAGGCAGTAGAGAACTTTGACTCCATTCTGAAGGTTGCGGACGCGATTATGATTGCCCGTGGCGATTTAGGGGTAGAAGTGCCAATTCACGAAGTACCCTTAATTCAAAAAGATATTATTCGCCGTTGCAATCGGGCTGGCAAGCCGGTGATTACAGCCACCCAAATGCTAGAGTCGATGATTAGCGCCCCCGATCCCACCCGCGCCGAAGCCACCGATGTTGCCAACTCCATCTTAGATGGAACAGATGCGGTAATGCTTTCTGGTGAAACAGCTGTCGGACAATATCCCGTCGCCGCCGTCGAGATGATGCACAACATCGCCGTGCGGACAGAACAGGCTCTAGATGAGGGTAGCAAACATGCCTGGTGTCATGAAGCAGGCAGTCTCAGCGTGACTGAATCTGTAGCAGAATCCGTCTGTCGCATCGCTTATGAAACAGGCTCACGAGCAATTCTCTGTAACACTTCATCAGGAAGTACGGCGAGAATGGTGTCTAAATATCGCCCAACTTCTCCCATTATTGCCCTTACCTCTGACATCACGACTTATCGCCAACTAGCGCTTTCTTGGGGCGTAGAAGCTTTGTTGATCCCACCAGTCTACAATGCCGAAGAGATGTTTACCAATGTCGTGAACACAGTTGTAGACATGGGTTTAGCGAATAAGGGCGATAAAGTAGTAATTACCTCTGGTGTTCCAATTGGTAAATCAGGAACAACTAGTTTAATCAAAGTGCATTCCATTGGACAGCCAATTTCTGCATAAGGCACTTAAAATAAGGCTGTGGCTCAAGATAGTAAGCAAAATTGGGCAACGATCAAAAAAAATTGCCAGAATCAGAATTGAAGGAACTAGAGAGTGGGAACTAGGGAGTGGGGAGTAGGGAGTGGGCATGGTGGAGCCAAGGAGCAGAATAATAACTTCTAACTCCTAACTCCTAACTCCTAACTTTTAACTCCTAACTTTTAACTCCTAACTCCTAACTCCTAACTCAGCACTCAGCACTAATTTGATGGGGAATAAGTAAATCCTGTAACATTCATTACGGAGTATTTTATGTCTAAGAATTTACTGGAACAATTGCGACAAGTGACTGTTGTAGTCGCAGATACAGGGGATATCCAGGCAATTGAAAAGTTCAAGCCCCAAGACGCTACCACCAATCCTTCACTGATTACTGCTGCGGCACAGATGCCAGAATATCAGGGAATTGTCGATCAAACTTTACTCCAAGCGAAGAAAGATGCTGGAGCCGGAGCCACCCAAGGACAGATAGTTTCTCTAGCTTTTGACCGTTTGGCAGTTGCTTTTGGATTAAAGATTTTACAAATCATCCCCGGTCGCGTATCTACAGAAGTGGATGCTCGCTTGTCTTACGATACCGAAGCTACCCTAACTAAAGCACGAGACTTAATTGCTCAGTATAAAGCTGCTGGAATTGGCCGCGATCGCGTGTTAATTAAAATTGCCACCACCTGGGAAGGCATTCGCGCTGCGGAAATTCTCGAAAAAGAAGGTATTCACTGTAACCTTACCTTGTTGTTTGGTCTTCACCAAGCGATCGCCTGTGCAGAAGCTGGCGTTACCTTAATTTCTCCCTTCGTCGGCCGGATTCTCGACTGGTACAAAAAAGATACCGGACGCGATAGCTACCCAGCAGCCGAAGACCCAGGAGTTTTGTCAGTCACCAAAATCTACAACTACTACAAGAAATTCGGCTATAAAACCGAAGTTATGGGAGCTAGCTTCCGTAACCTTGGTGAAATTACTGAACTTGCAGGTAGTGATTTGCTAACTATTTCGCCATCACTTTTGGCTGAATTGCAAGCAACAATTGGAGAACTCCCACGCAAACTTGACCCTGCCAAGGCAGCAAACTTGCAAATTGAAAAGATATCTGTTGACAAAGCTAACTATGACAAGATGCACGCTAGCGATCGCATGGCAACCGACAAACTAGATGAGGGTATCAAAGGTTTCACCAAGGCATTAGAAGACCTTGAGAAACTTTTAGCAGACCGACTAGTTCGCCTTGAAAAAGAGGTAGTCGCAGCTCATTAGAACGTAACAATAGTTAGTGGTTAGTGGTTCAACCACTAACCATTAGTTAGTTGCATCAGCGATCGTTCGTTATTAACCCAGAATTTCAAAGTCCCTCTCCCAGATTTGGGAGAGGGATTTAGGGTGAGGGCAAAAACTACGGTTCTCAACTTAGCTCCGGTTTAAATTCTTATTTTTCTGAAAAAGATTCGTAAAAACTGCCGTAAAAATAGAATGAAATAGCCCTGGGGCAATTCAAAGTCCCTCTCCCAGATTTGGGAGAGGGATTTAGGGTGAGGGCAAAAACTACGGTTCTCAAATTAGCTCCGGTTTAAATTCTTATTTTTCTGAAAAAGATTCGTAAAAACTGCCGTAAAAATAGAATGAAATAGCCCTGAGAAGGGACAGAGACAAAACACTTTAAATACATCTGTCGAAATGGTGATGGATAGTATTATTACAGATGCGCCAAGCTGCGTGCTAATTTTGAAAGCATGTAAAGAATTTGTCAATTCTGAATAATGGAAAACTTCAATAAGTAGGTAGGCATAATTAAATATAACATCAAACCTCACCCTCAATCCCTCTCCTTAGTAAGGAGAGGGAAGCCGGAGGCAGGGTGAGGTTTTAGGTTTTATATTTAATTTGACCCACTTACTTATAATCTGTAAAAACGAGGAGTATTTTTAAAAGTGCAATCACTTACATTTAACTTTATTAAACTTCTGATTAGATTGAAATTTCCTAATGTTAAAGAAATTACAAGCAAAGAATTAGCTCAATTGCTATTAGATTCTGGAAAGCCAGGACTATTAGTGCTAGATGCACGAAGTCAGGCAGAATATGCGGTGAGCCATATCGAAACAGCAACGCAGATAGACCCACTTACACCTGACTTAGCAGTACTTTCAACAGTTCCAAAAGACAACCCAATTGTTGTCTACTGCGCCGTTGGCTACCGTAGCGCCAAATTAGCCCAGCAGCTTAATAAAGCTGGGCTGAAGTGCATTTATAACTTGAACGGTGGGATTTTTCAGTGGGCAAATGAAGCAAGACTCATGTTTAGAGACGAGCATCCAACACAGGTTGTACATCCTTACAATGCAATCTGGGGAAAACTGCTCAAATCTAGTTACCATGCTCATAAGCAGTAAAGTTGAATTTTACCGTTTTTCCCGCAATTTATATTTTTCATATTTAACATGATATCTTGATTTAGTCCAGCTTTTTGCTGCTGTTGACAACTTATGTCCTGGTAGGTTTATAACCAAAGCCAATAAATGAACTTAAAATCTGATTTAGATATAACAAACAATCACCAACAAAGACACTATGACCTCGATTGGTTAAGAGTATTGGCGGTGCTATTGCTAATTTATTTTCATGCCGCCACAGTTTTTTATCAAGGCGAATTAGGCGAATTTTATATTAGAAATAACTTACTAAGTCCTGTCCTTGGATGGTTTATTTTTTTTGTTCATCAGTGGCACATGCCATTGTTTTTTTTAATTTCCGGGGCTGCCTCTTGGTTTTCTCTTCAGTTGCGAACACCGATGCAGTATGTGAATGAGCGTTTTAAGCGACTATTAATTCCCTTCATATTTGGTACGTTGGTGTTAGTTCCTCCTCAAGTCTATTACAAACTTCTGACTCATCACGAAAATATCGGTTCCTATTTACAGTTTTACCCACAGTTTTTTAACGGGATTCGTCCTCAAGGTAATTTTGAGTGGGCGCACCTATGGTTTGTGATTTACCTATTTGTAATATCTATTGTTAGTCTCCCTCTGTTGTTATTCTTTAAGCAAGATATGGGGCGGCGTTGGTATTCTACTATTGCAACTTTCATGAAACAGCCAGGAGCCATTTTATTACCTGCTCTACCATTGGCTATGATTGAAGGTGCATTCCGTCCCAAATGGTTTGGATTCCAAAATCTTTATGATGACTGGGCAAATTTGCTGCTGTACTTTTGTTACTTTGTCTATGGTTTGATTCTGTGTTTTGATACCAGATTTAAACAAACAATTGTTCAACATCAAAGGCTCGTTTTCTTTATGGCAATAGTTACCATGTCTATTATCTTTGCAATACAAGTAACTGAGGTACTTCCTGTACGTGGCTATTCTGGGGAATATATTCTTTACCAAATGTTGCGAGGCTTAAATTCTTGGTGTTGGGTAACTACCATACTTGGGCTAAGTCAGCAATATCTATCATTTACTAATAGTATCTTGCAATATACAACCCTTGCAGCTTATCCAGTTTTTTTGCTGCATCAGACAGTTTTGGTAGCGATATCTTTTTATGTTGTGCAATGGAATTTAGGTATAGCAGCAAAGTTTTTAATTATTAGTACAGCAACGGTTTTAGTGACAAATCTTTTCTATGAAATTTTAATAAAACGTCTGAATATTCCCCGATTTTTCTTTGGGCTAAAGCCTATCAACATCAACAAGTAAAATAAACATAACAATAAAACTACTAAATCGGTATGTCTCAAGTTTCGATTATCATTCCTACTTTAAATGAAGCAACTAACTTAGGGCGGACATTGCGCCAACTGACTTTACTTAATCCTCTTGTTTCTGAGGTGATAGTGGTAGATGGTGGCAGCGAAGATCAGACGGTGACAGTTGCAAAGCAAATTTTTGAGTCATTTAATCAAACTTTGAACGGACAAATTCTTTCATCCCAACAGCCAGGGCGTTCTCTTCAGATGAACTATGGAGCATCAGCAGCAACTGGAGATATTCTTTGCTTTCTTCATGCAGATACTTGGGTTCCAGATGATCTAATCAGCGTCATTAACAAGACTCTCGCAGAACCTACCATTGCCTGTGGGGGGTTCATTTCTCTGATGTCAGGAACTCAAACAACTCGTTGGGGTATCTCTCTACATAATTATCTAAAAACTTACTACGCACCACTATTATTTAAGCCTCACCTATTTTTTCGAGGATTGCGTCTGTTGTTTGGAGATCAAGTAATGTTCTGTCGTCGGATTGATTTTTGCGATTGTGGCGGATTTGATGAGGCATTACCGATTATGGAGGATGGAGATTTATGCTTGAAATTAGTTAAAAAAGGACGTATTTATCTGGTGAACCGTATTGTTCAATCTTCAGATCGTCGCGTAGCCAAATGGGGTAGCTTCAAAGCAACTGCAATTTATCTTTATATTGGGCTTTTGTGGGGAATTGGCGTTGATGCAAATTATCTCAAACAGTTTTATCAAGATATTCGCTGATTTAAACTCCAGTCATAATGAAGATAGGATATCGGCGTTGAAGCATTAAGTGGATAGTCTGTTTTCAAGTATGAACGAATGTATTCGGGAATGGAGGGTACAACTTTTAAAAAATCTTGACGATACCACTTGAAGATTTTATTACAGTAAAGTGTTTTACTCTCCATGTCATAACGGACTTTTTCAGGGTTATTTATGAAACGACGTGCATCTTCATCTAATTGCTGAATAACTTGCTCAGGAAAGTAAGCTCCTGAACGTAGTAAAGGACAACCAACTGAAGCACAAACGATCGCAAAATGAATTCGTGGCTCCTGCAATTTGTCCCGCAGAATAGAGTTCTCAATTTCTGCTAAACTGTAACTTTCCCCAAAGATAGAATAAGCGCGACGTTGGAAGAACCACAAAAAAGCTAGCCAGTTGGGAATCCCTAAAATTTGCGGACGAATCGATTTTATGGGGTATCTCTCCAAAATTGTCGAAATGGTGAACGCATTGTAAAGGTTGATCCACAATGCTAATTGTTCGAGATTGCCGCTATTAGATTTAAAAGCCAGATTTTTTTTGCAGGACAACCAATCTGTAATTGCTTGGGGTTGCTCCTTTTTCCAAGCAGCATAGTCTACACGACCCTGTTGATCAACATACTGACGCAATAATCTGTCCCAAGGTTCAAAATCAATCATTATCGCTGTGTTGATATGTTAGCCGTTGTTTTTTTACCTATAACAATCAAAAATGAGAAATAGGGGGGCTAAAAGTAGGTGTTTTTAAGCTTACCAGTGATTTTCTGTTTTACGAATGATTTAGGATTGCTATACATT
This sequence comes from Nostoc sp., assembly GCF_036916975.1. Taxonomy (GTDB): domain Bacteria; phylum Cyanobacteriota; class Cyanobacteriia; order Cyanobacteriales; family Nostocaceae; genus Nostoc. Next base: position 106,959 of record NZ_JBALFF010000031.1, read on the forward strand.
ATAAAGTCAATAGCAAGTTAAATCTAGATGATTTTTTTACTGTTACTATAGCATTCCTAAATCATTTGTGAAAATTATATATCTCTTTCTTCTTCTTTTTGCGTTCTTTGCAGTTTGTTTCCTTTTTAAGCACTTCTTCAGTTATGAGAAAGCCTCTAATTTAGAGTGTAATTAGAGGCTAGTAACTTTGTTATCTGCTTTTATCAAAGCTACTTTTATTACCAAATATTTCCCTGTAGCTATGAAGTATTTGAAGGCATATATAAAGAATCGCCCAAGTTAAGTTTATATGTAATTCCTGATACAAAATAAAAGCACTGCGATTATGCAGTCGAAAATTCCAGCAGGGCTAATATCTTAATTTCTCACTATAGATATATAAAGCTGAATTTAACGCTGAAACTTATGATAGATTATAAAATTTTTTTTTGGTTACAACCTTAAATATATCAGTATTAACTAATGGAATTAAAAAAAGATTGACTGCAATGGAAAATATCAACGCGGCAAAAATGACAGAGCGTTATATTGCTTTGGCTATCGGAATCGCTTATTTACTTTTAGGTTTAGCTGGCTTTATACCAGCTTTAGTTTCATTGCCAGGAACGAACGAATCTTTTATTGGACTTGATGAATCTACTGGCGCTTATTCTGCGGGTTTTGGTTATATCTTTGGTGCAATTCCAACCAACTTTTTGCATAACCTTGTACGCTGCGCTGTAGGATTGTTTGGAATTATTTCTTACAGCAATGCTAGCACTGCACGCCTGTTCAACCGTGCTTTTGCAATTTCTTATGCCTTGCTGGCTGTCATGGGATTGTTGCCCTTCGCAAAGACATCTTTTGGCTTAATGCCACTGTTTGGTTACAATGTTTTGCTCAATGCATTAGCTGCGATCGCAACTGCTTATTACAGCATTGTCATACCAGCTAAAGTCAAGGGCGTTAATGTAGCGGAAAATATTTAACATCTTTTTGTATCCAATAAGATTTGGTGGCAGAAAAAATAATTTCTGCTTGCTGTCAATCTTTTTTCAACCCGCCCTTTGGTGTACTCTCAGTTAGTTGCTGATTGAGCGATCGCAGTGACACAAAACAATCCTTCTGACTGGACACGACGGCAAGTACTCCAGTTCGGGCTACCAGGAATGATTTTACCACTCGCTGCCTCTCAACTATCCAATTGCCAAAAGTGGAACTTATTGTTATGGAAACCTCAAAGCAAGTTGATTCTAGAGCTACTGAAGGACGGTTGTTGTCCCGTCCAACTCGCGCCACAACAAGCGCTTTGACAGGGTTACACCCATTAGGTCTAGATGGGCAGCGAGATGGTTTTATCTATGTACCTGAAACCTATCGAGCAGATCAGCCCGCGCAACTGGTGTTGATATTGCATGGAGCCGGAGGCGATGCAGAGGGTGCGCTAAAAATCCTCTATGATCTGGCAATTATACCTTGAATTTAACGGCTTCCAGACAGTTCCTCCTGCGATCGCCGAAAGAGCTATGGAGTGGTTTACTTCAATCAGCGCCAGATAAAGTGTTTCATTCGTGAGTCTCCTAATTTGATGCAGTCAGCTTTTCGGCGTCTCTTCGGTATGGAAGAACGAAGTTAGTCAGATTTACGTGACTCTGCCATTGGAAGTAACAACCAAGGTAGAGGTTATAGCAACAACTTTTTAGTAGTGTAGAGGCGTAAAGTAACCTGGAAATTTCTCAATGGCATATCAGGGCGTAATTTTGGATGTAGATGGGACGCTTGTCATTAGTAATGATGCCCATGCTCAAGCTTGGGTAGAAGCATTTGCAGCATTTGGCTATGAGGTACAGTTTGAGCAAGTTCGACCACTGATTGGCATGGGAGGCGACCAGATTATTCCTAAGTTTGCGCCAGGACTTTCCGATGAAGAAGGAAAAGGTAAGAAAATCGCCGACAAACGCAAAGAACTAATCATCAACAAGTTTGGGGCAAATCTGACTCCCGCCAGTGGGGCGCGGCAACTAATATTAAAAATGCAGGATGAAGGGTTGCGTCTAATCATCGCTACTTCGGCAACGAATGAAGAACTGTCAGTATTGCTCAAAGCTGCACAAATTGATGATTTACTCAGTCAGGATGAGGCGGCAACATCTAGCGATGCCGAAGCTTCTAAACCTGCTCCAGATATTGTGGAAGCTGCTTTGAGTCAGTTGAAGATGCAGCCATCCAAGGTGGTGATGCTGGGCGATACTCCCTATGATATTGAGTCTGCAAATAAAGCTGGTGTTGGCGTGATTGCGTTTCGTTGCGGTGGTTTTGATGATGGTCAATTAAAAAATGCGATCGCAATTTACAACGAGCCTGCTGACTTATTAGCACATTATGACAGTTCACCTCTAGCACCCAAAGCATTAAAAAGTGGTCAAGCAAAAAACTGATTTATACTTGACCCCATGTTCGTAGGGGCATAATACTGCCATGCCCTTACTTATTGTTGCCTCTACTAAGTGCTGGCGATCAGCTAGGCTGGGCGGTTACGCGATCTCACTTGGTTAAAATCGCTCAAACCATTCTCTAGTAAGCATTTCGCATTTTCGGATAACTCTATTGCACCTAACTAAGAACGGCTATAACACTTGATATTTTTGTGCTAAGTAGGTAGACGTAATTAAACATATAATAAACCTCACCCTCAATCCCTCTCCGATGTTTTGGAGAGGGAAGCTGGAGGTAGGGCGAGGTTTTATATTCAATTTGACCCACTTACTAAGCAAGACGACGTAACACCATGATAGAACGGTCTGTAACTGACACAGTTTGCTCACCCATAATCAATTTTCCTGGGCTAATAAAGCGAGGTTCGTTGGTGTCAATAACTATCTCCCATTCTCTGTCCTTAAAAACATTGGGTAAGGCAAACTCCATCATTTCGTAGTGAGCATTAAAAAATAGCAGAAAGCTCTCATCAATAATCCGTTCCCCACGGCGGCCAGGAGTAACAATGCCCTCGCCATTCAAGAAAATTTCCATAGCTTTGGCATAACTAACTAGCCACTGCTTTTCAGTCATTTCGCTGCCATCGGCATTAAACCAACCAATATCACTGATCCCAAAACCGCGAATAGCACGCCCTTGAAACCACTTACGCCGCCGAAATACTGGATGTTGATGACGAAAATAAATCAGTTCGCGGCTAAAATCTAGGAGTTCGGAATTAGACTTTTCTAAACTCCAATCACGCCAGGAAATTTCATTATCTTGGCAGTAGGCATTATTGTTACCCTTCTGAGTGCAACCAATTTCATCTCCTGCTAATAGCATGGGTACGCCTTGAGACAGCATTAGAGTTGCTAAAAAGTTGCGTCGCTGACGTTCCCGTAAGCGGATTACGTCTGGGTCATCGGTTTCTCCTTCTACACCGCAATTCCAAGAGCGGTTATGGCTTTCCCCATCCCGGCTATCTTCGCCATTAGCCTGATTATGCTTTTCGTTGTAGCTGACCAAATCATTGAGCGTGAAGCCATCATGAGCAGTGATGAAATTAATACTGGCACTAGGATTACGCCCGTTTGCTTGGTAAAGGTCAGGGCTACCAGTAAAACAATAAGCAAATTGTCCGAGGCTATCATCCTCACCACGCCAAAAATCCCGGACAGTATCACGATATCTGCCATTCCATTCAGACCAACGTAAAGGAAAATTGCCAACTTGATAACCGCCTTCTCCCAAATCCCAAGGTTCAGCAATCAGTTTCACATCTGCCAAAACTGGATCTTGATGAATAATATCAAAAAAAGCTGCGAGATTATCTACTTCATATAGTTCTCGCGCTAATGCCGAAGCTAAATCAAAGCGAAAGCCATCAACATGCATTTCTGTTACCCAATAGCGCAAGCTATCCATGATTAACTTCAAAACTTGGGCATGACGCACATTCAGAGAGTTGCCGCAGCCTGTGAAGTCCATGTTGTAACGGGGATTATCTTTAATCAAGCGATAGTAGACAGTATTATCGATGCCTCGCAGTGACAATGTTGGCCCTAAATGATTGCCTTCGCCAGTGTGGTTATAAACTACATCTAAAATTACTTCAATGCCAGCAGAGTGTAAGTCTTTGACCATCTGCTTAAACTCGGTGACTTGTTCTCCGAGTGAGCCACTAGCACTGTAACCAGAGTAGGGTGTCAAATAATTAATGGAATCGTAACCCCAATAGTTTTTCAGTCCTTTAGTTACGAGAAATCCTGGAGAGGATAAAAAGTGATGCACAGGCATCAATTCTACAGATGTGATTCCTAGTTGTTGGAGATATTGAATTGCGGCTGGATGTGCTAGCCCTGCATAAGTACCACGTAATTCTTCTGGAATTTCTGGGTGTAGCTTAGTAAAGCCTCTAACGTGAGTTTCATAAATAATAGTTTCGTGCCACGGTATAGAAAGTAGTTTGTCGTCTCCCCAATCAAAAGACTGATCGACAACAATACACTTCGGCATAAATTCGCCATTATCTAAATCAGAAAAAGCTAGGTCTTGTTCTGGTGCATCTAAAGAGTAGCCAAAATTAGCTGGACTATCGGTAATTTCCCCATCAATTGCCTTAGCATAGGGATCAATTAGTAGTTTATTAGGGTTAAAGCGATGACCAAGTTCTGGGGCCCAAGGGCCATGTACTCTAAATCCATAGCGTTGCCCTGGCCCTACTCCTGGTAGATAAGCGTGCCAAACAAAATTATTTTTTTCTGTTAAATGCAAGCGAATTTCATGATTATCAGCATCAAATAAACAAAGTTCTACGCCTGTTGCATTTTCGGAAAATAAAGCAAAGTTTGTGCCTTTGCCATCCCAGGTAGCACCCAAGGGATATACATTCCCAGGCCATATAGCTACATACATAAGTTAAGTACCAAAAGCTAATTTTAGTGTTAATAACAAACTTGGAAGATGTGTTTAATAGTAATTTTTATAAGTTCATTTTAAGGTTAAGGCTAATAAATTTGAATTAACTAAATATTACTACTTTCTAATTAAAAATTTTTAAAATTTGATAAAAATAACTTATTTTACTTTTAGGCAATAATAAAACTTTTAGATTATTAAATGAAAATATTCGGATCGTCCTTGTTATTGCTAGACTCATAAATCCACTAACAAGTTTATTTGCAAATTTTTTAGCTTTATTACTTTACAAAAAAATACAAATCTCTATATCTACCAAAGTGAATAAATTTATTTATACCAAGCTGTATATTTACTTAAAACATCTTTTATGAAACTAAACATGCAATTTTTTATGGACTTATTGTTGTAGCATTTATATGTAGTAGCAGGGATGATTTACAGTGATAAGATGTCAAACATGGATTGCTTTTAGCGAATGCGCGATCGTTGTGGAATAAATAACTTTACAACATCAGCCCTCTGTCTTCATTCTCTTTTTTTAAGAAAGATATTGTTATGAGCCAGTATATTTTCAGTAGCCTCACAGATGATGAACTGAATTTTTCTGAAGAAACAGAGGTTTTTGTCTTCCCCACTTCTTTCGCCCAGCAGCGATTGTGGTTTCTCGACCAATTAGCACGGGGCAATCCATTTTACAATGTGTCAACAGCACTTTGCCTGAAAGGTTCCCTCAACTTTACCGCCTTAAAGCAGACATTCAACGAAATTGTGCGTCGCCACGAAACCTTACGCACTACGTTTGTTATAGTAGAGCAGCAACCAGTGCAGGTAATCGCACCCAGCTTAACCATACCTCTTGCCCTAGTAGATATACGCAATTTTGACCAAGAACGTGAGACACAAGTACGGCAAATTGCAACCGCAGAGGCTCAACATCCTTTCAATCTCACCACCGGGCCATTGCTGCGAGTGAAGCTGCTACAAGTAGATGAAGCAGAATATGTGCTGCTGCTAAGTCTACATCACATTGTTGCTGATGGCTGGTCAATTGGGGTACTGATTAGAGAACTGGGAATATTATACAAAGCTTTTGTAGAAGATAAACCATGTCTGATGTCTACGCTTCTGCCAAAATTACCCATTCAGTATGCAGATTTCGCCCAATGGCAACGCGAGTGGCTGCAAGCAGTGGGGGAAAATGGTTGTTCGCCTTTAGAAACGCAGTTAGCTTATTGGCAAAAGCAATTAGACGGCATTTCGATGCTGAATCTCCCTACCGACCGAGTAAGGCCAGCAGTTCCAACTTATAGGGGTGCAAAACAATTTCTAGAACTACCACACTCCTTAACTCAAGCGCTAGAGGCACTTAGCTACCAAGAAGATGTAACCTTATTCATGATTTTGCTTGCTGCGTTTCAGACTTTGCTCTATCGCTACACGCAGCAAGAGGATATTGTAGTAGGTTCAGCGATCGCTAATCGTAATCGTAGCGAACTAGAAGGGTTAATTGGTTTTTTTGTCAATAGTTTGGTGCTACGTACCGATTTATCAGGGAACCCGACGTTTCGGCAATTATTAAATCGAGTCCGAGAGGTAACTTTGGGAGCATACACCCATCAAGATTTGCCCTTTGAAAAGCTGGTAGAGGAACTTCATCCAGAGCGAGATTTGAGCCGCCATCCCTTATTTCAGGTCGTATTTAGCTTACAAAATACTCCCATTGAAGCGCTAGAGTTACCTGGGTTAAAGCTTTCGTTATTCGACTTCGACAGCAAAATTGCAAAGCTTGATTTAGAGTTCCATCTGTGGCGAGACTTACAAAGTCTGAAAGGACAAGTGGAGTATAGTACTGATTTATTTGATCAAAGCACCATTACGCGAATGCTGAGGCATTTCCAAATACTGTTAGAAAGTATTGTCGCCAATCCCAAACAGCGTATTTCAGATTTAGCTTTACTTACTGAAGCAGAACGACAGCAGTTATTAATTGATTGGAATGACACTAAGAAAAGTTACCCAAATAGTAAGTGTTTTCATCAGTTATTTGAAGCACAGGTGGAAAAAAGTCCTGATGCGACTGCGATAAACGCAGGCTCCGCCTACGCACTAGTATTTGGTAATCAACAACTCAGCTACAAAGAGTTAAATATACGCAGTAACCAACTGGCAGATTATCTTAAAAAAATAGGAGTAAAAAATGAATATTTAGTTGGTATTTGTATGGAGCGATCGCCAGAAATGATAATCGCCATATTAGGCATCTTCAAAGCTGGTGGCGCATACCTACCTTTAGATCCCAGCTATCCTCAAGAGCGTCTAAAATTCATGTTAGAAGATGCACAAGTTTCTGTCTTGCTAACACAAGAAAATTTACTTTCCCATTTTACACAATTCTCAAATCAAATTATTAGTATAGATAAAGATTGGGCAGATATTACACAACATAGCCGAGAAAACCCCAACAATTGCATAACACTTGAAAACTTAGCTTATGTCATCTACACCTCTGGCTCAACAGGGCAGCCAAAAGGCGTTTTAATAGAACACCGAGGGCTGTCTAATTTGGCAGCAGATCAGATTGAGGTTTTTAACTTGCAACCGAGTAACCGCATTCTGCAATTCGCATCATTGAGTTTTGATGCCTCAATTTTTGAGATTGTAATGGCATTGGGAATAGGAGCAACCCTTTATTTAACAAATAAAGAATGCCTTCTATCTGCAAAAGCTTTGCTCCAATTATTACGCGAAAAATCTATTACCCACGTTACCCTTCCACCTGCGCTTTTGGCCGTTTTACCTACAGAATCACTCCCCGCATTACAAACAATTATTTGTGCAGGCGAATCATGTTCTGAGGATATAGTAAAACGTTGGTGGAGTCCTAGCCGTAGCTTTTTTAACGCTTACGGCCTTACTGAAGCAACCGTTTGGTCAACTGTTGCCGAAATTAAATCTGTGAGTGAAAAACCGCCTATAGGTCGCCCAATTGCTAACACTGAAATTTATATATTAGATAAGCATTTACAAGCTGTACCAATTGGAGTTTTAGGCGAATTATACATCGCTGGTGATGGACTTGCACGAGGCTACCTAAACTGTCCCGAATTAACTGCCAAAAAGTTTATTCCCAATCTTTTTAATGGTAATAAAGGAGCAAGGCTTTACAAAACGGGTGATTTAGCCAGATACCAATTAGACGGTAATATCGAATTTTTAGAACGTATCGATAATCAAGTAAAAATTCGTGGCTTCCGCATTGAATTGTCAGAAATTGAAACAGCTATAAGCCAGCATAATAATGTAGAAAAAGCAATCGTAATTGCTCAAGGTAATCTATATGATAACAAACATTTAGTAGCTTACATTGTTTCTAAGTCACCGCAAGAGCAAACAATTATTCAACTACGCCAATTCTTAAAAGAAAAATTACCAGAATACATGATCCCAAAAGCTTTTGTAATTCTGGATTCTCTGCCGTTAACAGCTAATGGCAAAGTCGATCGTTATGCACTAAAAGCAGTTGATCCTCACAGCCACTCAATAGATAAAACCTTTATTGCTCCTGGGACTGCAACTGAGTCAACCTTGGCAAAAATCTGGGCTGAAGTACTTAAGGTTGAGAATGTAGGAATTCATGACAACTTTTTCGATTTGGGAGGTAATTCGCTGCTGGCTATACGTTTATTAGACCAGATAAACAAACAGTTTGAGCGTGATTTACCTTTATCGAACCTGTTTTTAAATCAAACAATTGAAAGTTTAGCAATTGCTCTATCTTCAAAAACAGATTCTCTAGCGTGGTCTCCTTTGGTTACGATTCAAGCAAATGGTTCAAATCCGCCTTTCTTCTGCGTTCATCCAATCTTTGGTGTTGTCTTCCCTTATTATGAATTAGCTCATCAATTGGGGGAAAATCAACCATTTTATGGACTACAACCTATTGGAATTGATGGAGAAACCCCACTAACCCGCATTGAGGATATAGCTAGCCAATACATTGAAGCATTACGCTCAGTACAACCGAAAGGCCCTTATTTTATCGGGGGTTGGTCTTTCGGAGGATGGGTTGCTTTTGAGATGGCTCAACAACTTGAAAATTCTGGGGAAGAAGTAGCTCTACTTGCTGTGCTTGATACTGTAGCGCCAATTAAGAGCAATCTACCTTCTTTGAGTAATGCTTTAAAGTTTATTTTTACTACAGTAGTGCCATATATGTGGCCATTTTTCCTCGATTATTTGTGTTTAATTACTGCTCCTAGTAGGAACCGAATTAATAGTTTAACTTCTCGATTTTATAATTTTCAGCAGTTGATGCGATCGCTCCAAAAAAATCTGTTCTCGCACTTCACCCAAAAGGAGGATGCCACAGTCAACCTTATATCTGAAAAATCCAAGTTAAGACTTTTAAGTGAGTCGGCAATTATCCCTATGCTTCGTGTTTTTTACGCCAATAGCCAAGCAGTTCTCAACTACATTCCGCAAGTCTACCCTAAGCGAATTAATCTTTTCAGAACAAGAGTTCAGTTAAACGTTACTGAGCGAGAGCCGAGTATGGGTTGGGATCAGTTAGCTGTGGAAGGAACGGAAATTCATCATATTCCTGGCAATCACCTAACCATGCTGAGAAAGCCCCATATTCAGGTTCTCGCCGCACAGTTAAGAGCCTGTATTGAGAAAGCACAAACTTTAAAATAAGGATCAATATGTCTTCTGAAGAGGTTTTCGTCTTTCCAGTATCTTTTGCCCAACAACGGTTATGGTTCCTCGACCAGTTGATCCCTAACAATACTATTTATAATGTGCCGACAGTAATTCGCTTAACAGGTTCACTTAATTTAACGGCACTGGAGCAGACTTTTAACGAAATTGTACATCGCCATGAAACCTTACGCACGACATTTATAGTGTTAGATGGGCAACCTCTACAGGCGATTCCTGCGGAAAGCTGCGCTAACGCACCCAGCTTAACAATACCTATTTCTGTATTAGACCTCCAGCTACTGCCAGATGGTAAAAGGGAGGTTGAAGTAAACAACATTATTAACGCAGAGATAGAAGATCCCTTCAATTTATCCTCCGGGCTATTGCTGCGAGTGAAGTTGCTTGTGCTTTCCAAGACAGAATATATTCTATTACTGAATATGCACCACATTATCTGCGACGATTGGTCTATTGGGGTGCTGATTCGGGAACTGGGAATACTATACACAGCTTTTGCACAAAACCAGCCTTCCCCTCTCTTAGAACTGCCTCTTCAGTACGCTGATTTTGCTCACTGGCAGCGCGAGTGGCTGCAAGGAGAAGTACTGCAAACGCAATTAACTTATTGGCAGCAGCAATTAAATGGTATTTCTATGCTGCATTTGCCTACCGACAAACTAAGACCAGCTATACAAAGCTATCAAGGAGCAACACAATTTTTTGAGTTACCAAAAAAGCTAACTGATGCACTAGAAAAGCTTTCGCAGCAAGAAGGAGTTACCTTTTTTATGACGTTGCTGGCAGCATTTAAAACTTTGCTCTACCGCTACACATATCAAGAAGATATTGCGGTAGGTTCGCCAATTGCTAACCGTAATCACAGCGAAATTGAGGGACTAATCGGTTTTTTTGTCAATGCTTTAGTACTACGGAGCAATTTATCTGGAAACCCGACTTTTAAAGAACTTTTACACAGAGTCCGAGAGGTAACACTAGGAGCCTATAGCCAGCAAGATTTGCCATTTGACAAGTTAGTTGAAGAACTGCACCCAGAGCGAAATTTGAGCCATAATCCGTTATTTCAAGTAGTATTTAGCTTGCAGAATGCGCCAATGTCGGCACTAGAACTACCTGGATTAGTGCCTAGCTTTATGAATATTGATTTAAAAAAAACGCGCTTTGACTTGGAATTACACCTATGGAAGTGTTCTGATGATTTTAGGAGCTTATGGGGTGCAAACTGGGAGTATTCTGAAGGACTCCGTGGTTTAATAGTTTACAACACAGATTTGTTTGATAAAGCTACCATTAGCCGGATGCTGGATCATTTTAAAACTCTGTTGTCAAGCATTGTTGCTAATCCAGAACAACGCATTGGAAATTTACCACTATTAAGTGAAGCGGAGCTACATCAGGTATTAGTGGAGTGGAATAATACGAATGTAAATTATCCTCATGATAAGTGTATCCATCAATTATTTGAAGAACAGGTACAGCATCATCCTGATTGTATAGCAGTAATTTTTGGTAACGAGCAGCTTACTTATCAAGAGTTGAATAATCGCAGCAATCAACTAGCACAATACTTACAAAAAATCGGGGTAGGTTCAGAAATTTTAGTAGGTATTTGCATTTCACAGTCTATAGAAATGATAGTTGGCTTATTAGGCATTTTGAAAGCAGGAGGAGCATATCTACCTTTAGATTCCAGCTATCCTCAAGAACGCTTAAAGTTTATGCTGGAAGACGCACAGGTTTCAGTATTGCTAACACAAGAAAAGTTGCTCAAGTCTTTTCAATGGTTCTTAAATCCAATTATTTGCATAGATAAAAACTGGGAAATTATTACTCAAGAAAACAAAAATAACCTTGAAAGTAGCGTTACATCTCACAATTTAGCTTATGTTATTTACACTTCTGGCTCTACAGGTAAACCCAAAGGAGTAGCGATAATTCACAAAGCTGTAAATCGGTTAGTGTGCAATACAAACTATATAAAGTTGTCACCATCAGATAAAATCGCCCAAGCCTCAAACACTTCTTTTGATGCAGCAACATTCGAGATTTGGGGAGCGCTACTTAACGGCGCTCAACTTGTGGGTGTTAGCAAAGATGTAATCCTTTCACCTGATGAATTTGCATTACAGCTACAGCAAAAACAAATTAGTGTTTTGTTTTTGACAACAGCTTTATTTCAACAGATTGTTAGAGATGTTCCGCAAGCTTTTGCTTCGTTGCGATATTTACTATTTGGTGGCGAGACTGTTAATATAAGATGGATTAAAAAGATTCTCCAATATGGTGCGCCAAAGCATTTAGTTCATGTTTATGGACCTACGGAAAATACAACATTTTCATCTTATTACTATATCCCAGAATTACCAGAAACAACTGCATTTATTCCTATTGGTCGCCCGATCGCTAATACAAAAATTTATATATTAGATACCCATTTACAACCTTTGCCTATTGGCGTTACTGGTGAATTATATATTGGTGGTGATGGTTTGGCACGAGAATATCTTAATCATCCGGCATTAACTACTGAACACTTTATTACAAATTATTTTACTAATAATTCAAAAACACGACTTTATAAAACAGGTGATTTAGCCCGCTATTTACTAGATGGCAATATTGAATTTTTAGGACGGGTTGATAATCAAGTAAAAATTCGTGGGTTCCGCATTGAATTATCAGAGATTGAAGCGGTTTTGAGTGAACATCCAGCAGTAAGAGAAACAGTAGTTATTGCTGATGAAGATATACCTGATAATAAGTATTTGGTGGCTTATATTGTTCTTAGTGGGGAGAAAGTATCAAAACTTACATTTACGTTACGCGATTTTCTGAAAGAAAAGTTACCAGAATACATGGTGCCAACAGCTTATGTGGTAATGGAATCAATACCATTAACAGCTAATGGCAAAGTAGACCGTCGTGCTTTACCTAGACCCGATATAGTAACTTTCGATAAATATGATTATGTGGCACCGCGATCGCAAGTTGAAGAGTTACTTACAGAAATTTGGTCTAAAGTCCTGGGAAAAGAGCAGATAGGCGTTTATGACAATTTCTTTGAATTAGGGGGTCATTCTCTACTAGCTACTCAGTTAATTTCCCGAATCCGAGATACCTTTCAAATAGATGTAACTGTACGTAATTTATTTGAAGCACCAACTATTGAACAACTTGCTAAGTGTATTGATACAATGTTTTGGGCAGCAAAAGGTGCTGATAAAACTGAAACTACAGGACAAGAGCGAGAAGACGTTGAATTTTAAGTAGGACTTACGCAAAATTATGGAAAAACGAACCGCAAAGGACGCAAAGGACACGAAGTAATAAGAGTTTGAGGAGTTTTTGCGTAAGTCCTATTAAGGATAAATATTACCTTATTAAGTAAGCTAGGTCAAATTAAATATAAAACCTCACCCTGCCTCCGGCTTCCCTCTCCGATATTTTGGAGAGGGATTGAGGGTGAGGTTTGATCTTATATTTAATTACGCCTACCTACTTATTATTATTTATGTCATCGGGTATATGTGCGCGAGCCGCAATAGCGATTAACTTAAACATTAAGAAAATGCGCGAACTGGCTAAGTTTAGGCTAAAGGGAATCAATAAAAGCCCTTTGACTTACTTTTTCATGGCATTTATATACAGCCTCACTGCCTGCGTTTTTCAGCCTTGGGAGTTTTTAACAAGCTCACTAAGCTGTTATGCTGCCGTCTTCAGGCAAAAATCTCTAGTAGAAATCAACCTGTATTAGGAAGTGGGCGATGCACATTGGATTTCTCAACCCTCAAGGCAATTTTGATTCAGCCAATAGCCACATCACGAAACACCCAGATTTTGGGGGTCAGCTAATCTACGTTAAGCAAGTCGCCATAGCTATTGCTCAAATGGGTCATAAAGTTGATATTATCACTCGTCAAATCATTGACCCGGAGTGGCCAGAGTTTGCCGAAGCGATTGACACTTATCCAGGAATCGATAACGTCCGCATTATCCGTTTACCAGCTGGGTCAAAAGAATTTCTCTCTAAAGAGTTGTTATGGCCTCATCTGGTCGCTGATTGGATACCCAACATCTTGAAATTTTATCAACACGAAGGTGGCTTACCCGATGCTATGACTGCTCACTACGCTGATGGAGGACTGTGTGGCGTTCTAATTGAAGAGGAGACAGGCATACCTTTTACCTTTACTGCTCATTCTCTCGGCGCTCAAAAGATCGACAAACTGGAAGCCACCCCAGAAAATCTCACAGGGATAGACGAGCAATTTAATTTCAGATATCGGATTTTAGCCGAACGCCTGAGCATGAATCGCTCGGCTATTAATATCACCAGTACACGACAAGAACGTTTTGAACAGTATTCTCATCAAGTCTATAGTGGTGCAGTGGATGTAGACGACGACAACCGCTTTGCAGTGATTCCACCGGGAGCAGATTTCTCGATTTTCGGTGCAAAAGCCCGTTCGGAAAATGAGGAAGCTACCCAAGAGTTGATTCAGGAGCGATTAGCACGGGACATTGCAGAAGCCCGTCGAGATTTGCCCGTAATTATAGCATCCAGTCGATTAGAGCCGAAAAAAAACATATTAGGGCTAGTGCAAGCCTTCGCAATGAGTCCAACACTTCAGGAACGAGCTAACTTGATGCTAATTACAGGGGGGCTGGACGATCCGTTACGACACGAAAGTAGTGACGATATGACTGAAGAGGTATTAGCCCCGATTCGGGAAGTAGTCAAAGAAAACGACTTGGGGGGCAAGGTGAGTGCCTTTGGCTTGTCAGATCAATCTCAAGAGTCATTAGCAGCAACCTATCGGTTTATGGTAAAACGCCGCTCAGTATTTGCGCTGACTGCACTCTACGAACCCTTTGGGCTTGCTCCCTTAGAAGCAGCAGTTGCAGGTTTACCAGTGGTAGCAACTAAGAACGGTGGCCCCAGCGAGAGCTTTCGACAGGGAAATAAGGAATATGGCGTACTCGTTGACCCAGAAGACCCTGCTGATATTGTACGGGGCTTGGAGCGGTTGCTATGTGATGCTCAGGAGTGGGAGTATTTTGCTCAAGCGGGTCAGCAGAGGGTGCTGAAAAAGTACACTTGGGAATCTACTGCTGAAAACTACCTGACTTTGCTAGAGCAGATTCTGTCTTCACCCGAAACCCGGCCTCGCGCTGAACTTCTTCCCATCCATCCCTACTTCGGTAATTCAGAATTGCAGACCGATGTTTCTTTGGAAGAATTGGGCGACCTCTACTTTGGATGTAATCAAAAGGTACTAAGCAATGCGGATTAAATAAAGTGCAAAACTGGGGTTAAAGCAGAAGTTGCTACAGAAAAAGTGGAAGTTTTTACTCTTAAGGCGGAAGTTGCTACAGACTGCGCGAAACACGAAAATGTCAACACTAGGGGACTTCCAAGAAATAAATTACTCAAATAAACGAACCACAGAGACACAGAGAACACAGAGGAATAAAGAGGAAAGAGTTTTTTCGCCAGTTTTTTGGGTATTTTTTTATTTGGAAGCCCCTAGAGCAATATTTTTTGATGGATGCTAAATGTGTGATTCAGGGAGCTATGAGCAGCCAGCGCAAAACGTGCTGACTGCTTCGGCAAACTGCTGGTTTTGTTCCATCAATGCCATGTGTCCACCTGGTTTTAGGGTGACTCTTTCAGAGTAAGGTAATTCTGCTTTCATGCGATCGCTCGCCACCGGTTTTGTCGCTATATCTGAAGCCCCACACATTACCAACACAGGAACGTTAATAGTTGCAAGTGTGTCTGTTTCATCAAAGTTGAACATTGCCAGTGTGCCACGAGCCAGAACACCAGGCGAACCCAATGCTGATAATAGACCTGCAAAACTTAGTTGACCGCGTGTTTCAGTACCGGTAAATCCAGATAGTTCGACGGTGATGTACAGCGAACCGTTGAAATACGAGAGCCAAGTCATTAACCACAAAATCGGCCACAACACGATAGCCACATACAACAGAGGTTCGAGTAGCGGTTTTTGCAATTTCCGTACCAGATTGCTAAAGATACAAGTTTTTACCGGATTAGTGTAAGTGGTATCTACAAGAATTAAGCCAGCCACCCGACTCCGTAATTGCTCTGGAAACAGGCGACAAAATGTCAGGCTAATCATCCCACCCATGCTATGCCCTAACAAGATAACAGGTTTATCCCCTGCTATGGCAATTACAGCTTCCAAGTCACGGGCATATTTTTCTATAGAGTGATCGTTGTTTTTCGGTTTGGCGGATTTTCCTAACCCTGGTAGATCCCAAACAATTATTCGGAAGCGATCGCTCAATTGTCGCTTGGCATAATACCATATAGTACTGTTTGGCCCCCAACCATGTGACAAAATAATTGGTTGACCATCTTCAGGGCCAAAAAACTCTACTTGCAACACGCTTCCATCTGGACGTGGCAAACGCTGCACGGTTTTGCTCCGCATAAACTTGGGTTCTTCCACTCCAGGACGGCGCAGTAGTGGCAAACTGATAAAACGACCGCCAAAAGTCCACAGAACCATTACTAGTCCAGCCACTAAGTAGGATGTTCCTACAAGTTCTCGTTCGTACCACTCATAGAGAATATAGATTCCCCCGCCAAGTACCCCAACAGACAGCAGTTGAACCAGCCATACAAGTAGAAAATTATGAGGCATGAATATCATGAGCCTAAACCTTGTGATACCTTGTTAACCGCTTTTAGCTTCATATTATAGTTAGAATCATCCAACTTTCACTCCCAAGAATGATTTATACAGTGTTTCAATTGTGATACAAATGCTGGGTTAGTTGATAAACAGTGTAAAGTGGCAAAAATAACTATTAACAAGGAATATTCCTTCTGGATTCTGGTTTATATTAACTAACAACTGTTCCAAAGGGGTATGATTTTGAATACAGTTGAGTTATTGTCTTATCTTCGCAGTTTAGATATTCAAATTTTTATTGATGGTGAAAATTTTCTTTGTAACGCGCCTAAAGGAACTCTTACACTAGAACTGCGTGAAGAAATTCAACAGAAAAAAGCAGAAATTATTGAATTTTTAAAAGCAACTAATCGTACTAATAACCAGAGCTTTAGACCTCTGGTACCTATTTCACGGTCTGAAAATCTTCCCCTCTCGTTTGCTCAACAACGGCTGTGGTTTCTTGACCAATTAATCCCTAATAATCCTTTCTATAACATTCCAGTAGCACTACATTTAACAGGTTCGCTAAATAAAGCCGCGCTAGAGCAAAGTTTTAACGAAATTGTGCGACGACACGAAGCTTTACGCACCAATTTTGTCATCCAGTCAGGGCAACCAGTTCAGCTAATTAATCCGACACTAACTATTACTTTACCAATAATAGATTTACGGCAACTGCCACAAGACGAACGAGAAATACAAGCACGACAATTCACTAATCAAGAAGCTCAACGTTGTTTCAATTTATCAACTGATTCGTTGCTGCAAACAAAACTGCTGCGGTTGGATGAGACACAATACATCCTGCTGCTGAATATGCACCACATTGTTTCTGATGGTTGGTCTATTGGAGTGCTGATTCAAGAGATAGCAGCACTCTACACAGCCTTTGCTAACAATCAGCCTTCTTTTCTGCCAAAACTTACAATCCAATATGCAGACTTTGCATACTGGCAACGCCAATGGTTGCAGGGGGAAGTATTAGAAAAGCAACTTGGTTACTGGCAGAAGCAATTAGACGATATTTCTATATTAAATCTGCCAACCGACAGGCCAAGACTAGCTGTTCAAACTTACCAGGGTGCAAGGCAACCTCTGCAATTATCAAAAAGTTTGAGCGAAGCACTTTTAGCTCTCGGACAGCAAGAAGGGGTAACTTTATTTATAATCCTACTAGCAGCATTTAAAGTTTTACTTTACCGCTACACACAACAAGAAGATATTGCTATTGGTTCACCTATTGCCAATCGTAACCGGAGTGAAATTGAGGGATTAATTGGCTTTTTTGTCAATAGCTTAGTACTGCGTACCGATTTATCAGGAAACCCAACTTTTCGAGAATTATTAAGTCGAGTCAAAGAAGTAGCTTTAGGGGCTTATGCTCATCAAGATTTGCCTTTTGAAAAACTCATAGAGGAACTGCATCCAGAGCGTAATTTGAATCAAAATCCGCTATTTCAAGTGGTGTTTGCCCTGCAAAATGCGCCTATGTCGGCATTAGAGTTAACTGGTTTAACTTTAAGTCCGTTACCATTTGATACGGAAACAACACGTTTTGATTTGGAGTTCCACCTCTGGGAGGCAAATATTCAAAATGGTTTATGGGTAGATAGCTCAGAAGGAATTAGTGGTTTTGTAGTTTACAGCACTGATTTATTTGATGACGCTACTATCAGCAGAATGTTAGGACATTTCCAAACATTGCTTGAGGGTATAGTTGCAAATCCAGAACAACCAATTGCCCAATTACCGCTTTTAAGCGAATCTGAGCTAGATAATTTATTAGTTGGATGGAATAATACTCAGTTAGATTATCCTCAAGATAGGTGTATTCATCAGTTATTTGAGAGTGTTGTAGAACAGAATCCTGATGCGATTGCACTAGTATTTGGCGATGAAAAACTCAGCTATAAAGAGTTAAATATCCGTAGTAATAAACTTGCACATTATCTAAAAAAATTAGGCGTTAAAACTGAAGTTTTAGTAGGGCTTTGTGTCGAACGCTCTTTTGATATGGTAATCGGGATGTTGGGCATTTTGAAAGCAGGTGGAGCTTATGTACCTTTAGATCCAAGCTATCCATCAGAACGTTTAAAGTTTATGCTTGAAGATGCTCAAGTATCAGTTTTATTAACTCACGAGCGATGGCTTGAACGTTTGCAAAATAGTAATTCAAATATAATCTGTTTAGATAGAGATTGTAAAATTATTGCTCAAGAGATTGAAGATAATCTTCATAGCGAAGTTGCAGCAGATAACCTTGCTTATGTTATTTATACTTCTGGCTCAACAGGAAAACCTAAAGGCGTACAAATTGAACATAGAGGATTATTAAATCTGGTTTTTTGGCATCAAAAAGCTTTTACAGTTTCATCTCTTGACAGAGTAACCCAGATAGCCGGGGTTGCCTTTGATGCTTGTGGCTGGGAAATTTGGCCTTACCTTAGTGCTGGAGCAAGTATCTATATTGTAGATGATGAAATCAGGCGATCGCCTGAATATCTCCGAGATTGGTTAATATCGCAAAAAATCACAATTTCCTTCTTACCAACACCTATAGCAGAAAAAGTTCTTTTATTAGATTTTCCTGAAGATGCGGCTTTGCGAATATTACTTACAGGTGGAGATAAACTAAATCAATATCCTTCAGCTTCCCACTGTTTCCAAGTATATAATAATTATGGGCCTACAGAGAACACAGTTGTTACAACTTCTGGTCATATTTCTGTTAAGAATAAAGATAATTTAGCACCTGTAATTGGTGGTGCGATCGCCAACACCCAAGTTTACATCCTAGATAAACATTTCCAACCAATACCCATTGGCGTGTCAGGAGAGTTATATATAAGTAGTGATGGATTGGCACGAGGTTATTTAAACCGTCCTGATTTAACTGCTGAATGCTTCATTTGTCATAGTTTTACTAATAACTTAAAAGCCCGACTTTATAAAACAGGTGATTTAGTTCGCTATCGAGTAGATGGCAACATTGAGTTTTTAGGCCGCCTCGACGAGCAGGTAAAAATTCGTGGCTACCGCATTGAGTTAGGCGAAATTGAAGCAGTGATAACTCAGCATCCAGCAGTACAGCAAACTGTAGTAATCAGTCGTGAGGATGAAGAGGAAAAACGCCTAGTAGCTTATGTGATAGCGAAAGCTGAATACAGCAGGGAGCAGGAGAATGTGCAATTAATGCAATTGCAGAATGAGCAGGTTTTGCAATGGCAAATGCTCTATAACGAAACTTATAATCAACCTGCTGCTGATTCAGATCCAACATCCAATTTTATCGGCTGGAACAGTAGTTACACAAATCAGCCTATTCCAATAGAGCAGATGCATGAGTGGGTGAATAACCAAGTAGCACAAATTTTAGCTTTACAACCCAAGCGAGTGTTAGAAATTGGTTGTGGAACAGGTTTAATTCTGTTCAGAATTGCACCTCACTGCACTAAATATTGGGGAACAGACTTTTGCCCAGTTTCACTTAACTACATTCAGCAGCAGTTAGAAAAGCAAGAAATACCGCAAGTAAAGCTGTATCAGCAAATGGCTACTGACTTTGAGAAAGTAGAAACAGCAGCTTTTGATGCAGTAATTCTCAACTCAGTTGTACAATATTTTCCTACTATTGATTATCTGATTCGTGTATTAGAAAGTGCTGTGAGGGCGACTGCTTCGGGTGGCTTTATTTTCATAGGAGATGTGCGTAGTTTGCCACTATTGCAAGCTTTTCATGCGTCAGTGCAACTCTATCAAGCTGAACCTTCCCTCACCCGTTCCGAGTTGCAGCAACGGGTTAAAATGCTAATTTTCCAAGAAACAGAGTTGGTGATTGACCCAGCTTTTTTTAGTGCAATAAAGCAATCCTTTCCTCAGATTAGCCATGTACAAATTCAACTGCTGCGGGGACGCGATCGTAATGAATTAACTCAATTTCGATACAATGTGATTCTTCATATTGGTGATGAAACTATTAATAGTATTGGAAAATCTTCAATGCTAAACTGGTGTGAAGATAATTTAACAGTGTCAGCAGTGCGTCAGTTTTTAATTGAAAATCAACCAGAAAGATTATCTATCGACAATGTGCCTAATGCGCGAGTGATGGCAGCAGTTAAAATAGCAGAATGGCTATTAAATGTAGAAGGCTTTAAAACTGTAGGTCAAATGCATAAAGCTTTGCAAGAACTCGAAAATTTAGGAGTAGAGCCAGAAGATTTTTATACACTAAATGTACCTTATAGAATTGACATTACCTGGTCAAATTTAAGTATTGAAGGACGCTATGATGTGGTTTTTGTCCGACAAGATATAATAGGCAAGAGAACTACTTTTCCACATAACACGGCTCACTCTCATCCCTTGCAATCTTACGCCAATAATCCCTTACAAGCTAAAGCTGCGCGTAAATTAGTACCGCAGTTGCAGACTTATACAGCCCAAAAACTGCCTGATTACATGATGCCATCAGCTTTTGTAATATTAGAATCTTTACCTCTAACAGCTAATGGTAAAATCAATCGCCGCGCCTTAAGAGCATTTTATGATGCAATTAAGCCCCAATTATCTGAAAATTACATTGCACCTCGGACTCCTGTTGAACAAGTGCTGGTGAAAATTTTTGCTGAGGTTTTGGGACTTAAACGCGTAGGAATTTATGACAATTTCTTTGAATTAGGCGGTCATTCATTACTGGCAACTCAGCTTGTCTCTAGAGTGCGCGATGCCTTGCGTATAGAGTTACCTTTGCGTAGCGTATTTGAAGCACCGACAATTGCACAAATATCTAAGATAGTGGAAAGTTTTAAAGAAAGCAATGCTCAAAGTCAAGCGCCAGTTTTAGTGCCATTATCGCGTGAAAGTCGGCGGATTAAATTATCTTTCTTAAACGAAGAGACAAGAGGCGTTAGGGACTCTTAGATATTTTTTAACTTTTGGTGTCACTTTTTTACGCTCATATTTGTGTATTAGTGGTTTATCTTGATAGGTGCAAGATGTAATATACCCTTTCCTCTAATTCTTAATTGGTAGCAGTGAGATTGGTTTATTCACTGTGGAAAATCAGAGGTTTTTAGATGAACCTTCTGATTCTTAAGGGACTTCCAAATAAAAAAATGTTCCAAAACTGACGCAAAAATTCTCTCTATTTCTTCTCTCTGCGTTCTCTGCGCGGCAGTCGCTCATGGGGGAAACCCCCAAGACCGCGCTGCCTTGTCTCTGTGGTTCGTTTATTTGAATAATTTATTTCTTGGAAGTCCCTTAGCAAAATTTCCCTAGGTAAAGACGGTGCTTGTGAACAACTTGGTGGAGGCAAAGATGGATTTGATTTAAAAATTCAAGCTTGTTTTCACAAA
>NZ_JBALFF010000032.1:0-130782 GCF_036916975.1 Nostoc sp.
TAGGAGTGAGGAGTTAGAAAGTTAGGAGTGAGGAGTTAGAAAGTTAGGAGTGAGGAGTTAGAAAGTTAGGAGTGAGGAGTTAGAAAGTTAGGAGTGAGGAGTTAGAAAGTTAGGAGTTAAAAATAAAAATTCATAACTCTTAACTCCTAACTCATAATTCTTAACTCCTAACTCATAATTCTTAACTCCTAACTCCTAACTCATAATTCTTAACTCCTAACTCCTAACTCCTAACTCATAATTCTTAACTCCTAACTCCTAACTCATAATTCTTAACTCCTAACTCCTAACTCCTAACTCCTAACTCCTAACTCCTAACTCCTAACTCCTAACTCCTAACTCCTAACTCCTAACTCCTAACTCTTAACTCCTAACTCCTAACTTTCTAATTTGTATTATCCTCTATAAGCTTTGATGGATTTTTCAACTATTGCTGCAACTTTGTCTACATCTTGCCAACCGAGAATTTCAGTCACCTTTTTTTCCAAATTTTTATAACTACGGAAAAATTCGGCAATTTCATCTAAGCGGTGTGGCGCTAAGTCATTCAGAGATTTGACCTGAGTGTAGCGCGGATCTTTGTCAGGAACACAAAGGATCTTTTCATCGCGATCGCCCCCGTCAATCATCTCCAAGAAGCCAATCGGTCGTGCGGCAATCACACAGCCTGGAAAGGTTGGCTCGTCAATTATGACCATACCATCTAGGGGATCGCCATCATCAGCCAATGTATTGGGTACAAAGCCGTAGTCATAAGGATATTGTACCGAGGAATAAAGTACTCGGTCTAAAGCAAAAGCTTCTAGTTCCTTGTCGTATTCGTATTTATTTTTACTTTTGCCAGTAATTTCAATCAGAACGTTGATTAGACCGGGTTTGGGTTGGGCAGGAATACGAGATAAGTCCACAAAAAACTCCTCTGATAACAATAAATCATGGGGACACTCAGTCAGTTTCGCTCCCCGTGTAGAATTTTAGGGCAATATGGATCTCTCTCTGCTAAGTTTTGTACAAAAACAGTAAACAAAGCGGGAGGCTAGTACCGCAGGGCGGAATTCAAAATTAACTAGTTCCGTGGGTTTAAGTCCCCCGGTTCTAAAACCGGTAAGTAATGCGATTGGGGTTAAATCGCACGTTGTAATGCAAGTCCCAAACCGTCCCCACAACAGCACTCTTCATTACAAAACAAAATTGACGTACACCCCAAAGGGCCATGAAAACCGCGGAGCGTGCCGGAGGCTCTATTACGAATTATTTTAATCCACGTTCCTAAGCTAAAGATTTCAACATTTTATTACTAACAAAATATGGCAAATATTTTGAAATGTCCAGAGAAAAATCGCGTCGCTTTTTTAGAAAACAATTCAGAAACGACTTCACAATGAAAACAAAAGGGCAATGGGAGCATCCTACTTTTGTAAAATCTAATACCAATTCTGTATGAAGATGTGCTAAACCATATTTAAGTACAAGAAAGCAAAACGAACCGCAAAGTCCGCAAAGAACACAAAGAAAGAAAGAAAGAAAGAAAGAAAGAAAGAAAGAAAGAAGAAGTTAAGAGGGTTTGGCGCAGCCTCACAAAGAAATGGTATAACAATCTTCCGTCATTGCGAGGAGGGACGACGAAACTGCTACTGCATATATCTATCTTTAGGCATAGAAAAATTTTATTCTGATTTCATTTTTTTGTGAAACCCTATGAATAGGGTGAACGGTAAGACATTTCGACATTTATATACCTTCATTTATCACAAGTGATTTCTAAAAATATGTTAGCCAGGGGTAAAATTCTCTGGTTGAGGCTTTCCCGTCAGATGCTTCGGCCTAAACGGTTGGCTTTCGTAGAAGCTTGCCTGATTGGTCTAGTTTCTGGGGTAGCGGCAGTTCTGTTAGGACAAACAGTGGATTGGGCAGGCGCATTGCGAGTACATATTTCTTATCTGTGGCCTGCCTACTTAGTGCTACCAGGTATTGGACTGGTAGGAGGATTTTTAGCTGGTTGGCTAGTAGAGCGCTTTGCACCTGAAGCATCAGGTAGTGGGATGTCTGAAGTCAAAGCCGTATTAGCTCGCGTGCCGATGCCGTTAAATCTACGGATTGCTTTGGTCAAGTTGATCAGCGCTACATTAGTGTTGGGTTGTGGAATGCCTTTGGGACGGGAAGGGCCTACTGTCCAAATTGGCGCAGCTTTGGCCAATCAACTTAGTAACTGGGTACCGACTTCGCCGGAGCATCGTCGCCAATTGATCGCCGCAGGGGCTGGGGCTGGGTTAGCTGCGGCTTTTAATGCACCGATCGCAGGTGTCCTTTTTGTAGTGGAAGAATTACTGCAAGATGTATCAGGTATTACTCTTGGCACTGCGATTTTGGCTTCTTTCATCGCTTCAGTCATCTCCCGGCTCTATGGTAGTCACAGCCTGGATCTGAATCATCTGAATTTAGGTTTGCCAGATACAACTTTCTTCGCTCAGGAAATCCCTTTCTACTTGATTTTGGGAGTGCTGGCGGGACTACTAGGCATTCTGTTTAATAAAGGTATTCTTGCCAGTCTAGCAATTAACCGCCGCCTACGCCTGAGTTTACCCTGGCGAATTGGAATTGCTGGGTTAGTCAGTGGTGTTGCGATCGCTTTATTACCTGTTACCTTTCGGGATCATGCTGGGCTGAGAGAAATTTTGCTTGTGGGTAGTGCTAACTGGTCATTTGCAGCGATCGCTCTTTTAGTTCAGTTTACCCTAATTATTTTTACCTACGGCTCTGGAGCGCCAGGGGGTTTACTAGTTCCTACCTTGGTCTTGGGAGCGGCTCTTGGTTACTTAGTGGGTGCTGTTGAACACAGTTTACTAGGAATGAGCGCTGCAACAATCTATGCTCATGTGGGCATGGCTGCTTTTTTTAGCGCCGTCTCTAAGGTGCCAATTACAGCAGTTGTGATTGTGTTTGAGATGACAACAGATTTCAATCTGGTGCTACCGCTAATGATTGCGTCTGTGGTTGCCTATTTAGTCGCAGAAAAAATTGATCGGCGATCGCTCTACGACCTTCTACTAGAGTGGAAAGGGATTCACATCACCAAAGAGCCAAGTACAGAGGGGCTTTTAGCACAACTGAGTGCCGCAGATGTGATGCAACGGCGTGTGGAAACTCTCTCTAGCCAAATGAACACTGATGAAGCAGTACAGGCATTTTCCCTCTCTCACCATCGCAACTTTCCAGTTTTAAAGAATGGGAGAGTTGTTGGCATTGTGACTCAGAAAGATTTAGTTAATATTGCTTCAGAACAGTTAGGTAAAGATACAACTATCAGCCAGATTATGACACCAGAGCCAGTCACAGTAAACCCCACTGCTACACTAGCTCATGTCTTGCATATACTCAATCGTTATCACCTAAGCTGCTTACCTGTTACAGAAGGTCGCAAGCTTATAGGAATTATTACTCGTAGTGATATTATCCGTGTAGAAGCAGAGCGACTGAGTGGTAATACCCAACAAATAGAATCCAAATCAGCACCTTCTTATGTAGTCTACCAAACTCGCGCTCCGGCTACAGGCAAAGGACGGTTACTACTACCACTTTCACATCCGCAGACAGCCGAAACTTTATTGAAAATGGCAGTTGCGATCGCCAAAGATCGCAATTACGAAATAGAATGCCTACAAGTGATTATCGTTCCATCTGGCCGCATCCCCTCGGAAACACCAGTGCAAATCAGCAAAAGTCTTGAACTTTTGCAACAGGCAATATTATTAGGAGAGAAATCGCGGATTCCCGTTCACACCCAAATTCGAGTTACCCATAATGTCGCTGAGGCAATTTTAGAGGCTGTCAAAGATCGACACATTGACTTGGTGCTGATGGGATGGAAAGGCACTACATCAACTCCTGGTAGAGTTTTTAGCCGAGTGGTGGATACGGTAATTCGACAGGCAGGTTGTGATGTTATCCTGGCTAAATTGAATGATAAAAGAGCCTTTGACCGTTGGTTGCTGCCAATGGCAGGCGGCCCTAACTCCAGCCAAGCAATTAAGTTATTACCTGCTCTTGCTTCTCTAAGTACATCACCCCAAATTAAACTATGTCAGGTTTTCCAGCCTAATGACTCTATTCCTGACACAAAATTACTAGATAAATCTGTTCACTTTCTCCAACGCCGAGTTAGTGGTAAAGTCATCGCTACTCCAGTTCGTGCCAATTCTGTTTCTGAGGCTGTCCTTAAGTGTGCAGAACTTGACAATAGTGATGTGATTGTTCTGGGAGCTAGTCGTGAAACTTTACTGCAACAAGTAATTCAAGGAAATATTGCAGAGAATATTTCTCGCAAAAGTAATTGTACAGTTATCATGGTTAAAACTTAATTATGCAGGCGTAATCGTAAGTTTAAGGTATTAAAGAATTGTCTTTCAAATCACCCTCTCTACTGCCTGATTTTTAAATATAAAACCTCACCCTGCCTCCGGCTTCCCCCTACAATACTAAGGAGAGGGATTGAGGGTGAGGTTTTTTCTTATGTTTAATTCTTACCTACCCTTCTATTTTTCTCTTCCTTTTACGAGAGACACTTTGAATTTCCCCCCTTAGAGCGACGAGTTGGGGGTTAGGTTAATGGTTAGCTTTTCCACATAACCTGAATTGTCAGAAAAGACCTGCTCCCTCATCTCTACCACTCCTATTGATATGGAAAAAGCGTTGCAAAGTTACTTCGCAACGCTTTTTCTAAGAGGGTATTATTCTGTCCCACCGTTGATTACTGTTGGAGGGATTTATTTTTGCTCGTACTTTGTCAAGACAACTGAAATCTGGAGTAACTACAATACAGATTTCAGCTTATTCTTGATGAACTAGATCAAAATCTAGAGAGATTTTCTCAATATTACTTTTCTCCTTTTTTGTAGCTTTCCTGCTGGTGAAATGCTACTGGAAAACTTTATCAATCTTGACTTCCTTTGAAATTTTGAACCAAGGGTTGCTGGTTGATTTGAACATTACTTGAAGAATAGTGGGCGATGACAAACACGGGTAGGGTGAGAGTCAACAGAGCGATCGCAGTTCCCACAATGTCTGCCAAACGTTGGGAATATGTATCGGTATTGGCAGACTGACTATTTGAATTCATACAAAATTGGCGTTTTTCGGATCACTGTGTAGGTCTACTCTCCGAGCGAGAGTCTTAATGCTATTTTAGCTATTTTTAAACTGTAAAATGTCTAGCATTCTACAATCTAAACCAGTTTTACAACTGTCATAATAGCATTTTTATACATGGAGTTCTTAATACAAAGTTACAAGTAAACAAATCATGTTTTATTTTGTAATTAATATTTTGAGATGTTTCCCTGTATGGTGTAACGGTTTGCATACGCAAAGCCAACTTTAACGGCATCATAAATTACATTTTTTCGCTGCTTCAAGATTAATTAGCAAAATGTATTTGTTTGATACTTCATGATTATAACATTCTGCAAAGCCTTTGATAAGGTCATTTTATTCTAATTATTAATTTGTGATACAGGACACAAAACCGCAAAATTACTGAAAATCTATCAGTGCGATTGATTGTTATACAGTAGTTATACACAAAAAGATTTGACATTAAAGAAGAAAGGGATAGCAATAATTTTTATAACCAACGATAGTTACCGAATAAATACAGATGCATCAACGTTGTGTAGCATGGATTCAGTAATATCACTAAACAAATATTTTAGAATTTAAATTTTCAAATTTCCGTAATATCACAGTAATTTTGTCAATTTATATAGGCCATTGGGCATGGGGCATAGTGAAGAAGACTTAGAGGTTGAATGAACAAGTCTAATTTATTACTAGCCTTGGCGAATAGAATAGAGCCTCCGGCACGCTGACGCGGTAAGCGAAGCTATGCCGAAGGCTTTACGCAGCTACACGAACAAAACCCACCTCCGTGGGTTAAAAACCTCGATTTTGTATTAGTCCACGGAGGTGGACAATGCTAGTGTAGTAGCGAATTATATTCGCCCAAAACTTGTTCATTCATCCTCTTAGGGACAAGGAGAAAGACTTGTCCCCTCACTCCCTACTTCCTACTCCCTTCCATAAACACTGATCGGTTCCTTGATAAATCGGGTGTAAAGATGCTTAAACGTAGACTTAATTACACGGGGCATACCAAAATCGATGGGCATCAACTTGTCTGGTAGTCGCCAATCTTGTATTTTTAATAAGTCAGGATTTAAATGCGGAAACTCTATGGCATCTAGTTCTGGACAAACTCCCAGCCTTTGGGAAGCTGCAACCGTGGGTACTTGTTCAGGAGGAACATTAAGGATTTCTACCATTGCCCTATCTAAGGCAAATATATTTGATGCGGCTGCTAAAATGCCCAGTTGGCGAGGTTCACCATTACTGGGGCCATTTCCTTCATGACCGATGATGCCATCTAATATGGTTAAGTTAGGGTTAATTGCCCTAGCAGTTTCTACTAACATTTCACCAAATCTATTCGCGTCTTTTCCAGCTTCCATGTGCCACCAAGCTTTCATTTTACCTGGGACGCAACCAAACAAGTTTTTTACACCCAGTGTTAATGTTAGCTGGGCATGTGATTTCACTTTAGGTAGGTTAATCACTACGTCTGCTTCCATTGCTTCTTTAGACAGCCGCAGATGGTTAAAATTGTCACTGACGGTTAGGTAACGCTGACCATGAAAATCGATGATGGGAAGATTGAGTTCTTCTAAAATCGGCAGATAGCCGTTTGCTACTGCTACGCCCCTGGCACTGCCAAAAGCAGGACTATCGCCCAAAAATGGCTTACCGCCAGCCTCAATTACCATCTGGGCAACTTGATAAACTAGTTCGGCACGGGTGATACACTCTTTACCAGGACGGGTAGCTGTAAGTAGATTCGGTTTTAGTAAAACGCGATCGCCTTTTTTAACAAACGCTGCCATCCCTCCAAAAGGTTCCAGGAGAATAACTAAGGATTCTCGTAAAGCCTCTCGTTCGTAGGATGTAGCCCGAATAAGACTAACAGATGGTTTTTGAGTCTGCATGGATAGATAGGGGATAGAGGGAGTGGGGAGTGGGGAGTGGGGGAGATGGGAGAGAAGAATTAATAACCAATGCCTAATCCCCCATAACCTATTATTCTGTTTTGAGCGGTAAGATACGACTCATTTGTTCTAGATTTAAGACTGTGGCTAAGTCTGTTTCACTCATCAATCCGCGTTCTAAGACAATTTGCCGTAAAGATTTACCAGTTTCTAAAGATTCTTTGGCGACAGCAGCAGCGTTTAAATAACCGATGTGGGTATTTAGTGCGGTTACTAAAGCTAAACTGCCTTCGGCATAAGCTAAACAACGTTCTTGGTTTGCGGTAATTCCCTCGATGCAGCGTTCGGTGAGTGCGGCGATGGTATTACCCAGAATTTCGATGCTGTGAATCAAGTTATAGGCAATCAGGGGCATCATCACATTTAATTCTAATTGTCCGGCTTGTGCGGCTAATGCGATCGCACTATCGTAACCCATCACCTGAAAACACACCATTGATGTCATCTCTGCCATGACTGGGTTATATTTCCCTGGCATAATCGAGGAACCGGGTTGCACTGGTGGTAGTTGAATTTCTTTCAAACCAGTTTTTGGCCCCGAATCCATCAGTCGTAAATCATGAGATATTTTGACTAAATCCTGCGCTAAGTTGCGTAAAGCACCGGAAACATTTACAAATGGTGCCATACTTTGCATGGCTGCCATAAGATGCGGTGCAGGTTCTAAAGGAGTATCAATCAATTCTGAAAGAACTTCTACCACACGGGCGCGATACAAAGGATGAGTATTTAACCCGGTTCCGGCTGCACTACCTCCCAAACCCAACACCATCAAATCACCAGAGGCGGTGTAAATCCGGTTTTGATGTTCTGTAAGAATTTGCGCCCAAGCCCGAAAATTCTCACCCAAACGCACTGGTACTGCATCTTGCAAGTGGGTTCTGCCAGATTTGACGATATCTTGAAATTCTACAGCTTTGTTTTCTAAGGATGCGATCGCACCATCTATTGCTGGGTGTAATGTCTTGGATAATGCCAATAATCCACCAATCCGAATTGCGGTCGGAATCACATCATTGGTAGACTGCCCATAATTAACGTGATCGTTAGGACTAACACGTTTATAATTGCCCTTTTCTTCACCAAGAATTTCTAAGGCGCGGTTTGCCAAAACTTCGTTGACATTCATGTGGTGGGATGTTCCGGCCCCCGCCTGATAAACATCTACGACAAATTGATCCCGGAACTTCCCAGCCAGGATTTCATCGCTTGCTTGGACAATCGCCTGACTAATATCTTGGGGAATGCAATTTAGTTCTCCATTCACAATTGCTGTAGCTTTTTTTATGATTAATCCAGCATTTACGTAAGTAGCTAAAGGCTTTATGCCGCTAATAGGAAAGTTTTCGATAGCCCGAAGCGTTTGAATGCCGTAATAAACGCTACTAGCAATTTGGCGATCGCCCATCGAATCGCGTTCGATGCGGAATTGAGAGTCTGTGTTTTCAGTCATAGTATTGTTTTAGGAGAGCTACAGAAAACAGATTTTCCCATGCAGCCACACTCAGATACACTAATCTGCATAGATTTTGCATATTTCTCTGGCTGCTTGTTGCTTTACAATTGTTAATTTTGAAGTTTGATTTTTGAATTCCCTATGACTATACCCAACTGGATTACCTTTTCTCGTCTATTGGGGATACCATTTCTGCTTTACGGTTTATATAATCCCACACCTCAAGCTCAGTGGATATGTTTGGCGATTTTTCTCATTGCTGCATTAACTGATTGGTTAGACGGCTATTTAGCGCGGAAACTCAACCAAATTAGTGAGTTGGGTAAATTTCTTGATCCCTTAGTAGATAAACTTCTGGTACTAGCGCCGTTGCTAGTTTTTATTGAACTAGGAAAAGTGCCGGCTTGGGGAGTGTTTTTGATTTTAGCGCGAGAATTAGCGATCGCTGGTTGGCGGGTAAATCAAACGACGATTACCGGAGCGAATATTTGGGGTAAACTCAAAACTGTTAGTCAAATAGTTGCGATCGCGCTTTTGATTGCGCCTCTGGGTGAAGTGTGGCAAACTCCCTCTCTAATTGCCTTTTGGATTTCTGTCGCCCTAACTTTAATATCTGGGGGTATTTATCTTTTGCCGCAAAAAGCTAGGATTAATGAAACCACAATATAGTATTGTTAACTCCCAACTCCCAACTCCAAACCCCTAATTCCTAATTCCTAACTCCAAACTCCAAACTCCTAACTCCTAACTCCGGGAGCATCCCGTCAGGTGCAAAAACCTTGATAGCCCTCATCCCCTAACCCCGAATCCCATCATATGGGATTCGGGGAACTAGAATTATGTCTCCCCTCTCCCATATTTGGGAGAGGGGCTGGGGGTGAGGGAAAAGATTTAAGCACTCATTGGGATGCTCCCTAAACTCCAAACTCCTAACTCCCAACTCCCAACTCCTAACTCCCAACTCCCAACTCCAAACTCCAAACTCCTAACTCCCAACTCCCAACTCCAAACTCCAAACTCCCAACTCCTAACTCCTAACTCCTAACTCCTAACTCCTAACTCCTAACTTTTTTCATGCCATCCAAAATCTTACCCCCGCCCCTGAAACCTGGAGACTTACTACGAGTAATTAGCCCTAGTGGTGCTTTGCGAGAATTTGAGGCATTTGAACGGAGTCTAGAAATTTGGCGATCGCGTGGTTATCGACTAGAAATCAGTCCTCAGATAGATGACAAATGGGGTTATCTTGCTGGTAGAGACGAAAAGCGTCGTCACCAACTAGCAGCAGCATGGCAAGATCCTGATTGTCGTGGTATTCTCTGTACCAGAGGTGGTTTTGGTAGCACCCGTATTTTAGAAGATTGGAATTGGCCAAACTTAGCGGTTCCGAAGTGGTTGATTGGCTTTTCTGATATCACAGCTTTATTATGGAGCCTTTATACAGCAGGAATTTCTGGCGTTCACGGTCCCGTAATGACTACTTTGGTAGATGAGCCAGACTGGTCTATTGAGAGATTATTTGATTGGGTAGAAGGTAGTTCTTTCGCCCCTCTCAAAGGTTGCGGGTGGGGGGGCGGCGTAGTTAGTGGTACTTTGTTACCAGGTAATCTCACGGTGGCTACTAACCTTTTAGCTACACCAATTTTGCCACATCTTGATGGTGTAATTCTGGCGTTGGAGGATGTTACAGAAGCACCTTATCGTATTGACAGGATGCTGACGCAGTGGCGTTTGAGCGGTGCTTTATCTCAAGTCTGCGGTATTGCTTTGGGTGGTTTTACTCGCTGTGAAGCGCCGCCAACCGTGTCTAGCTTTAGTGTAGAAGAAGTATTGCGCGATCGCTTGGGTGATTTGGGTATTCCTATTGTTTCTGATTTGCCTTTTGGTCATGATAGCCCCAATGTAGCTTTACCAGTGGGAGTAGAGGTAACTTTAGATGGGGATACCGGAATATTAGCGATAGCGCCATAGGTAGTATATCAATTTTTCAGAATTTTTTGAAACCACTCTTCGGTGCGATCGCCCATAGCTTCTAAAGAGTATAAAGTTTCTGCTTGCTGGCGACAAGCTTGGCGGTCAATTTCATCCAAATGCTTAATCGCTTCTACTAAACCTTGAACACTATCTGGTTCAACCAAAAAACCAGTTTTGCCTTCTTGGACAATTTCTGTTAAACCACCCCGACGGTAAGCAATTAAAGGTACTCCACAAGCAAGCGCCTCTATTGCTACATTTCCAAATGCTTCTATCCAACGAGGAGTTACTAAAACTGCTCTACATTGACCTAACTCTTTTTGTAGTTCAACTGTTGGTAAAAATCCTACATATTCTATGGGAGCATTAGGGTATTCTTGACAAATCTTCTCCCAATAAGATACATCCTGTTTTAAACCGAATATTTTCAGTGTAATTCCGATTATTTCTGCTGCTGCTACTGCATCTTCTAGTCCTTTTTCAGGAGCTATTCTACCTACCCACGCCAAGCTCTGAGTTGGTTTAGGACAAAATTGATAAATAGATAAATCCAAACCATTTAGCAGACAGTAACATTGTTCTGCACATGAAAAGGTGGCCGCCTGTGATTGAGTGTAAACACCAATAGTATTCGGAAACTCAATTGCCACACTTTCAATAATCTCATCGATTGCATCTATCAAAGAACCCATACTGATAAAATGCGCGATCGGAGTATTAAAAAATGGTGTTAAATACAGTGGCAGCCAATCATAAGCAAAATTCACAATCACATCATAATCTGCTTGCACTTGGCGAGCATAATCCCACATATTCGCTAAAACAGAATTTTTCGGGATCAAAATTGGCTCAGTCCGAGTCTGATTTTGGGCTGGTATCTGGAGTTCTCCAGGGATTTGTTTAATAGGTAATGAACTGCTAATAGACCCCTGTGGTGCAACAATTTCTAATTGATGTCCTCGCCGCAGCATCTCTGTAGCAAGATTATATAGGGTCAACTCAACTCCGCCACCCAATCCTGAACCTAGTGAACCAATTGGAGTAGACATAAATAATAATTTATGGTACATTTTCGTCGTTAATGTATTTTTTTCAAGATCATTTTTTTACCTAAACAATGTACTTATTGGGTTTGGGTATCACTCCACCCAAAAGACATTAAGTCGAATTTAACTCTGCTTCTGGTAGCAACGGGTTGTAATCAGATAAGGGTGAAAAACCTCTAAAAAGTGACTCTGAAGTGTACGGGAAAAGGTTTCGATTGCTTTGGTATCATCTAAATGAAAAGGGTATTCTTGATTAATACCTTTAAATAAATACCAATTCATTATCATCTTACCATCACAGTTCAAAGCTTGATAAAATTGCAATAACTGCTCGCTAGGATCTAACAAATGCCCTAAAACATCAAAGCATAAAATCGTATCAAATTTCTCTTTCGCAGGCATTTCAAGAGCAAAAACTATTTTTTTATCCAATCCCATTTTCTCAGAGCGATACTGAACAAAATCACGATTTATCGGATTTATATCATAATAGATTACTTGCTCAACTTGTGGGCAAAGAGCAGCGCCAATGGCATGAGTTCCTATTCCACCACCAAAATCTAACACTCGACCTTGGGCAGAATCTGCAATTAACCGCAACATATCTCCAATATACTCATAACTTGACAGATGCCAAGCCCCCAATTCAAATAAGTAAAGTTCTCCTACTTTATCACGGTAGAAAGTACTTGCTTCTTGCCAATTAAAATCTTTGTGTCCTAAGTTTTTTATTTCTTCTTGTGCTGCTGCTAACTTTGTCTCTACGGTTTCTGCATCTAACTGTAAAAAATCTTGTAGATGATGCTTCAAATAAAATGAATTTTCTAAAAAGCTACTTTAAAAATAAGGTGTGATAGAGCTTACCATAAAATTTGTGTTGCCAGTGAATAACGTATTATACTATACAATAAATATCTGCTAGTTTAACTTATTAGCACTCATGAAGATTCAGGTAAAATGTAGTATATTAGAGCAATTTTTTCTAAAATAGAGATTAAGAGAGATTTTTTAATGAAAATGGTCTTAGTTGCTGGAGGTTATATTCCTGCACCTCCCTTATCAAATCCTATTTCAACTCTGATGCAAGATAAATGTTTTTTATATAATATTGGAAATTAAATAGATATTTTTAATTATAAAGATGTTAATCAACTCATAGATCAAATAAATATGGATAAGTCGGTATAGCGGTTTCCATTCAGATGCGGTACAACATTATATTGCCAGGTGTAGGGGCATGGCAGTGCCATGCCCTTACCGATGTACCTCACATAAACGAGAACCGCTAAGTAAATGGGCGCAAATAATCATCACTGGTTCGTAGTTGCGCTTTAGCGCTAAAGCGCAACTACGAGCCAAATACAGAGATTTTACTTTTCGTTACATAGTTTGGTTTTATCTTGTCTACCTACTTATAGGTGTAATTAAATATAAGATAAAACCTCACCCTCAATCCCTCTCCGATATTTTGGAGAGGGAAGCCGGATTGAGAGTGAGGTTTGATATTTAATTTGACCCACTTACTTATCTTCAATACTTTTAATCTTTATATAATTGACTACACGGCAGTGTAGTTTAAAAGGGTGAAATGATAGATGCCTAACAAATCTAAAAATTGATATGAAAGTTAACTTTTTCCAATTCCAAATTCAAAAAATTTCGCCCAAGTTGAACAATTCTATTTGGCGGCTTTCGCTGATAGGAATTATTCTGAGTATCTTTTTGATATTTTTATATGGTTGTCAGGGGACAATCCAGAAGCATGATAGAGTAATTAATTTGAGTCTATGGCAATCAATTAATCCCCCTAGTAATCGGGATGTGTTTGATAAACTAGTAAATAAATTTAATCAGACTCATAGTGATATCCAGGTAAAATCTATCTTTATAGGTCAACCCCAATTGCCAAAAATATTAACAGCAGTTGTGGGCAATACATCTCCAGATATTTTGTCATTCGATCCTCAATTGACAGGTCAATTTATGGAACTAGGGGCAATTCGTCCTTTAGAAAAATGGCTGGAAAAATTGCCATTAAAATCAGAAATTAGCCCCAATTTATGGGAAGGATTAAAATTAGACGGTCATCTTTGGTCAATCCCACTTTACACCGGCAATGTAGGGATTTTTTACCGACCTAAACTTTTTCAAGCTGCGGGAATTAGGCAAATACCTAAGACTTGGGAAGAGTTAAGGGAAGTTGCTAAAAAATTGACCATAGATAGGAATGGTGATAATCGACCTGAACAGTACGGAATGTTACTACCTTTAGGAAAAGAAGAATGGACTGTATTTACTTGGTTCCCGTTCTTATTAAGCGCTGGCGGAGAGATTGTAACAAATAACCGTCCAAATTTGACGAATCCAGGTGCGATCGCAGCATTACAATTTTGGCAAAACCTATTAAAAGATGGTTCAGCAACCCTCTCTTCACCAGAGCGAGGTTATGAAGAAGACGCTTTTATTGCAGGTCGCGTTGCTATGCAACTCACTGGTCCTTGGACTTATATAATGAAGTCCAATGTTGACTTTAACGTATTCCCTATACCTGCAAATGTGAAACCTGCTACGGTGAGTGCCACTGGAAATATGTATTTGATGAAGACTATACCAGAAAGGGAGCAAGCCGCACTCAAATTTTTAGAGTATGTTTTAAGTGAAGAATTCCAAACAGAATGGAGTATAGGGACGGGTTTTTTACCAGTTAACATTAAATCTGCCCAAAGTCAGGCTTATCAAGAAGTTCTCCAGCAAAAACCTGTCTTGAAAGTCTTTATTGAGCAAATGTCTGTATCAGGTTCTCGACCGATCATTCCTGGCTATAGTCGCTTGTCTGACAGTTTAGGTCGAGCCATCGAAGCTACTATGCTAGGAGCATCTCCAGAAACAGCACTCAAACAAGCTCAAGCAAACCTCGATTCAATTTGGGATTCTCTATAATTAATTCGGCGCAAATAATCATCACTGGTTTGTAGTTGCGCTTTAGCGCTAAAACGTAACTACGAGCCAAATACAGAGATTTTACTTTTCGTTACATAGTTAGGACTTACGCAAAATGACCAAAAAACGAACCGCAGAGGACGCAGAGAACACAGAGGAATAAAAGTTTGAGAGAGTTTTTGCGTAAGTCCTGATAGTTTGGTTTTTTCTCGCCGACCTACTTACCAATTTTTTGATAATTAACTAGAAATTCCACTTTGGCGATGTGAATTTCTTTTCAAGGTACATAAGCCAATTGCTGGTATAATTCCCAAAATTAGTGCTGTAAATCCTTGTTCAGTCCAATACAGTATAAAATTACGGTTGGCTTCTGGAATCAAATTTTGCACAAGAAAAAGTAACCAAACCAAAATAGTAATCAATAAAAAAGAGATTGAGGGTAAAAAATTCCACCACCAAATACCTGTTGTGTATCGCCTCAATACCAGCCATTGGCAAAGCCCCAGCCAAATACCAGAAATAATATATGCGATCGCAGACAAAAATCCCAAAATAAAAGTTTGTTCAGGAGATGATGAGACAATGGTTGAAATGTAGTTAATCCAAGCTTTAGAAACGCCGTTGGCAATCAGCCAACCTGCACTAGTAGCAAATATCCACTGCCAAGGCAGTAAATATCGGTAAATAGCAAGAGCTTGATCGGCAGCAAAAATCAGGGCAAATACAACATCGCTGAGACTTCTGGCAACAATGCTCCATATTTGTGGTTCGATTGCAACACTAAGTAAGCTTTGGAGAATAATTTTCTCTAAGGCGATACTGGCAACGCCACCCACAACCCATCCGATCAGGGTCATTAAGGTAAACTGAATAAAGAACCGCTGTCGCTGCGATCGCGGAATCAAAAACTTTCCTGGATTAGGCTCATTATTAGCAGATGCAACACGATCGGGACTGTTAGAGTCAGTTTGCATAGGGAGTTAGGGAGTGGGGAGTGGAGAGTAGGGAGTGGGAGACAAGGGGACAAAGGAGACGAGGGATAAGAATAATAACCATGCCCAATTTCCAATCCTCACTTCAATATTGATTCTTGTTTTATCCTATTTCTCACTCCTTAGTCGTCACTCCCGACTTTCCACTCCCCTAATCTCCAAACCTGCTGAAAAAGCGTAATCCCAGAATGATAAGCTAAACAGTGGCATAAAAATTGTGACTTAGGATGAAGTGATAAATGGGTGTTTATTCAACGACTCCTCATCTCTTACGGGCTGCTCGTGGTGAAGTAGTAGATCGTCCCCCTGTATGGATGATGCGACAAGCGGGACGATATATGAAAGCATATCGAGACTTAAGAGAGAAGTATCCTTCCTTTCGCGATCGCTCCGAAATTCCAGATGTAGCAATTGAAGTTTCCTTGCAACCCTGGAGAGCTTTTGAGCCAGACGGAGTAATTTTATTTTCTGATATTGTCACCCCATTACCTGGTTTGGGCATTGACATGGATATTGCCGAAGGTAAAGGGCCAATCATTCACTCGCCCCTCCGCACTCAAGAACAAATTGAACGTCTGCATCCTTTAGAACCAGAAGCAGCTCTACCATTTATCAAAACAATCTTACAAGCGCTGCGTTCTGAAGTAGGCGATAAATCAACGGTGTTGGGCTTTGTGGGTGCGCCGTGGACATTAGCAGCTTATGCAGTTGAAGGAAAAGGTTCTAAAACCTACTCCATTATCAAAAACATGGCATTTTCCGACCCGACGATATTGCATCAACTGTTAGCTAAATTAGCAGATGCGATCGCCATTTATGCCCGCTACCAAATTGACTCCGGCGCTCAAGTTGTGCAAATGTTCGATTCTTGGGCGGGTCAATTGAGTCCTCAAGATTATGATACCTTTGCTCTCCCCTATCAGCAGCGAGTTTTTCAGCAAGTCAAGCAAACCCACCCGGATACACCTTTGATTTTGCTAGTTAGCGGTAGTGCAGGTGTGTTAGAAAGAATGGCACAATCTGGCGCTGATATAGTCAGTGTAGACTGGGCAGTGGATATGGCAGACGCACGAGCCAGATTGGGTAAGCAAGTCAAAGTTCAAGGAAATCTTGACCCAGGCGTGTTATTCGGCTCTAAAGAGTTTATCCGCGATCGCATTCTCGATACCGTTCGCAAAGCTGGTAATTGGGGTCACATTCTTAATCTCGGTCACGGTGTCTTACCAGAAACTCCCGAAGAAAATGTTGCTTTCTTCTTTGAAACAGCAAAAGAATTGAATCTTGCAGGGGTTAAGAATTAGGAGTTATGAGTTATGAGTTATGAGTTAGGAGTTATAAACTATAAAGTTATCAGTTGCGAGGCGCAGGGTTATTTTTTTATTCTTAACTCCTCACTCCTAACTTGATTCATGGCTCCTAATTTGGAACTTTTAACTTTATTTTTAACTCTTAACTCCTAACTCCTAACTTATTAAAATCTTAGTATGAGCCAGAAACGGATTTTAGTGACTGGTGCAAGTGGTTGCATAGGTCATTATTTAACAGAAGTCTTAATTAAGGAAACAGATCACGAACTGTATCTACTAGTTAGGAACCCAAGTAAACTGCAAGTTGATACCAAGGCACGTTTAGGTATCAACGTTTTGCAAGGTGATATGCAAAATATTCGCCAATTTGCCGATTTGCTATCCACAATTGATACGGCGGTACTCACAGCCACAGCTTGGGGTGGTGATGAGACATTTGATATTAATGTGGTTAAGACTATAGAGTTGCTCGAACTCTTAGATCCAGAACGTTGCCAGCAGGTGATTTATTTTTCGACAGCTAGCGTTTTGGATCAGTACAATCAACCATTAAAAGAAGCCGGGGAAATTGGCACAGATTATATCCGTTCTAAATATGAGTGCTTAGAGAAAAAAGAAAAATTAGCGATCGCACCCAAAATTACCACAGTATTTCCTACTTTAGTATTAGGCGGTGATGCAAAAAAACCCTATTCTCATCTCACATCTGGCATTCCAGAAGTTACGAAATATATTAATTTGATTCGCTTTCTAGAAGCAGATGGCAGTTTTCACTTTATCCACGGGCGAGATATTGCCACAGTCGTGCAATATTTAATCGATCATCCTCCCGAAAACGATCAACCACATCGGCTTGTTTTAGGTCAAGCACCCTTAACTGCTAATCAAGCAGTGAAAGAAGTTTGTGCTTATCTGGGCAAAAAGATTTACTTTCGCATTCCCATATCTATAGCATTAGCTAACTTGTTTATTGTTCTCTTCCGCATTCAGATGGCCGCATGGGATCGGTTTTGCATGAACTATCGGCATTTTACATATAAAAAATTCATCAATCCTGATAGTTTCGGCTTGCCAAATTATTGTGCAACCATGACTGATGTTTTAAAAATTAGTGGCGTTGAGGCTAGCTCTAACAAATTGCAAGAATTATCGTAGCCCCTTCGAGTATAACTGGAAAAACTTTTCCCAAATAATTAATAATTACCTGGGAGTATTGAATCTACAGCTTAGTTCTCTTTTGCTTCAATTTGAATAATGTCTTCTAAGCTTGCAGGATAACCATGAGAATGGAGACTGCTAATAATTTTTTCTAATACCTCCAAACTTGGGCGACGCGTACCATTTGCTATGGCGTAGACCATTTGAGGGCTTACTCCATCAACCCACTTGCCCAAGACGTAAGAAGTAATTCCAACAGAATCCAAATATTGTTTTAACGTAATCGTAATTTTTATAGTTTTTTTTCCTGCACTGCTGGATACCTTGACTTTATACTCTACTTCAGGTAGAGTATTGAATATGAATAAACTTAAGTGTTTAAAAAAAATCCCTAATGGAGCAGTTACCATTATCAGAACAAAAACCTTGCCGTGTCCAGGGTGGTGAGGCAACGACAGATGTCATTGTATCCTCTTACATTACAGGGAATGCAGAAGTTTTTGCAAACATAATGAAATTACATGTTCCGAAAAATTCTATT
The DNA here is from genome assembly GCF_036916975.1 of Nostoc sp. Lineage (GTDB taxonomy): Bacteria > Cyanobacteriota > Cyanobacteriia > Cyanobacteriales > Nostocaceae > Nostoc. Next base: position 18,509 of record NZ_JBALFF010000032.1, read on the forward strand.
GTTGCTGATGTTACCTATGGCAAAGGGGTTTTTTGGCAACAGGTTCCAGTAAATCAGTATCGGATACTGTTTTCAGATATTGATGCGAAAGTACAGATAGACCCCATTCATGAAGTTCAAGTTAAGACACAAATAGACAGTAGGATGCTTCCATTTCAAGATAATTATCTTGATTGTATGGTATTTGACCCACCTTATATGGAAGGTCTATTTCGCTCCTCAGTTAGACAATTAGCAGGGTCAGGAACACACTCAGCTTTTAGAGATCACTACTCTAATGGTAAAGCCATAGAACATGCAGATGACCAACCAAAGTGGCATGATGCTGTTGTAGATTTGTACCTTAAAACTGGTCTAGAAGCATATAGAGTAATGAAACCTAAAGGTATTTTTATAGTTAAGTGCCAGGACGAAGTAAGTGCTAATAAACAGCGATTAACCCATGTAGAGATTATTACAGCGTATGAATCTTTAGGCTTTTACACAAAAGATTTGTTTGTAGTAATGCGAGCTAACCAACCTGGTGTTAGTAGACTAAAAACTCAAGTACATGCAAGGAAAAATCATTCTTACTTCTTAGTATTTCAGAAAATAAAAACTCGCATTTCTAATATAGTTACTCTTCGGCAATAAAAGGTGATTTACCTTTCTCTTCAACAAGAATAACCTCTTTAGGTTCATTGCTTTGTTCTTCTATTATTTTGTCTAAAAGACTAAATATATTAGCTGTAAATATACCTGTAGGAGGCCATGTAACTTTAACTATTGTTGCTAACAAATATTGCCGTTGTGCTTCTGTGTATTTTCTCCAGTTAGTTCGAGGTAAATCTTTATTTTTAGCAAAAACAAAATGCCACTTATCCTCGAATGTAAAGCAATTTACTGCTAATATATCAAATTCGCCGACAACAAGATTAGTTGTCTCAAGCTTCGATCCATCTGGCAATGTTACTGTTCTTCGATCGCTGGCATCAACTTGTGATACTCCTTCAAAAGTTGCATCATTTAAAACTTTATTACGAGCAGTTTGAAGAGATTTAGCTTCAATTTTAAACTCATGACCTTTATATGTGATGCGGAGGTCGCCCTTTTTCTTTCGGTCATGATCGTCGTCTTTAACCAAGCTTGCTATAGTCCCAGCACTTTTAAGGATATTACGCAGCTTAATTTCAGCTACATAACCAAATACCATTCCGCGTAGGCTACCATTTTCAAGAATTGCTTGACTAAGCTCCTCAACCGTAATATTCCAACGTTCTAGAATATTATACATACATATAGCTTATAAAAAATTTAAACTTATGTGTATTAAAATAACCTTTTTAGTAAAAAGTCAATAGCTCTTAATTTTCGTTAAAGTGGGATAACAATCAAAGTGTGAGGATTGATACTACATGCGAATCTTGTTGGTGTATCCGATATTTCCCAAAACCTTTTGGTCTTATGAAAAAATCTTGGAGTTAGTCGATCGCAAGGTTTTATTACCACCTTTAGGTTTAGTAACAGTAGCCGCAATTCTCCCCCAAGAATGGGAATTCAAGCTAGTCGATCGCAACATCCGCGCCGCAACAGAAGCAGAATGGGCATGGGCAGATGTGGTAATTCTCTCTGCGATGATTGTCCAGAAACAAGATTTACTTGAGCAAATCCAGGAAGCCAAAAAACGTGGCAAGCTAGTCGCAGTTGGCGGCCCCTACCCCACCTCTGTACCTCACGAAGTTGAAAATGTTGGCGCAGATTTTCTGATTTTGGATGAAGGAGAAATCACTCTCCCTATGTTTATTGAGGCAATCAAACGGGGAGACACATCTGGCACTTTCCGCGCCACAGAAAAACCTGATGTCACAAGCACACCAATACCCCGCTTTGATTTATTAGAATTAGATGCTTATGACATGATGTCGGTGCAGTTTTCGCGCGGATGTCCCTTCCAGTGCGAATTTTGCGACATTATTGTTCTTTACGGGCGCAAACCACGCACCAAAGCCCCAGCCCAACTGTTAGCAGAATTAGATTACCTCTATGAATTGGGTTGGCGGCGGGGTGTGTTCATGGTGGATGACAACTTTATTGGCAACAAACGAAATGTAAAATTGTTGCTCAAAGAGTTAAAAGTCTGGATGGCAGAACATAAGTATCCCTTCCGGTTTGACACTGAAGCTTCAATTGACTTAGCCCAAGATGCAGAAATGTTGGAGTTGATGGTTGAGTGCGGTTTCTCGGCGGTGTTTTTGGGAATCGAAACGCCGGATGAGGATAGTTTGCAAATGACTAAGAAGTTTCAAAATACTCGCAGTTCCCTAACTGAGGCAGTAGAAACCATCACCAGAGCCGGATTACGCCCAATGGCTGGGTTTATTATCGGGTTTGATGGCGAAAAAGCAGGTGCAGGCGATCGCATCGTCCGCTTTGCAGAACAAGCCGCGATTCCCTCTACTACCTTTGCCATGTTGCAAGCGTTACCTAACACTGCGCTTTGGCATCGCCTGAAAAAAGAAGGGCGACTACGGGAAAATCAAGATGGCAACATCAATCAAACAACATTGATGAACTTCCTACCCACCCGTCCTCTAGAAGAACTTGCCAGAGAATATATTGAAGCCTTTTGTACTTTATACGACCCAGTACAATATTTAGATCGTACCTATCGCTGTTTCTTGATGATGGGTTTGCCAAGTTGGAAAGCGCCAGCGAAAATGCCAGAATGGGTGGTTGTGAAAGCGTTGTTAATTGTAATTTGGCGACAAGGCATCAAACGGGAAACCCGTTGGAAATTCTGGCATCATTTGTTTAGCATTCTCAAGCGGAACCCTGGCGTTCTTGAGCATTACATCTCTGCTTGCGCCCACAACGAGCATTTTCTAGAGTATCGCCAAATTGTGCGCGATCAAATTGAAAGTCAGCTAGCTGAATATCTCGCACAAGGTGCAGAAACGCCTTATGTGCTAGTGAAGGAAAAAGCCCAGGAAAAAGCGGAAGCTGTAGTCAGTTAGTTTCATTGGAAAATAACAACTGATAAGTAAGTGGGTCAAATTAAATATAAAACCTCACCCTCTATCCGGCTTCCCTCTCCGATACTTTGGAGAGGGATTGAGGGTGAGGTTTTTTCTTATTGTTTAATTACGCTTACCTACTTATCACGTCCGCTTGATTACTTATTAAATCCGAATCACCCCAAAGAGCCAAAGCTGTACTTTCTCTCCCCTCTCCCAAATGATAGGAGAGGGGCTGGGGGTGAGGGAAAAGATTTAAGCCAAAATTGGAATGCTCCCTAAGAAAGGGATTGGGGGTTAGGTATTCTTATTTAATTACGAATTACGAATTACGAATTAAGTAGGTAGACAAGATAAAACCAAACTATGTAACGAAAAGTAAAATCTCTGTATTTGGCTCGTAGTTGCGCTTTAGCGCTAAAGCGCAACTACGAATCAGTGATGATTATTTGCGCCCACTTACTTACGAATTACGAATTATTTAACTTCTCAGTTGCACCGGCATCGCTAAATAGGTCATTTTCAAACCTCCCAATGGCGTAAAAATCACTGGAGTTAGGCTTTGATTTAAGTGCATTTGAATTTCGGTAGATGGTAACTCTTTCAAGCCTTCCATCAAATATTTAATGTTAAAAGCAATTTCTATGTTTTCCCCAGAAATTTGGGCTGGCATAGACTCTCTACCACTCCCCACATCTTGGGCTTCACAAGATAAGGTAATTTCTTGAGCTTCGCTATCAATACTAACCTTGACAATATTATTTTTTTGATCGGCTAGTACAGCAATCCGCTCTAAAGTGCTGACAAATTGTCGCCGTTCAATTGTGACTTGTCGCTCAAATTGGCGCGGAATTAGTTGTCGATAGGCAGGATATTGCCCTTCTAATGTGCGACTAGTCAAGCGTTGATTTTGCCATGCAAACACAACTTGACCTTGATCGAAATATAAAGCTACAGGTTCATCTGACGAAGCGCTATGAGCTAGCATTCGTTGTAATTCGCGTAATGCTCTAGCTGGTACTGTCACTTCTAATTGACTAGTTCCGCCTAAAGGACGCTCGTTGCTAGTTTCTACCACTGCTAGGCGATGTCCGTCGGTAGCTGCAAATTCTAGAGTATCTTGTTTAACTGTTAAATGCACTCCCGTAAGTACTTGCTTGGTTTCATCACCACTGGTGGCAAACAATGAACCGCGTAATCCCTCAATTAATGCAGTGGTTGTGAGATAGATTACTTCTGTATTTTCAATTACAGGTAATTCAGGAAATTCTTCAGGCCCCATTGCTCGGACTTGGTAATGTCCACTCTTGGGTGTTAGTGTAACAATTAAACCTTCTCCACCGGGTGTAACACCTGTGAGGGCTGATTCATCGTCTAGAGTAATTTCGCCCTCTGGAAGACGAGAGGTGATGTCTACAAGTAACTTAGCAGGAAGTGCGATCGCACCACTTTGCCATACCTCTGCATTAAAGCTGGTGCGGATTCCCAAGCTGAGATCAAAGGCTGTTAAGCTTACTTGGTTAGTTTGGGCATCCGCTTGTAACAGCACATTGGCAAGTACTGGATGAGTTGGTCGTGAAGGTACTGCACGACTGACGAGTGAGAGGTTTGTACTAAGATCGCTTTGGGAGCAAACTAATTTCATAAGTCAGATTCAGCTGGTGAAAGATATCCTAACAGTTTGGAGTTTGGAGTTGGGAGTTTGGATGAAAAAGTTAGGAGTTAGGAGTTAGGAGTTAGGAGTTGGGAGTTGGGAGTTGGGAGTTGGGAGTTAGGAGTTGGGAGTTGGGAGTTGGGAGTTGGGAGTTGGGAGTTCTAAAGCCTTAACGAACTTTGCGGGTTTAAGTCAAGAGTCTCTACAAGCAGAAAGTTTTGGGTCGGGGTCTAAATAAGAGTCACAAAACTTAATTGCGTACAGCCCTTTGGGCATGAAAACCGCGGAGCGTGCCGGAGGCTCTATTGCGAATTGCGAATTGCGAATTGCGAATTGCGAATTGCGAATTGGTTTAATGCACCATTCGAGTTACTTGCTGATTTACGCGGGGACGGCCAAAGCGTTCCCAAGCACTCCCTCCTCGCAGAAATAGCTCTAAAAAGCGCAATGGTTCTCCTGAATCGCCTCTTGACCAACCGGAACTACCAGGAGCAAAGGCCAAAGTTCCTTCAGAAACTTTGAAGCTGCCATCAGAATAGACTGCATCACTGACTACATCTCCAATTCGGATCACGATTTTGGTTTGAGGCTCCAAGTTCAGTGTATGCGCCCCAATAGTTGTTTTGATGTTGCCGTAGCCATCAATCCAGGCTATTCTATCTGGTGGAACATCTGGGATTTGCTCACTTTTAAGACTATCTCCTAGAAGGCTAAAATCTTCATTCATAATGGCAGCCGCAGCCGGCGGAAAGACATCGCGTGAGCGAAATTGCGAACCACCACGAGAAACGTTGACCACTCGCAACTCCTTTGTATAGTCTTTGATAAAGGAGAGTGTGTACCCTGCATTTACACCTACTACTTTTACACCATTGGATAAAAGGGCATAAGTTAGTCCTTCACCTTCATTGTCTCGACGGGCTTCAGGATCATCCTGACGAGGCGCACAGTTATGATAAATTAGGCGATCGCCAGGCCCTGGGTTGAGTCCTAGCTGGGCAATCCAGAATCCCGTTGCCAATGTACTGAATGCTGGAACCGAAAGCAAATGAATTTGGGCATGGGGAAAAGCCATCAGCAAACGCTGTGTTACTTCTGTAAATGCCGGATCTCCTGTACCGTAGTCTGCAATAACACAAATAAACATTCTGCTCCTCCTTCCTTAGCTAGTAATTTGCAATCAATGGTTAGGCAATGGGTAATGTTCAAAACATGCCAGTGAATCTGCCTCATCAGCAGTCTAAATGCGATCTCAACTATATGCAAGATTTCTTGATAACATTGAGCGCAATTTTCCCGTAAAAAAATGCTGGAACCATACAACTCAGTTAATTACATCAGTCATTATGTGATTACAGGGTTAAATGAACAAACAACTGCTCATTTTCCCCCTACTAGTAACCTTAAAGTCTTACTCAACGCAATGAAAACAATCAATTCACTTTTTAGCGAAGAACGCAACCAACTCAAGACAGATATTGATAATACAACCAACATTGAGGAGATAGTTAAACTGGTTCAGAATCGACTTGATAATCTCGAAAGAATTTACATTGAAAAGCTCAATTTGGCTCAAGTTCGTCTAGCTTCTTTTTTCTTAGATACGCTGCGACAGTCCATCGCCACTCTCGCTGCGGCTAACTATTCTCAAATTGCTCCAACAGAACAAAAGCAATTTATTAACCCTACAAAGTTGTTTTCCAGCAGATTAATCCTGAAACTACTAAAGGGACTAATTTATATCGGCATCTTAGGTTCGTTATTCTCCTTAACTAAAACAACCCCAGGTGCATGGATGGCTATTTTACTAATCTCTCTACTTCTAGGGGTAGAAGTTGTACTTCAACTCGAATTAAACAACCAGCAAAATTCTATGTCTTCAGAGCTATTGGAATTACCTAAACCTATGCTCCGGGTTGATAGCAAAATATTTTTAGATCACCTTGGCGATGCTCTCAACACTATCGACCTAGCAGTAGGTAGAGTAGAAGAATGGAATAAACATGAAAGCGATCTAGCAATAGAAGAACTACCAGAGCTATTGAATTTTCTGCAAAGGCTAATGGGCGCATCAAAACTTGATAAACCCCAAATGGCTTATGAACTTGCAAAACTTCTGCCACAAATTTTAATGTCTCAGGGAATTAACGCTCAAATTTACCGACCAAATGACCCGCATAGCGATCGCGGCTATTTTGACTTTGAGCCAAGTATCGACCCCGATACCAAAGATCACGTAACTTTAACTCCGGCTTTGTTGAAAGGCGATCGCTTAATTCGGCGCGGTCGAGTAATTGAGCCAGCATATTCTGCTTCTAGAGAATAATAGACAATAAGGGTATGGAAATTTTAGAAACAATCGGTTTTGATTTGGGACACGGTGAAACGGCTGTAGCTAAAGCTGTAGTAGAAAGCATCGAACCTCCCCAGATGCTGGAAGTTAATAACAAGAAGAACCAAATTACAGCCCTTGGTTGGCATCCTAAACTCGGTTATCTTGTCGGCGAACAAGCATTAATTCAAGCTGGCGTTACCCAGCTGACAATTTCATTTAAGCAAAAACCCAACAACGACCCCAAATATCGAGAAACAATTAGCACTTTTGTCGCAACCTACTACCGACTTTTGAAAGAAAGCAAACAACTTGAAGGTGGGGAAGGTAGTTATTTTTACATAGGTTGCCCTTCAGGATGGTCAGTTAGCGATCGCACCGAATACCAAAAGTTACTTCAAGCAGCTGGTATTCCCCAACTAAATGTTGTACCGGAATCGCGGGCTGCTTTCATGCAAGCTAAAGAAGCCGGGAAACTGGAGTATGACAAACTTATAGGAGCGGTGTTAATTGTCGATATTGGTTCTTCAACCACAGATTTTACTTTGGTTAAGAGCTTAGAAGAAATCCCGATAGATTTTGGGAGTAATACTTTAGGTGCATCGCTAATTGACAAAGCTATTTTTGCCCAGACTCTCGCCAACCACGAACAAAAAGCATTACTCGAAAAAGTATTTAAGGAATATCCGCATCACCAAGCTCGTTGTGAACTTGCTTGTCGCAAAGCAAAAGAAGATTACTTTTCTAATGAACAGCTATATAGCGATCCTGAATCCTTTGCGCGTGGCTTCGAGTCGATCAACGAACAGATTTATTTTATTCCCCAAGTCAATAAATTGATGATGGAGGAAATTTTAAACCAGCCCTTACCGGAATTGGAGCATCATAGTTGGGTGCGATCGTTTAGCGACTCTTTAACCGAGGCGAAAGAAAAGCTAGAAAAACTGGGAATTGTGCCAAAACTTGTGCTGATGACTGGCGGTGCATCTCGCATGAAGTTTACGCACTTGCTTTGTCAAGAAATGTTTCCCGAACCAGAAACGCAGCTTCGCCCCGATTCTGAACCGGAACGGTGTATTGCAATGGGTTTAGCACGAGTAGGAAGATGGGATTTGCGGGCTGCTGCTTTTAAGCAAGAAGTCAACAAACTATTTACCTCGAACACACTTAAAGGTTTGATTGAAAAGCATATCCCGGAGTTAATCGAATCACTAACTAAGCCTTTGACAGATGGCTTGATTGTCAACGCAGTTAAACCAGGTTTAAAAGATTGGCAAAAAAACAAAATACGGACTTTAGCCGATTTGGAAACAGCTTTAATCGGTCGGGCAGAACAGTGGCTCAAAAGCGATCGCGCTGTGCAGATAATTAATTATCAATGCGCTTCTTGGTTTAGTAATAAAATCCAACCCGATTTAGCCGCACAAACCGATCCAATCTGTCGAAAGTTTCAGATACCTAGAAGCAGCTTAAGGTTCCAGGATAGTATTGACCCAAATTTTGTTAATCCAGAGCTACGAATTGGAGATGCTATCTTGGCTGAGACAGTGGGCTTTATTGTCAATGTAGTAATTGGTGGAGGCACTGTAGCTAGCATCATCACTCTTATATTAACTGGACATTTAACCTGGCCGATTGCATTAGTATATGGGGCTTCGATGATGGCAGCAGGAATGGAGCTAAATCGTAAGAGTGTTCAAGAAGTAATCAAGACTAATGTGGATGTACCTAGTTGGGTTCGTTCTAGTTTTTTGAGCAACAACAAAATCGAGGAGATGTCTGAGCAAATAAAGCCTGAGTTAGAGAATGTTCTTCAAGAACAATTGACAGCAGATCAAGAGGCTTTTGATAAACTGATTAGCAAAGTTCAGGAAGGGCTTCAAAAAACCCTTTCTACCAAAGTTCAATCTTGCATAATTTTGATTCAATAGCGTTGATGTATGGTAGTAAATATATTTTTTAGAACCTCTTATGGTATGTCCTTAATATTTTAAAATTGTGGCTAAAATCAGAGTGCTAGCAACAGTAGGAAAATATAGCAGTTTCCAGACCATGAACTACATATCAAAACCTCACCCCCAACCCCTCTCCTTAATAAGGAGAGGGGTTGGGGGTGAGGTACAGCTTAACCTCACTCTTATAGGACTTACGCATTAGGTACAAAATCTAGGGGCAATTCATGAATTTCCCCTACGGAAAATCAGGGCTTTCACTGCCTTTTTACGTAATTCCTGTCTTATTAGGAAACGTTATAAAAGATAAAAAAGTCCCATTTAAATTTAGTTATTGAGCCACAACAAAAACAATTATTTTATCTAGTTTTGATGTTTACCAATTATTTAAAAATGTAACCTGCTCATAATTCAATGATTCAAACAATAGTTGTATTTATCATCATTGGGCTGATTATCACTGGGATTTTAATCAATCCCATTCTAGTAAAAAGGCGAAGAAACCGCCTAAAGCACCGTCCTTTTCCCCCACTGTGGAATGCTATTATTGAAAATAATCTTTCCATTTATCTTTGTCTCTCTCCCAATGAAATCAGACGACTTCAGGGACATATTCAAGTATTTTTAGCAGAAAAGCAATTTATTGGCTGTAGAGGATTACAGGTAACGGAGGAAATGAAACTGACCATTGCTGCGATCGCCTGTTTACTCCTATTAAATGAACGTGGGCAATACTTCCCTAGACTTCGTTCCATTCTGGTCTATCCCAACGCTTATTTTGTTCAAGAAACGACTGCAATTGGAAATTATGTTGTTGAAGAAAGGCGTGTGGCAAGACTAGGTGAATCGTGGACAAATGACCAATTAGTACTTTCTTGGGAACAGGTGAAACAAGACATTAATAACTGGAGAGATGGACGTAACGTTGTGCTTCATGAATTTGCCCATCAGTTGGATCAAGAAGATGGTAAAGGTGATGGAGTTCCTATACTGCAAAGCAACTCAGATTATGCTATTTGGGCGAAGGTGATGACAGAAGCATATCAGCAACTTTGTAATGATGTTCTACAAGGCGTAAATACAGTAATGGACAGCTATGGTGCAACGAATCCCGCAGAATTTTTTGCCGTAGCGACTGAGACATTCTTTGAGAAACCGCACCAATTGTTATCCAAACATCCAGTACTTTATGAGCAATTGCAACGTTACTATCAATTAGATCCTCTGCAATGGACGTAAAGTAAGTAAGTAGGTAAGAATAAATCAGATTCTATTCAGTTAATCAAACTTCCTTCAAAAATGTTCGTAGTTGCGCTTTAGCGCTAAAGCGCAACTACGAGCCAAATACAGACATTTTACTTTTCGTTACATAGTTTGGTTTTTTCTCGCCGATTTACTTACCTTGCAAATTCGCTTTGTCATAACTTTGTGTGGCGTTATAACCATTAGCAGCCATAGCATTATTAGTAAATATTTGACTTAATTCCGGTAAGCTATAACGGCATAAAATGGATCTCCTCCAGCTGCACCCAACCACTGTAATAAATTCGGTAATGTTGACTTATTCGCTATAACTTCTGCGGTTGTAAATCCTGGAACTGAGGCGAAATACTCTTTGACTAATTCTACTCGCTGTGCATCTGTTGCCTCCCGCCAAGCTTGAATCGCCTTTTCAAAAAACATCCGGTTAGAAAAGCTGATAATTGCGACACCACCAGGTTTTAGGATGCGGTAAATTTCAGAAAATACTGCTTCTGGATATTGCACATACTGCACAGATACGCAATTGAGAACAGCATCAAAATCTTCATCTGGGAAAGGTAGCTGCGGATTTTCGTTAAGATTTTGGACAAAATAATGATTTAAGCGAGGATTTCGTGCTAATTCCTCAGCGTTGAGTCCGTGTCCTTCCACATGGGCAAACTGCATCTCTTCTGGCAGATGAGACACCCAGCTGCTCATCATATCAAAAATGCGGGTGTTGGGTTTGAGGCGATCGCTATATAAATCCGTTAGCTGTTGAATAAATCCTTCATCGACATGGGTAACAAAGCGGGGATACGCATAGAAAAGCTTATCGTCTGTATCGTCTAATTTCAGGCGTTGATTCGGTCTTAACTGCATAAATCTTTGTTTTAGAGAACTTTTTAGCAGAATTGCGGCAATTTAAGGTATTTTTTCACAATCACTATGTAACATATTTGGGTTCTTCAGTACTAACTACAAGTACTACTGAAGAACCTTTTTTTTGTGAAGTCAAAGTAGTTAATCAGCATTGCTATTTCAATCCTATAGCTTTGATTATAATTGGGCATTGTGTTCAAGTCTTGGTTACGACTTTGATACATTCTGTTTTGAGAAGTACTAAATTATCAGTCTCCAAAACTGCACAAGAGTTAATTAATGTCGCTAAGATGGGTAGAGCTTTTTGTAAGTTTGTGTTCGCTTGTTGTGCTGCTGGCTGATATTGTTGTAGCCAAGTGTTTTTAGTTATATATTCGGGAATGAATGCAGAACGTTCTAATAGCCAAAAAGTTACGTGGTATTTTTGGATAAATTCTTTAAGCTGGTTAATATCTTCAGTATATTGGGCATTAATAAGGTCAACCATCCTCTGGCGAAATTGAGCATAATATTTTGTATGGGTTGGTAAAGCATATTCTTTACCAACCAAAATGGTTCTTTGAGCGAAAATAGGAATGTTATCTGCTTCTTCAGAAGTAGAGGCTATGACAATATTTTGCGGTTGCTTTTGCAAAAAATTATATAATGTTGGGACTGTACCCTCTACATAAGGGGTTTTGGGAAAAACTTTTAAGCTGAAGCTGCTAGGGTGCAAAACGAGTCCTAAACCAAGGATTATACTAGCCCCTAAAATTAAAATTTGTCTCCCATTTTGTCTCGACCATCGAAATGTAGCATCTAAAATCAAGGTAATAGAGATTGCTGCTGCAAGAGCAAGTATTATCTTAAAAGTATGATGGGTGTAGCGGCTAGGCCAGTATAGTTGAAAAGCTAAGGCATGGGCAGTAAAAAACATTATTAAACTAGCTATTACTACCTGTAACAATAGTTTGACTTGATCATTTACTTGCTTGGTTAGGAGAAAATAAGGAGACTGGATTTTCAGAATAATTGGTAATAATAAACCAACCAATAGTTGCGGAGGTGAAATTAAAGCAAAAAACCCGCTATCTCTACCATCAAACCAATAACTAATAATATTATGACTAAAATACTTGAATCTTCCTCCATCCCAATATTCCGGCATAGTTCTTGCAACAGCAGCAGTAATTACCGGGCTAAATTGTGATGATTGAATGGCATAAGGTAAAATCATAATACCAACAATCATAATTGCTGCTGCAAATAAAATAAAATCTTTTCGATTCTGAGAAATACTTATCTGCCCATTTTTCCAGCTAAATAATCTCAAAAATAAAATTAATAAATCGACAAAACCTATTACAGGGTATATTAAGCACTGGAGTGCAAGTACAATTAATATACCTAATGCAGAAGACCGTATTGAATAATATAGAAAAGCTAAAAATAGGGGATAAATAAAATCTCTAGGAGTTGCAGAAAATAGGTCATCATGCATACAAAGACTTTGATTCAAAAGTAAAGATGCAATAAACCCCGCCATTGGCACTGGTAATATCTGTATACAGACTGCAAAGCAATAGCTAGTTGTAATTAGTCCTAGTACTATTGGAAAAATTTTGCTAAAGAAAGTTAGATCGATATTTAAAGCCGCAATTATCTTATAAAGAAGACCATATCCAATTGGTGTCACCGACTGGAAATAATCAGCGATTAAATCCCCAGGAAATAAATCTGGGTTAAAGTAACGATACATCCAAGAAATATATTCCCGTGCATCGTCGCTGACTATATATTTACTGCTGAAAGCTTGTCGCACCCCCATAATAATATAGCCAACAGCAAAAGTTAGACTTAGACTGTACCAAAAGATGACAGTCAATCGAGATTGATTTTGTCTATTTTTTTGAGTAAGAGGTGTTGTTAAAAGTTTTTGTACTTGTGGAATTAGCATTATTATACCCGTCCAGGTCTGAATCAATCAATCGCGTTAATGAGGAAAATCAAAAGCTTTCTTCAATTTTTATGATTGTACTATCTTCAAGTACTAAGAGACTTGTAATAAAATAATGTACCGATATACCAATCAGGTTTTACCCTGTTTTAAAATCTTTCTGACAACAAAGTGCGATCGCCTCAATTCTCCAATCTCATCCTACCTACTATGTGCAAATAGGCCAGAAAACCCAAGTAGTGCTTAATTTCTATCTTTCTATTCACCTCCAACAAGTAGCCTCTATTTCCCAAATACCACCTTTGAGCTATGCTTGGATATATGCTGACCACTCCCCTAAATTATCTCGACCTCACCAGATTATCGGCAGCCTCAAAGAGTACCAGTTGATTGAATTTATTCCCTAAGACGGACTGGCAAGCAGATGTCAAGCAAGTATTGCTAAAAAAATTAATCTAGTTATAATAATAGTACGCATACTAAGTATTTTGCTAAATGGTTTCTACATCTAATCACTCCCCAGCTTTAGATTCGTGGCAGCAAAATCTGGCACCATACAATTTGGGTTACAGAATCAAATTAGTCTCACAACTGCTTGGACGCAAGTTTACAGAGAGGCTAGAACCTTTTGGACTTACGCCATTTCACTGGCTGGTGTTGTGCTGTTTGTGGCAAGAAGATGGGTTACCTACTTCTAGTATTGGGGACAAACTCAAACAAGTGGGTGGGACTTTAACAGGTGTACTAGATCGGATGGAAGAACGCGGCTTGGTGCGCCGAGAACGCGACACTCACGATCGCCGCATCTGGCGAATCTGGCTAACGGATGCAGGTAAGGAACTAGAAGGTGTTTTACCCCCAATCGCCGCAGCCGTGCGTGATGAAGCGATGAATGGTATTTCCTTTGCTGATCGGGAACTGTTTTCTGAAATCTTGAACCGGGCGATCGCTAACCTCTCCTAAAGATGATCCCATAATCACCCGACTGGGGGAGGTGGTGTAAAGATTTGTTTTGAGATAATAGTACGCATACTAAGAAAAAAAGATTTTTTTTCCTAAAATACTACGCATTCTAAATAAAAGGCTATCAATCAAATTACTGAACGAAAAAACAAGTTAAGAATCATGAAAACTAATACTTTTAACGGACGCAACGGACACAAAACCCCAGTTATTGAAAAACAATTGATTCCTGATTCCGAGACTTTAGAGGCTGTGACCATAGAAACATCGACAACAGCAGAAGCGCCTGTTGTAACACCTGAGATAGAGAAGGAGAAAGAAAAAGAAGTTCCACCGAAGCGGAAAAGACCGACTGGTTTAATTTTGGCAGCAGGTGCTGTGGGTGCGATCGCCGCAGGTGCTTTTGGTTATCACTATTGGCAATATTCCTCCACCCATCAGGAAACAGATAACGCCACCGTAGCCGGAAACATTCACCAAGTTAGTACCCGCATTCCCGGAACTATAAGTGAAGTGCTTGTGAATGATAACCAACTGGTGCAACCAGGACAATTGTTGGTGAAGTTAGATCCACGGGACTATCAAAGTCAGGTAGAACAAGCCCAAGCCGCCCTAGAAAATGCTCGTGGTCAAGCCCAAGCCGCCCAAGCAAGTATTTCTTTAACTTCACAAACCACCACTGGTAAGACAACTCAAGCCCAAGGTGATGTTAGCAGTGCTGTAGCGGCAATTTCCACAGCCCAAGCAGCAGTACAAGAAGCCCAAGCGGGGATACCAGCAGCCCAAGCAGTAGTACAAGAAGCCCAAGCGGGGATACCAGCAGCCCAAGCGCAGGTAGCGCAAACAAATGCGAATTTAGAAAAAGCCCAAGCAGATTACAATCGTTACAACGATTTGTATAAAACAGGTGCGATTCCTCGCCAGCAGCTAGACACAGCCAAGGCCGCTTATAATGTAGCGATCGCACAGAAAAACGCCGCTCTTGAGGGAGTAAAACAAGCGCAAGCCAAATTAGCTTCTGCCAAAGTTGGTGTAGCCCAAGCTCAGTCTCAATTAGCACAGGCGCAAGAAAATGTCACCAACGCCCAAGCTAAATTAGCAGCATCTAAGGGAGGATTGCAACAAGCTACCGCAGGTGGACAAGATACCACAGTAAAACGTAGCCAATATGAAGCAGCAAAAGCGGCGATCGCGCAATCAGAAGCATCGCTGAAAAATGCCCAATTGCAACTATCTTATGTTAATATTACCGCCCCTACTGCTGGACGCGTAGGTAGAAAAAACGTCGAAGTTGGTAACCGAGTCCAGTCGGGAACACCATTAATGGCGATCGTCGATAACAACTATTGGGTAATTGCGAACTTCAAAGAAACTCAATTAGAAAAGATGCGCCCAGGACAGCCAGTAGAAATCAAGCTGGATACTTTTCCTCATCATGGCTTTATTGGTCGTGTTGACAGTATTTCGCCAGCTTCCGGCGCTCAGTTTGCCTTATTACCACCGGATAACGCTACAGGTAACTTTACTAAAGTTGTCCAACGTATCCCAGTAAAAATAGTTTTCGACCAAAAGAGCATTCAAGGCTACGAATCGCGGATTACTCCGGGGATGTCTGCGGAAATTGCTGTGGAAGTCAAGTAATATCATGTCCCCCAAATTACCCATAATAAAAGAACCCCACCCCCAACCCCTAAGAGCTTGCGGGGAGGGGAGCAAAAGCACAGCTTTGGCGGGGTGGGGTTCTTGGGGTTTAGTAAGTAATTAACCGGACATCATTAATATTAAATTGACTGCAAACAGATTGAAAAACCTCTTTCTGCCTATGACATTTTCATACATCTAAAGATAGGGGTATAGAGATGAGGTGAAATGATATTTATAAAAGCAGATTGGTATAAAGCAAGCACTAAGAGGATGAATGAACAAGTTTTGGGCGAATAAAATAGAGCCTCCGGCACGCTGACGCGAACGCTACTACACAAACGAAGTCCACCTCCGTGGACTAATACACTCATCAAGGGTTTTTAACCTGCGGAGGCAGGTTTTGTCTGTGTAGCCGCGGTTTCTAACCGCCAAGGCTAGTAATAAATTAGACTTTTTCAAACAACCTGTAACATGAAAAAACCCCTAATACCTGCTTTAAGGTCAAGAAACTACCAGCTGTTTTTTGCCGGACAAGGTATTTCTCTAATTGGGACGTGGATGACACAACTAGCTACGATTTGGCTAGTTTATAGCTTGACAAATTCCCCATTAATGCTAGGAGTTGTGGGATTTTCGAGTCAAATTCCTAGCTTTTTTTTAGCTCCCTTTGGCGGAGTCTTTGTAGATCGCTTTTCTCGATATCGTACCTTAATTTGTACGCAAGTATTGGCAATGATTCAATCCTTAACATTAGCGGCGCTGGCGCTGACTGGTGTTATCCAGATATGGCAGATTATCACCTTGAGTTTGTTGCAAGGATTTATTAACGCCTTAGATGCGCCAGCCCGCCAAGCATTTGTCCCAGAATTGGTTGAGCGCAGAGAAGATTTAGGCAATGCGATCGCTATCAACTCTACCATGATCAACGGTGCTAGATTAATTGGGCCTGCGATCGGGGGTTTATTAATTGCCAGGGTTGGAACTGGTTATTGTTTTTTATTTGATGGTTTGAGTTACATTGCTGTCATCGCCGCTTTATTAGCAATGAAAGTTAAACCGTGGAAACATGTAGTAACTGACGGTAATCCCATAGAAAAAGTCAAAGAGGGATTTGTATATGCCTTTAGTTTCCCACCGATTCGAGCAATCTTATTGCTATCAGCTTTAGTTAGCCTTATGGGGCTACAAAACACTATTTTAGTACCAATTATTGCAGAACAAGTTCTCAAAGGTGGTGCAGAAAGTTTGGGTTTTTTGATGGCGGCTTCTGGAGTTGGAGCCTTAACTGGTGGTATTTATTTGACTACGCGCCAAACAATCTTAGGAATTGGTAAATTAATTGCTTTAGCACCAGCAATTTTAGGAATGGGTCTAATTGCCTTTTCATTGTCTAGATTTTTACCACTCTCTTTATTTACAATGTTATTTGTTGGCTTAGGAACAATTCTTCAAATTGCTGCTAGCAACACCTTTTTACAAACAATTGTAGAAGATGACAAACGCGGGCGATTGATGAGCTTATACACAATGTCATTTTTGGGGATGATTCCCGTGGGCAATTTATTAGGAGGTTTTTTAGCCAGTCATATTGGCGCTCCCAACACTTTAATCATTGATGGTATAGTTTGTATTTTAGGGTCGATCATTTTTAGCAGACAGTTGCCTGCTTTAAAGAAAATGATGCGTCCAATTTATGAGCAAAAGGGGATTATCGAAACTTAAGAAGTTTAAATAGGGATCATATTTTAATTTTGCTGTGCAGAGAGAAAATTAAGATTTAATAAGAAATTTTTTAAAAGTTAACTTTGAAACAGGAAAAAGACTATGGCTAATGCAGGGGTAATTCGTCAGCAAGCACCACCAGAGACTGTACCGCTAAGAACCTGGATTGGTGTATTAGCCAGTATGCTTGGTGCATTTATGGCGGTATTGGATATTCAAATAACTAATGCATCGCTGCAAGATATTCAAGCAAGTTTAGGAGCAACCCTAGAAGAAGGTTCTTGGATTTCTACAGCGTATCTCGTGGCAGAAATTGTGGTAATTCCTCTAACAGGATGGTTATCACGGGTGTTTTCTTTACAGCGTTATTTGGTAGTAAATACTGCACTATTTATTTTCTTTTCTATATGCTGTGCTTGGTCGTGGGATCTCAATTCCATGATTTTCTTTCGCGCCTTACAAGGTTTTAGCGGAGGAGTATTAATTCCCACCGCTATGACAGTTGTATTAACGACTTTACCCCAATCTAAGCAATCAGTTGGACTGGCTGCATTTGGGTTTAGTGCAGTTTTTGCACCTTCAATTGGCCCAACATTAGGAGGTTGGTTAACAGAAAACTTTGGTTGGGAATACAACTTTTATATAAATGTAATTCCAGGGGCATTAATGCTAGCTGGTGTTTGGTATGGAATTAAGCAAGAAAAGCCCCAAATTAATTTACTGAAACAAGGTGATTGGTGGGGAATTATTGCGATGGCTATTGGGTTAGCTTCCCTGCAAGTTGTTTTAGAAGAAGGTAGCCGCAAAGATTGGTTTGGTTCAGCATTGATTGTACGCTTAAGTGTAATTGCGGTAATTTTTTTGGCGATATTTTTCTTTATAGAATTAACTCGAAAGCAACCATTTATTAATCTACGACTTTTGTCTAGACGTAACTTTGGTTTAGCCAGTATTGTGAATGTGTCGTTGGGGGTAGGGTTGTATGGTTCAATTTATATTTTACCGTTGTATCTTGCCCAAATTCAACAATACAATGCACTGCAAATTGGTCAAGTATTAATTTGGGCTGGTATTCCCCAACTGTTTATTATTCCCCTTATCCCCAAATTGATGCAACGCATTGATGTGCGGTTAATAGTAGCTGTTGGTGTGACTTTGTTTTCCATCAGTGCATTTATGAACTCTGGAATGACTAATGAAACAGGATTAGATCAATTACGGTGGTCGCAAATTGTCCGTGCAATGGGACAACCCCTAATTATGGTACCGCTTAGTTCTATCGCCACTGGTGGATTAAGTCCGAAAGAAGCAGGTTCTGCAAGTGGTTTATTTAATATGATGCGGAATCTGGGCGGTTCTATCGGAATTGCATCTTTAGCAACATTGTTAACTAATAGAGAGCAATTTCACTCGAATAGATTGGGTGATACAGTGTCTTTATATAACCCAGAAACTCAACAGCGAATTGACCAAATGACGCAGTATTTTGTCAGTAAAGGAGCAGATTTAAGTACAGCACAAAATCAAGCGATCGCATCCATATCTAATATAGTCCGCCGGGAAGCATTTGTAATGGCTTTTAACGATTGTTTCTACTTTATTGGTATTGCTTTATTAGTCAGTGGGCTTGCTATTTTATTCCTCAAAAAGGTGAAGCCAACTGGTGGGGCTGTCGCTCATTAAATGTGTTCTATGGGTTACAATGTTTGGTAAAACTACTAAAGTACTAAAATGGTCATTAGCCAAAGTGAGTACTATATCTCTCCAGAAGAATATTTAGAAGGCGAGAAATTTAGTGAAATCAAACACGAGTATATTGATGGGCAAGTCTATGCAATGGCAGGGGCAAGTGATGCTCATGTCACAGTTAGCATGAATGTATCAATGCTGTTACGAAACCATCTCCGGGGTAGTGGTTGCCGTGTCTACATGTTAGACATGAAAGCACAAATTGATCTGATAAATCGCTATTTTTATCCTGATGTAATGGTGACTTGTGATACACGAGATAAAGAATCTGAATATTTTAAATCTCATCCTTGCTTAATTATCGAAGTGCTTTCTGAGTCAACAGAAGGGTATGACAGAGGCAAGAAATTTGCTAGTTACCGACACTTAGAATCACTACAAGAATATGTGCTAATTTCACCAGACCGAATGAGTGTCGAATCCTTCCGCCGCAATGATGTAGGACAGTGGGTACTTTACCCTTATGAAAAAGAGCAAGAAGTGCATTTAGCTAGCGTTGATTTTCTGTGTGCGATCGCAGAAATATACGAAGATGTAATATTAGTAGACGAAAATATTTCTTAATCCAACATTTCTGGATCAATTCCTAAAGCATTGAGTTGTTCAACAGAAAGAGTACGCAATTTCTCTACAATTTTCTCCCGCTTTTGTCGTTCAACTTCCGCCCGTTCTTCACCCGTTAGCAATAAATTTCCTTGTGCATCCCACCAGCGCAACCAAGGTAACTCTGCATTCTGATAAAATCCCTGCCAGATTCCCAATTCTACCCCTAAAGGAGCAATTGGGTAATGTCCCCGTTCATTGGGTTGCATCAGTTGATAGGTAAAATCGATTAGGTGATACACCTCAATCTGAGCTTTTGCCACTTCATAAATCCCATAATAAGGGACTCGAATCGCCTGCTCATAAACCCAAAATTTACCAACATTCCCACCTTCCCCTTGAGATGGGGGTGTGTTATCTCGCTCTTGTGAACCATCTCCAGAAACAAATTCAATCACAATTAACGGTGCAACATACTCTTTCCACAGCACATAAGAACGCCGCATTTTACCATTCAGAGTTGGTGGTACATTCGGTACATAAAACCAATCGGGTGCTTCAGCGCCTTTTTCAGGAGGTTCTGTCAATCGCCAGTAGATACCAGAATCTTGTCCAATACAATATTGACCGTCAGGATGGCGTTGTTCTAGAACTGGTTTAATTGAATCTGTAATTAAGATACTTTGCGGATGCTCCTGAAGATTTTTCACAAATGTACCATCTGAGTCTGGTAAGTCGGTGTGATCGGGTAAAGTTAATGTTGATAGGGAAATCACGTCGCTTCGCTCCGAATTCAAAAGTCAAAATTCAATAATTTTTAATCCCCATAAATTTAGGGGCAAGTCAACGAGGGAAACCAAGATTATATTTCTAGGACTTACGCTTTCAAGGCAGTGAAAGCCCTGATTTACTCTAGGGGCAATTCATGAATTGCCCCTACATTTGGTACTTGATGCCTAAGTAGGGGTCTGGCACTGCCATGCCCCTACCGATGTACCTCACATAAACGAGAAGCGCTATATTTAATTTGACCCACTTAAGTAACTGGGCGCAAATAATTATCACTCGCTCGTAGTTGCGCTTTAGCGCTAAAGCGCAACTACGAGCCAAATACAGAGATTTTACTTTTCGTTACATAGTTTGGTTTTATCTTGCCTACCCACTTACTTATTGCCTAGTACTTACGCAAAAAACCTCTCAAACTCTTATTCCTCCGTGTCCTCTGCGTCTCTGTGGTTCGATTTTCCGTTACCTGTGCGTAAGTCCTGATTGCCTACAAATTTGCTTTTGAGACTTTTTGAATTTGCCCAGCAAAGTATGCTTCCTGATATTTGAGTTGTTGCGCTAATTCTAACCCTTTTTGAAAAGCTGTTAGTGCTTGAGGAAATTCTTTGCGTTCTAGATACAATTGCCCAATTTGGTCATAAGCTTGCATCAGCCCGTAAAAGTTGGTGGCTTGCGTCTCTGTCTCCACAAGAATTTGGCTAGCCTGCAAAGCCTCGTCTGTTTGTCCTTGAGAATGGTACAGCGCAATTAACTTCTGCAAAGCTTCACCAGCCCGAACATATTCCTTTAATTGCCAAGCAGTGGTATAAGCTTCTTGATAATTTTTAAAAGCTTCTAGCAGTAAGTTAGGAGCTTTCTTTGCTAGAGATTCGTAATTTGAAGCGATCGCTAGCTTTAATTGTGGTATTTCAGTAAGATTATTTTCACTAACGGATATTTCTACTAGTTTATTAAGCACATTCAATGATTGCTGCGGTTGGTTTGTTTGCTCGTAAATTTCAGCTAGTTGTCGCAGATATGTTACCTCGTTTACACGAACGCCTTGGGATGTCGCTAAACTCAATAATTCCTCGTAGATTGGCGCAGCTTTGACATAATCAAACCAACTCAAATGCACCTCTCCAATTATCTTGAGGGTTTCTACTAGTGCTGTTGTATCTTTTTGCTGTCGCACGACTAACAAAACTTGGTCGTAAGCTTCCACAGCTAGTTTAGGCGATCGCACATTTTGATAAGCTTGACCTAGCGATCGCCACAATTCTAGATCAATTGGGGCAGTTGTTTTCTGAGATTGTGCCTGCTTTTGAATTGCTTGCAATCGCAGCGTAATATATTGTACTTCCTGCCCATTATTTTGCTTCCAAGCGATCGCCCCGACTCGTGATAGTGCTTGCACCTCTGCTAATGAACCTAAAAAACGCCGCAAACGAAGTTCCCGGTTCCAAATTTCAAACGCCGCCACCTGATCTCCTGCTTGCAGTTTCGCTGCTGCTTCTTGATTTAACGCATCCAGCGCTGGTTCTAAATTTTGCTGTTCTTGGATTAACGGCTGTTTATCCTTAGACGAACGTGGTAGCAGTGGATCGGGTGTGGTAATTTCTAAAGGATTAGGAGGAAATTCATCCAGTGGTTTAGGCTTTTTAGTCTGTGCCAGCGTCAAAGAACTGCTAAAGAGGATAGCAGCAGTAACAATCACAATTAAGCGCCTCATGGGTACTTTACCTTGCCTTGAGTTAGTTGTATGAGTTAATTATCCCCATGCCCTATTATTTCTATCTTATTCCAGCAAATCCGAAGCCTTACTGATACTACTTTATGTATATATCAATTCTATTCTATGTATTTAATCGATCAAGTTAAAGCTAATTTCAGCAAAGCTTTTTAAGTGTAATTGCTGAATCTGATAGCAGATTTACATAATTTATGCAAGCGAGAATGTCTTGAAAATGGCTGAGGGATATACTGAATAATTTAATAGAATTTATTATTTGTCTTCCTATGAGTCAGGAAATATACGCTCCCAATAATTAACTAATTATAGATATCCTTTATTAGAGCTAATTTGCTCTAGAAGTTAACAAAGTTGGTATCAGTTAGAACGACTATGACGAGTAGTACCGTAAAAAACTTTTGGCATTACTAGATTTCTGAGTTTTCAGATTATGTGGAAAAGCTAACGATTCACCTAACCCCTTACCGAGGCTCTAAGGGGGAAAATTCAAAGTACGCCACATGCTTGGCTATCGGGCAAAGCCCGAAGGGCGCAGTGGCTCCTCCTCAAAGGAAGAGAGAAATAGAAGTGAGGTTTTCCAGATTACCTGAATTGTCAGACTAGATTTAGAGTATGAATTAAGAGGTAGAGACGCGATATATCGCGTCTCTATATCGGTATTTCTTATTCAGCAAGCCAATTGTTTCATAGGTCTTATTTGGTGGAACGAAGATATAGCCACTTGGACTCGGACTGCTAGTCACCCTTCTCCTTCTGTGGGGTACGAAAGATGCTAACGCGTAGCAAGCTTTAGGGGTACGGACTTTCTAAGGTTGCTAAACGCTGCACTAATGAGTGTTACCCGTCTACAGAGCTGGCTCACCGTTTTTACCAATTTAGTCAGCAGCTACTTTTTCAACTAGGAAGGTAAAAAATGGAATGGGCTATTTACAAAAAGAATACTGGCAGTTTTGTAATAGCAGTCGCAATTATGACTGGTGTTGGCGTAGTCTCGTATCTTAGTTTGCTTCAGTATAAAGAAAACGCTCAATGGGTTACACATACACGCGAGGTGCTGGAAAAGACTAAAGAAGTAATGTCACAGATCAAAGATGCAGAGACTGGACAACGGGGCTATCTTCTCACGGGCAAAGAAGAGTATCTAGAACCCTATCGGACTGCAACTGGTGAGATTAGTCAAAAAATTAAGGCTCTGCGCCAATTGACTGCGGATAACCCCAATCAACAACGACGGCTCGATCGCCTTGAACCCCTGGTTGGCAAAAAACTAGTTTTGATGGAACAGGGGATTAACGCCAGAAGTAAAAATTTAGAGTCCGCGCTGCAAATAGTTCAGACAGATCAGGGTTACCAGATCATGCAGGATATCCGAATGCTGACTACAGGTATGGAGAACGAAGAGAATGAGTTGTTGAAACAGCGGTCAATAAAGGCGAACGCCAGCGCTCATCAAACAACTTTCTTGACTATTTTTGGTAGCGTTATCGCTTCTGCGATCGTCGGTTTAGCAGCGATAATTACCAATCAGGAACTTGTAAAACGCAAGCGGATGGAAAATTTTCTGCAAAAGGCTCGTGATGAGTTAGAAATAGAAGTTAGCAAACGCACTGCCGAACTGAGAAGCATTAACGAAGAATTGCAAACTGAAATTAATGAGCGTAAAAGGGCAGAGTCAGAGATTTTGCGTTTGAACGTTGAGCTTGAGGGGCGAGTTGCAGAACGCACAGCACAACTCGAAGCCACTAATAAAGAGATGGAAGCATTTAGTTATTCAGTGTCTCACGATCTGCGGGCCCCCTTGCGGAGTATCGACGGCTTTAGCCAAGCGCTACTAGAAGATTATGCTGATAACCTCGACGCACTAGGTCAAAACTACCTCCAGCGAGTGCGTGCAGCTACCCAGCGAATGGCACAATTGATCGACGATTTACTGAATCTGTCACGACTGACGCGTAGTGAGATGCGTTACGAAAAGGTGGATCTGAGCGCACTGGTAGAGGCGATCGCTACAGAGTTGCACAAAACCCAACCAGAACGCCAAGTAGAGTTTGTCATTACACCGGGATTGTTTGCCAATGGTGATACTCATCTTTTACGGATCGTGCTAGAAAACCTGCTGGGTAATGCGTGGAAGTTTACAGGAAAAAATCCAAAAGCACGTATAGAATTTGGGCTTTTGCAACAAGATAACACCCATGTGTATTTTGTCCGTGATGATGGCACTGGCTTCGATATGGCCTATGTTGAGAAACTCTTTGGTGCTTTTCAGCGCCTGCACGCCATGACTGAATTTGAAGGTACTGGTATCGGACTAGCTACTGTGCAGCGAATTATTCACCGTCATGGTGGCCGTGTCTGGGCCGAAAGTGCAGTAGAGCATGGCGCAACATTTTACTTCACCCTTTAACTATAGGAGATACAACATGATTTTACTTGTAGAAGATAATCCTGACGATGAAGCGCTAACCCTACGCGCACTCAAGAAAAACAATATTATGAACGAGGTAGTAGTGGCACGCGATGGGGTAGAAGCCCTAGATTATCTCTTTGGTAAAGGTGTGTACGCCGATCGCGACATGAACGTTATGCCAAATCTCATCCTCCTAGATTTAAAGTTGCCTAAGATGGATGGTTTGGAAGTTTTGCGACACCTGCGAACCGACGACAGGACAAGAATCCTTCCCGTCGTCATTCTCACCTCGTCCAAAGAGGAGCAAGACTTAATCAATGGTTACAGCTTGGGTGCTAACAGCTATGTTCGCAAACCAGTAAATTTTTCCCAATTCAGCGAAGCAGTTCGCCAACTAGGGTTGTACTGGTTTGTTTTAAACGAATCACCACCAAGGGTATAGCTTACCAAAGGGGGCAGTTCTTGCTGGGAGAAAGAAGTATGAACACTTTAGTTGTGGGTTATTGCCCAATTGAAAAGAAGAATTGTATCGAGGCTCAAGTGCTACGAGATACAAAGCAAAGCCACTGCGGTGGAAGGGTTTTCCGGCATAAAAGAAAGGAGGCAGTGCGCCCTTGCGGTTTCCCCACTTGAAGCAACTACTCTCAAGTGGCGATCGAAGATCAATCCCACGTTTTTAAAAGTGGTTGCCAACTGAGCCTCCTGCCTCCTTAGCAATCCTCCAAAATCAGGTTATAGATACAAAGCTGACTTTCAAAATTTACGAATTACGAATTACGAATTACGAATTACGAATTACATGGGTATACCACTGCGCGTATTACTTGTTGAGGATTCAGAAGATGACGCTTTGTTGATGCTGCGTGAACTGCAACGTGGTGGCTATCAAGTAAACTTTGAACGGATTGATACACCCACAGCCATGAAAGCTGCGATCGCACGGCAAACATGGGATATCGTCATCTGCGATTATTCCATGCCCGCCTTTAGCGCCCCTGCTGCATTGAAGCAAGTTAAGGAAAGTGGACTTGACTTGCCATTTATTATTGTATCAGGCACTATTGGTGAAGATACCGCAGTAGCTGCTATGAAAGGTGGCGCCCATGACTACATCATTAAAGGCAATTTAGCACGACTTATCCCTGCTGTTGCCCGCGAGTTGCGTGAGGCACTAGTGAGGCGAGAGCGTAAACAAGCAGAGGAGCAGATTAAAGCATCGCTTCAAGAAAAAGAGGTGCTATTAAAAGAAATTCATCACCGAGTAAAAAATAATTTGCAGATTATTTCTAGTCTGCTCAACTTGCAAGCAGAGTATCTCAAGGACAATCAAGCCCTTGAGGTATTTAAAGATAGCCAGAACCGGATTGAATCAATGGCTTTGATCCACGAAAAACTATATCAATCTCAAGACTTGGCAAAAATTAATTTTGCTGACTATATCCAAGATTTAGTAACTAATTTATTTTATTCATACAACGTTAATTCCAGCGATATTACCTTAAAAATGAACGTTGAGGAGGTTTTTCTAGCTATTGATGCGGCTATTCCTTGCGGCTTGATTATCAATGAACTTATTTCAAATTCCTTAAAACATGCCTTTCCCCAAAGAAAACCGGGAGAAATTTGTATTGACATTTGCTCCATAGAAGCAAATTTTTTGACACTTACTATCAGTGATAATGGGATCGGGTTTGCCGAAGATTTTGACTTTAAAGCTACAGAATCATTAGGTTTGCGATTAGTTAAAGGTCTAACACATCAGCTACAAGGCAATATCAATTTTATCAGTTATAACGGAGTAGAGTATAAAATTATATTCCCGACTAAAAAAGTCTAAACTTATAAGTTTAACGAAATCATGCATCCAGCAAATATATTAATTGTTGAAGATGAAATGATCGTAGCAATGGATATACAAAGTCGGCTACGAAAATTTGGTTACACTGTTTTGGGGCTTGCCGATTCGGGAGAAGAAGCAATCAAAAAAGCAGCAGATAATTCTATAGATTTAGTTCTAATGGATATTCACCTCAAAGGAAAGATGGACGGTGTGGAGGCTGCTGAGATAATTTATAATATTTTTAAAATTCCAGTAATATATCTTACTGCTAATGCAGATGAATCAACATTGAACCGAGCAAAAAATACAGAACCGTTTGGCTACATTCTCAAGCCTTTCAAAGAAAAGGAATTAAAGTTCACTATTGAAATCACGCTTTCCAAACATCGAACTGAAAAAAAATTAAAACAGAACGAACAATGGCTGACTGCTGTACTTAAAAGTATTGGAGATGCTGTAATTACTAGTGACGAATCTGGAACTGTAACTTTTATGAACCCGATGGCAGAGGAACTGACGGGTTGGAATTATTCTGATGCGCTTGGTAAAGAAGCAACAGAAATATTTAATATAGCTCATGAAGAAACTCGGATAATGATTGAAAGTCCGATCAGGCAAGTTCTTCAGTCTGGCCTCCCTGCCGGTTTACCAGAGCAGACAATACTTATTACTAAAAACGGTAGAGAAATCCCAATTGATGATAGCGTCGCAGCAATTAAAGATGACAACGGTAACATCACAGGTGCAGTTTGCGTTTTTCAGGATATCACTGAGCGTAAGCAGATATTGGAGGCACTAGCGCGTCGCCAGCAAGAATTCAAAGCACTAGTTGAAAATGCACCTGATATTATTTCCAGATTTAACACTCAATTGCGCTACGTTTATGTTAATCCAGTTATTGAAAAGGTTACAGCAATATCAGCCGAAAGATTTATTGGCAAAACAAACGTAGAGTTAAATATGCCAGAAGAATTTTGCCGGATATGCGATCGCAAGCTTGGGCAAGTTTTTCAAACTAAGCAAGAAACCGAGTTTGAATGCAGTTTAGCGATCGCTCAAGAAACAAAACATTACCATACCCGTCTTGTTCCTGAATTGGCTAGCGACGGCTCAGTATGTTTTGTTTTGAGTATTTCTCGCAACATAACTGCTCTAAAACTTGCAGAAGCGCAATTAATTTATGAAGCTTTTCACGATGTCCTGACCGGTCTGCCAAACCGCGCTTTATTTATGGAACGGCTAGAACGGTCGTTAATGCTGACAAAACGACGTGCGGAATATACATTTGCTGTTCTGTTTCTAGACCTAGATCGCTTCAAAGTTGTCAACGACAGTCTCGGCCACATGATTGGCGATCAACTACTAACTGCCCTTGCTCGCAGACTGGAGAACTGCGTGCGTGCTGGAGACACAGTTGCCCGTCTAGGGGGAGATGAGTTTACAATTTTGCTTGAGGATCTCAACAACATCAATGACGTAACTGGCGTAGTGGAGCGGATACACGAAGCTCTGACATCTGCCTTCAAACTCAGTGGATATGAGGTATTTACCACCGTCAGCATTGGCATCGCCCTAAATAGGGGTAGTTACAACCATCCAGAAGAACTCCTGCGCGATGCTGACATTGCAATGTATCGCGCTAAGACATTGGGTAAGGCACGCCATGAGATATTTGACTCAACCATGTACAGGCAAATAACAAAATTATTAGAGTTAGAGATGGATTTACGGCGGGCAGTTGAACGCCAAGAGTTTCAGGTTTACTACCAGCCAATTGTGTTGTTAGAAACTTACAAAATTATTGGTTTTGAGGCTCTTGTTCGCTGGCAGCACCCACAACAGGGATTAGTTCCTCCAAACAACTTTATTCCACTAGCAGAAGAAACTGGGTTGATTATCCCTATTGGTTATTGGGTACTTAGCGAAGCTTGTCGCCAGATGCGGGCTTGGCAAATACAATTTCCTAGTGACCCACCTTTGACAATCAGTGTAAATCTTTCTACTAAACAGTTCTCACAGCCCGGGCTAATTGAGAAAATTACCCAAATTATGCAAGAGACTGGTCTGGAAGGTAATAATTTAAAGCTGGAAATAACCGAAAGCGTACTGATGGAAAATATTCAATCAGCAGCTTTTATGCTTTTGCAACTGCAACAGATGAATATCCAATTACACTTAGATGATTTTGGCATAGGCTATTCATCCTTGAGTTACCTGCACCGCTTTCCAAGTAATGCCTTGAAGATTGATCGTTCTTTTGTTACTAAAATTGGTGCTAACGGAGAAAACTTGGAAATTGTCCAAGCGATCATCACCCTAGCCCAGAGTCTAAATATAGATGTAATCGCAGAGGGCGTAGAAACTGTAGAGCAACTGGCACTACTTAGAGCCATGAAATGCAAGTACGCACAGGGATATTTGTTCTCCCAACCCCTGGAGAGCAAGTCGATAGAGACATTAATTGCATCTGGCATTCAGCCAAGACAAGGATAGCGTTAGGGAGTTCAAAATAAAAAAATATCCCATTTTAATTCGTAATTCGTAATTCGTAATAGAGCCTCTGGCACGCTCCTCGGTTTTCATGGCCTTTTGGGCTGTACGTAAATTTTGTTTTGTAATGGGGATTTAACCCCAATCGCATTACTTGCTTTTTTTTATTGAACCGGGGGACTTCAACCCACGGACAGCAGTTAAATGAGAGAGGTTTTTAGTATGCTCACGATCGCAACATCTTCAAAGTGTCTAAATCTGTGATTGTGATTGTTTTGCCATCAGACGCAACACTGACAATAATTTTGCTGTTAGGGCTGAGTACAGTATTACGAACTAGTCCATGAATATCTGTAATGTCTTTATTATTTATCCAGTCCCAAAAATGGGCTTCACAACAACTATCAAGAATAACTGTTTTAGCATCGGGGGTGAGAATTAATTTGTATATTGAACTAGAATACCCTTGTAATGCTTTTAATAGTTTAAATGTCTGAGCATCCCAAACTTTTACCATCCAAATATTGCTCGGAATCTCACCTTGAGTTATTAGACGATCTGTTCCACCAGTTACTAATAATTTGCCATCTGTACTAACAGCGATCGCATCGATTTCAGCAGAATTAGCAGCTAGTTTATCTACAAAAAATTGACGCTCTAAATGCCAAATCTGGAGCGTGCTAAATAAGCCGATATAGATAGTTTTACTATCTTGACTAATAGCTAAAGACAGAACATTATTACCACCAGTATTAAGAGTGTGTTGAAGTTTACCCAGGTGTAAATCCCAAACTTTTACCACTGGATCATTCCAACTCCCACTAACTAACTTTTGACCATCAGAACTAATTCTTAATGCTATGATATTTCCCAAGTGACCAGGAGAAAGGATTTTTTTAATTGTGCCATTTTTATAATTCCATGCTTGAATTATACCTTTTGATGTTCCAATAACTAAAGTTTCTTTGTCTGGACTCACTACCAAAGATTGAATTTTACCAGAGCCAGAAGGCAAGCTGATAGTTTTTTCCAGGCTTTGATTGCTCAAATTCCAAATTGTGATAGTTTCGTTTTCGTTACCACTAATTAGGGTTTGATTATCGGATGCGATCGCTAATACGCGGATCTGTTCTTGCCCTAATAAAGTTTTCCCAACCTGTTTATTACTAGGATTTGCTATTTGACTTTGTTGCTTGAGTTCAGCATACATTTGAGGTAGTCGGAAGACTGGCGCAATCATGAATGCTATAAGTAGCTCGGCTACAATTTGAATCAAAATTTTCTTGATATTACGTAGTGTTTTAACTTTTGTTTTTTGATGATTAGTTGATGACACACTGTAATGAGAATTAATTAAGTCTATGATTTGAGGCAGTTGTGTAATTAAGTTTTTAGCTGCCTGCTGTGTAAGTTTAAGAGGTATTGGATTAGTCAGTTGGATAATTTTTAATTCAAACGGTAGTCTATTGCGATTAACTGGTGTAAAACCCAATCCACAATAAAACTGCCTATTTTGAGGTGGGCAATTGAAGTATAAAGGTAGTGCTATTTGGCGGCTGAGACGAGCTAACAACAACTTACTAAAATTGTCTACCTGCTCCTGTGGTTCAACATACAAATTGTATAGTATAGAACACTCTGCTTGTTGAGAAAAGTGAATATAGCCGATCGCACGACCATTTTGTTCAATAATCCACTCTTGCCATCTGACAGAAAACCACATCAAAATCATCAGTTCTAAATACAACCAGGCAGCTATAGTAATTCCTAAAAATTGAATACCCAAAAAATAAAAATCAAAGTTAGCTAACCATGTTTTGCCAAATATTGCTCTGAGACTGCCAAAAATTACGCTCAATAAAACAAAAGCACTGCTTGATACGAAGGCGATTAAGCTAAAAACATAAAGTCGAGAGTTTCTAAATTGCTTTCTGTGCCAAAAGGTTGTGTAAAAATGGAATTGTTCTTCTAAATTTTGGAATGGGCGAATTAAAATCCCAGATGGTAATACATTAGTTGATGGCTCGTTTTTGATAGGTATTGGTTTCCCCAATAAACCCATACAGGGTATTTTAGAAAACCGCAGTTCTTTAGGCACTTGCTCTTTGAGAAGCGCAACAAAGCCAAATTTAGCGTAAAAAGATTGCAGTTGAGGAACACAGATAAGATAGACTGGTTGCCCAATATTATTTAAACAACTCCAGAGTAGATATGAACCAACACCCCGCGATCGGTGTTGTGAAGTAATATAAAGTGGAGAAAGTATAGTGTAGTTCGAGCGTTGTAAAAATATTGCCCATCCAACAATTTGCTGTTGATATTCAGCTACCCACACGGTACGATTGGCAGATTGTGATGCTAATAACCTGGGGATTAGATGCTTAAGTGTAACTACAATTAAAAATGCAGTAATAATTGCAGATACTATTACCAAGATAAACGACCAATTAACTTTTTTAATGATGGGATAATATATTGCAAATCTTCAAAAAAGATATTATCTGGTAATTTTCCATATTCAAACAAATAGGCTTTATGAATGATAGATAATTTATTTAGCCAAGCTTCCAGAAGTAAACGGATGCTAATAACTAGCAACAAGAAAGCTATAGCAACAATCCAAAATGAAGCATTGAAGTTGTACGATTGGATATCTTGTAAAGTGCCACGCCGTAATGAGTAACCCGACGGTGGCTGGTAAGATTCAACAGGTGGTTCTCCAGATAAGGACATTGATTAATGACGCTTTGAGTAAAGTGAAAGCATAAACACTACTTTGTTAATGCTCCTAGCTTTTCACGCCGCTTAAATTATCGAGAACCGCAATTACACTGAAAACTAAGCTTTAGTCGTTGAGCGATAAGTAGCTCAACCTTATTAGGACTTACGCAAAATGACCAAAAAACGAACCGCAGAGGACGCAGAGAACACAGAGGAATAAGAGTTTGAGAGAGTTTTTGCGTAAGTCCTGCTTATATAGCACCTTTGGCTCGTTCCTGTGTCAAGCTATCAATAGCATCACCCAAGGCAGTAGTAAGGCTATTGCGGGTTTGAGCGTGGTTATCCTGCTCAGTTTTCAAAGCTTGCAAGAGGCGATCGCGTTCTTTGATTAGGGCGATGAGTTTAGCTTGCAATTCCTCTATAGATTTTAGTTGTTCAATTTCTTGTTGGATCGCTGTTACTGGTGTTTCAGCAGCCCGTGTCTCGATCTCAAGACAAGAGAGTTTATGCAAATCTGCCTTGAGAGATGCGATCGCCTGTTGGGACAATTGGGCATCTGTGCGCCGTTGTTCTGCTTCTGTGTTGTAAAGCTGACGCCATTTTTGGGCGCTTTCCCAACCAGCATTGCGATCGCTCTGAAGTGCCGCCATCTGCTCTTTGAGTGTCTGGATTTCTGTCAACCACTGTTGTGTTAAATCTTGATTCATAAATAATTTGTCATTTGTCATTTGTTTTCTTCCCGTCCCTCCCCTACTCCCTACTAGGTATTATTGCGGTAAAAAGATAAATGCGATCGCTACGCAAAATTTGGCACAGTAGTTAATAAAGCTAACTAGTTTTAACTCTAAGTCATGCCAAAGCCTCGTTTTTTCCGCTTCTTTCGCCACCTCAATTGGCGCACGCTCAAAAAAACTTTTGCTAGGACAATCGAAAGACGACTTTTTGGACTCGCCTCGGAAATTGCTTTCAATGCTATGTTATCGCTGTTTCCGGCAATACTTGCTGTAGTCACAGCCATTGGCTTATTGGCAGAATCTTTACAAGCTACCTTTAAACAGTTGGCGGCACAACTTAGTCAAGTCCTACCAGAACAAGCTCTCGACTTGATACGTAATTTTGCCACTACAGAAATTACTAACTCCAAAAACAGTAGTTTATTTTCTCTGAGCTTTGTATTAGCAATTTGGACTGCTTCTGGGGCGGTGAGTACCGCGATGACTGCCTTCGACCAAATCCATCAAATTCCTTCAGAAAACATCCGTCCCTTTTGGAAAGCCAAGCTCATCTCTATTGCGTTGACAGTTGGGACAATGTTGCTTTTAGTGTTGGCTTCTTTCTTAGTGTTTACTAGCGATCTACTGCTGGAAATGGTAGTGCGCGGAAATGGTTCTTTGATTTTCTTGTTGCATCTTTGGCAGCTTTTACGTTGGCCTTTAGCTTTAAGTATTGTTGCTATCGCCTTTAGCTTTGTCTATCGCTATGGTCCAAGCCAGTGGAACTCAGGCACGCCAATGATGCCTGGAGCAATTTTAGCAGCTGTTTTCTGGGCGATATTATCTGCTCTATTTCGGCTTTATGTGGCGAATTTTGGCAATTATAATAAAGTCTATGGCGCAGTAGGGGCTGTGATAGTTTTAATGCTTTGGCTGTCGATGAGTGCTGCGGTTCTGTTAATCGGCGATCAGTTGAACGTGACTGTCGGCGAAGATATGCGCCAAAAGCACAGTCAGAATCTCGTGAAAAATATTAAATTGTAAATATCGTTATAAATCCCTGAGAAATTTTTTGCAAAAGTTGAGTAGGGGAGTAAAATGTCTAACGATTCAAGACAAACTTAGCGATCGCCTTCATGCCTGATTCTCCTTTTCGATTTTCGATGATTGAACCTGATGCCAAAGCACCCACCTTGAAGCGCTTGCGTCAGTTAAGTCGGCTGCTAGATAATGTTATTACCATTCCTGGTACGAAGATTGGTGTTGGTCTAGATCCAATTGTAGGACTTATACCTATTGGTGGTGATTTTTTGGGAGTCATGTTTTCTAGCTACATCATCCTAGAAGCAGCGCGGCTGGGTGTATCTAGAGCTACTTTAAGCAAAATGGTTCTAAATGTGATCGTTGATGGCTTAGTAGGCGCTGTCCCAATTTTGGGAGACTTTTTTGATTTTGCCTGGACAGCTAACACTTATAATATCAAGCTATTAGAAGATTACTTAAAGTTTCCTAGCCAGCAAAAGAGTGCAGACAGGTGGTTTATCTTTGGCGTTTTGGTAGGATTGTTGCTGATTGCGATTGTTTTAGTAGCATTACCAGTGATACTAGTTAGAATGCTGTGGAATGCCTTAACTGGCGGTTAAATTATTTATTGATAATCGAATGAAAGATTGGTGGCAAGCTACTTTTCCTAAAGGGCGGCAAAGTCTAATTATTACTGATGCTAAAGGGTATCCTGTACAAATTGCTTATGGCGAAATAGGTAGAGGTAAACCGCTAATTTTATTACATGGTATGGGTAGTTGGAGCTATAATTGGCGCCATAGTATAGCACCATTATCTAAACATTTTCGGGTAATTTGTTTTGATGCCAAATGTTTTGGTTTTTCCGAAAAACCATTGTCTCGTAGAGAAGACAACGGTCATCAAGTTATTGAATTTAAAAGAGTTATTGAGGCATTATGCGATGAACCCGCAGTGATTGTGGCTGAATCTCTGGGGGGATTGGTTGCCCTTGCCCTTGCTCAACAAAATCCGCAGTTAATCGGGCGACTTGTAGTCGTAAACGTACCTATTTTTGCCGAACGTCTACCCCATTGGGTTATGTGGTTACTTGCCCAAACGCCCTTGGAAATAATACAAACAATTGATTCTTTGCGTCTGGCATATTTGTTTGCGCCTCTATTTAGAGAAATTATGGCGATAGAAAGACGTAGAGTATTATTTGATCCATCAATTTTGACACAGGAAGATGTTTATTGGATAACTTACCCGTTTATTGAGCTACCTGGTACAGTTGCAAAAGTCGCCGAAGAGTTACAAATAGCAGCGCGAGAAATTGAGAATTGGCAAGAAAATAAGCCAAATATGCTTACCAAAATTCAAAATAACCTGAGTGCAATTAAGTGTCCTACACTAGTTTTGTGGGGTGAGCGAGATAGTTGGTTTCCTGTTAGTCATGGTGAAAAATTGCATCAGCATATCCCCAATTCTAAATTACAAATTTTGTCTAACTGCTATCATGATGCCTCAACTGGTGCTTTTGAAGTGTTGAATGCAGCGATTATTGAGTTTTTACGAGAGACTCATTTCTAAAGATAGTTCATTTTTTGATGAGGGCATCCCAAATATATAAAATTCCCTCACAATTTGGCGCGTTTGTTCCAACAATATTACGAATTATGAATTAGGTTACCAAGCGTTGCCGAGGTAGGAATTACGAATTAAATAAAAAGAGAGTGGGAGGAAGCATATCAGTCAGCTTTCAAACTCCCACTCAGCCATTTGCTGCTGAAGTGAACAGGAATGTATACGGACGTTGCCCTTATTTGGGGCTAATGCGTACTTCAACAACAACGCCCATACGCATTTAATATTCCTGTTGCAGCAAATGTCAAACCTGATTAAGTAAGTGGGTCAAATTAAATATAAAACCTCACCCTCAATCCGGCTTCCCTCTCCTTATTAAGGAGAGGGATTGAGGGTGAGGTTTAATCTTATATTTAATTATGCCTACCTGATTATTAATATTTATCTGCTGAGAAAAATACTCTGCAAATAATTGGTAGAGATAGTTTTTTGTTTTTGCAAATCACTTAGTAGATAGTGTTTTCCAAAAGGAATTTTTACGTGGTAGTCCCTGATAACAAAACCCTTGAAGTCGTTTATCTTTGTACAATTTAACTTGGTTAATTAGAATCAGGTTGCCATTTTGGCAGGTTTTTAAATTTCCAAATTGCTCACCTGTTGCAGCACCATCGGCTTCTCTTGCTTTTCTGGTGGATAACCATATTTCCATAGCAGGTGCTTGGCTAATCGCAGGGCTATTTCATTCTAAAATGTGACGTTTATCAAAGTCCCTCTCCCAGACTTGGGAGAGGGATTTAGGGTGAGGGCAAAAACTACGGTTCTCAACTTAAATCGCGTTTAAATTCTTATTTTTCTGAAAAAGATTCCTAAAAACTGCCGTAAAAATAGAATGAAATAGCCCTGATTCACTATGCGTAACGTTGAAACACTACTGAAAGATTATTTGCTGGCATTTGGTAAATCTGTTTCAAGGTGAGATTTTGTGCGTTAGCTACTGCTACAACATCATCCAAGTTACGCACACCCCACTGTTGGTTTTCGGCTTGTAAATATTCGTCAAAAGCTGCATTACTCGATGCTGTATGTTCTCCTCCTTGTTTGAATGGGCCATACAAATAGAGGATACCTCCTGCTTTTAAAATACGACCTGCCCCTGCCATTAAGCCCAGACAGGCTGACCAAGGTGAAATGTGAATCATATTGATGTTGACGATGGCAACAATTGGCTTCCTAGAGAGCCAATCAAATTCACCATTCTCCACTGCCCAAACTGGTTCTCTTACATCAAGATATTGGGGTGCATAAATGTTATCACATACATTGTGTTCAGTCCATGCAATAATACTCGCTCGTAATTGTGGATTTACATCTGTTGGTAGCCACAGAAAATCCCTCAGCCGGGACGCAAAAAAGACTGCGTGTTCACCAGTACCGCTTGCTATTTCTAAAATAGTGCCACTCTTCGGCAACTCTTGTAAAAGTACTTCTAGAATTGGTTCACGGTTACGCTCGGTTGCTGGTGCATATTGTCGTGCGTCTTGTGCTGTCATCTGTATCCTTATATTTTATAATTAATATGAATATGAATATGAAACAATGCATCTCACTTTCATCTCAAACAAAGAACTCTACATACTTGTTTTTGACTTCAATAATTTCCTCTTTGAGTTTGCTGCCCTCGATTTTTACCTCTAATCAAAACTTATCTAATTATGCCAGAATTTGTTTACACAACCAAAAATGAGATTTAGTAGTTTTAGAATTTTTACATCCAGGTTTAATTGCTTAGTATGCCAACCAAAATATTAATTAATTCAGTTAATTCTTCTGGGACTCGATATAATTTGAAGTCTTCAGTTATCTGTTTTTCTTGGCGTTTATAAGTAGCAAATCGCCAATCCTCACCAGTAGTTACTGCTCCATAAAGAATTGGTGTATCTGAATTTATCCATTGATCTAGTGCAATTAATTCTACTGCTAATTGTATAAAACCCCTACTTAAGTCTGCTTGTTTAGCTTCAATCACTAACAATCCCTTACCTTTATCAATGTAGTAATCTAAGTTACCTTTGAGTTGGTCGCTGACGCTAATGGGATACTCAATATTCAATTGGGTTTGCGTGATTTCACAAACTTCTAGTAGTATGGGTGCGATAATTGCTTGCTTACGTGCATCTTCACTCAGTAGTTTGACACGTCGGAGATTCCGTTCAATGGTTCGCTGCAATTCTGGGACTTGATTGGGGATAGATAGCGATCGCGGTAATTCTAACCGTTCACGTTCGTAGTTACAACCCAATTCAGCTAGAATATCCCCTGGAGAAAAAGGTAGTTCAAAATATTTACTAAATGTATAACTTTGACCAGGTTGAATAATTCGAGGTCGATTCATAAATTTTGGCTATGACTAAATAAATACAAAACTCAAGTCAGCTTTCCTTTGATTCAACAATTAATATCACTTATTGTTCACTGCGAAGTGGTATTATATACTGCCCAAAAGCTTTGTCCCTTAGATACTCACTCAAGTTACGGCTATAATTATAAGCAAAAAATGTTACTAGTAAATTCTTTGCTGACCAATTATTCCTTAATGGTACAGAGCAACTAAATTCATTTATGGATAGATAAATTTTAAACTTTGCTTGGTTCAGAGCTACCGGATAAATCCTGGGGCATTAATTGCGAATTGCGAATTGCGAATTGCGAATTGCGAATTGCGAATTGCGAATTGGTTTGACTGGGTATTCCT
This sequence comes from Nostoc sp., assembly GCF_036916975.1. Classification (GTDB taxonomy): domain Bacteria; phylum Cyanobacteriota; class Cyanobacteriia; order Cyanobacteriales; family Nostocaceae; genus Nostoc. The sequence goes on from NZ_JBALFF010000032.1 coordinate 56,154, forward strand.
GATAAACGATTCTTGGGCGATAGTATAACTGTAGATTCTTTCAATTCTCTCATCTACTATGCCAAAACAGTCTATAGGTCTCGATCCTCAACTCTATAATTACCTTTTATCCGTTTCGCTGCGGGAGCCGGAGATTCTTTTGAAGTTGCGCCAAGAAACCGCCAGCCATCCCAGAAGCACAATGCAGATTTCACCAGAACAAGGGCAGTTTATGAGACTTTTGGTGCAACTCATTGGAGCGAAGAAAACCCTTGAAGTTGGTGTATTTACGGGTTATAGCTCACTTTCTGTAGCTTTAGCACTACCGGCTGATGGGAAGATAATCGCTGCTGATGTGAGTGAAGAATTTACTGCGATCGCCCGGCGGTATTGGCAAGAAGCCGGGGTTGCCGATAAAATCGATCTACGATTAGCACCAGGTTTAGAAACTTTAGATCACTTGTTGGCAACTGGGCAAGCCGAGACATTTGATTTTGCTTTTATTGATGCTGATAAAGAAAATTATGATGGATATTATGAGCGATCGCTGCAATTACTGCGTCCAGGTGGATTGATTGCTATTGATAATGTTTTGTGGTCAGGACAAGTTGCTGACTTGCAAAATCAAGATGAAAGCACCCAAGCTATCCGGGCGCTCAACGAGAAGTTATATCATGACGAACGGGTAACGCTCTCCCTTGTCCCCATCGCTGATGGGCTTACTTTAGCCATCAAGCGACCTTAATACACTATAGCTGTCTCAATTTTTTTTAATACACTAAGGTAGCACAGATGTGCTACCTTAATGCATGTTTTACTTTTATTTACTTAGAAGTTGTAGCCAACTCCAAATAGTAGCCCTACATCAGTGTCATCCAGAAAAGCAGCATTTACAGCACCTGTCACCGTAAATCGAGAACCAACAGGAAGGTCTACACCACCAGTTAGCAGTAATCCAATATCAGTATTAGCATTAGCTTCAATTGCTACACCAGCACCCAGATAAGGAGATATAGCAAGGCTTCTTGCGCCCACCGAACCTGCTGTGCGGGGAGAAAAATCCAAAGTCAAGGGAACCATAAACAGTGTATTATCCCCAAATATCACCGATGGTCGCACTGATATATTGCGTGTCAGACCAACTTTGCTGATCACTGCAAAGTTACCATCGCTCAGAGCTGCATCGTTGCCAATCAAACCAATGTTACCAGCAACTCCTATATAGCTAGGGCCACCAAGAGTAGTTCTACCTGGCTTTACCTGAGGTGTTGTAGCATTTGTGGTTCCTGTTCCTGGTTGATTTAACTGACTAATGTTAACATCAGGCGGGACGAGGACTTGATTAATTGCATAGATAACACCATTGCTAGCTTTCACATCCGCCTGGATAACTCTGGCATTATTCACCGTGAGTTGATTACTAGAGCGATCGATTTTAATATTTACAGGGCTTTGTTCAGAGGTTTTCAAGTCTCCAGCCGACAGTTGACTAGAAGTGACTGCACCTGGAACGACATGGTATGACAAAATCTTAATCAATGCATCTCTGTTTTCTGGTTGCTGTAACTGCTGTAAGGTTGCAGCAGGTAAAGCAGCAAATGCTTGATCGGTGGGAGCGAATACTGTATAAGGACCAGCCTGTTGAAGAATATCTGCTAAACCTGATGTCCTTAATAAAGAAGTCAGAGTGGTAAAAGAACTACTGGATGCAGTAAGAGAAACAATATCTGTAGCGGTTTTAGTTCCACCGACAATATATTGACTAGCTGGAAGATTGCTTGCAATGGGTTGCACTCTTCCGGTTTTAGCCAAAGCTTGATATAAGAGTGCCGCAGCTTCAGCACGAGTCAGGGGCTGTTGCGGATTGAGTTGTTTTAAATCTGGATAATTAACAACAATATTAGATTGTGTTGCTGCTGTCACACTAGCAACAGCATAGTTCGGGATAGCTGAGGCATCGGTGTAGTAAGTGCTAAGATCGCTACTGGTTCCAGTGCTGTTAGCAGTTAAACCCAAACCATTGCTTACAGCAACGAGCGCCTGTACCTTCGGTATTTGTTCATTTGGTCTAAACACGTTCCCAGGATAACCTGCTAAAAATCCAGTTTCGTAGGCGTTCTGAATTGCAGAAGCCGCCCAATAGCCAGCAGTAACATCCTTAAATCCACCTGCGCTTAATTGCCGAACTCGATTTTGGTTAGGGAAAGCTTTTTGAATTAAAGCGGCAAACTCAGCACGAGTCACGCCTTGATTTGGCCTAAAGCTGCCATCAGGAAAGCCAGCGATCACGTTATTGTCAGCTAGGGCTTGAATGAAGGGACGCGCCCAATAATCTGACGAAACATCAGTCAAGTTGACTGTTGAAGTAGGCGATGGTGTTGTAGGTGATTGGGTGTCAGGTGATTGTGTTGCAGGCGATGGTGTCGTAGATGGAACAGTATTTTGAGATAAAGCTGGGGTAGAAATTACGATAGGAGTTATTGTTGCAGCTGTCATTCCCAAAACTACTAAAGAAACCCTTGCTGATGGCCAACGAAAAAAACTAAACATGGAAATATCCTCTATCTAAATGTTCACCACACATAGTACAAAATTCCTATTTGGTTCTTGAAGAACCGCATATAACACTAATAAACATAAGCAAGGATATTGTGCTATATGATATCTTGCAAAAATAAAGATGCTTACATGCAAGTAGGCGATTTTATAAATAATAAAATCGCAGCCAAGCACTAGTATAATTAGCTTTTAATAGCCGTCTCTTTATAATTGCAGAAGAGGGTTAATGCCGTCAAGCAACATGCATCATTATCTTTAGCAACATTTAAGAAATAAAATTTGTCCTGGCGATATACTGTATTAAATTATTAATCTTTAAGTAAAATTATACAACTAACTAATGGCTGGATTTCGATGAAGAAGTTTCACTCTTTAGATAGTTGTCTGTGATGGTAAAATTTTAAATATTTGATTGAAAATTAGCGATCGCAATCAAAAATTTTGGAATTAAAGAAAATAATGTTGCAGTTTTCTGCATTGACAGCATGTTTCCCTTTTATGGAAAAATCACAACATCAATAGTATAAACACTTAAATCAAAGGGGCTTAGTGATATGTCTCTAAATATCAACGACGTATTTGATGCTAATTTCTATCGGGCTGCCAATTCCGACTTAGCTGGTTTTATCGTAACCTACAATTATGCTTAACCCAAGCGTATTGTGTTATACTCTGGATTTAACCTTAAGTTGACACCAATCATAGATGTGCTACTCTACCAATCAAAATTTTAATTAATAATTGATAATTCATAACTTCTGTCTTCTGGTACTAGTAGCTTTCCATCTTTAGTTAGCTTCAGTTGTTGCCCCCGCCACTCTATATTGTTACCAATAAAGCCAAAACACCAAATAGCAAAGCTTAACAAGTCGCACCCAGGAACGAGCCAGAGAAATTTTTTGACTGTTGGATCTTTCAAACTAATAGTACCAACGACCCAAGCCATCACTAATCTTGTTACCCAACAGATACATAATGCTACCCATCCCAGTATTGAACCATCGGTGGCAATCAGCAGCAGCAAGCTGGTGACGACACCATAGGTAAAAATTAGTCCTAGATAACCCCAAGGACGAGAAACTCTTTTACAACGCGCCCAACGAATCTGGCGTTTGATGACCTGAGCTAAATTGTTGCTTATCTGTACGTGTTCAACTATGTAGTCGGAAAGCACAACCTTGTAACCTGCTTGCACAGGTAGATAGCCAAGTTGGAAATCATCTGCTAGATAATCAGCGATCGCTTCAAATCCACCAATAGCTTCTAGTACTTTTTTCGGGATGACAATGGTGGAACCAAAGGCGTATTTTATACCATTTGCCGGGATGTTGCTGACTAAAACCCCAGCATGAAACTCAGTAGTAGTAGTAATAGCCTCTAATGTTGATATCCATCCTTGAGTTAACGATCGATACATACAAGTAACTACACCCACGCTTTTGTCTTGCAATGGCTGGATAACTCTTTGCAAATAGTCACTTCCAACTCGGATGTCACTATCAGCAAGGACTAGAATTTCGTATTTAGCTTTGTCTGCGGCATTTGCCAAGTTGCTAACTTTCAGGTTTGTACCGATGAGGCGATCGCTTACAATCAACAAAATATCCAAATCTGAAAAATTGTGGATGATTTTCTCTACAACCTCTATGCAAGGGTCTTGAGAATTTCGTACACCAAAAATGATTTGATACTTTGGATAATCCTGCTGACAAAATGAGGCTAGGTTTTCATAACTATCACTATCAAGCCCACAAATAGGTTTCAGGATACTAACAGGTGGATGAAATTCTCGATCAATTGGCTGGGGAACACCAAAAAAAGTGATTGCTGCATAAATAGCACAGCAATAAAACAAAACAGATGTTATGCACAAAATTATAAAAAAATCAATAATAATCATGTGAATATTTGTTAAAAAAGTAGATGCAAGCATGGCCGATGAATTACTAAATTAGATGAGTTTACCCTGATTACTTTATGCCAGAACTCGCAAATTTTAGTCGAGCTAGATAATCTTTTTCTGACTGAGCTTGCTGATTTCTGTAATCACACCATCAATTCCATGATTGCCATAAATAATTAGCAACCGTTCGGCAGACAAGTAACTTAGCACAGGATTGCGAAATTGTAATATGTATTTTGTATCCATAGGATTGTAGCCGAACTGAGGAGCGATCGCTCTCAATTGTTCTTGAACAATAGCAACAGCCGGAATTGATAAAACAAAATCTGCATCTGACAGGTTATGGAAGGCATACTCGGCCAGTAAGTTAGTTTGTGATGAATTTGCTTGTGGAGAGAAGTTGCCAAGTTGACGTACCCTCGGCAGACGCAGATTGTTTTGCTTTGATATAAATAAATATCCTTGGGCTACGGGGTCAATTTCAGCCATAATCGCAGCAGTACGTAACCAGTTAACTACCTTGTACTCGTTACCGAGAGTCGGAGCCGAGTGGGCGGAAGCTTGAGTAATCACAAACTCAGGGGATAACTTTCGCTTCATCGCTTCTGCCAAACTGATGATGTGATGACTACCAGTTTTAGAATCGCCCGACGCACCATAATTGTCTGTTTTACCATTTCCACCGAAGTTTAATTCCTCGAACTCAGTCCCTGAAGCGTTCCACTGAAAGACGATTGACTTAGCCCAGTCATGCCAAATCGGTGCTGCAATTAATAGGTCGTTACTGATATAAATATCTGAATCTACTTTATTTTCACTATCTGGATTGACAATTGGTAAACCATTACTGTTTTTTTGGCCATATATTAGCCGATAGTTACTTGCAAAGCTCAAATTACTAATATTATTAAATGCTTCATGTATTGGTAGTCCTCCGGGATAAGCATGGTGACTGTTATTTCCACTTCCAGGTGCAGAGAAAAAAGACTGGGGAAGTTGGGGGCAGACACTACCATCATTGCTAACTGGTGGGAAAATTCCAGCTATTAGTCCACCTGGAAAGGTCATATCGTCGGCAGCATCTACCAAGCCGACTTTCAGCAATTGCTGTACAATCTCTTGCTTTTTGCGATCGCTTAACCCATATCTATGCATGATACAGGTTTTGGGATTATCAATTGCATCAAGTGTGGCTTTTCTCAGTTTGACATCTTTTATTTTCTCTGTCTGGTTTACCAAAAAATTTTTCGCTGATTGCACCAATGGCGATTTTTCAGCAAGCCTAATCGCTTCAGTATTACCCGCTCCCAATACCTGTTGGTTGGTGTTATTGCTCATAAGAGCATATCCTTTGGGTTTGCCTTGTCCCTCCTCTGCTCGTAGAGGTGTGATTAACAATAATAAGCTCAAGCATAAACTTATTAATAATAGAAGATGAGATGATTTCATGCAGATTATCAGCCTTTAGTTACAAAAGATTAATCCTCTATTGCAGTTGCGTCTAGAAAATTTACTTTCTAGACGCAACTGCAACTATATTTAGGTGTAAATTGGCCCATGTGAATCGGAACTACGAATGGGAAATTCTACGAATCCCACTGGATGATGAGTAAAATGCAGCACCGATAAACCGGGATTATCCTCCGTGGCATAAGCTTGAGCAGCATCTATATATTCACCCTGCATCCGCGTTAGTTCTCCTGCGATAAATGGTACAGGATCTACTAACCCTTCATTATCGCCGAAGCGAATAGCCACAAAAATTTCATTGCTCACTTCCAGTCCTTCTGGAAATCCCTCAGTATGCTCTACCTGAATATTGCTTAAAATTAAATGCTGATGATTCGCACCATGATGATTTTCTGGAGCCGGAAACAATTTTTCAATCTTCCCAACTACTCGAATTAGTGGTGCGCCCAAAGAATGCTTGAAACGATGATGATTTAGAGAAGTTGTTGCTTTGGTAAATTTGCTCATAATACACTACTTTTCAGAGTTGAAAAATTTTACTAGACACTTTTCAGTCAATCATAAAGCAAGGCTTTCAAAAGTATACATAAGATCAAATTTACAAATCTTCTAAAGCAAAGTATAGCCGGTTGGAAATGTTTCAGTAGCAGTTATAGCCGGATCGGGCAGCATCTTTGGTGCAAGCGATTGTAGCTAGCTTGCACAAAGTTTAACCTCATCTTAATGTTGACTTAAATTATAAAACTGTGTTGAGCAGTATTAATGAATGTTACATATTGCCCAACATGGATAATATTATATGGAGTTGTTTGGAGAGTCCATAACAGTAGGTACTGTTTTCTTTCTAGTGTTGGCGGTGGGACTGGCGCTTTTTTTTGAAGCGATCAACGGTTTTCACGATACGGCTAACGCAGTTGCTACAGTCATCTACACTCACTCGTTAAAACCATCCTATGCTGTCGTCTGGTCGGGGGTTTGGAACCTGATTGGGGTGATGCTCTCAGCAGGGACAGTCGCTTTTGGCATTGTGGCGTTGCTGCCAGTTGAGTTGGTAATTAATGTTGGTTCGGGGCCTAGCTACGCGATGGTCTTTTCTCTTCTGATTTCAGCGATCATTTGGAACTTCGGAACCTGGTTTTTGGGATTACCAAATTCGAGTACCCACGCCTTGGTCGGTGCGATTATGGGAGTTGGTTTAGCGCATTCAGTAATCTCGTCAGGCCATAGTTTAAGCCAGGGCATTAACTGGGAGCAAGTCAAGCAAGTTTTCATCTCTCTGCTGATTTCGCCAATTATCGGATTCTGCGCCGCAGGATTGCTACTATTAGTAGCCAAGGCGCTACTCAAAAAGCCACAGTTGTACGAGCCAGCAGATCAAAAGAAAGCACCGCCACCTTGGATCAGAGGTTTATTAATCCTGACCTGTACTAGCGTCAGCTTTGCTCATGGTTCAAATGACGGGCAAAAAGGAATGGGTCTTCTCGTGCTGATCTTGGTCGGCATCCTACCAGGTATATTTTCCCTAAACTTGAATACCAATGCCGCGGACATCGCTCAGTTAGCTGCTGCATCAAGCTCTGTGATGCCAGTCATCGAACACCACGCGCCCAGAATTTCCCTAAGTAATCAAGATGCAACCAATGAGTTGACAAACTTCCTTGGGGAGCAAGGCAAAGCTAGCGACAAAACCTTTGCAGCAGTATCTAACAAGAGTCAGGAGATGGCAAATAGCCTCTCTGGAAAGACGAGTTTCAAAGCTTTTGCTAGTAACGATCGCCGCGTACTACGCAGCAATATGTATTTTATCTCATCAGCAATTGGAAAGCTGAATAAGCAGAACCAGTTGACTGATCCTCAAGAAAAGCAGGCGCTTGTAAACTACCAGAAACTGTTAGATGGACAGACCAAGTTCATTCCCAATTTTGTGAAAACAGCCGTCGCCCTCGCACTAGGTATTGGCACAATGGTTGGTTGGAAACGTGTCGTTGTAACAGTAGGTGAAAAGATTGGTAAACAGCACCTTTCCTATGGTCAGGGCGCTGCTGCTGAGATAGTGGCAGCCGTAACAATTGGTACTCTTGATCGGTTTGGGCTACCAGTTAGTACCACACACGTATTGTCGTCTGGTGTGGCAGGCACAATGGCGGTCAATGGTTCTGGTCTACAAGCGAATACGATCCGCAACATCATACTCGCGTGGGTGCTGACGCTGCCAGCTTGCACGCTGCTTGGTGCTGCGATCTTCTCTGCGGCTTTTTATCTCGTCCTGCATTCGGGCTTCGGCGTGTGATACACCCCCGTAAGCGCATCTCAAACCCTATTGACATAATGATTTGAGCAAAGGGCGATCGCACTTCAATTGTCAGGGCAGGGTACGTTGGGATAGAAAATGGTGATTGGTAATTTCAAAGCCGTTACTAAGGAGCGCTTCGCGTACCTTACCACTTAACAAGGCAGCAAGTTCTGCTTCACCTGTCGCTAGTTCTCCTTTTAAAGGATCGTCATGAATTGCGTTGGCGTTCGCGTAGCCTCTCCAAGAGTTGCCCGCCTTCGGCATCGCTGGATGAGAGTAAATCTCCACTAAGTTTGCCTGGATTTGGGGTATCAACCCAAGTAAATATTCCTCTGTCATACCTCCAGTTTGCAATAACCCGTAAACTCTTTCGGTAAAGTTAATACCTTGGGAGTCTAGCAACTTTTCACCATAGCTGCGTAGTCTACCAAATACTCCTGACCAAACTAGCTTTGTCAGTAGATGACTGCGATTAACTCTCAAAGTCATCCTTAGTTCTTCACTGGGAAGACGAATTACTTTAATATCAAACTCTGGTGCCAAGTCAACTAAAATACGCAAGACTACCGGATGTATATGCAAATGCAAATGTCCATCAACGTGAGAAAGAGACAAACCAGTTGAACGATATTTTTCCAACTGAGCGCGAATTTCTTGACGCAGTTCTTGATGGGTTTCCTTAACAAATTGGTAGCGCAATCCAGCAAAAAATGGACTGTTGGAAAAGTTACCTTGTTTGTCAACTAAATGGGGAATTTGCTCTGGCGGTAGCACAGAACGACCACATATCAACACAAGATGTAGACCAACAGCCAAATTTGGGTGGGCGTTTGCCAAAGTGACAGCCTCTTTTGCAGCATCAGCGCTCACCATCAGACTGGTACTAGTTAGCACTCCTTGTTTGTGTGCTTTGATAATTGCTTGATTAACTGCTTCAGAGAAACCAAAGTCATCACCATTGATGATGGCGAATCGCTGTGCTTGCATAAGTTTTGTATTTTTAAGGTTCCGATAATTGAGCTATTGAGTGAGATTGACGATAAGCTGTTCCACATTTAGGGACTTCCAAATAAAAAAATATCCCAAAACTGATGCAAAAATCTTCTCTATTTCTCCTCTCTGCGTTCTCTGCGTCTCTGTGGTTCGTTAATTGGGATAATTTATTTCTTGGAAGTCCCTTAACTTGCATAATTAGGGCGCTCATGTTGCCCACCCCACAATAGTTATATTAATTTTGAATATGCAAACTAGATGTGGTTTAGCTTATCACGATCCAAAATCTAAAATTCTAAGCTAATTGGCGGTCAAATTGCATAATCAGGGCGCTCATGTTGCCCACCCCACAAGGTATTGAAAAAATTTTATATGCAAATTAGATGTGTTTTTGCTTATTAAACCTTATCTAATTGAGAACCGTAGTTTTCACCCTCTCCCTAAATCCCTCTCCCAAATTTGGGAGAGGGAGTTTGAAATTCTGGCTCCCCGAATTCCAGATTTGGGATTCGGGTTTGGGGGATGAGGGCAAATCCTTTTCATCATTGAAGAACTATAGGTTTCAAGATAGATATGGTTTATGTCAATTGCTCCAAAATGAACAACCAAATACTAATTAACAACTACTGATTGGGCTTTAGCAGTTGCTTGGGTGCGACGATCTTTCAAATAAGAGAAAAATTCCCGCCCTTCACGCAGACGGCGTACTAACATTTGGGGATCGGTGAGCATTTCACCAACAATTGGGATAATCGCTCTCGGACGGAAATAAAACTTACGATACATTTTCTCAACTGCATCCTCAATCTCAGCACTGGAGAGATTTGGATATTGCAGTGTAGACATTTGAATTCCTGAACTAGCAACTAAAGAATTGTTGCTAAACCAATTATTTTCTTGTGCTTGACGATAAAGTTCTGTTCCGGGATAGGGGGCTGCGATGGAAACCTGAATTGTATGGGGACTAATATCGCAAGCAAAGCGGACTGTTTCTTCGATTGTTTTTTGGGTTTCGTCGGGTAAACCAATGATAAATGTGCCGTGTACGGTAATGCCAAGTTTATGGCAATTTTCCATAAACTTCCGCGCTACTTCCAGCTTGATTCCTTTTTTAATCCCATCTAGAATTTGCTGATTGCCAGATTCAAATCCTACTAATAATAGGCGTAAGCCATTATCGCGTAGTTGTTTGAGCGTGTCATAGTCTAGATTGGCCCGGGCGTTGCAACTCCAAGTTAGTTTGAGTCGTTGCATGTGTTCGCTAATTGCGATCGCTCGATGTTTGTCAATAGTGAAGGTGTCGTCATCAAACATATATTCTCGCACCTTGTCACCGAAAATCGCTTTAGCTTCTTCCATCTCGCGCCCAACTGCTGCTGGGCTTTTTGTGCGGTATAAGTGTCCACCAATTGTTTGCGGCCAAAGGCAGAAGGTACATTTTGCTGGACAGCCTCGCCCAGTGTAAAAGGAAATGTATGGATGCAGCAAGTAGCCGATAAAGTATTTACTGATATCCAAATCACGGTGATAAATCGGCAATACGCTGGGCATAGAATCCCAATCGTGAATCAAGGGGCGGTCTTGATTATGATGGATATTACCCTGGCGATCGCGGTAGCTTAAACCTGTGATTTCTTCCCAAGATTTAGATAAAGCTAGCTCTTTGCAGGTATAGTCGAATTCGTGACGACACACAAAGTCAATGATTGGATTTTCAGCTAGCGTCTGCTCTGGTAAGATTGCTACGTGCGCTCCAATTAAACCAATCTGGACATTCGGGTTTTGAGCTTTGATTGTCTCGGCACACTTCACATCATTAGGCAGCGAAGGCGTGCTGGTGTGCATAATAATTAGTTCGTAATCTTGAGCAATTTCGATTACATCTTCTACTGTTTGCTCGTGTGGGGCTGCATCCACAAGCCTGCTACCAGGCACAAGGGCTGCGGGTTGCGCTAGCCATGTAGGATACCAGAAGGAAGTAATTTCGCGCTTGGCTTGGTATCTCGAACCTGCACCGCCATCAAACCCATCGAAGGAAGGAGGGCTGAGAAACAAAGTTTTTTTCACAGGTAGATTTTTTTTTGGAGGTTTTAACTAATACTTTTTTAGGATAAGACCTAAAGGGCAACAGATGCGATCGCACTTCTAAATCATTGATTAAATTTTTTATTTCTCTTTTTTTAACGAAAAATATTTTTAATCGAACCGCAGAGGCAAGAGAGACACAGAGAGTGTGCAAATAGAGATTTTCACAAATAAGCTACTGGTCTGTCAAGAACTGTAAGATAGAAAATTTACCCTAAAAGCGCCACATCAATTGGTTTGCAAACAACTATCTTGAAAATAGGGCATAGGGCATGGGGCATAGGCATTTATCATGAATTTGATTTATTTTCTTTTGCGTTCTTCGTGGGGGATGGTAGCGATGGCGATCGCTACCGGATTCTTGAGTGGCGGTAGTAGTGCTGGTTTGATTGCCTTAATTAGCCATGCTGCAAGTAGCGGTAGTGCTTCCCGTCTCACATCGATAATTTGGGGTTTTGCGGGGCTGGCTATAGTTGCACTCATTACCAGCATCATTTCTCAAGTGATGCTGATTCATCTTTCTCAGAATGCAGTCTTGCAATTACGGATGCGTTTAAGTCGCCAGATTCTCGCTTCGGAGTTAAGCCATTTGGAACGCTTAGGGAATCCTCGATTATTGGCAACTTTAACAGAAGATATTCAGGCGGTTGCTAATGCTGTTTATCAGATGCCCTTCATTTTTATTAATTTAGCGATCGTCCTGGGTTGCATAGCGTATATAACTTGGCTTTCTTGGTTAGTACTGCTGATGGTTTGTGGAATTTCAGTAGTAGCGATCGCTAGTTGCCAATGGTTATTAAATAAAGGTGGGCAATTGCTAGCCCTAGCTCGTGAAGATGAAGATCATCTATTTAAACATTTTCGCACCATTAGCGAAGGAGTCAAGGAACTCAAACTCAACTACAGGCGGCGGGAAGACTTTTTAGAAGAAAAACTGCAATCCACTGCTAACGAGTTTCGTCATCACAATGTTAATGGTTTAATCCTTTTTGCCATAACTACAAGTTGGGGCCAACTTGTATTCTTTTTTGCCCTTGGTTTTGTACTATTCGCCCTACCTAATATACTTACCATCAATCCCGAAACTCTGTCTGGCTACATTTTGACCTTCACTTACTTGGTGTTACCAATGGATAATATCATTAGCAAACTTCCCTTATTAAGTAAAGCCACTATTGCGCTACAAAAAATAGAATCACTGGGTTTATCTCTAGCTAGTCGAACTGAAATATCCACCGTTCCACCTGCTATTAAATCTGAGTGGCACACCTTAAAATTGGAAAACATTACCCATACTTACTACACAGAACAAGAAGACAATAGCTTTATCTTTGGCCCCATCGACCTAACATTGTATCCTCAAGAATTAGTCTTCATTGTCGGCGGTAATGGTAGCGGTAAATCTACATTAGCTAAACTAATTACTGGACTTTACATTCCTGATAACGGCAAAATTTGGTTTGATGACGAGTTAATTAGCGAAGATAACCGAGAATGGTATCGCCAGCATTTTTCTGTGGTATTCTCCGACTTTTATTTATTTGAAGAACTTTTAGGATTAAAAAATTATGACTTGGATAGTCAAGCTACAAAATATTTAAAACAACTACAACTAGACCATAAAGTTAAAGTTGAAAATGGGCAACTTTCCACCACAGCACTTTCTCAAGGACAACGTAAACGATTAGCTTTACTCACAGCTTACTTAGAAGATCGACCAATTTATCTATTTGATGAGTGGGCAGCCGATCAAGATCCAGTATTCAAAGAAATATTTTACACTCAGCTACTACCAGAATTGCGATCGCGGGGCAAAACAGTGCTGGTAATTAGCCACGACGATCGCTATTTTCATTTAGCAAACCGAATTATCAAACTTGACTATGGACAAATAGAGTACGACAAAAATTAAGTCTTGATTGTCCCTAACCCTCTTTAAAAAGGCTACGGTGTACACACAAGTCTTTGGTAACGCAATTTCTGGTTAAGTCTCATAGCCCCTAAGATACCTCAAGAAAGCTCAAAACCTGTCCCTCTCCTTACCTCCTGTCCCTCTCCTTACTAAGGAGAGGGATGTCCGATAGGATCAGGGTGAGGTTTCGACTTGTGTGTACACTGTAGCCTTAAAAAAGAGAGAATTAGACCACTTTTAATTGTTTTTCGAGAATGAATAGTGTGCGATCGCCAAATTAAGGGACTTCCAAAAAACTGATGGAATAACCCTTATTCTTTTTTAGGTTTACCCATAAAGTTGGTTAAATATTGGTATTGCTGGTACGATTTTACCTAGCATCAATTTTCGCAAAAAACCTATATTGCACCCTTTCTATGAAAAGAAGACAAATTTTTGGCTTTCTGGGTATAGCAGTTGCAGGCTTGCTCCTGGCAATTGGTTTACCATTGGTTACTCCTTCTCCTGTAATAGCACAATCAAGCACCAACATAACCGTGTCCGCAGCTTCCAGCTTAAAGGATGCCTTAGAAGAAATTAAACCTTTGTACCAACAAAGTAAATCAAATATAAACATTAATTATAACTTTGGCGCTTCTGGTGCCTTGCAGCAACAAATTGAGCAAGGTGCGCCTGCGGATATCTTTATATCTGCTGGCAAAAAGCAAGTCGATGCCTTAGAACAAAAAGGACTGTTGCTATCAGGTAGCCGTACTAATCTAGCAAATAACAGTCTAGTCTTGATTGTAGCCCAGGATGTTGTAGGTATCACAAGTTTCGCCAATTTAACAGATAGCAAGATTAAGAAAATTGCGATCGGTGAACCCAGGAGTGTACCCGCAGGGCAATATGGAGAGGAAGTTTTAAAGAATTTGAAACTTTACGATCAGCTTAAATCAAAATTTGTCTTTGGTAACAATGTGCGTCAAGTTTTGGCAGCAGTAGAAAGTGGTAATGCCCAAGCGGGAATAGTTTATGCCACTGATGCCAAAACTTCCAACAAGGTAAAAGTCGTAGTCACTGCTAACGAAAAGCTTCACTCACCAATTGTCTATCCAGTGGCAGTAATTAAAGGCAGTAAAAATATTTCTGCTGCCAAACAATTTGTTCAGTTTTTATCTGGCAGTCAAGCTAAGACTGTACTCAGAAAATATGGCTTTATTGTTCCATAAAGATGAATGCAAATAACAAGGGCTTGAGCAACTTGTAGGCAAGGGGGCAGCAAAGACAAGGTGACAAGGTAACAAGAGGTGAGAACTTGCAACAAGTCTTTCCCCCTGCCCCCTGCCCCCTGCCTCTTGACTGAGGTTTAAGAAGCTGTAGACTGTAACCTTTTTAATTGTGCCAGCACTTCTGAACTATGAATGTTTGGATTGACTTTAACAAAAGTCTCGCGCAAAACGCCCTGAGGATCGATGATAAAACTGTGACGCATCGATAAGAAGCCAAGCCACGAACCGTAAGCTTTACTCACTGAACCATCAGTATCCGCCAACAGAGGAAATTTTAGTCCCTCTGAATCACAAAATTCCGCGTGAGAATCAATATCATCAGCACTTACGCCAATAATCTGGGCATTTTTTTCGAGGTATTGGGGTAAATCTTGCTGAAAACGGCGAGCTTCTATAGTACAACCAGAGGTAAAGTCTTTGGGATAAAAGTAGAGGACTAGCCACTTACCGCGCAAGTCAGAGAGGGAAATCTTGCCATTACCTGTATTGGTTGGCAAACTAAACTCTGGTGCGGGTTGATTAATTGCAGGAAGTTTACCACCAAGAGCATCAGCAGCAGGGGTAAAATTCAGCCAGCTGATGAGAGAAATACAGCTGGCAAATAATATGCTTAAAAAAGTGCGGCGGGAAATCATGGTGAAAACCAGAATTACAACTTTACACAAGTTTACAATTCTTGGTTGCTGCAAATCTCACTATAAATGAGATTCGGGTGGGGTATCTGTGCTTTCGATGTATTGGCTATCTAAGAGAAAGGCTCCCCTAGTAAAGCGAATACCCCAATATCCACCAGGTCTGCGGTCAATGACTATACCCTCTTCGCCAATGTGAATTACATCGGGCGGGCGCAGCATGGGCATGGGTTCAGCAGTTTTGACGTAGGGCGGTAGTGCCACAACCCGGACTTTACTACCAATTGCAAATTCTTTAGACATCTTAATCAAGCTAACAGTTTTGAATTAACTCATAACTCATAACTAGCTTGAAAGTCTACTAATATCATGTCCGGCTAATTAGTTACAGTTACCACATCTGTGCAAAAATTGCAAAACCCTCTTTCCCCCATCAAGAACAGCAAGAACTGCCCCCTTGCAGTCTTTAATGATAAGTCTTTAACCGAACACGATATAAATGGGGCATGGGGATAAATAGGGAAAGGGAAAGGGGAAAAATTTCATCCCCTTTCCGCATCTTCTGCAAGAAGTCTATTAATTTTTGACTATGGAAAACAATGTTTAGACATTAGTCAAGTTAGCTATTTTTTGAAAAATTATTACCTTATTGAGGCCGCGAAGGAGCATTTTGACGGAATTGCTCTAATTTTTGGCGCTGTTCAGGGGTCAAGACTGCTTGAATCTGTTGTTTTTCAGACTCCCGAATTTGTTTTATTTCGTTTTTCTGTATCTCACTCAGATTTAAGTCAGCAAAATCACCTTTCGGGCGACCATGATGCTGTCCTGGTTGTCGTTGATTTTGACCTGTTTGCCCTTGAGCCTTACGCGCTTGCCACTCAGCCCGATGTGCTTGTTTCGCCGCCTCTAACTTGGTCTTTTGTTCTGGGGTCAAAACAGCCTCCATTTTGGTGCGGCTATCGCGGTGAATTGCCTGAATTTGGGTTTGTTGGGCATCTGTTAGACCCAATTCTTTCCAAGGGCCTCTTTCTTTCTGTGGAGTTTGTGCAAGTAACACGGGTGAAGGAGAGGCTGTTTGGGCATTAACAGCAAAGGAAGTTGCACTTAAAGTTAGAGCGAACGCTCCAGCGACTAATGATAATGCTTTGAGTTTCATTACTTATCTGGTGGGTTTTTCCTGGTTGGATGCCACTATCATAAGAATTTCTCTTTAATAATCACATGAGGAGAAAGTCATGGTTTTACCCATGACTTTAGTCATGATTGAATTTTGACAAATATGATTGACAATAAATAGTTAGAGGTTAGGAGTTAGGAGTTAGGAGTTAGGAGTTATAAGTTAGGAGTTAGGAGTTAGGAGTTAGGAGTTAGGAATAATGAAATTTTTTATTTTGATTAATTTTTAAATGTTTGTTTAGCTTATTACATAACGTTTTTGCACCATAATTTTACTCTTAAATCTTCACTTAGCGAAAATTTTAAATTGCGGAAACTATCGCTAAAATATCCGAAACTCCAAACTCATAACTCCAAACTCCTAACTCCAAACTCCTAACTCCTTACTCATTCAAAACTAGAGCAAAGCTGCTAATGAGTCGTCCAATTGAAATTAAGAAACATCCTTTTCCGTCTCTACTTTATCTGGAGTGGACATTACTGGCGATCACCGCATTGACAGCCGTTATACCACCTCCGTTAGGGCATTTTCACCCTAAACCTCCAGAACTATCAATTTGTGGTGCATTTCCAGACTTGTCAGTTTGTAGCATATTGCCAGAACTATCAATTTATAGTCTAATTATTTTTGCGGTAATGGGCTTAAGATTACCCAGGAATAATCCGACAACTAAGGTAATCTATACAGGCATTGAAATTTTATTGATTTTAATAATTGGGCTTTTTGGAGAGAGATTTTCTCGGCTGTTCCCCTTTCTCTACATAATTTTAGTGACTCGTAGTTGTCTGGTTTTTAATTTAAATGGGCGTTTGTTCGTTACAAGTTTGTCATTTTCGTTATTTTTAGTTACTACACAACTAAAATATCAGTTATTCAATTTTCAAGCATCGCCACAGGCACAAGAGCGATATCGATTTTTGATTTTGAATTCGTCGCTGGTATTTGGCTTAAGTTTGGTTTTTGTGTTGTTGATGATGAATGCAGTATTGTCTGAACGGCAAAGTCGAGAAAAGCTAGCGATCGCTAATGAAAAATTGCGCCAATATGCCATGCAAATTGAAAATCAAGCTACCTTAGAAGAACGCAACCGCATTGCTCGAGAAATTCATGATTCATTAGGACATTCTCTAACTGCTTTAAATCTACAATTAGAAACCGCTTTAAAACTATGGCAATCTAACCCAGGTAAGGCTGAAACGTTTTTAGCAACAGCAAAAGAATTAGGTTCTAAAGCCCTAAAAGATGTCCGCCAATCTGTTTCTACTATGCGTTTAAATCCCTTACAAGAACAATCTTTAGAACGGGCGATCGCAAGTCTTTCAGAAAACTTTCATCGCTCCAATGGCATTTTACCAATTTATCAAATCAACCTGCAATATCCTCTACCACCTGAAATAAACACTGCTATTTACCGAATTACTCAAGAATCATTGACAAATATATCTAAATATGCGCTTGCCACAGAGGTTAAATTAGAACTCGCTACCACTAGAGGCAATTTGCGATTGATAATTCAAGATAATGGTAGAGGTTTTGATTTAGGGCAAAATACCACTGGTTTTGGGCTTCATAGTATGCGCGATCGCACTTTAGCACTTGGAGGTGAGTTTAATATTAATAGCGCTCCTGGTTCTGGTTGCAAAATTACAGTTAATATTCCCTTAACGAGGTTGAGATAATGATTAAAGTACTGCTGGTAGATGACCAAGGTTTAATTCGTCAAGGATTAAGAGCGTTATTAGAATTAGAACCAGATTTAGAGATAGTAGGAGAAGCAGAAAACGGTGAACAGGCAATTAATTTAGTTGCTGAATTTCAGCCAGACGTAGTATTGCTAGATATCAGAATGCCCATTATGGATGGAGTTGCAGCCACGCGAGAAATTCAAAAACGTTTTGGCAAAACTAAAATTTTAGTACTGACGACTTTTGATGATGATGAATATGTATCAGCAGCCTTGCAAAATGGGGCAATGGGTTATTTATTGAAAGATACACCCTCAGAAGAATTAGCTGTTGCTATTCGTGCCGTTTATAAAGGATATACTCAATTAGGCCCAGGTATAGTTAAAAAGCTATTAACTCAGTTTTCTAATGGTACACCAACCCAGCCACCGCCTGTACCGTCTAGTTTAGCTGAACTCACTCCTAGAGAAAAAGAGGTTTTGCGGTTAATAGCTACAGGCGCTAGTAACCGAGAAATTGCTCAACAACTCTACATTTCTGAGGGGACTGTAAAAAATCATGTTACAAATATTTTAAACAGATTAGACTTGCGCGATCGCACTCAAGCTGCGATTTGGGCAAATACCTATTTATCCTATTTAAATGAGCCTAATTAAATAATCTTTATCGGAGTGAGGTAAATCATAGCTCCCTTCTCGCTTGCAGGGTGTTGGGGGAGTGGTTCAGTACCTACTCAAGCGAGAACCGCTAGAAGTAATTATCATGAAGTCAGCTATTTTGTTTGCCCTAAATCATAACTTTACTATTTTCCTCCCAAATATTGAGATTGCAATAATATAACTCCCGAAATATACTGAGTCAATATTTGTAAAAAGTAAAAATATCCGTAATCATGCGGTTTAGGATCAATATTTCTCTAAGCATAATCAAAGTAATAAAGAAACTGATTGATGAACAACCTATCTAACCAGTTGCACTAGTAGTCTGTTAAGTTAACTATGCAAACTAAATAAGTTTGTAGTAAGGACTTTAGTCCTTGTGTTAATGACTCTTTGTGCTGACTAGGCAACAGGTTTTCGTTAGTTGGATATGCTACTAAGATTTAAGGCTTGTTTACGATACTCTACCTAACAAAAAGATATGCCAGAATTCCGAAAAGAACTAGGTGATTTTAATAGTGTTAAGTGTTTTAAAGCAGCGATTGTAGGGCTGGAAGAAGCATTAGGAGAAAAAGCTACAGCCATTGCCCTAACCTCTGCGGGTCGCGCACGGGGTAAAAAACTAGCCGAAGAATTGGGTTTGTCAGGAGCGTCAATTCCTTTAGAGGATGCAGCACAGAAATTGGGGCAAGCTTTGGGTAAAGAAGGCACGCGGTTGTGCATAATTGACAAAATTGTTGCTCAAGACGATGTAATTAAAGTTTACACAACTGAAACCGTATGTTCTGCGGGTGAAGCGCCAAATTCAGAGCGTAAGTGTACATTTACAATGGGTGCGGTTTGGGGAGCTTTGGAGCAAGTAACCCACAAGCGCTTGAGAGGGGTACATACCGAATCAGTGCTTCGGGGTGGCACTCACGACGTATTTGAGTTTACTCCTTTGTAATAACAGATATATAAGTCAATCAAACATGAATTTTTGATTTGGGTTTGAGACAATCCCAAACTCAAATTTAGCTAAATTAAAACAACACAAAATACTTCAATGGCAATTAATACAGATAAACTTGGCAATATCTTACAAAACTTTGTTACTGGTACGCTTGGTGTTCAGGGAGCAGCACTTGTTACTCCCGACGGTCTACCTTTAGCGGCTAGCTTACCTGGTGGAATGGACGACGAACGGGTATCAGCAATGTCGGCTTCCATGCTTTCTTTAGGCGAACGTATTGGGATTGAGCTATCTAGAGGTAGTGTTGACCGGATTTATGTTGAAGGTAACAAAGGCTTTGGTATTTTGACTAGCTGCGGCCAAGATGCAGTGTTACTCGTGTTAGCTAGTGAGACTGCTAAACAAGGATTACTGATGCTAGAAATCAAGCGTCTTCTTGCAGAACTAAAGCTGATTGTGATGTAATTAATGGTTGGGTTAAATTCAACATCAAAAGTTCCCTTGTAGACAAATACTTAGTCTTCCAGGGAGCTTTTAAATTAACCCTTAAAAGCCATCAAAGTAATTTGGAATTTTGAGCTTGCTAGTCATTAATAATTATTTACGGGCTAAATAAAACATGGAAAATATGTGCTTGATTGTCACAGGAACTGTAGGCGCTGGCAAGTCCACCTTTATTCGTTCTGTAAGTGAAATTGATGTCGTAGACACAGATACCCGTGCAACAGACGAAACAGCATTGCTTAAAGCAAGAACTACTGTCGCCCTTGACTTTGGTCGGCTGCAATTTAGCGCCGGCATGGCGGTGCAGCTATATGGAACACCTGGCCAATCTCGCTTCGATTTTATGTGGGATATTTTGATTCGCAAGGCTCACGCTTATATCTTGCTAGTAGCGGCACATCGCCCTGGAGAATTCCGCCAAGCACGTCAAATTCTCGCCTTTATGAACCAACGGGTACAGATTCCGATGATTATTGGTGTAACCCATACCGATTGCGCTGGAGCTTGGTCTGAGGAAGATGTATTACTCGCCCTTGGTTTCACGCCTGAGGGTAACCGACCCCCCATTGTCAAGGTAAACGCAACCCAAAGAGACTCTGTAGCTGAAGCAGTAATTGTTCTAGTACAGCACTTAATGCAAAGTTATGCAGCCTAATATGTTTTTAAAATTATGTATTTCATAAAAATTTTTTTACTCAGTTTTTAACTGCTATAAATCAAGTTATATTTTGAATTAATAATCTTGAAAATCAATTGTGAACTTGTTTAATTCAGTAATTTACCAATTTTTCAAAAATAGAATAAAAACAAATAGTAATGACACGGATTTAAATATACTGGCAAAAATATTTAAATAGAGTTAGCTAACAATTTAGTGTATATTTTCGTAACTCAACGAATTAAAGAAGGAATATTATGGCTATTACTGGTAATTTTGCCGATTTTTCTTTGCCAGAATTACTTCAATTTTTAGAGCAAGGACAAAAGACAGGACTACTTTATATTGGGTTTGTAATTGGAGACACTAAGAATATTACAACGAAAGCCTACTACATTTGGCTGCAACAAGGTCGCGTCATTGCCGCAGCTGAACGCTTAGACCAAAAAGGTTTGATGTCAATGATTGCTCAACGTGGGTGGATAAGCGAGCGCGTTGTCTCTAGAGTAATTAAAGTTGATGCCTGCTCTGTTAACACACCGATGGGGCTATGTTTAAAGTCCCAAGGACTGCTAGAACCGGAACAACTGAAAATACTATTTAACACCCAGGTATTACGCCAAGTATGTGCTTTATTTCAACTCAAGGATGCTCTGTTTACATTTGATTCGACAACAAGTTTGCCCTTAGCAGAAATGACAGGTTTAAGTATGTCAGCGACTGAGGTTATACTCCTGGGATTGCGAGCCTTACGAGACTGGACAGCTTTAGCAGATAAGCTACCAGACTCCACTTCAGGTTTATCAAGTTTGGCGAAGAAACAGCCGCAGATACCGCTTAATGCTCAGGAATGGCAAGTGTGGGAATTTGTTAACGGTCAGGTTTCTCTAGAGAACATTGCCAATCAGCTGAGAATATCCACAGAAACTGTGCAGCAAATTGCCTTCCGATTAATAGTGGTCGGTTTGGCAGAAGAACATTTTATGGTTGCTGCTCCCCCGGCGTGTACCTTGGAAGAGTACACTCACCCAATTGCTTCAGTAGAAACAGTACAGGAGCTTCCCCAAAAGCCAATTGTTAGTCAATCTTTTCTCAAAAATTTAGTAGGTTTTCTGCGAGGTAAAAGCTAGTACCGCAAGGCAGAAGTCACGCATTCACGCATTCAGGCATAAAACTGAAAAAGAATGTATAGACGTAGCAGTACTACGTCTATACGTTTATACAATGGTTCTAATAACCCATATTTCATTTCGGTAGATGTCTGGTAAATTAATATATTTAAGATAATTTAAATAACTCCAAACATTCATCTTTTAAAACATCCTTTGTTACTTTGATATTTCTAAATGATTTAGCAATGACTTCTTCGCAAGATATATTAATTTGTGATTGATTGATCGAAATTAAATCTTGAATTGAAGCACCATATACAATTTCTGCTACACCACTCCAAACACAAGCAGTTGCACACATCGGACAAGGTTCGCCAGTCGTATATATGCTATAACCTTCTAAAGAAGGATTTTTAAGTTTAGCTGTTAAACTACGAATAACGTTGATTTCCGCATGGGCTGATGGATCTTTGTCTCTGTTAACAGTATTATGAGCTACGGCAACGACTTCGTTATCTTTAACAATCACAGCACCATAAGGCGCATCTCCTTCTTTTGCTTCTGCCAAAGCTAAACGCATAAAATATTCTGGGTTCATATAAGCTGAGGTTAACATAAGGATAATGATTAATAATATCCTATTTCTAATGCCAGGGCTATTTCATTCTATTTTTACGGCAGTTTTTAGAAATCTTTTTCAGAAAAATAAGAATTTAAACGCGATTTAAGTTGAGAACCGTAGTTTTTGCCCTCACCCTAAATCCCTCTCCCAAGTCTGGGAGAGGGACTTTGAAAACGTCACATTTTAGAATGAAATAGCCCTATTTATAATGCTATAAGTGGGAATTAAGATGAGTTAATGGTCGAATATGTTACTGAGCAGACAAGAAACAGAATTCTACTTAAAAGACTTAGAAACACCATTAGGTAAAGCGATTAATTTAACACTTGCCGCTATGGTGCTAGTATCATCAGGAATTTTTGTGGCAGAAACTTATAATATTCCTGATTCTGTGCGGTTTCAATTGCATTTAGTTGATAGTGCGATCGTTATCATCTTCGCGGTGGAATATTCACTCCGTCTGTGGAGTGCGGAAAACAAAATTAAGTATATTTTTAGCTTTTATTCGATTATTGACTTAATGGCGATTTTACCATTCTTTCTCGGAATGGTGGATATTAGCTTTATCCGCCTACTGCGATGGTTTCGGATTTTACGATTAATCAGATTTATCGATAAGAAATTTCTATTCGCCACTATCAGTACGGAAGATGGAATGATTTTTACGCGAATATTATTTACATTATTTGCAATTGTTTTTATTTATTCTGGCTTAATTTATCAAGTCGAGCATCCGGTTAATCCTCAAAATTATGGTACGTTTTTAGATGCCTTTTATTTCTCTGTTGTCACAATGACAACTGTAGGATTTGGCGATGTTATTCCAATTTCGGAATTAGGGCGCTTGCTAACAGTACTGATGATTTTTACAGGAATTGCGCTGATTCCTTGGCAAGTGGGAGATTTAATTAAGCGAGTTGTGAAAACTGCTAATCAGGTAGAAACAGTTTGTTCAGGTTGTGGTTTGGCTTTTCATGATGTAGATGCTGGGTTTTGTAAAAGGTGTGGGACTAAGTTACCTAGTCGTAGTACTCTGTCAAGCTAGTAATGAAAAGTTTGTAGTCAGCACAAAGCGCATAGCGTGTTAATTACCAGGTAGTTCACGGTAAAATAATCTTTCTCTGGCGATCGCTCAGGATTGAAAATACAACCAATGTCTAACCTCAACCTCATTTCCGAATATAAAAGCTTTGGTGGCAAACTCGGCTTTTACAGTCATCCCTCCTCAACCTGTAACGGTGAAATGCGCTTTGCTGTCTATCAACCACCACAAGCAACTCAAAAACCTGTACCGATTCTCTATTTCCTCTCTGGGTTAAGTTGCACAGAAGAGAATTTTATGGTAAAGGCGGGAGTGCAGCGCTTTGCATCTGAGTACGGTTTGATATTGGTTGCACCAGATACGAGTCCGCGTAATACTGGCATTGCAGGTGAGGATGATAACTGGGATTTTGGCACAGGTGCGGGCTTTTATGTTGATGCTACAGAGGAACCGTGGCGTAAAAACTACCAAATGTATAGTTATGTCGTCCAGGAATTACCTGCTTTAATTACTGCAAACTTCCCCACGCAACCAGATAAACAAGGTATTTTCGGTCATTCGATGGGGGGACATGGGGCGCTTGTCTGTGCAATGAGAAACCCAGAACTTTACAAATCAGTATCGGCTTTTGCACCTATTACTGCATCTATGCGTTCTCCTTGGGGTCAAAAGGCTTTTAGTGGTTATCTCGGCAATAATCAAGAAAGTTGGCGTGATTATGATGCTAGTGAACTAGTTAAAAAAGTAGGATATCACAGTTCGATTCTGATTGATCAAGGGACTGCTGATAAATTTTTAGCTGAACAATTACTACCAGAGGTGTTTGAGCAAGCTTGTGCAGATGTTAACCAGCCGCTAAACTTGCGTTACCAAGAAGGCTACGATCACAGTTATTATTTTATCTCTAGTTTTATTGAAGATCATATTCGCCATCATGCGTTAGCGTAGCTTACCGTAGGTATCGCTTTATTAATTACAGCTGTTTTCATCTATTTAAACCCCACGTTTCTATTTTGATTTTTGAACAAGACTACGAGAAATACGCTGGTGTAAAAGTCTAACACAAATAATGTAATATCAAATTCGAGCGATCGCTTTTAATAAAATCTATCAATGTAGCTTGGTTTTAGCAAGATTCCCGTAAGGGTACGGCAGTAAAACTCAATATTTACGGGGCTTTGTTGGGTTGTGCTTTGCTTAACCCAACCTACAATTGTTTTAGAAAGCCAAGTGTATTGGGCGATAGTTAATGAAACGGCGATACATGACAGATATATAATTGGTTAAACTTTGTTTTTGAGCAAATAAATATGAGTGATTTTGACCATTCTCAGCATCGAAAAGATTACATGATTCTCTTCGTAATTTGGCTGATAGCATTAGCTATAGATAGAGTTTGGTTTTTATTAGATGAATCGATTCCAGCCTACGATCAAAGCGCACATTTAACGACAGCATTACATCATTATATAGTTTTTCAAAACTTCAATATTTTCTCAGCAAATTGGTGGTTATCTCTGTGGGAATTAACTCCAAGTTATCGCGCTCCTTTTGTATATATTTGCACTGTTCCATTTTTGATGCTGTTTGGACGGGGATATGACCAAGCAAGTTTAGTCAATTTATTGTATACTGCAATGATTCTAGTTTCAGTATATCATTTAGGTAATTTTTTATTTAAAAACCGAAAAACTAGCATAACTGCCAGCATATTTTGTCTGTTATTTCCTATTTTGGGAGTTATTCGGACAGATTATTTATTAGATTATGGTTTGACAGCAATTGTTACAGTAACTTTTACAGTTTTGACTATTTGGAAAGATAGTTATATTGGGTTTTTGTCATGGGGGTTAACTATTTTATTGGGCATTGGAATAGGTTTAATATTGTTGGCTAAACCTACAGGTTTTATTTTTATTTTAGTTCCTAGCATTTGGGCATTAATTAGTTTTATTAGAAAACGCAAATTTATCAAGTTAATTCAAGCTTGCTTATCTTTGATAATAGCTTGGTTAATTTGTAGTTTTTGGTATGGCTTAAATTGGTTAACAATTATTACATCGGCATTAAACGCTAATCAAGTCGGAAAAAGCGAGGGCGATCCTTCTGCTGCAACTATTGCTGGATGGTTATACTATCCACAACTAATCCCAGAAACCGTTGGGTTGCCAATATTATGCGTGAGTATTGGCATTTTATTGGTTTATCTGATTAAATATAAATTTACTACTAATTTAATTTCAGTAAATCTTTATAAATCGGCTCGAATTTGGTTATTAGTTACGTTAGTAAGTAGCTATATAATTTGTTCTTTGGCTACAAATAAAGACATTAGATTTATTCTGCCATGTTTCCCTGTAATTAGTTTAATATTGGCGGATTTATTCAACTTAATTGAAAATATATATTTTGAGAGACTGAGATTAGCCACTCTGGTATTAAGTTTCATAGTTTTACTCAATAATTTGTTTCCATTACCCCTAATTCAAGCATGGGGTGGTAGACATTTACCTAATAATGATGCTAAAAAATATCCTCTGGAGAAACTAATAGAGAGAATCAACGAAACAAATTTATATTTAAGGTCGAATTTAGGGGGAATTCCTGTTTCTACACCTCAGATAAATGAGTTTACTTTAAATTATTTTGGCGCATTAGCAGATTTTCGCGTATCCGGCAGAAAATTAACAACAAAATTATCTCAGATAGAGCAAGATTTACAATATTTTTGTTGGTATATTACTAGAGATAATGAACCATATAAACCTGGAGAAAGTGGAGAGACTAAACGGAAATTAAAATCTTTAGTCGAATCTTCTACTGATTTGAAATTACAGGGCGATTGGATATTACCTCATGGAGATAAAATGCGATTATATAACTGTAAAAATCCTCCTGTAGCTGTTGAAAAAATAAGTAATAGTGATTCTGCAATTAGGCTAGAAAAAGTGGCGATTTCTCAGCAATTAATTTTAGGTAAAAATAACCCTGTAAATTATGAAATAACAGGCTCATGGGATGATTTGCAAAATGGTATATTACTGTTAAGATGGCAAAATAGCCAATCATCTTGGTATCACGATCATGGCATTGGCTTGGGTAATTTATACTGTGGCATCAAATGTCATCCTGAAGGAACTTTCCGGGTGAAAGAAGCCTTAGCTACATTTATTCCTAAAACACTACCACTAGGAAAATATCATCTATCAGCACTATATTTAGATAGAAGAAACAAGCAAATCACATCTTTAAATATTCCAGATATTACTGTAAATGTGACAGATGTAGGAACAGTAGAAAAATCGCCAGCTTTAGATTTAGTTACCCGCACTTCACAGTTAGCCGAAGAGTTACAACAGGGTAAAATAAATAATATATTTGTGCAGATAGCTCATTTCAATCAATACGATCCTACTCAAGATTATTTAAAACAAATTGATTTTGCGGCTAATTATTATCTGCAAACAGAGCCAAATAACTTAAATTGGCGTTACACTTTAGTCTTATCACAACTTTTACAGCGCCAAGTCCCAGAATTAATCCAAAATTTAAAAGAATTAACTAAATATGATGCTCAAAATGCTTACACATGGGTTTATTTAGCTTTTGTTTATTTATATAATTTTCAACCTGCACAAGCTGAACAAAAATTAGCGATCGCAGAACAATTAAAACCAGATATACCCGAATTAAAAACTTTAAAAACTGTAACAAATATTATGAAAATTTTGTTACTACAATGGTTTGCTACCAAGGAGTAGGAATGGGGAGTTGCTGCTTGAGGGGATCGACAATCAAATCACAGGCGACTTGAGTTAGGGCGCAATCATTGAGTAGAAACCAATGGATGTTGGGTTTTTTTATATCAAGCCAACCTCCGAGGAATTGCGATCGCGCCCAGTCCCTTTTTTTTGATCTTGTCATCGCCTCTATAGCCGTCCTAGAAGCGATAAGATAAAAAATAAATTAATACTGTGTTTATGGCAACCCAACTCAGTGAAGCCAAATCCCAAACTGAAGTGGTAATATCTTGGGAAGCCTTACCCAAGGATTTTAAACTAGAGGATGAACCAGTAGAGAATACAGTTCAGCCACTTTTGGCTGGTGCTTTGCGGGAAAGCTTAGAAATCAGTGGATTCATCCAACCCCAAATGTTGATAGCTTCCAACTTTGGTCTTTGTGCGACAGTGAACGGCCAATTTATTGCCAAAGCACCAGACTGGGTTTATGTGCCATCAGTGAATCAAGTTGTGGGTAATCGTAAAAGTTATACACCCAATTTAGAAGGGGATATTCCAGCGATCGCTATCGAATTTCTATCTGATACTGAGGGTGGAGAATATTCGGTAAAGCGAGCTTATCCACCAGGAAAATGGTATTTCTACGAGCATATTTTGCAGATTCCCATCTACATAATTTTTGAACCCGATGGCGGTTTATTAGAATATTATCAACTGGAAAATAAACGTTATGAGTTAAAGCAACCTAACGAAAATGGTCGTCATTGGATTGATGTAATGGGCTTATTTTTGGGAACTTGGCAAGGAACAAAAGAAGCTCGCACTGGCTATTGGTTACGCTGGTGGGATCAAGCTGGTAATTTGTTACCGTGGGCTGTCGAACAGATTGAGCAAGAACGCGAACGTACTGAACAGGAACGCCAACGCGCTGAACAAGAACGCCAGCAAAAAGAACGACTGATTGCTTATTTGCAATCTCAGGGTATTGACCCAAATAATTTGCCTCCGTTCGAGTAGTAATTAAAAACTGCGTTTTTCAAATTAAGTATGAATTTACTTTGCTTAATTTAGGGGAGCATCCCAATTTTGGCTAAATCTTTTCCCTCACCCCCAGCCCCTCTCCCAAATATGGGAGAGGGGAGACATAATTCTAGTTCCCCGAATCCCGTAATATGGGAGAGGGGAGACATAATTCTAGTTCCCCGAATCCCAAATATGGGATTTGGGGTTAGGGGATGAGGGCTATCAAGGTTTTTGCACCTGACGGGATGCTCCCTAATTTAGAACCCTTTTTGTAAGGGCAATTCATGAATTGCCCTTACAAAAATTATGCAATTTTGCAAAACAAATTATTTTTCCAATTAAGCAACAATATAAGGCGAGTCAATCGCCGCTACACGACCAGCGTCTACCAAGGCTTGATAGACCATTACCGCTACCTCAGCGCGTGTAGCATCGCGGGTAGGATTAAGTTGTTTGAGGTTCGGGTGATTGACGATAATCCCCTTATCTATAGCTTTTACTACCTCATCCTTAGCATATTCAGGAATCTTTGCTTGGTCATCAAAAGTTTTGGTAGATGCTGTACCATCAGCAGATAACCCTAACCCATTCACTAGGGAGACAATCACTTGCACGCGCTGGATATTTTTGTTAGGGACAAAGGTATTGTCAGGAAAACCAGAGAGAAATGAACCTTGATATGCCTGCTGAATTACCTTAGATGCCCAGAAGTCTGCTGATACATCTTTAAATTTGATCGCGGGGCGGTTTGACGATGGGTTGAAAGCTTTTACCAGTAATGCAGCGTATTGCGCCCGTGTCATCGTAGCATCCGGTTTAAATGTGCGATCGGGAAAACCATTAACTATCCCCAATTTGACTAATTCCCGAATAAAGCCACCTGCCCAATGATTCGTAATATCGGTTAATTCTATAGTGGGAGTGGGAGTGGGAGTGGGAGTAGGTGTTGGGATGGGAGTAGGTATTGGGATGGGAGTGGGTGTAGGTGTTGGAGTAGGTGTTGGCGTGGGTGTGGGTGTAGGTGTTGGCGTGGGTGTGGGTGTAGGTGTTGGAACCGAACTATCTGCAAACTCTACATTTCCTGTGACTTTAGACGTATCTATTTTATTTCCCACAGAAACCAGCTTGTTAGAACTGGCATTTTGCAAATTAAATTTACCGTTATTGCGTAGAGTATTGCCTCCTAAGTTATTGGTACTGCCGATATCCGGTAGGGCAGTTCCGATTACTGTGATCCCATCGTCAGTGTTATTTTCGCAGACATTGTTACGCAATACAGGATGAGCGCTGCCAGAGATGACAATTCCAGAACGGTTTTCGGAAATTCTGTTATCTCGAAGGGTGGGTGATGCAGTATCACTAATGGCAATGCCAAAACCTGTTTTTAAGCAGGTATTATCTATAATTTGACCTTTAGAATTTTTAGCGATCGCAATTCCATTGGCTGCATTCTGACTGAACACATTACCTAGAATAACTGGATTAGCCTCGCCTGTAGTAAATATTCCCTCCCGCTTACAGTTGCTGAAGGTGCTATTAGCAACAGTAGGGGCAGTTGATTCAATCCAGATACCACTACCACGGCTAGCTAAATTTGTTACAGTCACTCCCCGCACTTCGGCTTTATCCAGCAGTACAAATGTGACATTCTGAGCAGCAAAAGTACGGCTCAAATAGCTACCACTCCCTTCAATCAAAATACCATTGCCTTTATTGGTTTCATTACCCACCACACTCACCCCAGATGGAACCGTTAGCGGAAAGACTTCACCGCTAGCTGCATTGTAATTACCTTCTGCTAGTTGAATCTTGGTGTTATCTGTAGATACCTTAAGGGCTTGCGTAATAGTTTTGAAGGGGGCTTGTTGGCTACCTGGGTTGGTATCTTTGCCTGATACGGAATTTACATAAAAAGTTTGAGCCATATTTATACTTTAATAAAATACATAGCTATCCTAGCGCTAACCATCAAAGTGGGTAGCGTTTGATGCATTAAGTAACTTAAAGTACTCCTCACTGCGACAGAAGCGTAATCAGAATTAGCCCTTTGAGGGTGACTCGTAAAATAAGATTGTTTTTCTCAGCGTTCTCTGTGCCTGTGCGGTTAAAATAATTACTCTTAACCGCAGAGGCACAGAGAACACAGAGATAAGAGGTTAAAATAATTCGTAATTCGTAGTAAAGAATTCAATTACGAATTACGAATTACGAATTAGTAATTAGTTAATAGGGCCACTTCCAATCACGAATTTCTGGCATATCGTCGCCGTACCTCTCAATGTAATGTTTGTGTTCGATTAGCTTATCTTCCAACTCCTGTTTGACATAAGCTGCCCTATATCCTAGTTTTGGTACGCGATCGATTACGTCCATCACGAGATGAAAGCGATCTAGATCGTTAAGCACAACCATATCAAAGGGAGTGGTGGTAGTTCCTTCTTCTTTATAGCCACGCACATGCAAGTTATCATGGTTGGCTTGGCGATAGGTTAGGCGATGAATCAGCCAAGGATAGCCATGAAATGCAAAGATAATTGGTTTGTTTGTGGTAAAAATCGTTTCAAAGTCTTTTTCGCTCAAACCATGCGGATGTTCGCTTTTTGGCTGTAATGTCATCAAATCGACTACGTTTACTACCCGCACCTTTAACTCAGGGAAGTGCTGACGCAGAATGTCCACAGCCGCTAAAGTTTCTAAGGTGGGAATATCCCCAGCGCAAGCCATGACTACATCTGGTTCGCCGTCTTGGTCGTTGCTTGCCCATTCCCAAATACCGATGCCTTTGGTGCAGTGCTTGATAGCAGCATCCATATTTAGGTATTGCAATGCTGGTTGCTTTCCGGCAACGATGACGTTAACATAGTTGCGGCTTCTTAAACAATGGTCAGTTACCGATAGCAGAGTGTTGGCATCGGGGGGCAAATACACGCGAACGATTTCGGCTTTTTTGTTGATTACATGGTCAATAAAACCGGGGTCTTGGTGCGAGAAACCGTTGTGGTCTTGCCGCCAAACGTGGGAGGTGAGGAGATAATTGAGGGAAGCAATTGGTTTACGCCAGGGAATATGTCTGGTCGTTTTCAGCCATTTGGCGTGCTGATTGAACATCGAATCAATGATGTGGATAAATGCCTCATAGCAAGAGAAAAACCCGTGGCGGCCGGTGAGAAGGTAGCCTTCTAACCATCCTTGACAATTAGTTTCGCTGAGAACTTCCATCACCCGACCGTCGGGGGAAAGGTGGTCATCTTCTGGGAGGATCTCGGCTGCCCAATCTCGGTCTGTAACTTCTAGCACAGCGCCTAAGCGATTTGATACCGTTTCATCGGGGCCGAGGATGCGGAAATTGCGGCTTTCTTGGTTAAGTTGCATGATATCCCGCAGGAATCTTCCGGTAACTTGAGTAGCTTCTGCGATCGCTTGCCCTGGTTTGAGAACATCTACAGCATAGTCTTGAAAGTCCGGCATCTTCAGGTCGCAAAGCAAAATACCGCCGTTAGCGTGGGGATTGTCACCCATGCGTCGATGACCTTTGGGAGCCAGTTCTGCTAGTTCGGGAATCAACTTACCGTTAGCGTCGAAGAGTTCTTCTGGGTTGTAACTCTTCATCCAATCTTCTAGGAGTTTTAGATGTTCTGGCTGTTTGGCTATATTGCCAAAAGGAACTTGATGCGATCGCCAAGAACCTTCGGTTTTTTTGCCATCGACTTCTTTTGGCCCTGTCCAACCTTTGGGCGTTCTCAAGACAATCATCGGCCACTGGGGACGTTTAGTGAAACCGTGTACGCGGGCTTCTCTTTGGATACTTTGAATTTCAGCGATCGCTATATCTAGAGTCGCCGCCATCTGCTGATGGACATCTGCGGGATCGTCACCTTCGACAAAGTAGGGCTTGTAGCCGTAGCCTACAAATAAGCTTTCTAATTCCTCATGGCTGATGCGTGCGAGTACTGTTGGGTTAGCAATTTTATACCCATTCAAGTGGAGGATCGGAAGTACAGCCCCATCATGCACGGGGTTAAGAAACTTATTGGAATGCCAGCTAGTTGCTAAAGCACCTGTTTCAGCTTCGCCGTCTCCCACAACAGCAGCAACGATCAAGTCAGGGTTATCAAAGGCAGCACCGTAAGCATGGACGAGGGCATAACCTAATTCCCCGCCTTCGTGGATGGAACCGGGGGTTTCTGGTGCAACGTGGCTGGGAATCCCACCAGGGAAAGAAAATTGTTTGAAGAGTTTCTGGATTCCTTCAGCATCCTGGGAGATGTTGTGATAATACTCGGTGTAAGTGCCTTCTAGGTAGGTGTTGGCTACCAGTCCAGGGCCTCCATGACCAGGGCCAGCAATATAGATCGTGTTTAGATCATATTTTTTGATGACCCGATTTAGGTGAGCATAAATCAAGTTCAGCCCTGGTGTTGTTCCCCAGTGACCCAAAAGCCTGGGTTTGACGTGTTCTAGCTTTAGCGGTTCTCTCAGTAGCGGATTGTCGAGTAGATATATCTGCCCAACCGAAAGATAGTTAGCTGCACGCCAGTAGGCGTTTATCTTACGTAATTCTTCATCTGTTAAAGGCTTTGTTTGGGGAGGACTGGCTAATGTCATTTCGACACTCCATTACAAAAAGATTTTGACGGATTCACCAGTATTTAATTTTACTTATTTTCAAGATTTTGGCCATCTAACTCATGATGAATTTTTCTAGCCTTTGTGATTAAATTCCTTGCTTTTAGGCACAGGATGGAGAGCAATCTTTACAACTGGCTACGCTTACGTTACTAATTGATACTATCAATCGGCATTTTATTCATTATAATTATCTAGTTCTAAAGTGTACTTTAATGCTACTTTTAGGGACTTTCAATGAGTGCTTAAATCTTTTCCCTCACCCCCAGCCCCTCTCCCAAATATGGGAGAGGGGAGACATAATAATTTACCCTTGGAGTATGAAGTGGAGCGAAACTAGCTAGAGGTAGATCAAAGAATGACCTAGTTATTAATTTCCAATAATCCAGGTGGTGGGGTAATTTCAATGCGATTAGATTTCAAGTCGACTACTGGTGCGATCGCTTCTACAAATGGAATCAAAACAGTCTTTTGTTTTTTGTCATTTGTCATTTGTTGTTTGTCACTAGCAAAAGATGGGTGCAACTTGACTTCTAATAAATCATTGCCAGCCGGGATGATGTCTACCACCGTACCAACGAGTTCGCCAGATGCTTGCATGAAGACTTCCAAGCCAATCAAATCGAGGACATGATATTCATCTTCGCCTAATTGGGGGCGATCGCTTGCTGGCACCATTAACTTACAACCGCGCAACGCCTCCGCCTGATCGCAATTTTCCACACCAGCTAATTTGATTACATACAAGTTTTTGTTACTGATATAACGTCCCGTCAATAATTCGATTGGTTGCGGTTCTGTATCACCTGAACGCAACAACCAACGTTTTCCCGCCACCTCAAATCTTTCGGGAAAATCAGATACAGGATAAACCCGTAATTCTCCAGACAATCCTTGAGGGGAAACAATCTTACCAATTTCTAGCCAATTATCTGATTTGTCATTTGTCATTTTTCATTTGTCATTTGTCATTGGGGAAAAAATTCTTATAACTCCAAACTCCTAACTCCAAACTCCTAACTCCAAACTCCTAACTCCAAACTCCTAACTCCTAACTCCAAACTCCAAACTCCTAACTCCAAACTCCTAACTCCAAACTCCTAACTCCAAACTCCTAACTCCAAACTCCTAACTCCTAACTCCTAACTCCTAACTCCAAACTCCTAACTCCAAACTCCTAACTCCAAACTCCTAACTCCAAACTCCTAACTCCAAACTCCTAACTCCTAACTCCTAACTCCCCCTACTAAGCACTCACCGCCGCACCTTTATAAGCTTCTTCAGCCACTTTTGCTAAACGTTGCATAGCAGTAGTTATCTCTTCATCGCTACCGGTGAGGCTGATGCGGAAACATTGGTGTTTGTGCGCCCATTCTTCCTCTAAACCGGGGAAGAAGCTACTTCCTGGGACAATAATCACACCTACTTGCTTAACTAGCTGATAAAATTCCCAATCACTGATGGGTAAATCTTGTAACCACAACCAAGCAAAAATTGCTCCTTCACCGCGATGGAGGAACCAAGGTAAATCCTTGGGCATCGCTTGTTCTAAGCTGGCTTCTAAAACGGTAAACTTATTTTGGTAAAAGGGACGGATGACAGTGTGAGAAATTTCCACTAAAGCACCAGAATTGATTGCATAAGCTGCGATCGCTTGGCCGTAACGTGAAGAATGGAGACTCATATTTGCCTGAAAACACTCCAGCACTTCAATCCACTTTTCATCCCCAATCGCAATACCAACTCTTTCTCCTGGTAATCCCGCTTTCGATAAACTCATGCAGTGGAGAATATTATCACCAAACACTGGTGTCATTTCGGTAAAGTTCAATGCTGGGAAGGGAGGCGCATAAGCTGAGTCAATTAACACTGGCAGATTGTAAGGCGCAGCTAGGGCAGTAATTTTTTTTACCTCATCCTCAGTCAGGACGTTACCAGTGGGATTACAAGGGCGAGAGAACAGGACACAACCCGTATTTTCTGTAATCGAGAGTTGGCTGAAGTCGGGGCGATATTTAAATCGGTGGGCGGCTTCATCAATATCGAGAGTCGGTTTGTAGGCGATTAAGGCTTTTGGAACTAAGCAAATACCGCCATAACCTGTGTAGTCAGGGCTGAGGGGCAAAACGATTTGTTTTAACTCGCCACTAGGGGTGTAGCCACCGAAGCTATTGACAGCGTAGAAGTAAAGGCTTTGACTACCGGGGGTGATGAGGATATTGCGATCGCTTAAGTTTAACCCGTAGCGTTTGTTAAAATCATTAGCGATCGCTTCAACTAACGGTGCATAGCCCTGACTTGAGCCGTAGCGACAAACTACCTCACCATATTCTGGACTTGCAAGAAGCTGTGCAGTACAATCCCGCCATAATTGCTCTACTTCTGGCAAAATCAACGGATTACCAGCACTCAAATTAATAAACTGCTGCCCTGCACCCGCTCGTAATGTTTCGATAATATCCTTCATGATTGCTCTGACGCCAGTCAGGTTGGACATTTGAGCGCCAATTTGAGTTAGGGCAGGGTTCATAAGCTGTGACAAAATGTATTAATCAAGGGGTGGACAAATTATTTGGGGATTGCTGCTGACATCCAGTTTACATCGTTGTCAAAACAGCTGTTGCCGCCTTTAACCAATCTAGCTAGAGAATGATATCTTAACAAAGTAATATTTCTCTTTATAGGGGCGATCGCGCTTAGTAAATACAATTAAGTGATACAAAAGTGTATCATGCCTTCAATATGTTTAAGTGAAAGAATCCCCATGCTTCAGCAGTGGGGATAACTTTAAATAACTATATTAGGAGTGCTGACGTTGGAAGTTAAAGCAGCAGTAGCTTACAGCGCAGGTAAGCCGTTGACAATTGAAACCGTTCAACTATCAGGCCCACAAGCTGGGGAAGTCTTAGTTGAGGTGAAAGCCACCGGAGTTTGTCATACCGACGCATTTACCCTATCTGGTGACGATCCCGAAGGTTTGTTTCCGGCAATTTTGGGACATGAAGGTGCTGGTGTGGTAGTGGAAGTAGGCGCTGGTGTCACCAGTCTCAAACCAGGGGATCATGTAATTCCCCTATACACTCCCGAATGCCGCCAGTGCGAATATTGTTTAAGCTTAAAAACTAATCTTTGTCAAGCGATTCGCTTAACTCAAGGACGCGGTGTCATGCCCGATGGCACTAGTCGCTTTAGCATTGATGGGCAAATGATTCATCATTATATGGGTACATCCACTTTTGCCAATTATACGGTGCTACCAGAAATCGCCTTAGCAAAAATTCGGGAAGACGCGCCATTTGATAAGGTTTGTTACATTGGCTGTGGTGCAACTACTGGTATTGGTGCAGTCATCAATACTGCCAAGGTGGAACCGGGAGCAAATGTCGTGGTTTTCGGCTTGGGTGGTATTGGTTTAAATGTCATCCAAGCGGCGCGAATGGTAGGGGCAAATATGATTGTCGGGGTGGATATTAATCCCAACAAACGCGCAATAGCCGAAAAGTTTGGCATGACGCACTTTGTCAATCCCCAGGAAGTAGAGGGTGATTTAGTTCCCTATCTGGTTGATTTAACAAAAGGCGGTGCTGATTACAGTTTTGAATGTATCGGTAATGTCAAAATTATGCGTCAAGCATTAGAATGCTGCCATAAAGGTTGGGGTGTCAGCGTGATTATTGGGGTTGCTGGGGCTGGACAAGAAATCAGTACTCGTCCTTTTCAATTAGTAACTGGGCGTGTTTGGAAAGGTTCAGCATTCGGTGGTGCTAGAGGACGTACAGATGTGCCAAAAATTGTTGATTGGTATATGGAAGGTAAGATAAATATTGATGATTTAATTACCCATGTAATGCCTATTGAACAAATTAATCATGCTTTTGAATTGATGCACAAAGGTGAATCAATTCGGAGTGTGATGACTTTTTAATTCGTAATTCGTAATTCGTAATTCGTAATTAAAAAGTCTTTGGAAGTAAGTCGGCGCAAATAATTATCTACTGGTTTGTAGTTGCGCTTTAGCGCTAAAGCGCAACTACGAGCCAAATACAGAGATTTTACTTTTCGTTACATAGTTTGGTTTTTTCTCGCCGACCTACTTAGCTGATGGAATGCCACTAATAAAAGCCTAAAGTTTTGTGTCGTTTCGTTCCCAGTCTAGAGGCTTACGGCGTAATAGCTCGGAACTTGTTAAAAGACTTTGGTCTAGGCTAAAGCGCCCTAGAATTAAGGAAGGTTCACCAGGTTTTGAACCCACTATACAAACACCACAAACCAGACAAACTGATGGAAACCTGATGCTAAACTTCTATGAAACAGACTTCTACATTTGGACTCAAGAACAAGCTAACTTTCTGCGTCATCACCAATGGAACCAGCTTGACTTGCCAAATTTAATTGAGGAAATTGAATCTTTGGGAAGAAAGGAACGCCAAGAATTGAGAAATCGCCTTAATATATTAATTGAACATTTGCTCAAATGGGAATATCAACCTAAGCAACGAAGTCGTAGTTGGTTAGCGACAATTAGAGTACAACGACGGGAAATTCTGAAGTTGTTAAGTGAAAATCCTAGCCTGAAACCTTACCTTGAAGAAGCACTTCAGGAATGTTATGACAACGGTAGGGATTTAGCATCAGGAGAAACAAATCTGCCACTCTCAACTTTTCCCCATCAACGTTTGTATACTTTTGAGAAAATTCTGAGCGATCGCTTTTATCCGGGTGAGCCTGCAACAGATGATTTAATGCAATGAAAGCAATGTTTAAAACGGGCTACGCTTACGCAACGAGAAAGGGCTGCAACACGGTTGTTAGCTGAAATTTTCACCGATCTGATTCGCGCAGTTTCCACGGCTGCTGTCTCCACCCTAATCTCCGTCTTGCTTCTTCAGTATCCACTCTTTGCATATTAACCTCCACAAGCTCTACGGTTTCTCGAACCAATGCTTCAAGTTCATTGACAGCTACAGGGGCTTCATGACGAAACAAGTCTTCGAGACGAGAGGCAAGATTTTCAGGGTAAATCTTCATTTTAGGCTATTTTCGATAAACTCTGTTAGCGATACCTTCGGTGAGCTTCGCTAACGCATCCACATTGCCACAATCCCTTTATAGTCGCAAATATTACTTATATTCTTCTTAAGTATTTTCTCACGAATCATTCAGGATTGCTATAGCAGTTTTAACTTAGGTGTAATACAGTCTGAACCTCAACCGATATCCGCTTACGCAAATACTCTCCTCTCCAAAGCATCGGAGAGGGGTTGGGGGTGAGCTTTAAAAATGTACTTCATGTAAATAAGAACTGCTATAGTTATTTTGCCTCTAATACCATTTCTTTGTGAGGCTGCGCCAAACCCTCTTAACTTTTTCTTTCTTTCTTTCTTTCTTTCTTTCTTTCTTTCTTTCTTTCTTTCTTTCTTTCTTTCTTTCTTTCTTTGTGTTCTTTGCGGACTTTGCGGTTCGTTTTTCTTTCTTGTACTTAAATATGGTTTAGCGCATCTTCATACAGAATTGGTATAACATTTCACTCAATTGCTTATAATTTATACAATAATTTTATTAATACCGGATAAAAAATGTCAGCTTTATAAAAATTTTAGATCGGAAAAAGTTCATATTGATTTATAGAAAACTGTAGATAAGCTAAAATATTTATGAGATTCTCTCTCGAATTTGACGAAAGATGAAATATAACAGCATTGATGAACTATTCAGAAATAATCAGGCTTGGGTTGCCGAAAAACTAGCTATAGACCCAACTTACTTTCAAGACTTATCAGGCGGACAAACACCACCTTTTCTATACATTGGGTGTTCTGATAGTCGTCTGGCATTAACAAGCTTTACTCGTACAGAACCCGGAGAGTTATTTGTACACCGTAATATTGCCAATCAGATTTCTCTAACAGATATCAACTTTTTAGCGGTTTTAGAATACGCAATTTTACATCTTCAAGTGGAACACATTATCATTTGTGGTCACTACGATTGCGGAGGAATTAAAGCGGCTTTAGAGGGGAGAACCATCGGAATTCTTGATAACTGGGTAAATCCGATTCGGGAACTGTATTTACAGAAACAAGAAGAAATTGATGCCTTGCCAACAAGAGAAGAACGTTTGAATCGTTTGGCAGAAATGAACGTTGTAGCGCAAGTAAAAAATCTTTACCAAACTTCCATCATGCGTCAGGTACTCTATGAGCGAAAAGCGCCTATGGTTCATGGCTGGGTATTAGATATCAGCACTGGGTTAATCAAAGATTTGAACGTCTCAACTGTGCAATGGCAATTGCACATTTGCCCCTTGCTTCTAGAGTTTAGACTCTATGCTATGTTAAAAAATGAGACTTAATTTGGTATTATCGACAGACAAAAGCCAACATCTTTAGATTCCAAACTTTTACCCCAGGTAGTCACCTTGCAGGTAATTTATTTTCCTTGTTTTCACCCTCTGCATAGAAATGTATTCATTGAGGCTCTGACTCAATTTATCACTATAAGTAAGTCGGTGCGAATAAATCGAACTATGTGTTTTGTAATGTAAAATTATTGTAATTGAGTTCGTAGTCAGGACTTCAGTCCTTCTTTTCGGACTAAAGTTCTTACCCAACGGGTTTGTTAGTCGCTCATGGGATAAACCCCCTGAGCGACTAACTTACTACAAACCTTTAATTATTTACGCCGTTTTACTTATGCAGAGCCTCAAACCTACCCCTACAAAGAATTATTTCTTAGCAATTATCCATACTGCGTGAATAATCCCAGGAATGTAACCAAAAAGTGTCAAAACTATATTAATCCAAAAATCTATACCAAAACCTACTTGCAAAAAAACTCCCAAAGGCGGCACGAAAATGGCACACAAAATCCGAACTAAATCCATTTAAACCTCCTATTCATCTCACAAAAAACAGCTTGTTGGCAAACTAATTTACCACTGTTCAAGCATATTTGTACCTTTCAAAGATAACATTCCCTGTCTCAATCTAGGTCACGGTTAAGATGCGGTAAACCGCACTCAAGATTAGCCACCGCTAACTTTAGCTTTGTAACCTAGTTTGGTCAAAATCTCGACAATTTTCTGCTTGTGTTCGCCTTGAATTTCAATTTCGTTATCTTTAAGTGTCCCACCTGTGCCGCACTGGGTTTTCAACTGCTTCACTAAATCAGCCAAAGTTTCTGGTTTGGCTTGAAAACCGCTAATCACTGTAACAGTTTTGCCTTTGCGTCCTTTGCGGGAAGCTTGTACTTTGAGATTTTGTTGTTGTGCAGGGAGTTCTGGAATTGGTCTTTCTATGGCGGCGGAGTTGTCGTTGCCAAATTCGCGGTAGACAAAGCCTTTATCGGAAGATTTGGGATTTGAAGAAGACATAAAATCAATATTTAAGAAAATTTCAAAGGCAGTGGAAACCTCTACGCAACCATTCTGCTGGGATATCAATTTCTAGGCTAACATCACAAATCCATTGCGACGGATTCAAACTAATTGGGCATGGGGCATTGAGTATGAATGAAAAATTTAGTTTCTAGTCCCCAGGTATAAGCTAGATATGCCTCAGACTTTCTATAATAATTAAGTCATTCCCTTCATTGAAAATAACCCGTGACTATCACTCCCCTATCTCCAAATTTAACTGCTCAGGTTCCCGATACGCTAGGTCGCTTTGGACGCTTCGGCGGTAAGTATGTACCTGAAACGCTGATGCCTGCTCTTACTGAATTAGAAACAGCTTATCAGCAATACCGCAATGACCCTGGTTTTCAAGCAGAACTACAGCAATTGTTACGGGACTATGTAGGACGTGCCACACCATTATATTTCGCTGAACGCCTGACTGCTCATTATGCCCGACCCGATCGCACCGGGCCGCAAATTTACTTAAAACGCGAGGATTTAAATCATACTGGCGCTCATAAAATTAATAATGCCCTTGGTCAGGTATTATTGGCAAAACGCATGGGTAAACAACGGATTATTGCCGAAACGGGCGCTGGACAACACGGAGTTGCTACAGCTACAGTTTGCGCTCGTTTTGGGCTGGAATGCATAATTTACATGGGCGTTCATGACATGGAACGCCAATCTTTAAATGTGTTCAGAATGCGGTTGATGGGGGCAGAAGTGCGTCCGGTGGAAGCGGGAACTGGAACCCTCAAGGATGCCACTTCTGAAGCAATCCGCGATTGGGTGACAAATGTAGAAACAACTCACTACATTCTCGGTTCGGTAGCAGGTCCCCATCCTTACCCGATGATGGTACGTGATTTTCATGCAGTAATTGGTCAAGAAACTCGCGCCCAAGCAATCGAAAAGTGGGGTGTATTACCTGATATTCTCTTGGCTTGCGTAGGTGGTGGTTCCAATGCTATGGGACTATTCTATGAGTTTATGAATGAGCCTTCTATACGGTTCATTGGGATTGAGGCAGCAGGAGAAGGTGTCAATACCGAAAAACACGCGGCAACCTTGACAAAAGGACGAGTTGGTGTACTCCACGGAGCAATGAGCTATCTTCTGCAAGATGAGGATGGGCAAATCATTGAGGCACACTCAATTAGTGCAGGTTTAGATTATCCCGGTGTGGGGCCAGAACACAGTTATTTGAAAGATATTGGTCGCGCTGAATACTATAGTGTGACGGATGCAGAAGCTTTAGCGGCATTTCAGCGATTGTCAAAATTGGAAGGGATTATCCCAGCATTAGAAACAGCCCATGCGATCGCCTACCTCGAAACCCTATGTCCCCAACTAACCGACAGTCCCCGGATTGTAATTAACTGCTCTGGACGTGGCGATAAGGATGTACAAACAGTAGCCAAGTTATTAAATGATGCGTAAACATATTCGCTAACGTAATTCATAATTTGTAATTGAGAAAGTCAGACTTTATAGCTTTTCCTAATCAAATGAGTAGATCATATCTCCCTCTTCGCAAGCGAGGAGGGAGTTGGGGATGGGGTTCAGTACCTACTCAACTGATAACCGCTATATCTGGGTTTCCTTTTTTTTGTGTGTAGTCTTATTTTGGGAGAATTGATATGCACGGGTGTTGCGCCTGGTGCAGCAAAAGTTAGAAACCCTTAACCAAGGCTAGTTGAAATCACGCAGAGATTTTACTGAATAAATCCGTGCAATTTTTATCTGACATTCTACACCCTCAACTGTCATAAGCGGTTTTTACTGCTTTTTAAACAGAAAAAAAGCTATTGAATATACCTAAAAACAGTACAATAGCTGTACTTTGAAGACAAATAAGCATAATTTAGAACTAAAAAAACTAATTATAGTAGTAATTACACTGAAAAAAGGTGTAAGTGTGGTACGTAGTTATCTAAAAATAATCATGCTAATGGTAGAAGACAATTAGTCATTAAACAGGACTATTTCTTTGTAAGATTGTGAATTTAAACGTTTACTGGTAGTTTTTGAACATATAAGCGTATAAATAGAGCTATATAGACCTATAAGCAATTTGTCACATTGATATTAGTTAGTTAGATTGTCTAAAAGTTTACTTTAGGCAAATGATTAAATCAATATTTTACAGCGTTGCTTTAGGCACTCTAGTTATCAGTAGTGGAGCGATCGCTACTCCTGTAACAAATCCAACTTCTATGCCAGATTCTTTACATGTATTAAGTAATACTGGCTATATTGCAGCTAGCATCAATACTGCTGCTCTAGAACAGTCGATTTTTAACAAAATTAATGATTACAGAGCTTCCCAAGGGCTACCAAAGCTGACTAGTAATTCTGCGATGGATAATCAAGCCAGGATTCACAGTCAGGATATGGCTAATGGTAAAGTTCCCTTTGGACATACAGGATTTCCAGAACGTGTTAAAGCAATCGGTATTCCTTACAGATCAGCTGGTGAAAATGTCGCTTACAACCAGGGATATAGCGATCCTGCGACGATAGCTGTTCAAGGCTGGCTCAAAAGTCCAGGGCATCTAGCCAATATCAAAGGTAATTTTAATAAAACGGGGATTGGTGTCGTTAGCAACAGTAAAGGCGAAATCTACTTCACACAAATTTTCCTTCGCTGATAGATGTGGTGAAATTTAGGTTTTTTCTCAAATTCCCCAGAGTTGAGCCTGCTACCAAGCTAAATAATGTAGTTTCAATGACATTTATCTGCTGAATACTACATTATTTTTTACTAAACCACGTCTATCTTGAAACCTATAGTTATTACCCATGATGAAAAGGATTTGCCCTCATCCCCCAACCCCGAATTACAAATCTGGGATTCGGAGAGCCAGAATTTCAAACTCCCTCTCAAGCATTTGGGAGAGGGATTTAGGGAGAGGGCGAAAACTACGGTTCTCAACTTAGATAAGGTTTAATTCATCAAAATCCTAAATTTTCAGCAAAAATAACCCTGATTTTATGATGCTGACCCATTGAAGTATTGACAATTAGAAATGATTTTTTGTACTTCCTATACAAGGATGTAGCCAGATTGCCAAAATTCATCAATCCTTAATAGTATCGTGGTATATATCGTTGGAACAATAGGGTAGAGTATAAGTCTTATATCTCTACATAATTACGTAATTCTCCATGTTCCGACAAACTGCTTTTGGCATCGCTTTAAGTGCGCTTGTCCTTGCTAGTGGGTTAACGACTGTTCCGATACCAAATAATCCTTCTACGAATACATCCACCCGTAATAAGCTGTTGTCGCTTTTTTCCAGTCAGGTTGCAATATCGACTCCTACTTTTAAGACTACGGAGCTAGAAAAATCCGTTTTTGACAAAATTAATCGATATAGGGCTTCTAAAGGACTGCCAAAGTTGACCCTAAATGCAAGTATCACTCGACAGGCTAGAATTCATAGTCAGAATATGGCTAAAGGTAAAATACCATTTAGCCATCAGGGATTTGAACGGCGAGTCAATGCTATCCCTATTCGCTACAGCAGTGCGGCGGAAAATGTTGCTTTCAATCGGGGATATAGTAACCCTGTGGATGAAGCTGTTACTGGTTGGCTCAACAGTCCCGGACATCTAAAGAACCTTAAAGGAAATTATAACCTGACTGGAATTGGCGTTGCTACTAATAATCAAGGCGAAGTCTACCTGACACAGCTTTTCTTTCGCACTAGTTCGCACTAGGTAGATATGATTTTTGATTGTTTTGCACAATAATAATGTAGTGTCTGACAAGACTTTTATCTGCTGGACACTCATATTATTTTTGAACAATTCATGATATTAGAAGATTTTCAGGTGAGCGATCGCGATCTGGGCGACGCAGCCCTAGTACAGTATTTAGAATCTACAGCGATCGCAGTTGATACAGAAACGATGGGATTATTGCCACAGCGCGATAGGTTGTGTCTTGTCCAATTGTGCAACCAACTCGGTAAAGTGACTGCAATCCGCATAGCCAAAGGACAAGCTGATGCGCCAAACTTAAAAAAACTCTTGGAAGCGGCGAATGTCGTAAAAGTGTTTCACTTTGCTCGCTTTGACCTTGCCACTTTGCGGGCTAATCTAGGGATTCAGGTTA
Organism: Nostoc sp.; assembly: GCF_036916975.1. GTDB lineage: Bacteria > Cyanobacteriota > Cyanobacteriia > Cyanobacteriales > Nostocaceae > Nostoc. Next base: position 100,570 of record NZ_JBALFF010000032.1, read on the forward strand.
GACCAGTATTTTGCACCAAAATTGCTAGTAAATTAGCCCGTACTTACACAAATCGCCACGGACTTAAAGATGTGGTGCAAGAGTTAGAAAAAGTAGAACTTGATAAAAGCTCTCAAAGTTCTGATTGGGGTAACGCCGCTAGTTTATCTGAAGCTCAACTGAGTTATGCTGCCAATGATGTGCGCTACTTACTTAGTGTGCAGCACAAGCTAACAGAAATGCTCAAACGAGAAGAACGTTGGGAAATTGCTCAAGAATGTTTTGAATTTCTGCCAACAATAGTTTCCTTGGATTTATTGCAGTTTAAAGATTTGTTTGAACATTGATCCAAGAATAAACCTCTTGCAAAAGTTTTTGCTCTGGAGTACAAGCATTACAAGAGGAAATATTCTATCTTTTGATTTCTCAATTGTCACCAGAATTAAAAAGGTACACAGCAACTAAATTTATTTAACTAAATCGGCGCAAATAATCATCACTGGTTTGTAGTTACGCTTTAGCGCTAAAGCGCAACTACGATCCAAATACAGAGATTTTACTTTTCGTTACATAGTTTGGTTTTTTGTCGCCGACTACTTATGCTTACTGAGCGTAGTCGAAGTATGAGCTTAATAAATTTTTGAATGCGTGACTTCGCCGAACGCGAGTGCGTCTCCAGTCTCCAAGAGTTGTGGCTGACTTCTCTGGCATGATAAATTAAAATTAGACCTCTTGAAAAATTCCCTAACATCCCTAACCTATCCTCGCAAGCAAAGAGAACAGACTTTAATCTAAGCCAAAGTTAGAGTGTGGGTCTTATGATTAATTTATCCAAGAGGTCTATTGCTAATTTTCTAAGTTATTTTTCACCTAAGAGCCAACATTGGAATCATCATTCCCCTTTAGGAGTATTAGATTCACTAATGCCTTCCTTGACATTGCTGGCTCCCTCTTGAATACCTTCTTTGACATTGCTGGCTCCCTCTTGAATACCTTCTTTGAGATTGCTGGCTCCCTCTTGAATGCCTTGTTTGAGATTACTGGCTCCCTCTTGAATATTTTCCTTGAGGTTACTAGCTCCTTGTTTAATGGCTTCCGTCGCGCTAGGGCCTCCCTTTGGCAGATTTTCTTGGTGAGTTTTTAGCCGATCTACAACATTGTACTCATCTGCACCTGGGGGAGTTGTTGATTCAATAATGCCTTCTGTTGGTCCACCGATAGCCTTCCATGCACCAAGACCACCTTTGAGTTGCGAGACATGCTCAAATCCATTAGAACGTAGCTGTTGTGAGGCTTGGGCAGCTTCTTCTTCGTTAGCACCGTAAATGTAAATATCACGGCTTTTATCTAAAGAAGCTACTGCACGCTGTACCAATTCATCTATTGGCATTGGCATAGCTCCCATAATGTGACCTTCGTTGTAGGTGTTGCGATCGCGCACATCCAGTATTGTAAAAGCTGGTTCGCCCCATTCTAGACGAGACTTCAATGTATGAACATCAGATTGTGCTTCTATTGGTGGTTGTGGGGGAATGATGCCGCCGACTAAATTGTTAACCATAAATATCCTTGAGTTGACGATAGTAATAGCAATTTAACGGACTAAATATATTGAATTACTCTTTCTATGGGCTGAATTTACTTAAAATCTCTCCTGAGATAGAGTACCTAATTGAAATATTTTCTACCATTTAATCCATTGCAAATATAGCCAGATTAGACTATTAAAAAAGATGTTTTATTAATTTTATTAAATATATTTTAAGTTTATCTTTGTTAAATTTAATTATTAAAACAGATTGGGAATAATTTCAAATATTTAGCTATTAGTACAGGAATTACGTACATTTTCAATATCTGCGATCGCTAAGAATATAGCGGTTCTCGTTTATGTGAGGTACATCGGTAGGGGCAAGTCTTAGACTTGCCCCTACACCTGGCGATATAATGTTGTACCGCATCTGAATGGGAACCGCTATAAGAGGCTCAGACAGTAACCTCTTCTTTCTCTTTTCTCTGTGCCTCTGCGGTTAAATAAACTACTGCCGTGGCCTCTTATGTCTCTCTAAAATATTTGTGGTTATAGAAATGGTCTTAAATTATACTGATTCTAAGTATAGATTTATATGATTATACAATAAAAATCCAAAATTATAGAAACTTTATACAATATTTATACAATTTATTAGCATTACAATGGCTAAAGTTTTGATATTCATTGAAGATTAATTGTAAACAAGTACTACAGTAGCGATCGTACTCAGTAGAGACGCACGTAAATACACTATCAACAGAAACACGTATTGCAAAACTGGCGCAAGAGCTAATCGCCCAATCTACAATAGGCAGCATTATGGTTATGGTTCCCGCTACTACTCCCAAAATTCTGATCGTCGATGACGACTTCGGTGTTAGAAATCTCATCTATCGTTTTTTAAGCCGGAAATATCAAATAGAATCCGCAGCAGATGGTAAGACTGCCTTATCGTTGTTTGAGCAATTCAACCCAGCTTTAGTGATTCTGGATTGGAATCTGCCGGATCTTAATGGTTATAGCCTCTGCCAAGAAATGCAGGGCCGTACTAATGTTTTAGTGCTGATACTGACTAGTAGGACTGACGAGGCTGATAAAATTAAAATTTTAAGCGCAGGTGCTGATGATTTCATGACTAAACCGTTTAGTCTTGCAGAAGTTGAAGTTAGAGTAGAAGCTCTTTTGAGACGGATACGCTACATCAACCCCTCCCCAACACAACGGGTCATTTTTAAGCAGTTAGCAATTAACCCAGAGGGTCGGGAGGTAACACTCAACGATAGACCTCTTGCTTTAACAGCGCTGGAATTTAATATCTTACATTTTTTGGCAAGTCATCCTAATCAGGCTTGGAGTCGCCCACAGCTAATCCAAAAAATCTGGGGTTGCGACTACGTGGGAGATGGCCGAGTGGTTGATGTGCATATTGGTCAGCTTCGCAAGAAGATGGAAGTCGATGCTAGCATACCGGAGTTTATTAAAACTGTGCGGGGCTATGGCTATAAGTTTGAAGCACCCGACGAAAATACTAGCGGATTTAATCCATAGCCCACCTTATTTAACCGTTCCTCCATCGGGGATGGGCGTGTAGATACTATTCGATCTCGCCTGAAGGGGCGGCTTTAGACTCTGACTTGCAACAGTTTAGCAAAAACCGCGGGTATCGCTCCCCAAATTGTACAAGGTTACGGGGGGCAAATCACCGTAAAAAGTATACTTGGGTTTTGGCTCAACCTTTCAAATTAACCTTCCCCTCAAGCTTTGACCCATCTTGACGAGATAAAAATTTTTCACTAGTGTGATAGCTTCTTCGCCATTTTTCCAGATGCTCTATAGATATTGATTTAGATATGACGTTCACGCCATTTCCTCGCCAAGCAACTTCTGCATCTGTTGTGAAAACCCCGCATTCTAATTGATCTAGCCTTATATTCCAATATTCACTAAATCGGCCTTTCAAAGTGATAACTTGCTCAAATACCTTGTTTCTGTGTTTATTTCTTCTTTTTCTTTCAGTAGCTCCTGTTGCTTCTGTATCAATAAACTTAGTTTCTATTAAAAACAGGCTCCCTTTAAAAGTCTGGTAGACAAAATCACACTTTCCTAAATCTGTATAATCTGAAATTGGAGATTTTTCAAATAACAGTAATTCAGCGCACGAGGGAAACAAGTCTTTAATATTCAGAAATAAATAAGCTTGCAATAAAAGTTCCTTATCATAAGGAAACAAGATAACTCCTTCAAAAAACTTTTTAATGTCCTCCTGAGTTTGCGGTTGAATGATTTTACAGTATGAAACAAATTTATGTAGCTCGTTTACGATCATCAAGTTCTAACTCCTTCCCCCGGTCGCAGCCTTAAGGTCTTAGCATAAAAATATACCATCGCTCTTAGGAAATCATCATCCGCATAAGTAACTAAAAAAACGATTGAAACACTCAATACTTAAGGCAATTTACTGTTGACAGTTCAGCAAAAATCATTATTAAGCTGCTTTTCAGTATTGGTGGACTTTTCACTTCTGGCTTCAGATACCAGTTAGCGATTTGATATGAGCAGGAAAACTGGCATTTTGCAAAGCTTGAACGGTTATTCTAGAATCTTGTACGCAATATTGCCAACCCAAGCGAACAAGTTTCCGAGAATTTTCAGTTTGTATAATTCCGATCACTGGCATTTTTGCTTTTTCTTTGTCTACTGAGTGGTCTTGCAAAATTGTTTTCAAGCGATGTAGGTAATCCATATTACCTGCTTGCTGGGGATTTAACTCCACCATTACCATTTGTACTGTCTCCACTGGTTCTACATCTTCAAGAATAAATTGAGTTTGCTCGTCGCGCCGATCTACTTTTCCCCAAATAATCAATCTAGTGTCAACTTGGAGTAGGGTACTAATGCGTTCATAGGTTTTGGGAAAGACTACAGCTTCTGATTGTGTAGTGAGGTCTTCTATTTGCAAAATTGCCATTTGTTCGCCTTTTTTAGTAACGACTTTTTTGACGTTATTCAACATGACAACTGCACAAATTCTTGTTTCTTCCCTTTGCTCTCCCAGTTGCGAAAGGTTAATCGGAGTCAAAAGTGGTGCTATTTGCCGTAAGGATTTAAGTGGATGATCTGATACATAAAATCCTAATAATTCTTTCTCCATCTGTAATTTTTTCTGCGGGGGTAAATCGATCACAGGTTTAGATTTAGGAGCAGTTTCAAAGGCATTATTTGCTCTTTTATTCGGAGTAGAAGAAAATCCGTCGCCTAATAAATCTAAGAGATTTCCTTGACCACTAGCTCTATCTTTAGCGCGAGATTGCGCCCAATCATACACTAATTCTAGGTCGTTAATTAACTGTTGACGGTTGGGTTCAATTTTGTCAAAGGCTCCACAGTAAATCAGCGGTTCCATAGTCCGGCGGTTAACAGCACGTAAATCCACGCGATCGCAAAAATCAGCGAGCGATTTAAATCCTGTTTCATTTCTCGCCTCCAAAATACAAGCGATCGCACTCTGCCCCACGTTCCGCACAGCCGAAAATCCAAACAGAATCTTTCCTGCCGTTGGCGTAAAATCAACACCAGAACGATTAATATCTGGTGGATCTATGGAAATACCCATATTTGTACAGTTAGTAATATATCTCTGTACCTTATCGGTATCGCCACTGTTAGCCGTTAACAGCGCCGCCATATATTCTAATGGGTAATTAGCTTTTAAATATGCTGTTTGATAAGTTACGTAACCATAGGCAGTCGAATGGGATTTATTGAAACAATTCGAAGCTACTAACCCATTTTTTATCGCAAAATTATGGTCATGCTCAACCCCAATATCATAGACATTTTGTGTGCCTAAATATTTGCGTGTGACTATTTTAATCATCCTACCCTACCCCGGAAAAAGTTTTTGCCAAATTGATAAAATGATGACAATTGTAATTATTGTAATACCATAACCAAAAATTATATCACCATAAAACACTGCTATACTCTTACATAAAAATACCCTAAATATATCAAACTTTTGGTAAAGCATTAGATAGACAGTTAACAGCTATACAATAGCTGTTTTAAAACTTATTAAACCGTTCCAATACATATTAATGCGCTTATTCAGATGCCTAAAGAAGAGGGGATATCTTAGCTGGGAAGAAAAGTTTTATCTTGTATATTCCAATACCGTTTGGTTCAGCAATTTCTTGGATGAGGCAGGGGGTAGGGTGAGAATAGAAGCTGTTCTTGAGAAAACAATTGCTCATAACCCTCTTTCCTCAAGAGCCTCTATCCAATGCCCAATGCGTCGGTTACTATCGTTGAAAAGCAACTCAGTATAAGAGGGTGTAGGTAGGTGAAAGTGGCGTTGATCGTACTTTTGGTGGTGGTTGTGGGATTGTTTGTGATAATCGAGATCGGACTGCGATCGCTCTTTGGCTTTGGTAATCCCCTGATTTACATTAGCGATGAGCAGATTGGTTATTTATTGGCTCCTAACCAGCGTACCCGTCGTTTTGGTAATCGCATTGAAATTAATGAGTATTCTATGCGAGGTAGTCCACTCAAGAAGACACCTGCACCTTTTGGGCTGCGAATTTTACTGTTAGGGGATTCTATTGCTAATGGTGGCTGGTGGACAGATCAAACTAATACAATATCCACAATGATGATGCGTTCTTTGGCATCATGCACTAATAGTAATTATCAGGAAGTAGAAGTGCTGAATGCTTCAGCTAACTCTTGGGGGCCAAGGAACGAGTTAGCTTATTTAGAGAAGTTTAGCACTTTCAACGCGCAAGCAGTAGTGTTATTAATTAATACCGATGATTTGTTTGCTACTGCTCCCACTTCTTTACCGGTAGGACGCGATCGCAACTATCCTAATAGTAAACCTCCCTTAGCATTGGTGGAAGTGTGGCAACGTTATATCGTCAAGCAACAGCCAATTCCCGAAATTGAAGCAGTGCAAAATGAACCAGGCGATCGCGTGGGGATTAATTTGGAGGCGATCGGCAAAATTCAAGCCCTGACTCGCCCAACCAACAGCCAATTTCTCCTAGTCATGACTCCCTTACTACGAGAAATTGGTGCAGGGCCCCGCGATTACGAAATTATTGCACGCCAGCGCTTGAACGATTATACTAAAGTCCAACAAATTAACTATATAGACTTTTTACCAATATTCAATTCAATTACCAACCCGCAAGCTTTGTATCACGACCACATTCACCTTAACTTACAAGGTAATAAATTTGTCAGTGAAATTACCCTGCGATCGCTTTTAGAAATTCTAAGGGAGATACCACTTCCTCAAAGCTACTAAAGTCGTCAATTCTATCCAAAAAAAGGTTCGTACTGAGCCATTTCTCGCTCAATTTCAAGGACAGAGCCATAGGCATCAGCACCTTGCTTTTTTACTCATAATCGGTTAAGCGGATTTGTTTTGATGAAGCGACACAATTCAAATCCACTTATCCCCGGCATTACTACATCAGGGTAAGCGCATTGAGCTTTTCTTCAAAGATTATTTCTAGAGCTTCTTTCGCACTGGTCGTCTTCATCAGATTGTAACCCCTATCTGTAAAAAAACGACCAACTAATTGGGAGCATCCCGTCAGGTGCAAAAACCTTGATAGCCCTCATCCCCTAACCCCGAATCCCATCATTTGCGATTCGGGGAACTAGAATTATGTCTCCCCTCTCCCAAAAATGGGAGAGGGGCTGGGGGTGAGGGAAAAGATTTAAGCCAAAATTGGGATGCTCCCAACTAATTTAAATTGACTCAGACAATCTTCTATAACTAAAATAGTAGCAATTCAGGTAATACTCAACCTTAAATTTGCCAAAAATATGTTAGTTTTTGTAAAGTTAATTTTTAGCTTAATAAATTAAACAATATGTTGAAAAATTAATTTTAATAAATCACCTTGTGTAAAAGGCTTAGTTAAATAACCTGATGCTCTTAATATCTTAGCTTTAGCTCTATCTAGAAAGCCTAATTTTTCTGACACCATAATCACAGGTGTGTTTTTAAAATTTGAGTGTTTACGCAGCAAAGAGCAGAGTTCATATCCATCTAAATTAGGCATTGAAATATCCAACAAAATGATATCAGGTTTAGTGTGAACAATCTCCATTAAAGCCTTTAAAGAATCAGTGACTCCCACAAAAGAAAATATTTGCTCATCTAAATAACTTTTAATAGTATTCAATACCGTAGGACTGTCATCAATACACAGGATTGTGTAGATTTTTTTTTCAGCAGGCGGTTGGGTAATTCGGTGACTCCTATGTTCATTAGTATTAATAGAGTAGGTCGGTGGTTTATAGCTGTTTGTTCTAGACGAGTTTGGTGTACTTTTGGTTTTAGGTTTTAGCTCATTTATTTTGAACAATTCTGAAGGGTTTGATTGAGAAGTTGGCGATGTCTGATGATAAGCCCCTTCCCTTCGCGGTGTTTGACATCGTTCAACTAGTAAGCGGAGATTCAGATGACAAAACTTTGGCATGTCATCTAGAAAGCTTTCAGGAATAAATTCATAACTCCCCTCGTCTAAGTTTAAAAATGACTCCAGAACTTCTAGCGCCAATTGCTCTATCAGTATCGCCGCTTGAGAGGGAGTGATATATTTCTGATTTACTAACCAGCAAATAGCCAAATAATCTGGGTTTGGTATTGCCTGATTTTCAATTCCAGTTTCAAATATCGCCCGCAACTGTTCGTGAATTTCACGAGGTAGAGTAGAAATTTGCTGACTCAAGCGTTGCAAATTTCTGTAAAGCGGCTCAAACATTTTCTCTGAGTAGCAGGCATAAATTAGTTTACCTTCGTCTACATATATTGACCAAGAGCCTGATGTGCTAAATACCTGCAAACAACCAGTAACCGACTTACCAGTGATTTTTTTCAACAAAGATAAAGGCTGGAGCTTTTGGAAAAATCTGTATCTACTAATCGGAAGTGTCTTCATTGGGATGGCTCTGGAATAAAATTAACATTTGTTTGCAGGTAAAATTAGTGAATTACCTTTTCAGAATTCACCGCGACTTTGTTGGAAGCACTGTTGAGATAAATATAGCGGTAACATTTGAGTTAGTACAGAGATTCCACACCCCCCAACTCTTAATTCACCAATCTCTGTTAAGCTATAAACCACGAGTTACAAATAAACCAATCTATGTTATCGCCCAATAGCAAAAAGGCCTGACTGGTTGCCAGAATATAGTATTTCAAAAATTAGATTGGTTTTCTGTATCTTTTGCTAATCTAGCCAATCTAACAGTAACTCAAGTTCAACGCATAGACCATTGGCTCTCGCCCATCAGTCACAAAAGCATCATTGTTATCCGTATTTAGCAGCCTAAAATTGTCGATCCTTTAGTTCTTGTGCCAAAGTTTTTTTGCCCCGGATGCTAAAGTCGAAAGCGACCAAAACTTACTGTAATGTAGATGAAAATAGCTCTCCGTCAAGGCTTTTGAGCATTAAATCCGCGCTGATGAACTATGTTTTTGTAGTCGTGACGAAAGTCGTCGGATACTTTTGCTAGAAGTTTATTCTTGAGGATAACTTATTCAAGAGAAAACGTATTATTAGAAACTAAGCATTAAAAAAGTTAGATGCCTTACTTAGGTTTGTGATTGTAGAGCAACCCTTAAAGTTGGGATTGGGCAAAATTATCACTTGCACAACAAGAATGGTAAACCTCCGACCAAGGATGAGTTAGCTGGTAATTGCCGCCATGATGGTGTGTGGTGAGATGCAACAGGCAACCAAATCAGCAGAAGGGAATTTCTTCATAATTACTGGAAGCGGTTTCTAATGTTGTGTGGGGCTAAATAGTCACCCTGCACGATTTGAAGTGACAAATTCAAATCGTGCAGCGAAATTCTTGATTGGTAGTACATACCTGTAAAATAGCTCTTTTTAGCTACATGGTAGATAACAAGTAAGTAACCACTAAAATTCAGATTACTATAATTTTCAAAAAAAGTTATCAGAAATATATAAACTTTATGATAAATCAGTGAGGTAGATCGGTAGGGGCATGGCACTGTCATGCCCCTACACCTGGCGATATAATGTTGTACCGCATCTGAATGGGAACCGCTATAAAGGAAACATGAAAACTAATTAATATTATTTTTCAGTATTTATTTGAGCGGATGTCCGGGAAGGCTGAGAATGTACAGTTAAAGATAATTTTATATGTTTATAAATGAGGCTGAATTTGATTATTCCATTTCCGAAAATCTTGACTGCCGCATTCAAGATGATCTTGAAGTTTATGAGGGGCATTTGCCAGAGCGCTTTAGTCTAGCGTGGAAAGGATATGTGACTGGGCTGATGGAGTGGCAAGTGATTGATCTGACAAACTACAAAAAGCTTCTTTCCTTACTGCCTGTGATTGCCAACGACCCAGTTCCAGATATTTTGTTGTCAAAAGAAAGTCTAAATGCTGGTTCCGATCACCTCGACACCCCGGAGGCGGAACTACAGGCTCGTCTTGAGAAGTATATAGATGCCTTTAGTGGAAATATGCCTGAATCTTACGCGATCGCATGGAATAGTTATTTAGGGGGTTTATTTGAGTGGGGGGTGATTAAATCTAGCTTGTACAGACAGCTTCTTTCACTTCTGCCAGAATTATCAAATCCCGATCCAGTTCTGCTAATCTTCATCGGACGAAAAGATACTTATAGTTTTCAAGAATATATAAAAGATGATATAGAGGCTTTCAAAGGAAACTTACCTGAACGCAATGCAATTGCTTGGAAAGCTTATTTAAGGGGATTTTGGGAATATGGAGCCATTTCAACCAAAGGTTATCAGCAGCTTCTGGAACTGCTGCCAACAACTATAGATTTAGAGAAATTAAATATTTTCTCCGAACGTGGACAGACACCTAAAGGTCCGGGGGGATTTGGGGCTAGTACCCAAGTGAGTGCCGAATTGCACTCACGCATTCAACAACAGCTTAATGCTTTTCAAGGTGATTTGCCAGAGGACTACTTAATAACTTGGGACGCTTATTTATTAAGCCTGCAAGAGTGGGATGTGATTGACCGATCAGACTATACACAACTTGTTAGTCTCCTGCCGCCTATTTCCGGTTCTGACCCAGTTAAAAGGATCGCTAACGCTGTCTACAGTTAATTTACCAATTCATGCATAAGGTATATTTAGCAAAAAGACGCAAAGATATTTTTTGCGTCTTTGGTGTGAGATTTAGAAGTGGAAATTCTCACCGTTATAGTTCTCCATCTACTTAAAATTGCTCCTGCCAGCACCAGCTTAAAAGTGTGCCACCAGCCACCAGCTTAACTATTTCTAATATCCAATAACTGCCGTGCAGTATATTCATTGTCGATGGAATAGCAGCCGCAGCTTCAAATAGGTTGAGTTGAACTCCGATGGCGCACATTTGCGGAGTTAAGAAATAGGTGTCAAGCATGGCTATAGTTAGCAGCAGCACAGATAAAACAATACTGCCAATACTCCAGTGATATCGGGTTTTGCTCAAAGCTAGCGCTCCAGTCAGAACTATAGCAGCAGATAATAATTCCATCCGATTGAAGTTCCAAAAAATCGTATAGCCTGCTGTCGTAAAACCAGCTTGACTCATCATGCCAGAAAGATAAAGGCTAGGCATAATTACCCAGTCTAAAACTAGACTAGCACTGAGCCAAAAGCCCAAAGTCAAGATGATGCCGGTTTGCCAAATTGGTCGCTTGTATTCAAAGTTAGAAATAGCAGTCATAAAATAATTGCGTGGGTTGCATTTCTTAGTTTGTAACTTTACGGGCAGTTTGACAAGAGATATCAACTAAGCTTTACAAAGCCATTTCTCTTAATTCATTCTTAATCCAATCCCAAGATTTTTTAAACTTAATTGAGAAATATTAAGATTATTTAAAAATTAATTTACATAGATTTTGTTTGTTAGAAATACTCAATTTTTTTAGATAGAAAGTAGCTACTCAAGTAATATCGGATGTTAAAACAGATACTTCAATTCAAAAATAATAATTAAAGGTTTGTGGTGAGGGCTGAAGCCCTCTGGTGCATCCGCTACATTTAAGTTATTTTTGGCAATAGCACTCACTGTTGTTGAGTGCGATTCTTTCACAAGAATGGAGCGTCAGAAATCGCACTTATTTTTCCTGAAACGTCCAGACTCCTTCATCCCAATCTGATTCTGTTGGGGGTGACTGTAACCAATGCTGACAACGCAACAGATGCAACATAGCAGCTTTATCATGGCTATCTGCTGCCAAAACTTTGGCAAACTCGGCTCTAGCAAGGGAAAACTGGCGCTTGAGGTAATACTCGCGCCCTTTATGATAATGCTCAATCACTTGCAATTTTTGGCTTTCAATGGGATTGGAACGCAAACCCAGCAATTCGTATATGGCTACTGGTTCGTTTCTGCCCTTGACACGAATGTAATCTAGTTCCCTAGCCCAAATCTGATCTTGGCATGGCTTAAAAGTGTTATGGCTAATAATAATGTCGCAACCATATTGCTTACTGACACTTTCTAATCGAGAGCCAAGATTAACGCCATCGCCAATGGCGGTAAATTCCATCCGCTTACTAGAGCCGATATTCCCACTAATTACGGTATCAGAATTGATACCAATACCGATCTTGATTCTAGGCTTATCATCTGCATAACGACGTTGATTAAATTCGTGCAGACGTTGGCGCATTTCTAAGGATGTTTGCACTGCCATCCAAGCGTGTTCTTCCAATGGTAGGGGAGAACCAAACACAGCCATGATGGCATCGCCGATGTATTTATCAAGAGTGCCTTTATGTTTGAAGACTGCCTCCACCATTGATTCAAAATATTCATTGAGCATACTTACCACTTCTTCTGCTTGTAAGTTTTCTGTTAAAGTGGTGTAGCCGCGAATATCGGAAAATAAAATCGAAACTTCTTTACGATCGCCTCCTAGTTTAGCATCATCTAATTTCAGCAATTCTTCGGCTAATTCCTGGGTCATGTAGCGGTACATCGTACTCTTGAGCCGCTTTTCATCACTGATATCTTCCATGACTACCAGCGCCCCCCGGACTAGCTCTTGGTCGCTAGCATCAGCAATTGTGTTAATCGATAAATTGATACTATGCTTTTCTATACCAGTAGTTACAAGTGTGCGATCGGGGTAATATTGCTGGCGGTCTTTTAAGTCCTTTGCATGTAAAGCATCCTGATACCACTTGCTAAAGTCACCTTCTTTGATGGCGATCGCATCAGTCACTAATTTACCTTCTAAACGGTCTTCTGGCTCCAGTCCTAGCAAACGTTTGGCACTTTCATTGGCAGCGATAATTAACCCAGTTTTATCAGTAGAAACTACTCCATTAGAAAGACTACGCAAAATATCGCGTTGCATTTGTTCTTGTTGTTTAACTGTGGCAAACAACTGAGCATTTTGCAGCGCTACTCCCGCTTGAATATTAAAAGCTTCCATGAACTCTTCATCGTTGCGGTCAAAGCTAGCTTGGAAGCAGTCGGGAGCTTTGGGCCAATCAGCTGGATTATAAGGTGGAAAATCACCATTTTTCTTTTTATTTACGAGTTGGGTAACGCCAATCAGTTGTTGATCGGCGTTAAATACTGGCATACAAAGCAAGCTACAGGTGCGATAGCCATTTTGCTGATCGAGTTTTTTGGCAGTATCAGAGTCAGGATGGTAATACAAATCAAAGGCAATATTCAATTTCTTGCCAGAAACTGCTACTATACCAGCGAAGCCTTTACCTACGGGGACTCGTAACTCCTTAGTTGAACCATCATCCTGGGTGATTTTCGTCCACAATTCATGGCGATCGCGGTCTATTAACCATAGTGTACTGCGATCGGCATTCATCAGTTCCTTGGCTTCATCCATTACCCGCTTTAGGGTATCTTCTAAGTCGAGACTGCTTTGAGATAGAGACTTGATCGCCTTCATCAGCGCCGCCAATGCTCTTTGTTTTTGAGTGGCTACATAAAAAGAGCGCGAAGATTCTAAAATCAGGCTAATCGAAGGGGCAAATTCTTGAAATAATTGTTCGTCAGCCCGGATAAAACCTTTGGTATCAATGCGCTCTGCTAGTGGAGCATCGGGATTATTCCCAGATTTTAATTTATTTAATAATTGCGCTACTGCAACTAAATGTCCACGTTCATTCAATAATGGCAAAGCCAGCATGGTGTAGGTGCGGTAGCCAGTTCTTTTTTCTTGTTCTTGGGCAAAATGCGATCGCGGATCGTTATAAAAATCAAAGGGAATATTGACAACTCGCTTGAAAGTGGCGACTTCCCCAGCAATGCCTTTATCGGCGGGGATGCGAATTTCTAAAGAGCGATCGCCCTCCCCCTCAGCTAGAATTGACCAGAGTTCTTGTTTTTCTTCATCCAATAAAAATATTGTCGTCCGGTCTGCCCCCAGTAATTCCCCGGTTTTCAAGGTAATCGAATGCAACATTTCTTGCAGAAGAGTTTCAAATCCCTGAGAATCCAGCATTGACAGGGTTTGATGAACAATCTGTAATTTTTGCTCGACATCCTGAACGACTTGCTTAAAAGTATCCTGAGTTAGGGGAGCAAGAAACGTAGAAAAATTTCCTTGTCTTGTGGCAAGAGCACCCACAGGAGCAGAATTTGCTTGTAATTCGAGGTTTTCTTGGTTATGAACACCAATAATCAAATCGGTGGTCTCCCCACAATTTTGATACACTGACATAATAGGTTTTTTATATAACAGGATGAGATTTTAGATGTAACAATGCAATTAAATTTATGTAAGTGGTGCTAAAAGCAACAATTGCTTAATGTTATCCATAGTTTAATCGCTTGTTTGGCTAGCGTCATCCTGAGAAGCAAGGTGGAAGTCAATTACTTATGACTACAGTACAGATGCAGTAATACTCAGAACCCTTGCTACTGTTTACAAAGTCTTCTGGGGATCGTCAATTTTGTATTGAAGAAGTCAGAATCAAGCAGGGCTATTTCATTCTCTTCTAGTCCGCCTCAGAATGAATTCCCCCGTCTAATAGCGACTAACGCTCACCAGCATAAGCAGTTAAAGCGATCGCTGTAATTGTCCCGCCTTGCTCTGGTTGCAAACTCCTCACCTGTCGCATCACCATGTAATCATCTATTTCTGGCATCCCGATATCGCTAATGAGCAAATATTGGCTGGGATTGACTCAGTGCAGTTAAAGCTTCAATGGCTGAGGCTACAGCAGTCACAGTTGCACCATATTGGTCTAGCATGAAACGCACTCTCGCATATCTGCGTCATTATCCACTACGAGAATATCTAAGCCAGATAAGGGTAAGGACTGATCTTCCACAAGTGAAAAGTTATCTTCTCATCCTTGATTCCTTTGCTTTGTTCCTGTAAGCATGGAAGTCTGACGGTGAAAGTTGCTCCTTATCCTTCGCCCAGGTTTTGGGCTTGAAATACATTTCCTTGGGCAGATGAAATTTAGATGATATCAGGTTCAGATAATTACTTTTACTGACTCACAAACAAAAAATAAGCTAACATTCAAGCAGAGTAAGCATTTCCCGCTCATAAACTCCCCATGCTTGATAACCTGCAAACCCAAGTTTACCAACTAGAACAATTTGCCAACAGCCTTGTTTCTAACCAACTGACACACCTTAGCGTGGTGAGTGTTGGTATCATCTTTGCTGCTGGCTTGCTTACCAGTCTTACACCGTGTATGCTTTCTATGCTGCCAATTACCATTGGTTACATCGGCGGTTATGAGGCTAAAAGCCGTTTACAAGCAGCTGCCCAATCAACCTGGTTTGCTTTAGGATTAGCAACTACATTAGCAGGGTTAGGTATTATAGCAGGTATCGTCGGAAAAGTCTACGGTCAAGTGGGAATAGGTTTGCCGATTATCGTCAGCATTATCGCCATTCTCATGGGGCTGAACTTATTAGAAGCACTACCTCTGCAATTTCCATCCTTGGGCGAAACGAATTGGATATCGCCAGATTTACCAGCCGGATTGCGTTCTTATTTGCTGGGGCTGACTTTCGGCTTAGTCGCATCTCCTTGTAGCACACCGGTTTTAGCTAGTTTGTTGGGTTGGATTGCCAATACACAAGACTTAATTTTAGGGGCTGTTTTGCTACTTTCTTACACAGCCGGTTATGTAGCACCATTGATTTTGGCGGGTACTTTTACAGCTTCAATTAAAAAGTTACTAGAATTGCGTCGCTGGTCTGGTTGGATTAATCCAGTTAGTGGGGCGCTGTTGGTAGGATTCGGTGTATTTTCCTTAATTTCTCGAATTCCCCTTGGCAGTTTTTAATATCAATACTTTTGTAATATTTTACAGATAATGACTTTAGAAGATTCAGCGTCGAAAGAATTAAAATGGTGGGCAGTACCTGGGCAGTTTTTACGGCAAGAGCTTTTGCCAGTACTGACTAACTTACGACTAGCGATCGCACTACTGCTATTGATTGCAATCTTTAGCTCCACTGGTACTGTAATTGAGCAAGGTCAGTCACCCGCATTTTACCAAGCCAACTATCCAGAACATCCAGCTTTATTTGGTTTCTTAACTTGGAAGGTAATTCAGGTAGTTGGGTTAGACCATGTATATCGTACTTGGTGGTTTTTGGCATTACTGATTTTATTTGGCACTAGCTTAACTGCTTGTTCATTTACCCGACAGTTACCAGCCTTAAAAGCTGCCCAGCGCTGGAAATATTACGAAGAACCACGGCAATTTCAAAAGTTAGCTTTAAGTGCAGAACTAGATACTGGTTCTTTAGATTCTTTGAACCAGATATTACAAAAACACCGCTATAAAATTTATCGAGATCAAGAAAAAGAAAATCTCCTTTACGCCCGCAAAGGAATAGTCGGACGCATCGGCCCAATTATCGTTCATATTGGCATCGTCGCTATTCTGATCGGGGGAATTTGGGGGGCAATGACTGGTTTTTTGGCTCAGGAAATGGTTGCTAGTGGCGATACATTTCAAGTAACAAATATTGTCGATGCTGGCCCTTTAGCCGCAAAAATATCGAAAGATTGGTCTGTGCGCGTCAATCGTTTTTGGATTGACTACACACCATCTGGCGGCATTGATCAATTTTATTCGGATATGTCTGTCTTGAATAAACAGGGGGAGGAAGTTGACCACAAAAAGATTTTTGTCAACGAGCCTCTGCGCTATCATGGCATCACTTTCTATCAAACTGATTGGGGAATTGCAGGTGTTCGCGTCCAATTTAACAACAGCCCGGTTTTTCAGCTACCAATGGCGCAATTGAACACCAAGGGACAAGGGCGCATTTGGGGAACATGGGTTCCGACGAAACCAGATTTGAGTGAGGGTGTCTCCTTGTTAGCCAAAGACTTGCAAGGGATGGTATTAATTTATGATCCCACAGGCAAACTCGTTGATACTGTTCGCGCTGGGATGTCTACCGAAGTTAATGGCGTGAAGCTGAAAATTCTGGATATCATTGGTACTACTGGCTTACAAATTAAAGCCGATCCAGGTATACCAATTGTTTACTCAGGGTTTGGTTTACTAATGCTGGGTGTGGTGATGAGTTACTTTTCTCATTCACAAATATGGGCATTACAAAAAGGCGATCGCTTGTATGTGGGTGGCAAAACTAATCGCGCCCAAGTTGCTTTTGAACAAGAGGTTTTAGAGATTTTAGATCGGCTGAGTTCACAGCCAAAAAGTGAGGATAAAGAGGCGGCGATTGAAGTTTAAACGCAGAGAGTAACACAAGTAAAAAGATGAATGTAGAGATGTAGCACTGCTACGCCTCTACAAGGGTTCTGAATAACCCATATTTAATTTCACCAGATGTCTTGTGTTTAAACTGCTCAGTCATGTTGAACAAAATCTAGCAAGGGAGGGAATATTTTTGACTTGTCGGCAGAAACTAGCACAAACACTACATTGGTGGAAATCGGTTCTTGAATATAGTTGTAAAGAATAGCAAATGCTCTTGTAGTCAAATAATGAGCATTTCTGAGCAAAACTACAACCTTCTTTCCTTCTGATTCTGCGAGGTAAGTTTTTACTTGCTTTATCAGCCCTTCAATATCGTTAACTTCATAAGCTTCAGCAGCTTCAAAATCTATTATTTGCTCACATAAAAAAGATGTCATTCTTTTTCCTTGGTGTCTTCAACTTTTTCAAAAGTTCCATCAGCGCGTCGCCGCCAGCCGTCCACAATCACATTGTCTTCGGGATTGCGGGGTTTTGATGGATCTCGCCAATCATATTCAGTAGACTCAGTTAGTGGTTTCGGCTCTCCGTTAGGGATTTCGTCCTTTTTAGATTCGTTGGCTTCAGTCATACCGTTCTTTTTCTATTAGCAATCAAATTATACGGAGTGTAGCCCTACTTTTGATGCCGTACTTCAACCACAGTATGTACATTGCCACGAGGTGTAAAATCTGCTTTTACGGTGGCTTCCAACGGATCGCAAGCAGCTACAAAATCATCTAAAATTTGATTGGCAGATTCTTCGTGGGAAATATAGCGATCGCGGTAACTGTTAATGTAAAGCTTAAGCGCCTTCAATTCCACTACCCGTTCATCAGGTATATAGGTAACGTAAATTGTCGCAAAGTCAGGATAACCAGAAAACGGACATTTACAAGTAAATTCCGGCAAAGTAATCTTAATGTCATATCGCCTCCCCACACGCGGATTTGGAAAGGTAATTAGTTTACCTTCCGCAATGTCGCGTTCGCCATACTTCATTTCTTGGCTTCCCGGGGTTACACTTTCAGGTAATTTCTCAGTTGTCATTTGTCATTTGTTATTTGTCATTTGTCATTTGTCATTTGTTATTTTACTTATCTTTACGTCTTTTTAATAATTTTATTCCTAACTCCTAACTCCTAACTCCCCATTCCTAACTCCTAACTCAATACTCTTCCTTCTCCCAGTCTGGACAATTCTCATCTTCACAACCGTGGGGATGCATGGCACAAACTAACAAATTACCACTATAAACTTGACCGTGGTAGTGAGTACAACCAATACAGGCGGGATTTTTTTCGGCTGTGGGTTCAACTGAATAAGGAAAACCTGGATCTACATCTCCTACAATGTCTTCGAGTTCCCAGTAAGCTTCAAACATTGGTTCAGTCAAATCATGTAAATAGTGATCGACTTCAAGGGCAATGTTAGGGACTTGCTCGGTGATTTCTTCCGTTAGCTCAAAAAAAGCGTCTACCATTTCACTCATTCCCAGGAAGAAACGCTCTACTTCATCAGCCACTGTTTCAACGATTTCTACTAAATCTTTTTGCCACTGTTCCATAAACTTGACACCTTTGCAGGCTATAAACAGGACGCTTTGTGTTATCTGGCTTAAAATACTAGAATACACACTAAGCAATGTATCTTATCAAGTTTCTATCTGAAGTGCCATGTCAAACTGCCACTTCTTACTAATATTTCGCTCCAAAAATGCTTTTTATTGATCGCGTTGCAATCTTTTTAACTCGTTTTGCAGTTCTAGCACTTCTTGGCGTAATTTTTCTGTGTTCTGATCATTTGATCCCTCTTTCACAGTTGGTTCTTCATCTTCCTCTAAAATTTCAATGCGCCGAGGTTCCGAAGGAGGTGTTTTTTCAGAGGTTTCACCAGATGCTTGCGGCTGTTGGGCTTGCTTCATCATCTCTTCAACGAAGCGGCGGGCTTCTTCTGTGTTCATTTCGCCCTTTGCGACCATTTCATCTGCCAGTTTTTGGACTTGCGATCGCACTTCGGCTAATTTTCCCCCTGCTTTCTCACCTGCGTAAGAAGCTAATCCAACACCGAGGTAAAAAGCTTTTTGAACAATATCTCCAAAACCAGCCATTTTCCCTGACCGCTCCTACAAATAGGGCGACCCGGAGACTACGCCTACCACAAGCCTCCCGTGTTGCTGCTACCTTCCGGTTCTGACAAGATTTGGGTGTTGCGATCGCATAGATCCAGGTCTTCTAAAAGCATAACATTAAAAGTCAGTAATGTGTGTGTTATTCCATAACAATCCGCCATTCATAAAGCTGATAGTTGACGCAGCCGTGTTTCACCAACGGGTCATCAGCTACAATTGCTTCTGCTTCCTCCTTTGATGCTGCCTCAAACAGCAACATCCCGCCTCTTTGTTCTGCCCAATAGCCTGTTCGCGCTTTGTGTCCTTTAGCAATCAAGTCTTGAATATAGGCTTGGTGGGCAGGTACATATTCGTCAAAGGTAGGTTTATCGACTTTCCCTTCTTCAATTTTTACAAACCAAGGCATCTGCTTTTTAACTCCCATTTCTAAAGACTTTCTACCTCAACCACGTTCGGGTGGAAGTAGAAAAGTAAGACTGTAATACTCAGCCTGATTTATTTAGTTGGCATAGTGATTTCCCAAATTCCTTGATTTCCACCATATTCTATAACATAAATTTTATTGCCGATAATCGCAGCGTCAATGGGATTACTAAAACCTTCAACAATGCGGGTAGCATTCAATTTATAACTGGTATTTCCTACTTTAGTTAACTTTAAATGCAGTAGGTCTTGCCCGGAATCTTTAAAAGGGCCTGGTAGTGTTTCGCCAGTGGGATCGCCTGTTGTAAAACTCAGCATGAATCCATCTTTGTTGAATTCTGGACTCATTACTCCTTGTGTATCAAAAACTAAGCCCAAAGGAGAACGGTGTGCTGTAAAAGTACTCAAGCTTTGCCCAAGAACACTGGCATCTTTGACTTTTCCATCTTGAGGATCGCGGAAATTATCTGCGTCCGGCCCAAAATTAGGAATTGGTTCAATTAAGTTTTCAGGCCGAGCAGGAAAGGTTGGATCGTTACGAAAGTAGCCCCTTTGAACGGCGTTAAATTTGGGGTTTAACAAAAGGTCTTTGGCCGGATCGTAATTAGGAAATTGTTGTGGGTTGTCTGTCCCGCCAATCCGCCAGGGAAAGCCGTAATTACCACCTGCACGGAGCCAATTTAATTCTTCTGACATGTCGCGATCGGGGCCATTTTCTGTACCAAATAAATCCCCATTGGGTGCAAAGGCCATATCGAAAGTATTACGTGTTCCTTCTGCAAAAATATAGCCAGATGTCTTTAAAGCTGCTCGATTATTTGGAAGAAAAAGATTTTTGCCATTAGTAGGAAGACGGAGTATACAAGCAGTTAATCCTACTTCACGAGTATTAGGATATAACCCATTAACAGACTGAACTTCACCATGATCGGTACGAGAACCGCTATTCACATAGATAAAGTTACCATCGGGGCTAACAACTACGCCGTTAAAGCGATGGTCATAGGCTGTTTTACTTTTGGGATAGCCTGCACTCTTAGCTAAGATAGACCAGACGCGCTGTTGGGTAACCGAGTTAATTTCGCCTTTAACAATAATTCCTTTGGTCTGGTTATTCACAAGGTCTGCATTACCAACCAAATAAATTGTGCCATTAGGACCAATGGCCATACCTTGAGTCTCACCTAGATTATGATCGCTAGAGGTGTATACAAGTTTACTATTAGACAAGCTTAAATTAACTTGATAAATATCACCATTTTCTTTGAGGTAATAAAGGGTATTGTTTCGTGGATCTTTTACAATCCGAACCGAAGGAGAGACTGATAAGGTATTCGTAATATTGCGAATCTGAATATCAGGACGCAGGGCTTTAGGTGCAGCATTTACTCCAGTAGCGCCATAATTTAATAGAGCTATTGTAAATAACAGCGTTTTAGCGGCGACAAAGTAGCTTTTGAGAGTGATACCGAGAAATCTGCGTTGCTTTTGGTTGGATGAGTTAATGCTATTCATTATTGTGTTCATAAAATAATCAGATGATTTTGTTGCTAAATCTTCTTGAGAAAGGAAACAATTTTAGAGATTCTGGGTTGAAATCAGCAATGGGTACTAGCTTATAAATCAATCCGCTTGGGTTAGCGCCAAAAAACTTACGTTTTTATGTCAAACTGAGTTTTAGCGTATAAGGAGCAGGGTTGCTATCACTAGAGCCAGAGAAAGTTCCGCCATCTTGGGGGAAGAAAGCATATTTACTCACTGAAATTGAGTAGGTTCCAGCACCCAATGAAGCGGTGATTAATGAGCCAAAGTCAGGCCCACTATCGTCATCACTTTGCAGTAAAATTCCAGCATTGTTAAACAGTCCGATAACTGTATCATCGGTTGTCGCCGCAGTAATAGTGGCAGTTGCTGGATTTGTTAGAGAAAATGTAAAAAAGTCGAAATCGGGATTATCTCCCGGTTGAACTGTTACTAACTCACCTGAGAGATTAACGTCTGATGCTGATGATAAAGAACCTAATCCTTCAGCGCTGGCTAGTGTATTGTTTGTAGCTTGTCCAGCATTTTCCCCCTCATAAAAAAGGAAATCGTTACTATCAAGTCTAAGATTTACTAGCCCCTGCACAATACCTATGATCTCATTTGGTTCTGCTCCAGGTTTGTCTAAAAATATTTGTGTATTGGCTCCAACAGATTGCAAGCGGTAGTTATTTGGGGAACCTTTAAGTTCTATTCGATCTTCACTAGGGTTGAAGTCACTAATCGTAGCTAAGTCTCCAAAACCAGCATTCGTAGTGTTTTTATCGTCGTAGTAGACATTTATCGCGTCCCCAAGGACAAATCTATCTAGCCCAACGCCGCCAGTTAAGGTATCAGTCTCTCCTAATCCAGGTTGAAGGGGACTAGCAGGGAAAACACCGATGAGGATGTCGTTTCCAGACCCCCCATTAAGTAAGTCATTGCCAGGCCCGCCCTGTAGACTATCATTGCCGTCGTCACCATTGAGGGTATCATTGCCATTATTACCATCTAGCGTGTCATCGGCTGCTCTCCCATTCAGAGTGTTGTTAGCAGTATTACCAAAAATGAAGTTGCTAAGACTATTACCTGTCGCGGTGATGTCGCCACCTTCCCTCAGTCTCAGGTTCTCCAGATTGGCACTTAGTGTGTAGGGGACAGATGACCGGACGGTATCTATGCCTGAATTAGTAGCCTCGGTAATGGTATCGGTAGCGCTGTCAATGATGTAAGTATCGTCGCCTACTCCCCCATTCAAGCTGTCAGTACCCAAGCCACCATCGAGTGTGTCATTGCCAAGTCCACCGATTAAACTGTCGTTTCCCGTCCCGCCAAATAGATTATCATTACCATCTGCACCATTCAGGGTATCGTTACCAGACAAACTATTGGCATTACCACCATTAGCCCAACCATATATCGTATCATCTCCCGATGTCCCATTTCTGGTGTCAGGATCTGTTGTGCCGAAAATAACTGCCATATTATTTTTCCTGAATTTCTAAATAATGCCTAACTTCGGCCTCAGTCACAGAACTTTTTATAAGTTCAATATACATTACTTAAAACTCTCCTAAATACAGATGCTTTTCTTAACCTAATGAATAGCAATATTACTTAGAAAATATTAATTATTGATTTGGTTAATTATTGATTATGCAAATGGTAAGGAACAAGAATTAAATAAGATACAATTTCAAAACTTACGCTTTCAAGGCAGTGAAAGCCCTGATTTACCGTAGGGGCAATTCATGAATTGCCCCTATATTTCGTACCTAATGCGTAAGTCCTAAATTTATGTCCCTAGCTTACCTCACCCTCAATCCCTCTTCTTATAAAGGAGAGGGAAGCTAGATATAGGATAAAATTTTGCATTTTATTTAATCTACGTTCCTAAGTAATTGAGTCAAAATAAATTTTGATTATTTTCCCATATTTAACTTAGCTGTAATTGCTGTAATCACTGTAATTACTTAATTAGCATGAACCAAAAGTTACGTCAACTTCTTTATCAAATCTTAAAAATGTAATCTTTTGGATTTCTAATACTGTTAAAAATATTTATAAATTTTATTTAATTTTTTTTTGAAATCTACTGTTTTTTTAGAAAAAATTAGGAGATTTTTTAGATAGATGCAATTTTTACGTTAAGTTAGGTTTCAATATTGTTTTTATTTTGTAAAATCAAGATTTTTCTATTAAAGAAATTAATTTCTAAATCTATAAGTTAAATTTATATATTGTCAAGAAGGTTTTTGAGCTTAATAACACTTAAGCTTTACATAAATTTTATATGCTTACTTTAAATATTAAAGCTTATTCTGGCAAGGAATGCCCCAAAACCCATCGTGCTAAATTGAAGGTTAATAGACGCGATCGCTTGGGCGCTCAAATCAAGGACTAAAGTCTTTACCCAAGGGGTTCGTTAGTCGCTCATGGGGGAAACCCCTCTCAGCGACTAACTCACTACGAACCTATTCATCCATCAAAGTTGCTCTGGTGGACTACTAGTTTAAAGTCCAAAAAATGAATCGTTACGTCAAAATTACTTTTTTTGTTAATTAATGGTGCTTTGAAGCGTCAGGCATAATTGCCTCCTGAAGATTTACGCCGTTGAGGTTAGCTCCCCTAATGTCGGCTCCTCTGAGGTTTGCTCGTCTGAGATTTGCTCCTCTGAGATTTGCGCCTCTAAGGTTAGTCCAACTCAAGTCAGCTTCACTTAAGTTAGCTTCACTTAAGTTAGCCTGCAACAGATAAGCACCACTGAGGTGAGCCTTATTTAGATTAGCTTTGTATAGTTCAGTTTTGTAAAGATAAGCCCCCAACACTTCCGCCTGGTACAAATTCGCCTCGCTGAGGTCAGCCGCAATCAAGTTAGCTTCAATGAGGTTGGCAAAAGAGAGATTAGTCCGCATTAGTTTTGCTGCGCCTAAATCGGCATCTATTAAGTTAGCGCCTCTTAAGTCGGTTCCAATTAGATTAGCATGAGCGATCGCAGCGCCTCTAAGATTCGCCTCACTCAAGTCTGCTCCAATAAAATTAGCATAACTCAAATCTGCCTGCGTAAGTATAGCACCACTCAAGTTAGCAACACTGAAGTTAGCATTACTCAAGTTAGCTTCAATAAGGAAGGCTTTGTAAAGGTTGGCACTACTCAGGTCAGCACCACTGAGGTTTGCTCGCACGAGTAAAGCATTACCCAAATCCACCTTGCTCAAATTTACCCCCTGGAGATTTGCGCCTCTGAGGTTATGCCCTTGCAGGTTTGCGGCGCTGAGGTCTGGTTCTATCTGAGGATTTTTCTCTCTCCACTCAATCCATGTAACTGCACCTGCTTTGAGTAAAGCTAGATGCTCTCGATTTGCCATGTTCTCTCCTTTACTCCTGACGCATACCCAGAGGATTTGCCCGACCGGCTACACTTTCTATTGCCGTTAATGCTCCGGCCGCACCTGCTAGAATATCTCTTTCATGTCCACCTAAGTAAAGTCGTCCAAAACTACCTACAGCTTGAACCTCAAGGATGTTAATCGATGCGGCTTTCTCAGCTTCATTCGCAGCTAATGCAGCGTAAGCAGCAGGTTCCACTTCTAATACATACAGCGTTTGCCCTGCTAGTAATAGCTGGCCTCGTCGCGTGCGATTAATAAGTTGTGTTTGGTAAGCATCGATGTTGCGGATAATTTGGCTAGAAACAACACGCGGTTTGAGACATTCGTCTTTTCGGACTCCCAATGCAGCCAAAATTGCTTGCCCAGCTGCTCGCGTTTCACCTTGGGAGCTAGAATGAACTTCTAATAGTCCGTACAGTCGTTCAACTATCTGTACTCCCGGACGGACAGAGGCTGCTTTCAGGGCTACATCCGTAATTTTATTAATTTCAATACCAGGAGAGATTTCAATCCACAGTGATGTATCCCCTGGTAATGGTAAGAAGCCTTGAGCTACTGTTCCCATATATGCTGCATGTTGAGGTTGCAGGCTGTCGAGAAATACGAAACTGCGTAGTTCTATTCCCAAGATTTTGCTCTCCAGTCGTAAGGGTAAAAGTTATCTATTGCAAGATATGAACGCCTAAGTTGGGGCATTTTTGCTACCTGACTTTTCACGCTATCGGGGAAACCTCACTTCTATTTCTCTCTTCCTTTAAGGAGAGAGACTTTGAATTTTCCCCCTTCCCATGTCGGTAAGGGGCTTAGGGCGTTAGGTTTTCGTGGGCTTTTCCACATGACCTGAATTGTCAGTTTTGCCACAACTGAAGGATGGAAAAACACAAAGTAGAAAAATTTTGCTGTCGATAAATTTTACGCCTGAGAAGTATTCTGGCAGGAAAAACCGCCTTGACAATTGTACAAGCTTTATTACACACAAATCGCTGTCTGCAATGCCCAACTGATCTTGATTTACTGATAAAGTTGATGTTACAAAAAATTCCAATAGCTAAATTGAAGTGGAAAAAATCCACTGGACTTCTGCGGATATCTTCAAAATGCTGCCAAAACCGCAGCCAATCAAACTCACAGCACTAGAATTTACACATTGACAAAGTGGGCAAGTAGTGGTTTAGGTGCAAATAAGGAAATAACTGACTGTTTGCAAATTAACTTTGATTGGCAGGGTAATCATAAATTCCGTTGCGATCGCTCCACCATATTTTCATACCACAATCTGTACACATTCAATACGCGAGATGTTTGAGCCAAGAGCCGTTTATCGTCCAAATATGGAATTATTTAGGACTTACCTAATGCTTTGCGAGTTGGCGCGATCGCACATTGAATGGGAGCATCCCAATAAGAGCTTAAATCTTTTCCCTCACCCCCAGCCCCTCTCCCTTCAGGTGGGAGAGGGGAGGCATAATTCTAGTTCCCCGAATCCCAAATATGGGATTCGGGGTTAGGGGATGAGGGCAAACACAAAGTTTTTGCACCTAACGGGATGCTCCCCATTGAATTAAAGTTTTGTAGAGTGGGCATATTGCTTTCTCATTTCAGTAGATTTAGCAAGCATTCAAGCATATTGCTTTCTCAAAATGCTTGATTGCTTTCTCATTTCAGTAGATTCAGCAAGTAAAAAGGCATATTGCTTTCTCAAAATGCTTGATTGCTTTCTCATTTCGGTATATCGCGCATTCATTTCGGTAGATTCAGCAAGCAAAAAGGCAGATTTATTTCTCAATTTGCCTTTTTGCTTTTTCAAATGAGCAATTTACGCACTCATAATAAGTTATTACTGTCTTGCACAAGCGATTAGTCATTAAACATGGAGTAAAGCCCTATTGCTTTTTCCCTATTGCTTAACGCTCTTTTATAACAATCCCAACTCTTCTGGAAAGCCTAGCATGATGTTTAGGTTTTGGATTGCGGCTCCCGATGCGCCTTTACCCAAGTTGTCGAGACGAGCAACTAGCAAGGCTTCTTTGGTGGTGTCATTGGCGAATACAAAAACTTGAACAATATTAGTGCCGTTGATTGCAATCGCATCCAAAAATATTCCGTCTCGCAGTAGTGTAGAATCTTGGTATGGAGCAACCTGCACGAATTTTTCACTTTCGTAATAGTTAACAATTACTTGATGAATAACCTCACCTGATGGTGGATTATCCAAAGTCCCCAACGGCAAAGGCACCTGAACCAGCATTCCTTGCTCAAAATCTCCTACTGCGGGTATGAATAGCGGCGGCGATGCTAATTCTGAGTAATAATGCATTTCCAAGACGTGCTTATGTCCAAACTGCAAACCGTAGATACCATAAGGATAAAGCGACTCTGCTCCAGTTTCCTGTTCGTGAAAGGTATGGTATTGTTTGATCAGATTCTTTCCGCCACCAGAGTAACCTGACACTGCATTAACGGTGATCGGAAAATTGCTCTTTAAAATTCCCTTGGCAATCAACGGACGGATACAGGCTAAAAATCCTGTGGGATAACAGCCGGGATTGCTGACATACTGAGCGCAGGCGATTTTCTCTCGCTGTCCTGGATTTAGTTCAGGAAAACCATATACCCAGTTATTAGCTGTGCGATGGGCGCTACTAGCATCAAGGATCTTAACCGTAGTACTACTTACTAAGCTAACAGCTTCGCGGGCTGCATCATCAGGTAGGCAGAGAATGACAACATCGACGGCATTAATTAGTTTAGTTCGCTCAGTTGCATCCCTACGTTTAGATGCTTCAATGCTAACTAACTCGATATCATCCCGTTGATTGAGGCGCGAGTAAATTTGTAAGCCTGTGGTTCCCGATTCCCCATCAATAAAAATCTTAGGTTTAGTAATCATGCGTCTAGCATCCCGCTCTGTGAGTAGTATTATTTTGACCGATTAATACTTACTTGACCTCTAGTTAATAAATTATATTAAGTTAGGACTTACGCACTATACAAATGTATCGTGATGTGCATTAACTAAAATAGGTTATTTCAGGCTTTTGTTAATTATGGTGCGATGCCTACGGCGGTAAACTACGCAAATCCACCATGCTGTACCCCTACAGCATTGCTGTACTCTTACAAAAGATTTGGTTTTTAAACTTATTCATATTTAGTGTTTTTTGTCAATGCATAAGTTTTATAAGTCAAAACAAATATTTTTAGAAAACACCAAAAATTGATTGTATCACCCAAACTGGTATTCTCTCTTATTTTTTTCAAAAATAAAATCGGATTGCTATAGCAGAGGTAAAAGTTAAATTGAAATTTTTTGTGTTGATCACGACATCTAAAAAATAATCAGTATGCTATGTTACTGAGCGACATCATAAATGCTCTCATTTTCAGCAATTAACTTAAGTGTAAATACACTCATTGTGGTATATGCGGCCAGAGAATTTCTAAATTCTTCCTGACCAAGATATACCAAAGTTTCTGCTGAGTTTTCACTAAAAGCTAGTTTAAATAACGAATTTATAGTACCTGATTTCACAACTAATTTGTGGTATCAAGTAGTACAAAATCCGTTAGTTCAAGCCATTCTAGCTGTTTTCACTTGTATGGAATACATATCTGTTGAGGAGTGCCATTCGTCTTGCACCCCATAGTGGATTGCATCCATACAACAATTGTTATGTCCAGTCTGAGGGAGATGCATAAAAATAAATCTCCAGCCTTATTAAAACGAATCAGCGACTACGCCTAGAGTGAAACCACCTTCGGCAGAGCAGTTCTTAAAAAGTAGGCTGAAGATTTATTTCGGGGGGAGCATCCCAATTTTGGTTAAATCTTTTCCCTCACCCCCAGCCCCTCTCCCTTCAGGTGGGAGAGGGGAGACATAATTCTAGTTCCCCTAATCCCATATTTGGGAGAGGGGAGACATAATTCTAGTTCCCCTAATCCCATATTTGGGATTCGGGGTTAGGGAATGAGGGCTATCAAGGGAATGGGACATTTGGGATGCTCCCATTTCGGGTTCGTGTCTGAGTAAATTTTTGTAGGAGTTAAGTGAACAAGATGAAACTGTACAAACAACGTCAAAGCAAAAATAGCGTATTGATTTTAACTTCTCTGGCTGTGTTGGCATCTCCATTAGTATTGCCCTTACAACAAGCCTTTGCAGAAACATTAACGACCGTTGTAAATTTCAACGGTACTAATGGAGCGAACCCAAATGCAGGTGTACTTGCAGGGAAGGATGGCAATCTTTATGGAACCACTTCCGCAGGTGGTTCGCAAAGTAAAGGAACAGCATTCAAATTAACTGGTTCTACTTTTAATACTCTGACTACACTAGTTAACTTCACTGGAACCAATGGAACTAACCCACTTGCTAGATTATTTCAGGCAAGTGATGGCAATCTATATGGTGCGACCTTTACAGGCGGTACAAATAACTTAGGTACGTTGTTTCAGTTGAAAAAAACAACTTTTACAAACTTGACAACTCTTTTGAATTTCAATGGTACTGGTGGAGCCAACCCAACAGGTAGATTGATTTCAGGTAGCGATGGCAGCTTGGTGGGGATAACTTCTGCCGGTGGGGTAAACAATAAAGGAACTGTATTTAAGATTCCGCTAACTGGTGGTGTCCCCACTGTCGTAGTCAACTTTAACGGTACTAATGGAGCAACTCCATTAGCAAGGTTGCAATTAGCTAGTGACGGAAACTACTATGGCACCGCCTCAGCAGGTGGAACAGCTAATAAAGGTGTGGCATTTAAGTTAACTCCCGCAGGAGTAATAACTTCATATAGCTTTAGTGGTGCTAATGGGCAAAGTCCTCAGGCTGGATTAATTGAATCTGATAAATTTATCTATGGCACGACTTCTCTAGGTGGAGCCAGTAATAAAGGAGCTATATTCAAGGTTCCCCTCGGTGGCGGTACACCGGTTTTAGTTGCCAGTTTTAATGGCACCAATGGGGCTAACCCCACAGCTGCACTCACAAAAGGAAGCGACGGTAACTTCTACGGTACAACTTCTACAGGTGGTGCAAATAATAAAGGAGCCATCTATCGGTTGACTGGAGGAACCATCACTTTGTTATTTAGTTTTAATGGCACGAATGGGGCAACGCCAGAGTCTACGCTAATTCAACTTGCTAATGGTGCATTTTACGGTACCACCTCTACTGGTGGCGCTTCTGCACAAGGAACCGTGTTTAAATTTACACCATAGCCTCAAATACAATCTACCTGCCAAATAATTAGTAGAACGTAGATTAGAAAAATGTAGATTTTTCCACTTTCAGATAGTTAAGTTTACTGCTTAAATCTTTTCCCTCAGCCCCTCTCCCATATTTGGGAGAGGGGAGACATAATTCTAGTTCCCCGAATCCCATATGATGGGGGATAGGCAGGGCTATTTCATTCTATTTTTACGGCAGTTTTTAGGAATCTTTTTCAGAAAAATAAGAATTTAAACGCGATTTAAGTTGAGAACCGTAGT
>NZ_JBALFF010000033.1:0-28171 GCF_036916975.1 Nostoc sp.
TGGTGCTGGTGATCCACTCACAGAATCGATCCCATACGTTGGCGCTTGAGCGCTGTTGTAAGGTTGCTGTCATGGTTTTATAAGTGCGGTTAGTTATTTATTAATCAGGCGGTTTTGTTTTTGCCTGTGAAACTACTTTACAATGCTTTACATTTTTTAATCAAGTTTTTTACTTCACTAAAGCTGATGAGTTCTATCAGCTTTACTTATTTAAAGGTAAGTTGTT
Organism: Nostoc sp.; assembly: GCF_036916975.1. Classification (GTDB taxonomy): domain Bacteria; phylum Cyanobacteriota; class Cyanobacteriia; order Cyanobacteriales; family Nostocaceae; genus Nostoc. The sequence goes on from NZ_JBALFF010000033.1 coordinate 227, forward strand.
AGGGCAGGTGTTTGAGCGGTTTGTAAAACAAGTATCAGTGATGGTTCGGGGGCTTTTAGAAAAAGCACTATGTCCTCAAACGCTGGATAAACTATTTTAGGACTTACGCACTGTACAAATGCGTCGTAATGTGTATTAAGGATATTGAGGAAGTTTTCAGGCTTTAATGATCCTGCGATGCCTACGGCGGTAAACTACGCAAAGTCACCCCATCAGACATTGCCTACACCCTCTAAACTTGTCTCCCCTGCGTCTTCGTTGAATGCTCTCAATCCCTACAAGGGTCTAATCTACTCGTTCAAACTCAGACTAGAATTAGAATGGACGTGACGTTCTCTAGTAGCCAAAGTGCCAGACTCTTTGCCATTGCGCGATCGCTATCTTGCCTTAATTGATGAAATTATCGAAACCACCCTCAAGGGCAAAATTAGCTCTGTGGAGATGGTGTATCAAATGCTGCTTAAAGGAATTACTTCCGGTACAGGAGAAGTCTTTGAGTTAGCTTTGAGCGATCGCTTGAATGCTCTCCAAAATCAAGTCGATAGTGAAAAAGACGAACTCAAAAAAGCTAAGGCTACTCGAAGTTTGAGAGCCATTAAAACTATTCAAAGTCAATGGCAACGTTGGCAAGAGCAAAACAAAACCACAGAAGCGATCGCCTCATCAGTTACAGAAATTACCACATCTGCGGCAGATGAGCGTCTAGCGGTATTTTTACGGGTTACCGATCCCAATCAGAAGTCTCCGCTAAATTTGCAACAGCTACAGCAATTATCAAAAGCATTACAGCAATTTGCTCAGGCAGATGCTGACTTACAACAATTTTCCGAAGGTATTACCCGTGGTTTAGATTCTTGGGGGCGATTGCAAGACAACTTGCTCAGTTGGATGTACGAGCAAAAAGAATCTTTGGGATTTGGCGGCGTACCCGGAGAACGTGGCCCTTGGGCAAGTTGGGCCAAACAACTCAACAGTGAGTTACCCAAAGCACTGCTTCGCACCTTAGCTATGGAAGAATCTGCAATAGAGTTTGCCGAGCGACAACGGGGAATTACCCTTAGAGATTGGGTGGAAATGGCATTGATTTTACAGTTCTTGCAACGGGGACTAATTAACTGGTTTGACCAACAAGCTTACGATATTAAGGCCGGGCCAAAGTTGTCAATTTCCACCTTTTTAACCTTTGCAGTAATTTGGAGTCAGTTAGCAAGTGGTTTTAGGAGCATTGGCACAGTATACAGCGATACCTGTTCTCAAATCATGCTCCAAATTTTGCGAACCTTTGCCCAGCGTCCGTATTTCCCCTTTTACGGCGGGATTTTTGCCTCTTTTACTGGCACTTATTTGCGAGATGCCCTAGATTATTTGGATGAACCATTGCGACGAGGCGAGGGAACCCAAGAAAAGGCGCGAATTTTGACCCTTTTAGGTTATTCTCAGAGGGCTTTAGGACAATACCAGCGCTCTATTGATTTTCATCAGCAAGCATTAGAGATAGCCAGAAATGCAGGCGATCGCACCTGTGAAATTGCCAATCTCAACCACCTCAGCCGCACTTATGTGCAACAGCAAAATTATGCTGAGGCAATTAACTACAGTCAACGAGCATTGATACTGAGTCGGCAAGCAGGCGATAGAACAGGAGAAGCAAACGCGCTAGTAAATTTAGGTTACAGCGAAGTGATGCAGGCTCAGGAATTAGAAAATCTAGAACCCGAAACCTATGAATCAGCAATTAATTATTTAGAACAAGGTTTAAAATTATCAGAAAAATTAGGCGATATTCAAAGCAAAGCCTTATGTGTCAGCAGCTTAGGAATTGCCTATTTAGTAATTGGAGAACACCAAACTGCAATTAAATATCTTGAAGATGGCTTTAAAACAGCCCAAGTTTCCGGCGATTTATATCTCCAAGGGCGTAACTTAGCTTATTTAGCAGAAGCTTATTATCATCTCCAAAATTCGGAAAAAACTGTTTACACAGGCTGCTTGGGAATGTATCTTTTAGAGCAAATTGCTTCTCGTGAGTGGCGACAACCAGCAGCATTACTGACAATTTTACAAAGACAAATCGGGGCAGAAGCTTTCCAAAAATTATTACAGCAACATCGCCCGAAAATTATTGCAGTTATTGGTGTGGATGGGTACGATCACATTCCGCAATTGTTAGAAGAATAAGTAAGTGAGCCAAATTAAATATAAAACCTCACCCTCTATCCGGCTTCCCTCTCCTTACTAAGGAGAGGGATTGAGGGTGAGGTTTTTTCTTATGTTTAATTTAATTACGTCTACCTACTTATAAACCTAACACCAAGCCTATTTTCGTATATTCAGAAAGTTTGCTTCTTATCTGTTTGGTAAGCCTGCAATAGATATTCACCATTGAAATGAATCAAATGAGTTGCATCTTCAGCAACCCAAACATCTGTTTCCCAAGCAATCTCTGCCAGATATGCCATCATTGCCTTACGGCTGAGAAATGTTGTTATCATCACCAGAGGTATTTGGATATCTTTGAATAAGACTTGAAGTTCCTTCTTGCGTTTAGGATTAATTGGGCCATGTGAGGTTACAGCTTCAATCAACACCAACCAGTTATTTGTTGAGAAGTGAATAATCACATCTGGCATTTTGCCGTGGGAATCGATGTTAACGCCTAAATCTGCCAATGCTGCTTCATCGAAGTGGGCGAACTTTTCATCTGTATCGCCAATATAGATTAGCTTTCCGCTAGGAGTAAAACGAGGAGCAAAATCATTAATAATTTTTTCAATCAGAATATTCTGACCACCTGGCGATAAAGTTTTAATTTCTCCGTCAATTACTATAGGAATACGTGACATTTGGCGCTCTTGAGAATATTGTTTTTTCAGAGTTTCAACTGAAGTAAGATAGGTGCAAAAACTGCGCGGTGTAATCGCTATAAATTCCCCACTTGGTTTTAGAAGTTGCGCTGTTGCAGCCATAAAACCAGTATACAGTGTAGGGGCAATTCATGAATTGTCCCTACCTGAATATAAGGGTTTTGTCTATTGTTTACGTAAGCTCGGTATTTATTAAACGAACCGCAAAAGCGAGTGCATCTCCAAGAGTTGGACGCAAAGGAAGAGAGGCATCAAGTAATTAGTGCAAGTTTATTTACACAATACTTAAAGAAGTCCTGCTGATTCATATAATCGTTTGAGCATTGCTGAAATCTTCGGGCCATAATCCAAATCTGCTGACCACCGCCCTGATAGCTGATCAATTAATGGCGCAATTCCCCGCGTCACAAAGCGAAACCTTGGATCTACTACTTCTTGTACCAAAGGTTCTAAACTAGCGTAAGCTTTCAAATGTTGGATGTGCGCCCTCACTCCAATTCTGGCACTTGGAAAAGATGCAGCCTCCGAACCACCACCGATCGCACCTAAGCCGGCAAAATTATTTTGCTCAGGTTTTATATCACCACCAAACCGTAAAAATCCAGTTTCTATACACATTTGGCAAAAGGCAATATCATAGTTTACTCCTTCTATACTTGCTTCTTCTCGATAAAGTTTTGGGATGTCAGGAAAGCTTACTAAAGCATTTTCATTATTGTTTCTCAAAAATAATTGTAACTGGACTTCAGAAGTATTACCATTCGACATCACCCGCGAAAATTGACCAGGGCAAACCACCAAATTCGATCGCAAGCTAACAGTCCGCGTTGCCGCATTCCAACTGACTGCAACATTAAAATCTCGCAGTTCGATCGCTTTGACATAAACTACTTTGTGATAGGTAATCCTGTTGACATTAGCTGTTTTTGAAAGGTCAATCCGCAAAAGGTCTACTAAATCAATGGGGATGTAAGCATTACCATTAACTAAAACTCCTTGCTCTGAGTAATTTTGTCCATTAATATTAATATTAATTGGCGGATAATTTGTTTCTGTCGGAGTTCCAGAAGTGGGGTCAATTACACGACTCCAAGTCACCAATCCATCGACAATTCCCAAAGCAAAATCGCGGCGACGAGTTTGCAGCAAAGCCCGATCATCTGGATTGCTGAGAAACGCCACTTGCATCACCAAAGCTGGAAAAGTTGTCTGGCGACAGAATGCTAAACTACCTAAACCACTATCTGTATCTGGCTTGACTCCCCGATTCGGTAATTGGGGTACGCGGCGCAACAACCCCACTAGCAATTGTTCAGCATTACTTCTGCGATCGCTATTATTAGCAATGTAGAAGACGCTAGCCCCACGCACAGAAGGGCTGTTAGCGGCATTAGATTCAATCTCTAGGGCGACATCACCCCGGCGGCCACGGGAATTGATCCAGGTGATAGTTTGGGCGGCACTCAAGTCATCAGGGACTGCCAAAATTTCCACATTCCGCGCCCTCAGTTCCGTGACAATCAAATCCCGCAGCAAAATCATTTCTTTAGCTTCAGTTGTACCACCTGCGATCGCACCTGGATCTATCCCTCTAGCTTCTTTACCTCCGTGAGCCGCTGAAATAAAAATACGCCCCATTTTAAGTATTTCCTCTGATAAAATTAAATGTAAAATTGTATAGATGATTCTTGGTCTAGCAACAAGAATATAATAGCCATCAGAAGTGTTTTGTCATTTATCCTTTGGTATTTCTCCAAAGTTAATGTTCAGGGAGTAGGAAAAATGAGGGAGATGAGGGAGAAGAACTATTAATTATTGCCCAATGACCAATGACCAATGACAAATAACTAAGTATATGCAAATCCCCCGCTTGCACCCAGACACAATTGAGGAAGTTAAACTACGGGCTGATATTGTAGATGTCGTATCAGAATACGTAGTTTTACGCAAACGCGGGAAAGATTTCGTCGGTTTGTGTCCCTTCCACGATGAAAAATCTCCCAGTTTTACCGTCAGCCAGACCAAGCAAATGTACTATTGCTTCGGCTGTCAAGCTGGGGGAAATGCCATTAAGTTTGTCATGGAATTGGGAAAGCGTTCTTTTGCTGATGTGGTGCTGGATTTAGCACGACGTTACCAAGTACCTGTGCAAACCCTCTTACCCGAACAACGCCAAGAATTACAGCGTCAGCTATCTTTGCGTGAGCAGTTATATGAAGTTTTGGCAACGTCCGCCCAGTTTTATCAACACGCCCTCAGACAATCTCAAGGGCAACAGGCACTTCAATATTTACAATCTAACCGTAAACTCAAAGAAGAAACAATACAGCAATTTGGTTTAGGTTATGCCCCCGCAGGTTGGGAAACTCTCTACCGTTATTTAGTTGAAGATAAACATTTGCCCGCGCAGATACTAGAAAAAGCGGGATTGATTAAGCCACGATCTTCCGGGGGCGGTTATTATGATGTATTCCGCGATCGCTTGATGATTCCCATTCGTGATGTTCAAGGGCGCGTCATTGCCTTTGGTGGTAGAACCCTGACTGATGAGCAACCTAAATATCTCAATTCACCAGAAACCGAACTTTTTAGTAAAGGTAAAACATTATTTGCCCTCGATCAAGCTAAAGGTGGGATTTCTCAACTCGATCAAGCCGTGGTGGTAGAAGGATATTTTGATGCGATCTCTCTCCACGCTGCTGGTATTAATAACGCCGTCGCCTCTCTCGGTACAGCCTTAAGCTTAGAACAAGTCCGTTTAATATTACGCTACACCGAATCGAAACAATTAGTACTCAACTTTGATGCTGATAAAGCTGGAACCAATGCAGCCGAAAGAGCGATCGGTGAAATTGCCGAACTAGCATACAAAGGCGAAGTTCAACTAAAGGTTCTCAATTTACCCGATGGTAAAGATGCTGATGAATATTTGCATAGCCATACCCCAGAAGATTATGGAGAACTGCTAAAAAATGCGCCACTTTGGTTAGACTGGCAGATTCAGCAAATTATTCAAGATCGTGACTTAAAACAGGCTACTGATTTTGGGCAAGTAACTCAGCAATTAGTCAAATTACTTAAAAATATAGTTAACAGCGATACACGCAACTATTACGTTTCCTACTGTGCAGAAATACTCAGCTTAGGAGATACCAGACTTATACCCCTACGAGTCGAAAATCTGCTAACTCAAATTGCTCCCCCTCCGGCTACATACTCTAAGCCTGTGTCAGCGAAGAAAGCATGGGGGGGTAACAAAGTTTCCCACTCCCCACTCCCCACAGAACGCAGTCTTTTAGAACACGCAGAGGCGTTATTATTGCGAATTTATTTACATTGTCCCGAACAGCGTCAAGTGATTATTGACGAACTAGAGGAGCGAGATTTGCAATTTAGTCTTTCCCACCATCGATTTTTATGGCAACAAATTTTAGAAATTTCATCCGTTGATGGAGAGACGATAAATTTTGCGTCTCAACCAGATTTAATTTCTCGCCTGCAAAACCAGTTCTTAGAATTTGGCAGCGAGATGGGGTTAATTTCCCATTTGTTTCATGTCGATGAAAAAAACCAGAAAGAAATACTTCGGACTCCGCAAGTAGTTCAAGCTGCGATCGCTTGCATGGATTTAGTGATGCTTGAAAAACGCTATCGCCACTTTTTGGAACTATGGCAACAAACCGATCCAGAAGCTGAACCAGAGCGGTATCAATTTTATTATCAGGCTTTCTACGCTGAAAAAATCAAGCTTCAAAAAATAGACCGACAACGGTTATTTTCCATTACAGAATTGTTGTAGTCTAACTCTTGATTAAGTAAATCGGTGAGAATAATCCAAACTATATTAACTAATGTAAAAAATATTGGAATTAGTTTGTAGTGACGGCTTCAGCCCTCACTACAAACCTTTAATTCTTTACAGTCTCCTACTTAAAAGAAAAACCTCACCCTGTCCTATCGGACATCCCTCTCCTTAGTAAGGAGAGGGACAGGTGAAAGCGTAGCTAACCAGGGTGAGGTATCTTAGGGGCTGCACGATAGTAAAGACTTGTGTGTACAGCGTAGCCTTGTAGGGGAAGTTTTCCAGAACCCATGAACAATCAATTTATTGAACAGCTAACAAAGATTAGCGATCGCGTTTAGCAGAACGACGCGATGCAGACGAACGAGCAGCAGGCTTATCGCCATTCGTGGCTGGTGGCGCTGCCTTCCGTTTAGCCGATGTCTGTGGTAAAGGTTTAGGAGTCCGAGCCGGACGCTTATCACCTCCGGGTTTGGCTCTGTGTTGCCGTTCATTTGCGATCGCTTCGGGATTGCTATCGGGGTTAGGCGCAAAACCAGCCACCACTTCCCTTGGCAAGCGCTGCTCAATCAGTTTTTCGATATCTTTCAATAGAGGGTATTCATCGACAGATACCAGCGATACCGCTTCACCTGACGCGCCAGCGCGGCCAGTACGCCCAATGCGATGAACATAATCCTCCGGTACATTGGGTAGATCGAAGTTTACTACATGGGGCAGGTCGCTGATATCAAGACCCCTTGCAGCAATATCTGTCGCCACCAATACCTGTAAGCTACCATTTTTGAACTTTGCCAGAGCATTAGTACGCACTGGTTGGCTCTTATTCCCGTGGATTGCCAGTGCTTGAATACGGTCTTCGCCCAACTGCTTAACCAAACGGTCAGCACCATACTTAGTACGGGTGAACACTAGCACTTGATACCAATTATCTCGCCGAATCAGGTGAGCAAGTAATTGGCGTTTCTTGTCACGGTCTACTTGATAAACTTTCTGGGCGATCGTCTCGGCGGTAACGTTGCGGCGTGCTACCTCAATCATCGTCGGGTTATTAAGTAGACCGGCGGCGAGTGCCTTAATTTTGTCCGAGAAAGTAGCAAAGAATAATAAATTTTGTCGCTTTTTGGGCAATAGTGAGAGAATGCGGCGGATATCATGAATAAAGCCCATGTCCAGCATTCGATCTGCTTCATCTAGTACCAAAACCTCAATATGCGATAGGTTCAGCGTCCCCTGCTGTACATGGTCTAACAGTCGCCCTGGAGTAGCGACTAGAATATCGACTTGGTTCTTCAAACGCTGTTTTTGCAGATTAATACCGACTCCGCCGAACATCACCATTGAGTTTAGCTGCAAGTACTTGCCATACTCGCGCACGCTTTCTTCTACCTGTGCAGCGAGTTCACGAGTCGGGGTGAGAATCAGCGCCCGGATCGGCGGGTATCCCTTATATGTACCTTTGATGCTCTTATCAGACGACAACCGATGCAGAAGTGGTAGGGTAAAACTAGCGGTCTTTCCAGTACCAGTTTGTGCGCCAGCTAGCAAATCGCTACCCGACAAGACGGCTGGAATCGCCTGTATTTGAATTGGCGTGGGTTCAGTATACCCGCGTTCGGTAACCGCACGGATAATTTCATTGGACAAGCCGAGATTAGAAAAAGACATAAAACTCCAAAAATAACATCGGCCTGTCGCCAATGGCGGCGTCAGTCTTAGGCGGACGGAGTGAAAAAGCGTTGAAAAGCTGATGGGCAGTAGCGCAAAGACTGAGAGCGAGTGCCGCAGTTCCACATTCTAACAGATTGCAGTCCATTATGTCGTTAAAGTTGCTCTAATTCTGCGTTGTGTTAAATTAGCATTACTTGGAATGTAAAATGTTGAACAATTAGGAGAAATTCGTTATCGCAATCCAAAAGCAACTGATTAATTCACAAATCAAGTCACCTAGTGTCTTCTTGATTGACCATGAGAATAACAATCGTGGTCTGATCGACACCAATGAGGCGCTACAGCTAGCCGAGAGCTTAGAGCTTGACTTAGTTGTAGTCTCCCAAGGTAAAGAGGCTCCAATCGCCAAGATTCTCAACTATGGCAAGCTTCAATATCAAAAGAAAAAACGTCAGAGCCAGAGTGCTAGACCCACGGTAAAGGAAGTTCGATTTGGTCTAAACGTGGGCGTGGCTGATTACAATTTACGCATCCAACAAGCAGGTGAATGGTTGAGTAAAGGCGATTCAGTCAAGTTTGCCATCCGTTTACGAGGCCGAGAACATCAATATCGTGACAAAGCGGGAGAACTGCTAGATCGAATTGCAAATGATCTCAGTCAAGTAGGTAAAATCCAGTCGCTGGATAAACGCGCACTTGTTGTTCAAGTGATTCCTGCCTAGTTAATCTTGCGATCGCTAGAGGATATATTTGTAACAGCTTGTAAGGAACGACAAAAGCTGGAGGCAACACTGTAGCTTCTATGGAAAAAACATTGACATTCTCCCCACTGAACATAGCAAGGGGATTTTTCCCTGTCCAATATTGGAGATGGGCTTGTCCTAAGCATATAAAATAGTAGACAACCCTGTACAATAAGGTAAAACTTTGTACAGGGTTTTGTTTTATGTATAAACCGCATGGATTTGCAAAATAACTGACAATTCAGGTAATCTGGAAAACCTCACTTCAACGAAGAGGCAGGGGGAAATGATCCCTGACTCCTGCCGTGTAGCAAAGCGGAACATGTTCTTAAGTCCCCCACTTCTCCACCAGTGGTTCAAGTGAGGGTAGGGTTGAATCCCAATTCTTTTCTATCCCCCTTGCTCCCCGCTCCCTGCTCCCCCAAAAAAGCCTGGTCACTTGCATAACCAAGCTTTTAACTATCTTAATCAATCAAGGAAGGTAGAGCCGTTTGATGGCAACCTATTAGTTAGCAGGTTGTTCTAAATTAACTTTGACAACTTTGTTCTTTTCTTGCTCAGTTTTAGGCAGTATCAGATTCAAGATGCCATCTTTATAATCTGCCGTAACGTTAGTATTTTGAATCCGAGCAGATAGAGGAACTACGCGTTGAAATTTACCGTAATGAAACTCACTTTTGGTAACACCTTTTTCTTCAGTTTTAGTTTCAGACTTCCGCTCACCACTCACGTAAACTGCGTTTTCTGTGACTTGCACATCCAGGTCTTTAGCTTCTATTCCTGGTAGTTCTAGCTTTAGATGAATAGCATTTTCAGTTTCTTGTATTTCAGCAGCAGGAACTTTGCTGAAGCCTTTGTCCAAGAATGCAGATGGTACTCTGGTCTCTTCAAATAAATTATTGAGTTGACGTTGTAGAGTGTCAATTTCTCTCCAAGGGTTCCAACGAACTAGTGTCATAATAACTCTTCCTCGCATCAATTAGCTTTTGTTTAATCAGCTTTGCACTTCAATTGGTTTACATATTTATATTATTTAGAGTTAAACATGCTGTAAATTCGGTTATTAACACCAACCGATTGATGATTACCGTCCTAAACTAGACATAAAAAAAATTACGGTTTCCCCTAATTTGTATGTTCGGTCAATCCGAATATACAAATAGATTCAATCATTGTTAACCAATAGATATGCTATTGAAGGATATAATAAACCACACCTAGTTTGCATATTCAAAATTAATATAACTCTTGTGGTGTAGGGCGATTTGCCCGCCCTAATTATGCAAGTTAAATGTAGAACAGCTTAGTACAGAAATGTGATGCCTGGGTTGAGCTACCCCCTGCCTACCCTGCTTATCCGAACCCTATTGAGGCTACCCCTAAAACTGAGTAACAGCGCTGCATAAATTTTTAGATTACCCCAGTTAAATATATATCTGTTCAAGTTTGTCCTAAACTTTGCTGTCGATTTATTTTTTCAGTCCTTGCGCTCAATTAGCTCACCCGAATGGGTGAGGAATAACCCAACTGCTCAGGTGACCTGAGTGCAGGAAGTTGAAACTGATAAAAAATAAGACTCTATTACTTAATAACACTAATTGCACTTTACTCTAACTAAGGATAACCCTATGAAATTTTCCATCTTGATTGATTCTATACTCATTGTTAGTTCAATTGCTTTATTACCTGGAATCGGTGGCGCTCAAATAGCTACTAATAATAGTGGCGAACCTATAGCTATCAACTCTAAGAATTTACTCGCTCATTTTATGAACGTCAGCTACCTCAAACCTTTTGATGCTGCATTCCTAGCTTATCAAGGTAACCTGAAAGCACAGGGTATCCCTAGTGGTAGTGCTTTGGTTTCTCAATACCAAACAGGAAGCCTGACTGCACTAGATGTGGTTAAGGCTGCTGTCAACGCTAAAAAGTTACCAGCAGAAGCTTTGAATGATACAGATTACCTAAATGCCGTCCAGTCGCAGATGACATCATTAGGCAACACTAATAATTTATCTTACTAAGTACAGAGTTCCAGAGGTTCGTAAGGGATTTATAAAATGCTTTACTATCATCTCGTTGCTTTGATAAGAAAATGCTTCACAAAGGAGGAAAAGCTGCTGTCTTCCCCGTCAGCATCATCCCATTACCAAAAAATACTTTAACCCCTTCAACCTTGGAGGGGTTTTTAGTTGGTGCTACGCTTGCTTTAGCGTCGCCCCCTTTTTGCAAAGCGCCTTTTCATATTTGATGCGATCGCTCCTCGCCCCGCGCAGTCCATTTGAACGCCTAGCTTTTACTTCTGGAATTTATATAGCAATATTTTTTATTTTTCCCAGGTGCGTAGGCGTAGCCCGTTGTTCGCGTAGCGTCTGGCAGAGAAAACATCGCTTCTACAGTCGCATACCATATCACACAGTTGAAAAAATGGTCGGGTAATAAATTATTTACTGTTCTATCAAATTAACGTTGTTAAATGACTCAGCAGGTGCAGTTTTCACCTCCAAGCTGTGTTAGATATTGTGGCGCAAAACAGGAGTATAGATACGTTGCTAAAGCTTTCTCCAGAATCTCCTTTATTTATTGTATTAATTATTATTAGTTTTCTAGTAGTAACTTTGTCAACTTGGTTATCATCTAAACCATTCGTTTTAAAACCATTTGGTCTTAATGATATTATCCAGTTACTCACCTTACAATTATTTATTTCTTTGTTGCTAGAGCGTTCTTTAGAAGTTTTTATAACTACTTGGCGCGGCCCATTTGTCGAACAATTAGATATTAGTATTCAGCAAAAAAAGGCTTTATTGTCGGAAAAGATAAGACTTATGGAAGTACAACAGAACCAATTCCCTTCTTTAGAATCCAATCAAAGCAGTGGACTCCCACCTGAAGGAATGAGTTTAGAACAGCAAATCATCCAAAATTTTACACAAAACCAACAAGAACCATTAAAAATATTCAAACCACAAATTGATGATATAAATGAAAAAGAGCAGCAAAAAACAGCATATAAATCTGATACACGAATAATTGCTCTGTGGACATCTCTTTTATTCGGTCTTTTAATGAGTGCAATAGGTATTCGCTCAATCGAACCACTTGTAGTTATTGATTTAGATAATCCAATACAAGTAGTTATTTTCCGTTGTTTAGATGCATTGCTGACAGGAGGTTTAATTGCAGGAGGTAGCGAAGGAATTCATAAGATAATAAAAGTTTTTATCGATTTTATGGAAGCTACATCTAAACAAATCAAAAATCAGTAATTATCTTCATTCAACGAAGTATTTTTCTACCACATATTACAAATATTATGAAAATTAAAGTAATCTCTATTCTAAATATATAGTGTCATCTTCCCAGAGATAATCTTTAATATTTACAAAGTTTGTGTTTGAATTGGTTAATAAATTTGTTTCTGATAAAATAACTCCTTCTTTTATCAACTTATTTTTTTGCTGGGTTACATAATTTATCAAATGACCTTTAGAGTCTAATATTCTATGTAGTGGATAATCTACAACCGAGGTTTTTTTCAGGTATATAGGAATAGCTCTTAGATAGCTATTATCTACTCCCATCCCTTTGATTATCTGTTTATATGTAACTACTTTCCCACTTGGGATTTTGATGATAAAATTTAGGAATCGTTGATATGGATTTTCAGATAATGCTGGAAATTTATTAGCTTGAACCTGAAAAGTACTACCAACCTGGATTTTACCTGATTTAATAACTACGCCTAAAATTCCTCTTTTACCTTGAATGCTCTTTAATGATTCTACCAAGTGGGCTATTCGCTTACATGGTTCGCAGTGAAAAGTTAGACGAATTGCCACACCACTTTCAAAGGTTAGCAGAGAACCAGGGATAAAATTATTAAATTCTATACCTGTAACCACAATATTTTCTCGCAATTCTCCTGGTTTAATTGAAAAGTTTAAAATATCTTCATACCTAACAATTAAAACTTGCCTTGGACTTATAGGATCGGCATTAATATCTCCTTGTATACCAGAACCGACTTTTAAGTTTAATGTTTTAAGCTCTACCATTGCAGAACCTGGTTTTAACTTGGTGAAAAGATGCGTTATTAAGAGAGCCATATTTATGCGGCGGCGCGATCAATTAATCAAAAAGTTACTTTTCTAAACGAACTGCATACCACTGTAAATATTGCCCAGGAGCAATATCTAATTCGCAGCTGGTGTCAAGTAAATATTGTGCTTGAGCTTCCGCAGTATCAAACTTTTGTAAATCAGGCGGCAAATCTTGAATTATGAGTTGTTGGAGAGTTGTTTTGAGCTTTTCTAATAACTCTGATTGTGTCAGAAATTGTTCTGGTTGATTTGTTTCTAGAACAACAAAGTGATCTTGCTGATACATTAATGAGTCTGGCATTTTAAAGATTGAGTGAATGTAAATAGGTTTTGATTTGTGGATGAAACAAAAATGGCAGTTATATATAATTTTAAAAAAATTATCAGGTTTTAATTTTTATTAACTATTAACTTACCATATTTTAAATTATAGAATATTTGCTATTAAATCACTGTTTTTTATAATAAACATAAATTTTAATTTAAGTTACATATCTCATTATTAAATAATAATCTTGAATTATTTTATTAACCCTTTACTATATGATAAAGCTTTTTGCCAAGGTAAATTTAGATTATATACTAATGAGACTAGACATCCGTAGCCCTTGTCGAATAGACTAAATAAAATTGAGTTAAGTGATATTAATATTGAGTCTTAACTATATTTTAAAGGGACTTTGATAATTGCTTTGCGCTGTATCGTTAGGTTTCTAAACTAACTACAGAACTAAATAATTAAGGTGTGCATTAGCAAATTTTAAAAAAATCGCAATTTAGTTTTAAGAATGGGGAAATATAAAAGTAACATTTCCTCTCCTAGCCATAGGCGAACAAAAAGGTAAGAATTGCCTTCGTGTTCCAATTATAGATTGTCTATGCAACTTAGTTATCTACCGCTTGCTTGGCTCAGTAACCCTAAGCAGTCTATTGTCAAAAAACAGTTGATTGTGAAGCCAGATACACCTTTGCCGCAAATCTTGGCATTGATCAAAAGAGCGATCGCCCCGATGCGATTGAGTTGCACAGCCTTATTCAGGATACTTCTGCAAGTGGAAAGCAACTCATGTCAGGCATAACTCCATTTTCTGTTTCTAAGCAACCACCACTGATTCTAGTAGCTGATGATGACAAGGCCATCCGGGTATCGTTACGTAAAGTTATGGAACAAGAAGGTTATCGAGTGGTTGAGGCCAATGATGGTAAGCAATGTTTAGATGCTTACGAGACTATCAAACCGGATATAGTTTTGCTAGATGCTGTAATGCCTATAATGGATGGTTTTACCTGCTGTAAGCACTTGCTCCAGATTGCCAGGAATAATTTAATCTCAGCCCTTGCAACATTTGATACTTGTTCAGTCCATAGTAATACAGTGATATCATCAATATGGAAGCGCACTCCCATATTGATGATCACATGCTTGGATGATGAAGAATCCGTAGACCGTGCTTTTGAAGCAGGGGCGACTGATTACGTCACTAAACCCATTCACTGGCCTGTATTGCGCCAGCGATTGCGTCGCCTGCTACAGCAAGCCCAAGTATACAAACAGTTAGAGGCGGCAAATCACGCTTTGCACCACCTCGCCAATGTAGATGGCTTAACTGAGTTGGCAAATCGTCGCCGTTTTGACGATTATCTCAATACTCAGTGGATTAATCTGGCACAAGAGGAGTGTCCTCTGTCAATGATTTTGTGTGATATCGACTATTTTAAATTTTATAACGATAAATATGGTCATCCTGCTGGGGATGTGTGTTTACAAAAGGTAGGTGCTTTATTAAGCCTCAAGGCGCAAAAACATCAAGATTTAGTAGCCCGTTATGGTGGCGAAGAATTTGCTGTGATTATGCCATACACCCCTGCATCTGGCGCAGTTCACATTGCCGCAGCCATACAAGCAGGAATTAAAGATTTGCGAATTGTTCACGATGGGTCTGCTGTGAGTGAGTATGTCACGCTAAGTATGGGCGTGGCTACTGTTGTGCCTACTTGGGAATCCTCAGCTTCAGATTTGATTGTGCAGGCAGATAAAGCACTCTACCAAGCAAAGGCCGGGGGGCGCGATCGCTTTATCTCAAGTTCTTAGTTGTCATTTCTAAAAAGGATAAACTGGTAGTGTGAAGTGGAACCATGCTCCGTTATTGGGGGCAGAGTCTACCCAAATTTGACCATAATGTGCCAGGATGATCCGTTGGCATAAACAAAGACCAATCCCGTAACCTTCTGTACCTTCATCCCGTTGTAGGCGGAAGTGATTTTCAAAGATGCGATCGCGATTCTCTACAGGAATACCAGGCCCAGTATCGCCAATACTAAACTGAACTTTTTGGGTAGTGCGGTGCAATCCGGCAACGCTAATCTTGCCACCTGCTGGAGTGTATTTGATGGCATTATCCAACAGATTAACTAGCACTTGGCGGATGCGTTCTGGGTCAGCATATACATAAGGCAAGTCACTAGGAATATCTATTTCTACCCCTTGGGATTTGGCGGTGTAGCGATCGCACAATTCTTCTAATACATCTAAACATAGTTTCCCTAGCTGTAACTTTTGTGGTAAAATCGGAAACTCTGTATCTTTCCCACGACCTACCTCTAAAAGATCAGCAATCATCCGGTCAATGATCTTAGTTTGATTGCGGGCTTGTTTTAATAAATGCGCCGTCAAGGATGGCTTGAGGCGCTGGAATTGGCCTGTCTCTAAATTGTAGTTAGACTGGAGAGTTTCGATAGCGATCGCCGCAGCAGTTAGCGGATTGCGAAGATCGTGCGCCAGCATAGCAATCACCCGGTCTTTAAACTGTAGCTGCTCTTGGAGATTATCTTTTTCCTGTTTTAAGCGAAAAATTTCGTCTGAGAGTCGGATTAGTTCCGCAGAAACCGCAACTGAACGGATAGTGGATTTGGGTGATGTCGCCTTAGCATTGTCGTCTATACGTTCTTGTAAGTCTTCTTGTAGTTTTAAGCAAGCGTCTACAGCTGCTTGCCAGCGAGGCCACCAGTTTTTTAATTGCGCTATGATATTACTCCCAGCCAAAACCTGTCGTGGTTCTGGATGGATTTTAATTAAAGCTGGCGTTGCTATCAATTTAAAGTGTTCTGCTAAGTAAGGTTGTTGACCAACATCGATAGTTTCAACTTCAAAACTATACTCAGCCTGCAATTCTTTTAAGTAAGCACGGATTCGCTGCACCTGTTGTCGAGACTTTGGGCGTCCATCGACAAATAGTAGCAGCTGGAGTGGAGCCTCAGAATAAATAGGCTGATCCTGGGAAACTTGCATGTAATCGTGTTTCAGCACTGGTAACAACCCGGCGACGCTTTCCAGAAAGTAAATATAGACTGACGGTTGTCGATGGTCGTTGTTTTTTCTTGAATTTAATATCTATTTTAGATTCTTAATACTCCTATCAGTTCTGCGTTTTTGACATCAAACATATCATTTTCAGCCTTTTGCCCGGTTTTGGTTAACTTCATCTCTAAGAAACACCCTTTTCCTTGAATATAAGTCTTAATTTACCCTCAAGCAAAAATTTTCGCCAAAGCTAGCAGCTGAAACGTTTAACGCTATGTCAATTCGAGTATTTGCTTTGAACAAGTAATCACTAAAGCAAACGCAGATGGTAATTGTATCTAATCTATCAGGAAGTTGTTAACTGTTCAGACCAAGTTTGTAGAGGAATTTCTCAACCGCCAGTGCATCCGATGAAGTGTCTTTTTTGCCTCTACCCAATCCTAGTAATGATTAGGAAAATAGTCACAGCTAAATATGTACTGTCTCTATAAGTTGCGAAACGCACCCTCTGCCCAGCCTTCCTAAAATAACCCCTACCCTATACTAGAAGAACAGGGGATGGATTGCCAAAGAGAAAACTTTGGATTACATAGAGGCGATGCCTACGGCGGTAAACTACGCTCTTTTAGAGAAAGCACTCACTGCTTTCGACACTGCCAAGAAACTCTTGACTATAGCACAAGTACCACTTTCCCCAGAAAATCAATCTAGAGATACTAGGTAAACTGCTTTGCCTATTATCACCCCGGCCTCCAAAAAGCACAAACTTACGCTAAGTTCCTGGAATTGCTTAATAGTGGCATTTTTCACCTATTGCCTCATTCAGCTTACCATCGTCAGATGAATAATTTCCAGAATCTAGTTTCAGTCAGCGTTAACCAACTTTAGACTCTTCCCCTCCTTGAGGCTAAAGGGGGCTTTATTACTAGTCTATCACTTCAGTTGCTTGGCGTAGGCAATGCCTGCCGTAGGCATCGCATTACGAAAATTAAAGCTTTTGCTAGCTACACTGTTCTTTGGTAAGTTAACGGGAGCAACGCGATTTTCTGAAGTCAGACAAAAAACGAGCGATCGCTAAATCCTAAATTCAGTAAATTAGTAAAATATATACCTAATAAATAGGTTGTAGCCTAAGTAATACTGAGAAAAACCTATCTTGATGGTTTTTTACTTCTCTGATGGTGACAAAAAAGTGTAGGATGCCCTTTGAGTAATAGTTTTGATGTTTTAGATCAAAACAGGGAGTTTGCAGTCACCTCATGAACAAAAATATACATTCAAGTTTAGATTTAAGCAAATCACTGTCAAACTTTAAAGAAAAAGTTACGAAACTTTTAGAAATCAAAAATATAAGCGAATGGTCGGCGCAAACTTTTAAAAAGAGAGAAGAAGAAATTAGGAATACAGCATTAACTTTAGCAGGAGAATGTGTAGCAATTTTACTAAATAAACTATCTCAATCAAAAGATGCACTAGACACAGCAATAACTCAAACGAGAAATTGGCAAAATCAAACAACCAAAAAACACGGTACTTATCAAAGGCAGATATTAACAGTTGGTCATGTCAAAGTAACTCTGTCATTACCATATTTAGTTGAACGCAACAAACAATCACATCAAAAAGGAAAATATTTAAAGTTGGGATTCTGCCCCTTTCTAAAATGGTTAGGAATAGAAGAAGGATTAACACCCCATGTTTGGGCAACAATTACAAAATATGGTGCCATTGCTGGTTCCTTTGAAGCTGCACGTACAATCTTAACAGATTGGGGAATAAAAATTAGCATAAAACGAATAGAACGCATCACATATTATTTTGGAAAAATTGGAATAAATTTGCGTCAATCTAAATTATCAAGTTTAGCTCTGGGCAGTTTACCTATAAATAATCTTCTAAAAGACCAGCGCGTTGTCATTGCTGTAGATGGTGGAAGAACGAGAATTCGGATTAATAAAAAAGGTAGACGCAAGCTCAAGACTAATCGGCTAGGTTTTACTGGAGAATGGGTTGAACCAAAATTGTTAACTATTTATACAGTGAATGAGCATGGTAAAAAAATTAGGAGATCATCTCTACCTATTACCAATGATGGGACATATTTGGGTTATCAAGAGTTTCTCAGTATTCTAGAAATGTATCTAGTTGATTTGGGAATAAGCCAAGCTAAACAGGTTTTGTTTGTTGCTGATGGTGCTGAATGGATTTGGAAACATATTCCACCTTTATTGGAGAAACTAAAATGTCCATCTGCCACTTATCAACTATTAGATTTTTACCACGCAGCCTCACATTTGCAAGACTTTGCTGACGCTGCTTTTGCTACAGATAATGAGCGTCAATCATGGTTTAAACAAGCTCGTAAAGCTTTAAAAAAAGGTCAAGCTTTAAATTTAATGAGAGATATGGGTGAATTTATTGCCTCAGCTACTGGAGAGCGTTGTAAAACTTTAATTCGAGAACGAAATTATATTCTTAAAGCTTATCGTAGGCGGCTATTAAACTATCCTCTCGTTGCCGCCCATCAGCTACCACTTGGTAGTGGTGCAGTTGAAAGTTTAATTCGTCAAGCTGTTAACTTACGTATGAAGGGAAACGGTAAGTTTTGGCTTCAAAATAACGCAGAGATTATGTTACATCTGCGATGTCAATGGATAGCTGGAAGTTGGAACAATTTTTGTGACTCTATTTTTAATTCTTTCCTTAACCCCAGCAGTGCTTGAACAATTTATACAGAAACTCTCTCATTGCCAGCTTCTTGTGATAATTAATACTTAGTATTCAAGCGAAATTATTACCAAATTACCTACCAGTCATCTTTTTGAAATAACTCATTAAGATTAATTGTCGTGCTTACTTAAAATATTATACGTCAAAAAAATAACTTTTTACTTAGCTATATATTTTAGCGATCGCTTGTTTTTTGTCTGACTTCAGAAAATCGCGTTGCTCCCAAGTTAACAATCAGTTATCGGTGTCAACTGAATATTTGCAGAACTCTCTAAAAATTTGATTCTCACTCTAGTGGTCTGCCCCATTAGTGACCAGAGGTGAACAAGTTCGTAGTCAGAACTTTAGTCCTGGATTTTTAAGCACGCTTTGTGCTTACTACGAACTCCCTTAACCTGTAATAATCCCTGTGAGCTTAGAGCATTTAAATCACAAAACTATTATCTAGCAGCTATTTTAGGTTGATTTATGGTTTTTTTCCCAAAAATGTTAGTTTGTCAAAATTCTAGGGAACTCTATAAATAAGCATGGGAATTATGAAAACCTAATGGCTGTAAAACAAAGACAATACGGTAGCTTTTGCTACCGTTTACTCATTTTTATAGATATCATCTTCACCAATAGAGACATTTAGCAAGAGGACATAGTGAGTTGGTAGTGTCTTTTGGTGATAGATATTAAGAGGTAGAGAGGCACAGAGGCAGAGAAAATGAGTTTGTTTCAATATTCCATTCCCCATTCCCCATTTCCATTTAATGAACAGTCTGCGCTAGGGTAGGAATTGAAACTCCATTTGTGATTTCCTGTGCTTCCCTGCAAACGTCCAGCTGTATTTCTAATTTGGGCTGTTCTACTGACTTCGTTAACAGCCTGTGCTAACAGTCCAGTCGCCAAAAACCTTGAGGAATCTTTGGCGGCAGATCCGAAGCTGCAAAGCAATCCAGTTGTCTTTGGAGAATCTCAGGGTAATCAACCGCAAGCACAGCAAAACCAATCAACAGTTCAGTTACCTGCTGATTTTCCTAAAGATATTCCACTATATGCTAATGCCAAACTACAGGAAGTGACACCTGCTAGCGGCTCAGAAAACAGAATCTCAACTCGTTGGTTGAGTTCTGACCCCAGTAACTTTATTGCTAGCTTTTATAGTAGCCAGTTTAAAACAAATAACTGGCAGATTTTGCAACAGCCAACAGATGATGCTGGAGGTGCTTTTGAGGCACGTCGTAACGATTTGCTGTTGAAGGTTTCCATTCAGCCGAAATCAGTTACTAACGCCACACCTAATCAACCCCAAACAGCCACCGAATTACTGATTGACTACGTACCTAATAGTACTGCAACGGCACAATCTACCCCGACTACAAATCGTAACGAAACTACTGAGGCCGTTCCTCAACTAGGAGATTCCCACTTCATTGGCCCGGTACCACCCGCAAACTTGGCAGCACAGCCACCAAGTACGGCTAATAACCAAACGACTCCTACAGCCACACCTGAATCTCAGGAATTCAACGATCTAAATAAGGTACCGCAAGAATGGCGGCAACACATCCAAGACTTGGCTGCATTAGGTGTTTTGCCTTTAGAACCAAAGGCAACTAAGAGCAATTCTACTACCACGACTAACCAGTTTGAACCCAGTAAAATTGTTACACATCGAGAATACGCTCGTTGGCTAATTGCTGCTAATAATGCTATATATGCCAGCAATCCAGCTAAACAAATTCGCTTGGCATCAGAAAGTACTCAACCAGTTTTTAGTGATGTGTCGGCAAAAGACCCTGATTTTTCAGCAATTCAGGGATTAGCCGAGGCTGGGTTAATTCCCAGTCCTTTGTCTGGAGATTCTACAGTAGTTTTGTTTCGTCCTGATGCACCCTTAACGCGGGAACAGTTGCTGCTGTGGAAATTACCTCTAGATACTCGCCAAGCTTTACCCTCTGCTAACTTAGATGCAGTCAAACAAACGTGGGGTTTCCAAGATGCAGGGCGAATTGACCCCAAGGCATTAAGAGCAGTGTTAGCTGATTATCAGAATAGCGAACAATCGAATATTCGGCGGGTGTTTGGTTATACGACTCTGTTTCAACCCAAAAAACCAGTAACTCGTGCTGAGGCTGCTACAGCTTTGTGGTATTTCGGCAGTCAGGGTGAGGGTGTGTCGGCTAGTGAGGCTTTGAAATTAAAGCGAAGTTAAAGCGATGTCTACGATCTGACAATTCAGATCATCTGAAAAACCTCACTTCTATTTCTCTCTTCCTTTAAGGAGAGAGACTTTAAATTTTCACCCTTAGAGTGTCGGGAAGGGGGTTAGGAGGTTAGGTTTTCGTGGACTTTTCGACATAACCTGAATTGTCAGGACTACGATGAGCTACACCATTCTGTTGCGGTTAGTCTGTACATACCATAAAAGCGGACGATTCTTACCCTTTAGCATGTAAATTTTGCTATTTCTTTGTAATATAGCTATTTTTTATCAAGAAAATTTAAATCTAAGTATTTTCAGCTTTTTTATCTGTGTTTAATAAATTTTTGAGGCATAGTTAAGTAAAACAACGTAAATTAACTCAATAGGCGTACTGAATCAGGGCTATTTCATTCTCATCTAGCCTGCCTCAGAATGAATTCACCAGGCGTATAGCACTCATTCGTCTAAAGACGACTGAGAAAAGATTGTAGTCCGTTAAAAGGCACTTTAGCTATAAGAGAGGAACTTTAGTTATGGGCGATTTATGTCTCGAACGAAATAGCCCTAGTACTGAGTTTTGAAGTAAATCAAAAGGGGAGCATCCCAATGAGTGCTTACAATCTTTTCCCTCACCCCCAGCCCCTCTCCCAATATATGGGAGAGGGGAGACATAATTCTAGTTCCCCGAATCCCATATGAAGGGATTCGGGGTTAGGGGATGAGGGCTATCAAGGTTTTTGTACCTGACGGGATGCTCCCAATTAAAAGAGAAGTTGTCAGACTATGACCCAGGACTTACGCAAAAACTCTCTCAAACTCTTATTCCTCTGTGTTCTCTGCGTCCTCTGCGGTTCGTTTTTTGGTCATTTTGCGTAAGTCCTATGACCCTTTGATTACTTTTAATACAGATTAAAAATACCACAGGTAAAACGAAGATGAAAAAACAAGCTATAGCGGCAGGATTTGTTCTATTTTCTTTCATGTTGCCGGCCAAAGCCTCGGCTGCGAGTTTTGATCAGCTTTATGTATTTGGCGATAGTCTTTCCGATACAGGCAATATATATAATGCTACGGCTAAAATATACCCTCAAAGCCCACCTTACTTTGAAGGACGTTTTTCCGATGGGCCAATTTGGGTGGATTATCTCGGAGATCAGCTAGGGTTGAAGCCTACTTTATTGACTGATATAAATTTCACTACTATTCCTCCCACACCAATTCCTACCCAAGGGATAAATTTTGCTTTCGGTGGTGCTAGCTCTGGTTTCGATAACGCTGTCGTTCCTAATCAAAATTTACCGGGAGTACTCAAACAAGTCCTTGGTTTTGCTGAAAATCTGCAAGCTAATCATCAAACTGCTGATCCAAATGCACTTTATACATTGTGGGGAGGCGCGAATGATTTGTTTTTTCTCAACCCTGAAGACTCGACCACGCCAATCAATAATATATCGCTGGCATTAAATACTCTGGTAGGAGTGGGCGCAAAAAATATTTTGGTGTTTAACTTGCCAGATTTAGGAAAGCTACCAGCCGCTACAATCAACGATCGCAACCCTACAACTCTTACCAAATCCACTAATGAGTTTAACTTGGGTTTAGCAAAAACTGTCAGCACTTTGAGTCAAAACCCGAATCTCAACATCATCTCTGTTGATACTTATTCTTTATTTAATCAAGCAAGTGCATTAGGTTTTACGAATCTAACCGAATCTTGTCTATCTAGGTTAGATATATGTAAACCAGGTGACAATAAGTTTCTGGTTTGGGACGGTTTTCACCCAACGACTGCGGTTCATCAGGTGATAGCAGATGCTGCGCTGGCGGCGATTGAGGCTAAGTCTGTTCCTGAACCTTCAATAAATTTGGGGATTTTAGCTCTTGGTGCTTTTGGTGCTGTAGGAGTGCTGAAGCGTCAACAAAAAAGGTCAGGACTTGGATCAGTAGGTCGGGTTGTTGATGCACAATTGTCTCATACAACAGTTGAAAAGTGAACTAACTGTATTGATGTGGGATTACGATCGCTTATTTGAAATTATTGAAGAATTAGTTATGCACCATTCCCCTAGTGGTGTAGAAGCTGAGATTAACCAGTTGTTGATGCAAAAATTTGCGGCGCTGGGTGTGGAAGCTTGGTGCGTAGCTTGCCGCCGTAGGCATCGGGCTGATAATATTATTGCGAAGATTCCAGGGAAAAATCCAGACCGAGCGATTGCTATCACGGCACATAAAGACGAAATTGGCGCAATTGTCAAGAGTATTGGTGATGAAGGTTGTGTCAAAGTCAGCAAACTCGGCGGTTCTTTCCCGTGGGTTTATGGCGAAGGCGTGGTAGATTTACTGGGAGACAACGAAACCATTAGCGGTATTCTCAGCTTTGGTTCCCGCCATGTCTCTCATGAATCGCCCCAAAAAGTGCAGCAGGAAGATACTACTGTTAAGTGGGAAAATGCCTGGATTGAAACAAAGCTCACATCTGCTGAATTAGAAGCAGTTGGGATTCGACCTGGAACTAGAATGGTAATCGGCAAACATCGCAAGCGTCCAATTCGGTTAAAGGATCATATTGCTGGTTACACTTTGGATAACAAAGCCTCTGTTGCGATTTTGCTAGCTTTGGCCCAAAATCTGAAACAGCCAGTAGTCGATGTTTATTTAGTAGCTTCAGCAAAAGAAGAAGTGGGGGCAATTGGGGCGCTATTTTTCACCCAAAATCAGCCTTTGGATGCTTTAATTGCTTTAGAAATTTGTCCCTTATCTGAGGAATATCCTGTTAAAGATGGGGAAAGTCCTGTACTTTTATCTCAAGATGCTTATGGGATATATGATGAGGGGTTAAATGGGCAATTGCGCCATAGTGCCAAGCAACTCGATATGCCAATACAATTCACAACTCTGAGCGGGTTTGGTAGTGATGCTTCGATTGCGATGAAATTCGGCCATGTTGGGCGTGCTGCGTGTTTGGCATTTCCCACGCAAAATACACATGGGTATGAAATTGCTCATTTAGGAGCGATCGCTAATTGTATCGATTTATTAAAAAATTTCTGCGAAACTGAGTTTGAGTGATATTTTCAGGCTTTGATTTGAAGGAGCGATCGCATATCAACCCAAAATATAGCAGTCCTAAATCATTTGTGAAAATTATATATCTTTCTTCTTTCTTCCCTTTGCGCCCTTAGCGAACTTTGCGGTTAGTTTTCTTATTTATATTTTCACGAATCAAATACGACTGCTATAGCTAACATCACTAAATTCATAGTTTGTCATATTCTGCATCATCAGGATTATCCCAGATTTTGAGCATAACTGGTTCAGAAAGTTTTGCTGCTGCAAAGGTCAGCCTATGGTCTGTATTTTGCTGATCCAAAGAATCAATAAAATCTTCAACTAGTAAAACTTTTTCGGGAGGTAGCTGGCGAATTTTTTTAAGTAACCTTTGCTCTGAAATGCTATCAGTTTGCATTATTTAGATTCTCCTAACCTTGCCTATATTGGTTGCTTGATGCATTGATTATAGTTTTTGGTTGTTTCTAGGATCAAGGCGATCGCTAATTGTATCGATTTGTTAAAAAATTTCTGCGAAACTGAATTTGAGTGATATTTTCAGGCTTTGATTTGAAGGAGCGATCGCATATCAACCCAAAATAGCGTGAATTTTTCTGGTTGTGGAAAATGCGCGTAGGCGTAGCCCGTCGTAGACATCGCACAGCAAAATTATCCCTACTGTTGATGTCGTGTGAGCGGCGAGCGCTATATCTCTGGATTAGGGATTAGATGTATAATAACTGAATACTTCATACATTTATTTACTGGTTAAAACTATTAAATGATTACCGTTACACCAGAGGAAATTACTGAGTTTCGCAGCCAGTTGGTCGATAGTCCAGAGGCTTTAGCAGCTTTGGATGACATAGAAGAGTGTAAAGGAAATCTGGAAGCAGCAGCACAGTTAATTGCTGTTAAGACAACCGATACAGAAGTCAGCTTGAGAGGAGATTCAAATTATTTAGACAATTTAGCCCAAAAATTCAGCAAAATCATCTGTCAGGAAGAATTTGACGACTTAATGACGGGAGTATTGACAGCTGCGATCGCTACGCTGGCGGCGAGTGGTAATATTCCCATAGCCCTAGCAACTCCAGTGGTAATTTATGTTGCCAAAATCGGCGTGAAGAAGTTTTGTGAAACTGCCAAACCTGAATCCTAAAGCCCTGTAGCTGTAAATCCTGCCCAGTAAAATGGTGCTGCAAAAGGGTAGGGTTTGCGCTTGCAGGTTCTTCTTAATATTGCTCTTGCTACTGGACGCTTTTCTTCTGGAATTTGAGCAAAAATTTCTTCTATTTGTGGCTGATATTGATCTAACAGTGCTTCAAATTTCTCTGTTGTTAAATTTCGCAGCCAGTGCTGCGCTTGATTGAGTGCAAAGGAGACACTATTTATTGTTTGCAGGTTTTCATAAAATTTCATCATCAAAAACGCTGTAGATAAATCGCTGACAGTCCACAAACTAATGACTACAGCTTTACTCCCAGCTAATAGAAAACCGCTAGGTAAACCAATGTATTCATCACTGGTATTGTTAAAATCAATCAATCCAGTTTCGCAAGCGGAAAGGGTGACAAGACGACATTTTGCCAATTTGAGACTGAATATTCTATCTAAAGTCAGGCATTTTTCTAAATCGTGGGTTTCCCCTGCTCGTAAATTCAGGTAACGTTCGGAGTCGGGTTTTGTTGGAGTGTCTGCGATGGGTGCATTTGCCAAAATTAAGGCTGAATTACCGGGGTTTGTTAAGTTAAAATACCCGTGACAGCTAAAGTGGGCGCAATGGTAAGTATTTAAGTCAGTATTATTAATAGCTGTGAGTGTCGCTGCTGTTTTTTTCAGAACGTTGGAAGTATTAAAGTAGCTTTGAATAACTTGTACTTCTAAATCGGTGTAATTCAGGTCTTCTGTAGGATTTTGAATTGCAAACAGTGATTGAAAATCAGGGCGTTGTCGCTGTTGTACTTGTTGCAGTAGTTGACAACTGGGTGCATAGCTCACACCACTAGCAAATAAATCCAGAAGACAAGTCAAATTTTCCGAATTTTGATTTACTGGGAGTACATGAAGGGGGAATAAATGCAGGAATCGATGGGGAATTAGGATGAGTTTATCGCAGTGTTTTGGTATCTGGGTTAATATTTCATCAATGTGCAGAATCGAGGCTAATTGTTTGAGTGCTTGCCCTAAATTATTCAGCCATTGGTCTTTTTGCTCGTAGTAGTTCTGCAAATATTGATTTATCCAATTTACCAAAGCTTCTCGGTCTTCTGGTTGGGATTGCCAAACAGTTACCTCTCCTTTTTTTGTGACAATAAACGCCAGAATTTTCTCGTCGAGAATATACCACTCAATAATGGCTGTATGCTCATCCAAGGAAGCTTGGAATAAGTCGAATTTGAAACCATAACCTACAGGTAAGTATTGGTTTTGCAATTCATTACGCTGCTGTCGCAACTGTTGGAGATGTTGTGCAAGGACTTTGGGATTTTCAGCTTTGCCATTTTGGATTTGATATTGTCCTACGGCTATTTCATCCCTGTATTTTTCTAATTGAGTGAATACTTCTGGAGGGAAGATGGTTTTAGAGTCACGTTGAAGAATTTGTTCAACTAAATTGCGGGTTTTACTACGTTCAACATATTCAATTGCTTCGGTAATCTTATTTAATTCCCTGCAAACTTCTACCATGCGGCTATAAACTTGGTTAAAGTATTCCGCTTGTTTACGCTTGCTTTCTTCTCCAGATACTATTTCTTCCCGTAAAGATTCTATAGTGGAAATGGCAGACTCAAAAGTATTGAATGCTAAGTCGAACTTGTTTGCATTTTGGTAAGTTATTCCCAGGTTGAATAAAGTCTTTGCCCATTCTTGAGGCAAAGCTTCTCTGGTTCTGACAGTTAAAGCAGCAGCAGAAGCAGCGATCGCAATTTCAATGTTATCTGCCCTGTCTCCTTTAATTCTACCCCTGTAGGCAAGTCCGAGATTATTTTGCGTAATTGCCCATTCAAAAGGCAAAGCTTCTTTGGTGTAGACAGTTAAAACAGCAGTTAAAGCCGCGATCGCAATTTCAATGTTATCTGCCCTGTCTCCTTTTATTCTATCCCTGTAGGCAAATCCGAGATTATTTTTCGTTGCTGCCCATTCTTGAGGCAAAGCTTCTTCTTTGTAGACAGTTAAAGCAGCAGTATAAGCAGCGATCGCATTTTCGATGTTATCTGCCCTGTCTCCTTTTATTCTCTTGCTGTAGGCAGCAGCAAGATTATTTTGCGTTGCTGCCCAATCAACAGGCAAAGCTTCTCTGGTTCTGACAGTTAAAGCAGCAGCAGAAGCAGCGATCGCATTTTCGATGTTATCTGCTCCGTCTCCTTTAATTCTATATGTGTAGGTAGCAGCAAGATTATTTTGCGTTGCTGCCCAATCAACAGGCAAAGCTTCTCTGGTTCTGACAGTTAAAGCAGCAGTATAAGCCGCGATCGCATTTTCGATGTT
>NZ_JBALFF010000034.1:0-47709 GCF_036916975.1 Nostoc sp.
TGCCCGTCCGGGCTAAAACTGGCACTTCTGACCCAATCTTCATGCCCCTGAAACTTGGCAATTTCCTTGCCCTGTAAGTCCCACAGCCGCGCTGTCTTGTCAAAAGAGGCGGTGAGGATGCGCTGCCCGTCCGGGCTAAAACTGGCACTTGTGACATAACTTTCATGCCCGGCCATTACTGTAAATCCCTGCACTTTATCCAAAATTGTCTGTAAAGCTAAAACTGGACTAGCCGCCGGGTAAGCTTCTAGTTTTCCCAGATTATGCTTGTCTATTAAACCTTTTAACTCCTTGCCATCTTGCATCGCTGCCAGCAAAGCCCCCAGTTGATTAAACTGAAAGCGGTTAATATTCGCTACTCCTGAGCGTTCCAGTCGCGTCCCGTCTAGGGCAATTTGACGTTCTACCTTTGTCTTTTGCAGGTTATCTTGAGCCTGTTTCACCAGCTTCTCTGCTCGCTGTTGTTCTGTTTTCGCCGTTTCTAACCCCACCAAAGCCTTTCGCTGTTGTTCTTTTGCTTCTTGCTGCTGCTTTTGCGCCTTTCCTACTTGTCCTCGCGCCTGATTTTCCTTGTCTTTGGCTTCTGCTAGCTGTTGCTTTGTTGCAGCTAGGTGTTGGTTAGCAATTTGCTGTTGCTTTTTTAAATTAGCCTTAGCATCAGTTAGATTTTTTTGTGCATCAGTCAGATTTTTATTAGTTTTGACAATTCGCTGATTTGCCGTTGCTAGTTCTTGCTCTTTCTCTTTTTTTGCGTCATCAATTTTATTCAGTTCTTTATTCAGTTCGTTTTTTGTCGAAAATAGTTGTTGATTACTCCTGTTTGCCAATACTCCTAACCCAACCGCAGCAATCAAAGAAACAGACAACAACACCGAAGCAATTAAAACTCTCTGTGTAGCTTTTTGATTAGCTGCTGTTAAAATTTCTTGTTCTTTCTTGGCTAGCTCTAAATTTCTCTTAACTTCTAGCCTTTCCAACTCCTGGCTAGCAGCTAAAAACTGATAGTCCAAATCACTTAAACTTTTACCGACTGCCCATTCTTGAGCATCTTGCAAAGTCTTTCCCCGCAACAAGCGCGATTCATCTTGAAATTTAGACTCAACCCAAGCATTCAATGTATCGGAGTAGGGGCGCAAGTTTGCTAAAATCTTGTCACACCATTCCTGCTTAAACACCTCTATATAAATCCGGTTATAAATTTGCAGCTTTCCGTCTCGCTTCACCACCAAACCCGTCAGCCGCAGTTCGGTTTGTTCAGGACTATCATCAGCTACTATCTCTCCCTGCTGCAAAATCTGCTGATACAACCCCAACAATCGCCCAGTTCTCTGTTCCCCACTCCGCAAAATTCTGTCACGAATCGTTTTCAAATGCTCCGGCTCATCTTGCGTCTCCCAATTTTCAATAATCCCCCTCCTAAGCAAATTCTCCACCCACTCCCCTGCCCCTCTGCCCCCCTGCTCCCCAACCACCAACTTACAAACTTTTTGCGTCAAAAACGGCTGTCCTCCCGTCCAGTCCAGCACCGCCTGCATCAACTCTTGGGCATTACCCACCGCCGCCAAACCCCGCGCCAAAGGTTCCGCCTCGGCAAGTTTAAACCCAGTTAAATCAATTGCTTGCCCAATATTAAAAGGTGTGCGGCGTTTATCTTGAATCAAATCTGAGGGTGTAGATACCCCAATTAAAGCAAAGGTAAGGCGATTATATTCAGGATAGTCTGCTCGTCGGTTATAGCAATCGCGGATAACTGCAAAAAAGTCATCTAAGTTGAATGAAAGACTCAAAATGCTGTCAATTTCATCAATAAAAATAACAATATTTTCCGTAATTAGTTTTAGTAATATTGTTTCAATAAACTTGCTCAAGTGCTGTACTGGTGAAAGTAAAGCGTTATCATTCCACCAAGTATCTAAATCAAAAGTTGTATAAATATTAAAACTTCCCACCAGACTATCAATCACCCCGGCATACCACTGTTCTGGGGTAATATCTGCCGTCCCAATAGCTGTAATATCAACAACAGCACAAGCAAATCCCTTAGTTTCCAGCTGCTGCATTACCTGCACCCGCAAGCTAGATTTCCCCATCTGGCGGGAGTTGAGAACATAACAAAAATGCCCAGCCTTCAAGCCTTCATAGAGGTGTTGGTCAGCTTGCCGTTTGACATAAGTTGGGGCATTTTTATCCAGACTACCACCGAATTGATACTGATACTGGGTCATAAATAATTTAAAATTTAAAATTTAAAATTCAAAATTCAAAATTCAAATTAAGCTAAAACTGTTGTTCTACAGCCGTTTTACCCCACCCTAATCCTCCCCGATGCTTTGGGGAGGGGAGATTGATTGGGAGCATCCCAATTGTTGGCTTAAATCTTTTCCCTCACCCCCAGCCCCTCTCCCAAATATGGGAGAGGGGGGAGACATAATTCTAGTTCCCCGAATCCCAGATGAAGGGATTCGGGGTTAGGGGATGAGGGCAAACACAAGGTTTTTGCACCTGACGGGATGCTCTCGATTGATTTCTAATCTCCCCCCAATACATCGGGAGGATTAAGGGGGGTGATACCTGAATAAGCCGAGGGTTTTGTGTATGTGTCACATTCTTTTTTCAAATTGGTATTATCTATTGCACTCCTGATGTAGTTTTTTAATTTTTAATTCGCAAGCGATCGCAAAAATATTGACGATACAATTCACACAGTGGCACTACTTCATTGCCTTGAAATTTAACTAACCCCATACTGCGGAGTTTAAACGCTTCAGTTGTGCCTACATCCACAGCACGATTTGCCATCATCACCTGTTTAACCGCAGCTAGCAATTCTTTATCCTCTTGCAAATTCAGCCAATGGCGGCGCAGATGGTCACTATAAGGCCCTTCCTCAGTTGCGGCGATTTTTTGCAGATTTTCCAGTGTCATCCTACCACGGGCAATTTCATAAAGGGCTACGCGCACTAAATAAGGATGGCCACCCACTAGTGTGATTAATTCTTTAATTTGTGAGTCAGACCAATTGAGTCCGTGACGCTCTACCAAGTTTTGCACTTGTACTTGATTTAAGTCTGGCAAATCAATGGGTAAGCCAACATTAAAAGGCGACTGATTAATATTGAGCGGGATATAAACTTCCTTAGAATGCACAATTACCAACCGGAGATTTTTCCAAACTGTCTCATTCTTTGACCGCTCATGCCAAGCTCGTAGTAATCCAAAAAAATCAGCAGCAATTATGGGATGCTTGAAGACTTCATCGACTTCATCCAAACCCATAGCTACGGGGGTGTTAATCGCGGGTAATAAATACCGTTGAAAGTAATTTGTACATTTATTCTTGCTACCTAAAACACCTTTCCAATACTCATCTAATTTATTGGGTAGATTCAGTTCGTAAGTAATGCTGGCGCAGAACCACTGCAAAAACTGATCTAAATTACTAAGAAATTCTGCATCGGCTGACTGGAAATTTACAGATGCTATCTGATAGTTCTTTTGACTAGCATGATGGAGAACCCGCGACATCAGCGAAGTTTTGCCCATTTGCCGGGGGGCTTTGATGCGAATTAAGGCCCCTGATTGAAGAATCGCTTCATAACAGTCTACCTCAATAGGCGATCGCTCGACATAAAAAGCAGAGTTTAGAGATACCTGCCCTTCGGGATTTTCTAAGGAGATTTCTGGTTTTGTCTCAGTATATGCAACAGGTTCGCTAGCAGTCAAAGCAACTTGGGGATTGTTCCGACTTTTCAGCACTGGGGTGGAAGACTCGGGAATATTTTCTAAGTCAATCGCGCTACAGCCAAACTCATAAGCATCTTCATAAGACCTATCAGCGCCCAGTGCATCATAAAAGCCTACCGCAAATTTAATTGCGGCCCTGTCCCCAATTTCCTGATTCATCCCAACTACGCAGTTAATATGTTGATAAATTGCCTCAGCTTGCACCTCGCTATAACAGGCATTTAATAATACACACTCAACCTCTTGAAATAACTTAAATAGCCTTGCCAGTGACTCGGTACTCACCAGCTGCATTTGCCCTGTATCATTTTCCAACACTAAACCTTGATTTCCAGTACCATGCCCGGAAAAATGGATAATATGAGGATTGTTATCTAAAAGCGCCCGTCGCAAATCGTCAGGACGCACTGCCCATTTAGTAATAAGTTCAAACTTATCTCGGCTGCGAGAGCGTTGCAACCCTTCCTGAATTTCCCTAACTTCCTCGTCCAAGCGTAGTTTATCCGTCGTCGTGGGATTAGCTGACACAATCAGGATTTTTTTCACAGCGCTATCAACTATTGAATGCAGCCTTCTGGCTTAGATGTAGTTTACTACAGCAAGTAACTAGACAATTACTGATAGCGCATTCCCGTAAATGAGTTTTTAATGCTCGCCGATGAGTCTTTGATAAGTACAGTCGGCGCAAATAATCATCACTGGTTTGTAGTTGCGCTTTAGCGCATCTTTATCCGGATGCGCTAAAGCGCAACTACGAGCCAAATACTGTCCTGATGAAATTATCTATCCCAGTGGCACTACCAACAACCTCAATTCGCCCAAGTGCTTTTAAAGCAACAGCTGCATTAGGATAACGGCGTTTCCGGTTGCGTTCCACCATTTTCATCAACCAAGACCGAAAACACGGACTGATTTGAGGAACTAATTCCTGAAAATTAAAGCGATAGTTATCATCAATTAATTTCCCAATCTCAACAGAACGGGTATTAGTAAGTAAGCAAATCAGGGTTGCTCCTAAACTATATAAATCTGATGCCTCAGTCAGGGAATGACCAAACTGTTCCTCTGGTGGCATAAAACCTAGTGTTCCTGCTACAAAGCTGCTCAGAGCTACTTTTGCACCTTGTATCCTAGCCAAACCAAAATCAACCAGATAAGCATTTAGTTGCTCATCAACCAAAATATTCTCTGGTTTAATATCTCGATGAATAATTGGCGGAATTTGCTTTTGTAGATAAACCAAAATCTCTAAAATTGACAGAGCAATAAGCTTAATTTCTTCTGGATTAAAGCTACTGGTTAAACCTAAAGATGGGGCATTTTTATATTCCTGCACCAGATAAAAAGCCCCTGGCATTTCAAACGAATCTACATAGCGAGGGATGCGAGAATGATTTAGTTGCTGCAAAATTTCGATTTCGCGCTGATATGCTTTCACACCTGATAAATCAGCATCGGCATTAGCAAAACAAAACTCTTTAATCACCACTTGTTGCTGAGAGTTGAAGACATTACCTAAGTAAGTAATGCGTCCCCCTTCTCGGTTGCGTCCTAGTTCGCTGATAACTTGATAGCCTTTTTTAGAAAAATCTGGATGGTGATTTAAGGGAATTGCCCTTTTATGTCCATTACGCACATCAAGCTCCATTACAAACCATACGAGTTTGATTCTGTCAAGGTGCAATTAGAAAGATTTTGCTCCACCCACGAAATTTTAGATTTTAAATTTTGGATAATGGAATTGAAAGATTTAAAAGCGTTCGATTGAATGCTTACGCCGAAGTCCAAAATTTAAAAAGGTCTGAGAGCAAGCGAACTTAAACGCGAAAATAAATCTAAAATCCAAAATCCAAAATCCAAAATTGACTCACCCAGATTGTTAGCCCCATTTATATCTTGCATAGGCCAAGACGCATCGTTAGAAAGTGTGTTTGCATTTGCGTCTTGGCGCGAAATTCTTAACTTTGCGCTAGCCAATCGACAATCTGGGCATTAACAATATCTGGAACTTCATCGTGGGGACAATGACCGGCATTAGGAATGGGAACAATTTTGATTTCTTTACCATTCTGACGCGCCTCTTCGTAAATCTTTGCCCCGGTAATTGGTGTCCAAGGATCGTCAGCACCCCAAATTACTAATAGAGGACGTTCTACTTTGGGCAAAAGTTCCTCTGGACTTGGCCCAGGAGGCGCTGTGAGAATGGAGGCGAAGACTTGTTGCGCTCCTGGGTCGCAAGAGGGAGTATAAAGTAAATCGACTAATTCATCGGTGACGGCTTCACGGTTTTTGTAAACTTGGTAGAGGGTGCGGCGAATTTGGGCTTTTTGACGAATGCGGTTATAGACAAATTTACCTGTAATTGGCGATCGCACAAACCGATTAAAAGCTGCCATCACAACCCGTAGTGGTGGGTTCAGTTCGTGGGGACGATGACTCAAGCCACCCGCAGAGTTAATTAAAATACCGCCAGCAGCAATTTCTGGATGTTCTACCAGTACAATTAAGCTCAAAAGTGCGCCGATGGAGTTGCCAATAAATACAGCAGGTTCGTGTATATGCGCTGTGCAAAAATCTTTCAGCAGTTCCACCCAAACTTCCACACTGTAATCAATGGTTGCTTTATCGGAACCGCCAAAACCTAAAAGGTCTATGGCAAATACCTGGTAGCCAGCATTAGCTAAAACTGAAATATTTTTGCGCCAGTGGCCAATCGAAGCACCGAAGCCGTGAACCAGTACCAAAGGGCGTCCTGTACCCATGACAGTATACTGAATTTTGTAACCCTGCCAAGTCCAAATAAATTTTTCAAAGGCATCTTGAGTTGCAAGCGGCTGTGTAGTTACAGTCATTATGAAGATTAATAAAGTCTTTCTTAAATATATTAATGTTCTCTGACCTAAAATGAAGTCTGAACAAAATGCTATTTTTAAACCAGTCCCAGTTGAGTTAAAGTCTTTGCCCTAAGTAGATAGTCGTAATTAAGTATAAGAGCAAACCTCACCCTCCATCCGGCTTCCCTCTCCTTAATAAGGAGAGGGATTGAGGGTGAGGTTTTATATTTAATTTGACTCACTTACTTGTAACTTATTTTGAATTGGAGGGAAGCGACGATGACCCTTTTTGGTAACCAACTAAAGACCGAAATTATCTACCCCAGTTCTGATGGTAAACCAATGGCGGAGAGCGACCCAGCACGAGATTATCTAATTTATGCTGTAGATGCCTTAGACATTTATTTTCAAGACCGAAATGATGTCTACGTATCAGGGAATCTATTTGTTTACTACAAAAAGGGCATTCCTAGTGCTGTGGTTGCTCCTGATGTCTTTGTGGTATTTGAGGTAGACAAGAAAAAGCGCGTCAGCTACAAGGTTTGGCAAGAAGGGGGTAAAGTCCCTAATTTTATTTTGGAAATTACTTCTGCAAGCACCCAAGAAAATGATGAAGAGGATAAACCCACAAAATATTCACTTTTAGGTGTGCAAGAGTATTTTCAGTATGACCCAACCGGAGATTACCTCAACCCACGACTAAAGGGTTCCTATTTATTTGAGGGCAAATATCAACCCATTACATCCAACTTTTTACCCGATGGTGTCTTCTCTATTCACAGTGAAGTATTGGGTTTAGACCTCAGATTGATTGACGGAGAACTGCGGTTTTTTCACCCCCAAACTGGCAGAAAACTGTTAAGTCATAAAGAAACAGAACAAGCGCGACAAGAAGCAGAACAAGCGCGACAAGATGCAATACCTAGATTATTGGAGTTAGGCTTGAGTGTAGAACAGATTGCCAGTACTCTTAGTTTATCGTTGGATCAGGTGAGACGGTTTGATTTAGAGGATGAATGAACAAGTTTTGGGCGAATAAAATTCGCTACTACACAAACGAAGTCCACCTGCGTGGACTAATACAAAATCAACGGTTTTTAACCTGCGGAGGCAGGTTTTGTCTGTGTAGCCACGGTTTCTAACCGCCAA
This sequence comes from Nostoc sp., assembly GCF_036916975.1. Lineage (GTDB taxonomy): Bacteria > Cyanobacteriota > Cyanobacteriia > Cyanobacteriales > Nostocaceae > Nostoc. Next base: position 7,728 of record NZ_JBALFF010000034.1, read on the forward strand.
GGCTAGTAATAAATTAGACTTGTTCATTCAACCTCTTAGAGTGATAGGTAAAAATTAAGTAGGTAGGCGTAATTAAATATAAGAAAAAACCTCACCCTGCCTCCGGCTTCCCTCTCCAAAATATCGGAGAGGGATTGAGGGTGAGGTTTTATATTTGATTTGACCCACTTACTTACTACAATTAAAAAAATTATGATTACTCTGTGGTGAGAACGCAGTAGTAACTTCAATCCCTGCAATAAAGCTGACACCGTTGATAATGAAGATAGGCGTTATCTTCATAAAATTTTATGTTCTTAACTTGGTTAGACAGCAACTCTTGGCTGCTGGAAATCGGCAAAAAACGAATACTAATTGACCCTTGGCTGGTTGGTTCGTTAATTTTCAGCAATTTGGATTGGTTATTTAAAGGCTCGCGATCGCAAAATCGCCCAATACCAGATAACATTGATCTGATTCTGCTGTCTCAAGGTTTAGAAGACCACGCTCATCCACCAACGCTTAAATTACTCGATCGCAGTATCAAAGTTGTAGCTTCTCCCAATGCGGCCAAGGTTGTACAGCAGTTAGGTTACACCCAAGTAACGGTATTGGCTCATGGGGAAACTTTCACTTTAAATAATCAAGTTGAAATTAAGGCTTTTCCTGGCTCTCCAATTGGCCCGACTCTGGTAGAAAATAGTTATCTCCTCAAAGAATTGGAGAGTGCTTTAACTGTATACTACGAGCCTCATGGGCATCATTCCCCAGAACTTAAGCAAGCTGCACCTATCGATGTAGTGATTACACCGTTTATTGATATGACATTACCTTTGCTTGGGTCGATTATTAAAGGGCAAAATAGTGCTTTGGAAGTAGTAAAGTTGTTACAGCCTCAAGTAATATTACCGACTGCGGCTGGTGGTGATGTGGACTTTGAGGGATTGCTAATGAAATTCATTCAGACTAAAGGAACTGCTGAAGAATTTCGTTCGTTAGTTGAGAAAAACAATCTTTCGACGCGGGTGCTTGAGCCAAAACCAGGCGATCGCTTTGAACTACCATTAGAAAAACGAGCATTAGCAATCTAAATCAAAATCTGAAAAGCTCACGTATCAACGCGCAGCAACTACTCTTACAGAACGCCTCAAAGCAATCGGTAGGGTAGACGCAAAGATACAAACAACAATTCATCCTTCAATTCAGCAATGCGGATAATTGCTATCTCCCCGACTCCCCCAGTATTACTTAAGTAGGATATTAGGTAAAAAAAATCTCAAAATCAACCGAAAATACCCTGAGGGGGCATTGCTTTTTAATAATCGGAAAAGGTCTAATCAAAGATTGATTCTTTAATTTAGAAGGCTTGAATCTAATGAAGACCCTTTTTGGATTGCTATTTGTACTGAGCTTCATGGTAGTAGCTTGCAGTCCCTCTCAGGATAAAACGGTGTCTTCTAATCCCGAAGTAACCAGCACTGCGGTTCAAGCAGGAGAGCAAAAGACACAGAATAAGCTTTTAGTTGTAACGACAGTTGCTCCTTTAACGAATATTGTAAGTAACATTGCAGGCGATCGCTTAAAAGTTAAGGGCATTATTCCAGAGGGAACCGACTCCCATACCTTTGAGCCTCGTCCCAGTGATGCCGATATACTATCCAAAGCTAATCTGATCATCGCCAATGGGTTACATTTGGAATCCCCGACAGAAAAACTAGCTAAAGCTTCAATTCCTAAAGAAACTAAAATCTTTGAACTAGGTAGTAATACCATTACCCAAGACCAATGGCTTTTCGACTTCAGCTTTCCTAAAGAAAAGGGCGATCCCAATCCTCATCTGTGGGTAAACCCCAAGTATGCTGAGGCTTACGCCAAACTAGCCGCCCAGCAGTTAGCCACCTTAGATCCTGCTGGCAAAGACTACTACGCGACTAATCTGAAAAATTATTTACAACGTCTGGATGCCCTAGACAAAGCAACACGAGAAATCGTCGCCAGTATTCCTGCCAAAAATCGTAAACTTTTGACCTATCATGATTCTTGGGCGTATTGGGCTAGAGAGTATGGTTTTCAAGTAATTGGTGCAATTCAACCTTCAGATTTTAAGGAACCATCCGCTCAAGATGTCGCAAAGCTAATTGACCAAATTCGGAAAGTAGGCGTTCCAGCCATTTTTGGTTCTGAAGTCTACCCCAGCAAGGTAGAAGAACAAATTGCCCGCGAAGCAAAGGTAAAAACAGGCAACACTGCCGATGATGAATTACCAGGTAAAGGTTCAGCTAATGCAATGGAAAATACCAATCCTGAGCATACTTATATTGGCATGATGGCTAACAATATGCGGATTATCGCTTCTAATTTGGGAGGAAATCCTGATTTGGTGAAGAATTTAAACACTGCAAATGTTGTTGGACCAACAGCAACCAAGTAGGATAAACAAAATAAATACAGCAAAATTCAGGAATAAAACACGCTTGATACCTAGCCTAACGGGAGCATCCCAAATGTGCAAAAACCTTGATAGCCCTCATCCCCTAACCCCTTCTCCCATCTTTGGGATTCGGGGAACTAGAATTATGTCTCCCCTCTCCCACCTGAAGGGAGAGGGGCTGGGGGTGAGGGAAATGGGATGCTCCCAGCTAACAGACTTAACTTATTTATGTACAACACCCAACTTGAAATCTGCTATAAGTAGAGCGGCGTAAATAATTAAAGGTTCGCAATCAGGACTAAAGCCTCAAATAAAGACTAAAGTCTTGACTACGAACTAATTTCACTATTTTTTAGATTACTTAACTTACTTTGCTTTATTCTCGTCTAGTTCCTATGCAACCAATACTTGAAGTTAGAAATTTAACCTGTGGTTATCAAACGCAGGCAGTGTTTACCGATGTTAATTTGACGCTTTACCCTGGCCAACTTACTGGCTTGGTGGGGCCTTCTGGTAGTGGTAAAAGCACTTTAATCAGAGCGATTTTAGGACTAGTTCAGCCTTGGGCTGGAGAGATTTGGTTTCGAGGAAGGCGTTTAAAGCCAGGAGTAGCACCGTCTTTGGTTGGCTATGTGCCGCAGGTAGAAACGGTGGATTGGACTTTTCCAGTTACGGCATTGGAAGTGGTGATGATGGGGCGTTACCAAAAGCAAAACATGTTGCCTTGGTCTTCGCGGCGCGATCGCCAAGTTGCAAGAGAACTCCTAGAGCGCGTTGGAGTTGCCCATGTTGCCCATCAACCTATCGGTAGTCTATCTGGTGGACAACAGCAAAGGGTTTTTATTGCCCGTGCTTTAGTAGGAGAACCAGAAATAGTCCTTTTAGATGAACCTACCAGCAGTTCAGACTTGCACGTTCAACACGAACTATTGCACCTATTGGCTGATTTGAATCAACAGGGCTTGACAATTATTCTCTCCACCCATGACCTAAACTCGGTAGCAACTCATCTACCTTGGGTAGTATGTTTCAACCACGGTTTAATTTGTCAAGGTCAACCTATTGATGTCTTCACTACCGCAAATCTTGAGCATACTTTTGGTGGAGAAATGGTAGTTTTCCACCAACAAGACCGAATTTTGATTGCTAGTGGCGGTACATCTCTACGCCATCAAATGCAAGATAACTTGCCCCAAATACTGCGTCCCTCCAACTCGTCGAAATCTGCTTAAGGGACTTCCAAATAAAAAAATACCCAAAAAACTGGCGAAAAAACTTTCTTCTCCTCATTCCTCTGTGTTCTCTGTGCCTCTGTGGTTCGTTTATTTGAGTAATTTATTTCTTGGAAGTCCCTAATCTAAATACAGTATATGGATCTTTTACTAGCACCCTTTCGCTACGAATTTTTTAGCCGTGCAATTTTAGTAGGCATGATGGCGGGGCTATTATGCGGCATTATGGGAGTTTATATTACAACTCGCAGAATGAGTTACATTGCCCACGGTTTATCTCATGCGATTTTAGGGGGAGCCGTGCTGAGTTATGTACTGGGCTTAAATTTTTACATTGGCTCTGGAATTTGGGGTTTTGCAGCTGCTCTATTAATTCAATATTTGACGGGACGCAAAATTTACTCAGATGCAGCTATTGGGATTGTGACAACTGCTAGCTTTGCTTTAGGAGTAGCTGTGATCAGTAGCTATCGCAAATTTAGCCAAAACTTTGAAGCTGCTTTGTTTGGTAATGTGTTGGGGGTTTCCCCTAATGATTTGTGGGTGGTGACTGGTGTAACGATTGTCTTACTCAGCCTGGTTTTCTTGTTTTATCGCCCCTTGCTATTTTGGTGTTTTGACCGAGAAGTTGCTCAGGTTCATGGCGTACCTGTTTTTGGAATGGATACTTTGTTTGCTTTGATGTTAGCGACTTTACTAGTGGCGACACTGAATGTATTGGGGGTAACTCTAATTATTTCAGCAGTAGTGATTCCAGCATCAATTGCGCGATTAGTAAGCGATCGCTTTGGTTATCTGATGATTATTTCCGGGATTTTAGGGACTGCGATTTCCTTTGTGGGTATCTACCTCAGCTACTACCTCGACATTGCCTCTGGAGCTAGTGTAGTGCTACTCTCAACCGCTATATTTGCCTGTGTGCTGCTCACCAAGAATCTGCAAGGACGATATAAACGCCGTCTCCCTCCCCTTGCGACAAAACACCTTTCTTAGGAAAGTGGATTAAAGGACATGATAAGCTAATCGGCATTTAAGTTGCATAATCACGGCGGGCAAATCGCCCCACTCCACAAGATATTGATAAAATTTTGATATGCAAATTAGATGTATTTTAGCTTATTAGTTGTCGGATCAGCTGCTTGAGATTTTCTTTCCTTATGGAATTGCCAATTATTTACCACCCAGATTACGTTGCGCCGCTACCTGAAGGACATCGTTTTCCGATGTCTAAATTTCGACAACTCTACGAATTGCTGTTAGCTGATGGTGTAGCAAATCAAGAACAATTTCACACCCCCGAACGTCCGCCGTTAGAGTTGATAGAATTAGCTCACACCCCAAACTACGTTAAAGCTTATTGTGAAGGAACCCTAGATACCAAAGCACAGCGTCGCATTGGTTTGCCTTGGAGTCCAGCATTAGCAAATCGTACTTGTGTAGCGGTAGGTGGTACAATACTTACTGCTAAACTGGCACTAAGTCAAGGTTTAGCTTGTAATACGGCTGGTGGAACTCATCATGCCTTTCCCAGTTATGGATCTGGTTTTTGTATTTTCAACGATTTAGCGATCGCCTGTCGCGTTTTACAAAAATTCCGACTTGTCGAAAAAATCCTGATTGTAGATTTGGATGTGCATCAAGGAGACGGCACCGCTTTTATTTTCCAAGAAGACGACAGCGTTTTTACTTTTTCTATGCACTGCGAAGTCAATTTCCCCGGTACTAAACAAAACAGCGATTTGGATGTTCCTTTGCCGGTGGGAATGGAAGATGATGCTTATTTACAAACTTTAGCGAATTACCTATCAGATTTATTATCTAAAGTCAAGCCAGATTTAGTATTTTATGATGCAGGTGTTGACCCTCATATAGGCGATCGCTTAGGCAAATTAGCCCTAACCGATGCTGGCATTTTTCGCCGGGAAATGCAGGTTTTAAGCACCTGTATCAGTAGCGGTTATCCCGTCGCCTGCGTCATTGGCGGCGGTTATGCTGATGATATGAAATCCTTAGTTTGGCGACACTCCCTACTGCATCGCGCCGCCAGCGAAGTTTACCAGCAATACAAACTATAGTCATATTTAATCCTAACGAATAATACTAAAATAAACTTTGCGCTCCTCTGCGCTTCCCTCCGCGCACCTTTGCGTTTAAATCTAAACCTTATTTTGTCAGCAAAGGCAGTACTGGATGAACAACGGCAAACTCAGAATCTACGAACTAGCAAAAGAACTAAATTTAGATAGCAAGAAGCTATTATTAATTTGCGAAAAGCTCAAAGTTGCAGTCAAAAGCCATACCAGTACAATCTCCGAATCTGACGTAGAGCGTATTCGTCTAGCAGTAAATAAACTAACAGCAAAATCCTCAAAAACTAACTCCGAAGATTGGGGCTATATGTTTATAGCTTCAGCAATTGATAGTTTTATCCGCCATCTTGAAAGTGAAGCTGCCCTGAAATCATATCCTGAATTTAGGGAACGGCGCGATCGCGTCAATGAGTTAATGTTGGAATGTGTCGGGAAAAAACCTTCTCTATTTTATGTACGTCGCAAAAGTCCAGGAAAAGAAGCAAGAGAAGAAATTTGGGATTTAACAATAGCAACAGACTCCGATATTCCATTACCCGCAAGACTTGAGAACCTTAAAAAAACATTAGGATTTAGAGCAGCTGTACCAAAAGATGGACGCGGCGGTATAAAAATACTTTCGGCTCAGTTGCTCCATCCATCACAGGGACAGGCTGATAGTTATGCTGTACCTTGTCGCTTACGTTTGCTATCTAATCATCAGCATCATCTCGACATTCCACCCGCAACATTGAAACGCATCGCAGCCGCGCCAATGGGTGGTGAGCATGTGCCTACAGAAGATCAGCTTAAAGCCTGGAAAGCGTTTTTGCAAATTGAAGAAAAAATTGCGAAAGCACGTCAATTTTGCGTGCGTTATGTAAATCACAACTATAACTTCAAAAGGCAGATCAGTTTTGAAATTGATGTCGCCTCAGCCACCCTAGACGGCTTTTATCAAAATTCCCTCGAAGTAGAAAACTTTTGGGAACGAGCAAGACGTACAAAAAACGAAGATTTAAAGCTTTTTGAAACTGCTCCCGTCGGCAAAAATTGGATTAGCGGTCGTCAATTAGGGACAGTTGAAGAAGTTAATCCCAACCGTTGTATTATTAGTCTCAGACTAGACCGCGATTTAGCTGAATTTATGGCAACAGAGCGTTATAAGTTGCCAGATACCGGATTTTTGTGTTTTGAAGCAGTTGGTGATATTCAGCAGATTCAGCGCAAGAAAAAAGCTTTAGATGATTTAAATAATGGTTATACCCAAAATCCCTATTTGGGTAACTTTTTATTCGATGCTTCCCAAGCTAGACAAATCAAAACAACTATCGAACTTAAACCACAAGATTTGTTATTATCTTCCGCTAATCCTGGTCAGAAAGCAGCAGTAGAAAAGGTACTTGCTGCTAAGGATCTTGTTCTCATTCAAGGGCCACCAGGGACTGGTAAAACTACCGTAATTGCCGAGATTTGCTATCAAATAGCCCTTCGGGGTGGACGAACTCTAATTGCATCTCAAGCGAATTTAGCAGTAGATAACGCCCTGAGTCGATTAGTTCATAACCCCGTAATTCGCGCTGTACGAAAAGGTAGAGCCGAGAAAGTTGGGGAGGAAGGACAGCCATTTTTAGAAGACCAAGTGATTGGCAAATGGCTAGAAAATACAGCAAATGACTGCGAAAAGAATCTGACTCAACGGCTCGAAAATATCCAAATTTTCAGTCAATTACTCGCATCATCACAAAAATTTACAGCCTATTTCCAAGTAGAGGAAGAATTTAATCAGCAACAAATTAAATTCAATAAAAATAAGTTAAAAGTAGAAAGCGACTTTAACAATCAAGAAAAATCTTACAATGAAACCGTAGAAAAACAAAATGAGGTTGAATCCCTAATTGCAAGACTGGAAAATATATTAAATACTGCATCTAATATAAACTGGGAAGCTCCAGAAGTTACAAATTTTTTGCCGCTTCTTAAGCCATACACAGAAGGTAACAGTTTAGTAGAAGAATTTTTAGCAAACGTTCGTCAAACTATAAAATATACTGATGAACTTGGCTTTGTCCGTCCAGCCCTTGGTGCTTTTGGTTTAGCGGGTTGGTTACGTGAAACCGTCGCCAGAGAAATTTCTGGATTTAAAACAGCTTTGACTTCTGCTCAAGATATAAGTAAAGCGATCTTAGAAGTTGCAGCATCAGTTGAGGTTGTTAAACAGAATTTCGCCTCGTTAAATCAGCTACAACCAGATTATCAAAAATATCTTGCCAAACTGCAAAACATCCAACAAACAATCCAGATATGGGAAAACCGCAAACGCGAAATAGATTATATTATCTCAGCAGTTAAGGAATGGAAATCTACAGCCCCTTCTCATCTCTATCAAACTTTGAAAGATTGTCAGCAATCAGGTTTACCACTCACAGAAAATTTAGTAGACTTACCATTAGGTTTGTTGATGTTTGCTAATACATTAAAATTACCAATAGTACCAAAAGTTTACAAAATTAACCTGCCAGAATGGGAGCTATTGACAAAAGCGATCGCTTATGAAATAGACGGGGCTTTTACTGACAGACGGGGGAAACAGCATAATTTTAGTTATTTTTTACAACAAAATTTTAGTCAAATTCCAATGGTACTATCAAAGAGCGATCGCACCCAATGGCAAGAAACCTCTCAACAGTTCAATAATTATCAGCTACTCAACCCCAAACAGCGAAAATTACTAGTTGAAAATACCCAGGCTTTTTTAATTAGAATGCAACGGACTTATGGCGCATCGTGGGAATGGAATAACATCCACTCTACTCTCACCCAGATTACACAAGAATTGCTAGATACTATTCTTATAAATGCCCGTCAATGCGTTTTAAAAGTCAAAACAGAAACCGATCAACAGCTTCACTATCTGCAACACCAATTAAATGAACTTCAGAAAAATGAAATCAGCCAACAGCAAATATCCATTACTCAAGCTGAAGCCGAAAAAGCACAGCAAGACGCTAATTTGCAACTTGGAAGAGTTATTAATATTTTAGAAGAACTTAACCAACAAAATATACCTGCTCACTTACGCCTTCTAACTGAAAAATATCTCGCAACACAATCAAATATTTGGGAGCAGCCACAAGAGTTTTCAAATCAAGTTAATGATTATGTAACTTGTATCAGTCAACTTGAAACCTTAATTTCATTATTAGAACCTGTTGCTGTGTTGGAGATAATTAGAACCTCTCTTAATGAGCATTTATCAAAGCTACAACAAGAAACTCAAACTTCTCTACAGCAGCTTCAAAAACTCCAAATTAGCCTACGTGAAATAGAACAAAAATTACAACCACAGCCATCATTAAGTTTAAGACAAGAAAGAAACTGGTGGTTGACAGCATGGCAAAGAATACCGGATAAATTTAAACCAGAAAAATTTGCTAATGACTTGTATAATATAGAGTTATTGCGTGGCATAAATATTAGTTTTGAATCTTGGCAACAGCAACTACAAAAAGATGAAATTTATATCAATAAATATCAAACTTTTGTACAAGATTGGATTGAAAAATTAAGACAGCCAAATGAGCACGATCGCAACGATTTAAGGCGCATATATTTAGATAATGCCAACGTCGTCGGTATCACCTGTGTTCAAGCTGCAAATAGAGGTTTTTCTGAAGAATTCAAATCTTTTGATGTTGTGATTATTGATGAAGTTAGTAAGTGTACTCCACCAGAGCTACTAATCCCAGCATTAAAAGGTAAAAAGTTAGTGATGGTAGGCGATCATCGGCAATTACCGCCCATGCTTGATACTAGCACTTTAGAAGAAGTTGCTCAAACAATTGGCAACACACGAAATGAACTACAATTCTTAGAAGAATCACTATTTAAAAGTCAGTTTGAATCTGCTGATGAAAGCATCAAACAGATGCTAACTACACAATACCGAATGCATCCATTTATTATGGGAGCAATCAATCAGTTTTATGATGGTAAATTAGAGTCTGGTATTTTGGAGCCGGATACAAAACGCGCACATCATCTTGCAGGCGAAATCATCCAAGAATCTCAGCATCTTATTTGGGTGAAAACGCCTATAGAGAATCAGTTTTTAGAGCAAAGAAATGGAACTTCTTACTTTAATACTCAAGAAATTGATGCGATTGAACTTTTGTGTCAGCAATTCGAGACTACTTGGGCTTCTAAAGTTGCTAATGGTGAACCGAAAAAAGAAATTGCCGTAATTACATTTTATGGCGCTCAATTAAGAAAAATTGATGAGCGCCTGCAATCTGAACTTTTCCCTTCATTAGAAATTCGTACAGGTACAGTAGACCGATTTCAAGGTATGGAAAGACCTGTTGTAATTGTCAGTATGGTTCGCAACAATAGCAAAGGAGATGTGGGATTTGCGAAGAAGCCAGAACGGGTAAATGTTGCATTTTCTCGCGCTCAAGAACTCTTGATAATTGTGGGTTGTCATAATTTGTTTACCCATCAATCAGGTAAAGTCGGAAGTATGTATTCTGAAGTTTCAAATATTGTCAGTCTTCATGGAGGTTTCGTTGATGTTTCTCGAATCATTTGAAAAGTGGTTTTGTTGTTAATTAAAGGTTTAGGTGAGAAAAAGTAATTTTTAAGCTCCTAGAAAGAAGTTATAATTAACAAACTGCCCTCCAAAACTGATTATTTCTCATTTAGAAACAGACTGGAGATTTTTATGACCCCAGCAGCGATCGCTACACCCACAAAAGAATCACCCCTTTTGTTTGAAGGACTGACTTGGAGAGAATTCAAAGCAGTTGAGCAATTATTAGACCGTCCAGGATATCGCCTATCTTTCCTGGATGGTATTTTGGAGATCCGAAGAATGCCTGGAGAACAACACGAAACCGTTAAGAAGAGAATTGCCGCATTGTTAGAACTTTATCTGCTCATGGCAGGGTTTGACTTTACTCCAACTGGATCAATGACCTTAGAAAGTGAATCGGGTGCTGTCAAGCGAGAAGCAGATGAATCTTATAAACTTGCCCCTGGTCGAGTGCGCCCTGATTTAGCGATTGAGGTGGTGTTTACCAGTGGCGGTATCAACAAACTAGAGGCATACAAACGGCTGTTGATTCCAGAAGTGTGGTTCTGGGAAGATGGAGTGTTAGAAATTTATCATTTGCGGAAAGAAGGCAACGCACTTGATTATGAAAAGGTTTCTAGTAGTGAGGAGGTTAAAGGTATCGATCTGGATTTGTTGTTACGCTGCATTAATATGGTGAATCATGTTGATGCCATCAAGACTTTTCAGCAGGCGCTTCATAAATAGCTGGCAATTTCTACTAAACGAATTGATGACAATCTTAAAAATTTGGGAAATTAAATTGAGGCGAAAGACTGAGCAAATTAGCAATTTTAAAAGCCGAGACTTTTTGTCTGTCGTAAAATTTCGCTTTTGACATAACAGGATTTAGAAGTCGTACTTAAAAGTGGCAAAACTCAATAATATCTCAAAAACAGTCCCATCAAAAGCCGCATTAACATAAACATTAGAGGAAGTTTTCCAAGATATTAACAGCACAAATGCAGAACTACATTCAAATTGTGCATCTACATGGAGGTTTCGTTGATGTTTCTGGACTCTTCTGCTAAACCGATTGATGACAATCTCAAAAAATTGGTAGACGAAATAGAAGCGCAAAGTTCTAGTTTATCAGGTTTAGCAGCGCGTGAATTTCGTTATAGTTTGCGGCAAACTCCTGTAGAAGTAAATATCAAAGAACCCCGCCAGTTTAACGTACTTGAAGAATTTATTATCCGCGCCGCTATTGAATTTCAACCTCCGCCAACAGAGGATGAATTAGCATCTGTACTTGGGCTGGATTCTGTTTTTATTAAAACTACTACTACAACTCTTCGTTCTTTACAAACTCTATCACCAACATCACCACTTACTGTTACTGCTGAAGGTCGTTTATTTTATCAAAAAGGGTCTGTACCACAGCCGCCATATCCTATACAAATTTATGCTATTACAGACCCTTTAAGCGACAAGATCACCTTTCAATCTGAATCATTAAATGAGACAACGATAACTTTACCTGACTTGGCAGACTTTATCACTATCGATCGTACAATTACTGATATTGCTTCTTTACCACTTGAGGAAATCCAAAAAAGTATTCAAGCTTCAGGTTTAGCACTTCATGTACCAGAAGAGGGAAAAATCGTAAGTTCCTATAGGGTGCTAGCTTCGACTCAAAAATTTTGGAGAAAGATATCGCTTTTCGTTATATTTGATGCTCTTGAAGATAAATTGACTATTCAAATAAGAAATGGAAAGCAAATTTTAGAGTCAGCATCAAATTGGTTAGAAGTGCTACATGCTGAAGGTAAAATATCTTTGCAAACATTATGTAAATTGTCAACAGAAACCATCAATTTTCAACGTGAAGCCATTCTTAAACAGAAAAATACTGAAATATAACCTAGACTCGAAAAGATTCGCCAAAAGACGCTAAGTAGGTAGACGTAATTAAACATATAATAAACCTCACCCTCAATCCCTCTCCGATACTTTGGAGAGGGAAGCCGGATAGAGGGTGAGGTTTTATATTTAAACTTACTTAATGATGAAGTCTGGGCGCAATTTCTCCGCCTTAATATTGCCCAAAAGAGTGATTCACCTGATAATTTTATTTCGCAATATACCTAAAATAAAACAAACATAGTACGGAAATTTTAGGTTTAAATTAACTGTTTGAAATAACCAAAATTCTGAATATACATTGAACTATACGCTGCGTAAATTTAACTAGTATATTTCTTATGCTTTAGTAGTAAGTAATAATTTTCCGAGAGATAGCCAATAAATCTGTCGTCCTGATTTGGGATGAATTATCAATAAAATTATTCTTAACCTTTGATTGGCTTAAAGATAGATCCAGAAAATCGTCTAATTCGATACAATTTATAGGCAGAGAGAGCCAAGGAGAACAAGGTGGTTTTATTAAAAGGCTTTGAGATTGAGATTTACACTGGCACGCCTCAAGGTGAAATCGTTGGTCTCTCCGACAAAATTGTTGCAGATTTGGATGGATTTATGCGGGAGCCAGATAGCCGCAATGTGGAATACATAACTCAACCATCCCCTAATTACGAAAATTTATTGTGTGCCTTGCTGCGTCCGAGGCGGGTGTTGCGAAACTACCTGAATCGTTTGGGCGATTACACCCTGATACCGGGGAGTACTTTATCTTTAGGTGGGAGCGATCGCTTTCTCCGTTCCGATCCAGCAAACCCCTATCATGACTACATTGAGAACACCTACGGCACAAAAGTAGTCACCGCCAGCGTCCACATCAATGTAGGCATTAGCGATCCAGAAGTATTAATGCGGGCGTGTCGCGTGATCCGGATGGAAGCACCTTTATTTCTCGCTCTCAGCGCCTCATCTCCCTTCCTAGATGGTAAAGCTACTGGCTATCACTCCACCCGTTGGGGCGTATTTCCCCAAACGCCTAGCCATGTACCGTTATTTGCCAGCCACGCCGATCATATTCAGTGGGTGGAAGATCAGCTAGTTGCCGGAACCATGCAAAACGTGCGGCATTTGTGGGTATCAGTGCGACCAAATGGCGATCGCCGTCCTTATGACCTAAATCGGCTAGAATTGAGAATTTGCGATTTAGTCACAGATCCCCTTGCCTTGCTAGCCATTAGTGCCTTATTAGAAGCGCGTTTGTTGCAAATAATCGAAAATCCCAGCATCGATCCGTTAACTCAAAGTACCTTCTCTGGCGAAGAACTCGTCACCCTGACTGCTGAGAACGAAGCAGCAGCAGCATCTGGTAGTCTCGATGCTCAGTTGAAGCATTGGCAAGATGGTAGAAGTATCCTAGCCAGAGATTGGATTACCCAAATGTACCAAGATGTTTGGGCGATCGCTAAACAACGAGGCTTTAGTTGTTTCCTTTCCCCTTTACACAAAATCCTCCGCGAAGGCAATGAAGCTCAACAGTGGTTGCAATTACATGCAGTCGGTTTTGACACCCAGCGCGTCATCACCCAAGCTATTGTCGCCACCCAAGAGCGCGAAATCGAACTCGAAGAGAAATTGTGTTCCTCCCTACTCGCTTAACTCAGGGAGCAGGGGGAGGGAAGTCCAGAAATTGAATAAATAATTTATTTTTTGGAGTTCCCTCAGACAAATGATAGATTTTCTTGGAGATACTAGGCCTTTTTATTTCTACATAAAACTTAATATTTCCTGATTTTAACCAAATATCCTCTCAGACATTGCTCTGGGAGGGTTTGGGCTTCGTTTTAAAAATCTAATCAATAGAGGATGCTTGATTATTATTAATAAAACCTATGAATCGCCTCTACCCTTTGGTAGATTTAACATAGAAAATAGTTTTTTTTATACAATACGTAGATTATACGCTCAATGCCCCAGGTAGTTTTAGTTCACCCACAAATTCCTCCTAATACAGGTAATATTGCCCGTACTTGTGCAGCTACGGATACAGAGTTGCATTTAGTGGGACCTTTGGGATTTGAAATTAGCGATCGCTACCTCAAAAGAGCAGGTTTGGATTACTGGCCTTACGTCAAACTGCACTATCACGAATCGCTAGAAGCCTTTAAAAACCTACATCAGCAGCGTGGAGGCAGATGTTTAGGTTTTAGTGTCGGTGGAAATTCTAATTACGTCAACTTTCAGTTTCAACCAGATGATTGGTTGCTGTTTGGTAGTGAAACTACGGGCTTACCACCAGCAATTTTGTCAGATTGCGATGCTACTCTGTATATTCCCATGAGCCAACCGGGGGTTCGTAGCTTGAATCTATCAGTAAGTGTGGCAATTAGCTTATTTGAAACCCGTCGTCAGTTAGGCTATTTACAATAGTTATTTACATCACCACAAGTAAATATACTTATAAAATTCCGAGATATCTATTAGACAAAGGATTTGTGGCAGTAAAAATTTTCGGAATTACTGTAAGAATATGTAAAACAAGATACCTAAAATGGGTTTATTTGCGAAATTGTAGTGGAAGATACTTACAAGGATAGGAAGGTTATTATAAGAAATTTGTATATAAAACTTGGGATATTGCCAAATTTGAATGATAGATTTTGATGAATCTGAAAGATCCGAAAATGGGGAGAAAAACGGCTAAAATCAGTCATAATAGACATTTGAGCCATTTTAGCTCCCTCGACTTAGAAAGCAGCCCCAAAGTAGTCGATAGATCATACGGTTGTTTTTTAGGGAATAATCAACGTAAAGTCTCGTGTTGAGAAGACTGATTGGGTAGAAATATCTTGAAGATATCTACAGTGGGGGGCATCACTTTTCCAGAAGTCGCAGCAATTTAATTCTCTGCAGCGACTATGGACTTGGCAAATAGTTTGTCCAGTCCCCGCAATTGACGCAAGACAATGGCGGACAATGGTAAAAAGTAAAACGTCCTAAGTGGTGTGAAGAGTGGTTCGGACAAGTAAACACAGCAAAATTTAAGTTTTGCTAATACGTGTGAACTTGTTTTAATCAGAGAAGCAGGTTAATCTTGCGTAAGCATCTCTGGTGAATGTGATCTCGATCTATGATTCGTTGTGATCTAAATCATTGACTAGTATCCAACTGAAAAATCGAGGTCAGTTAAGCGCTAGTGATCGTAAGGAGGTCGTCTTTGAAACGAGCATTGAAAAAGAGAGTAAAAGCTGTGTTGAACAATAACCCCAGCAGCGATGATGCCCCGGTAGAACTGCTAAATGTGACAAATCCAAAAGTTAACCGCCGGGTGCGGACAAAAGCTGCCATGATTGGCTTGGCAATCTCTATGGGAGCAACCAGCCTTTTGGTGACTCGACAAAGCGATCAAGCCCAAGCAGCAGTGCCTGTAGGTAGCCAGAAGGCTTTTTCTTCGATTCCTGCTGTTGCTGACACTGAGGTGAAATTCGCCTCCACAAAGCTGGAGTCCCAAGCAGTCTCATCAGCGAGCGTGCCGGAAAATCCTGTTATCGTGGAACCAACGGCAGTCTCACAAGTGCCTGGGCTTGAAGCTAAATGGCAAGTCGCGGCAAATGGAATGTCTTTGCAAGTTCCTGCATCAGAAAAGTTTTCCCCAGGAACAGCAGTTTATAAAAATTCTACCTACCTGAAGCCCCAAGTGGCGCAGGGATTAAAGAATACCTTAGCTGAAACTAGTTTCCCAACAGTCAATAATCTGTCTGAGTCTAGTGCTGATGGTGTTGGTATTGCAAAAGCATCACTAACTGCCCAGCCACAAACAGTGGCAATATCTGGCGCAGCCAACAGTGAAATAAATGCACAACTTAAGGCGCAACAAGAGTTCGCACTGAATCGCTTACAAGAAAAATCGAACCGTTTAAGAAATAGTCTGGCACAGTTGCGGTCTGGGGAGACTAAAGATTTATCACAAGCTGATATGGGGTTGGCACAGCCAACGACTGTAGTTGAGAAGACTGTATTAGCCCAGTCGGACACTTCTGGCGATGCAAGCAAAGCCAACTTGATATCGAAGTTAAAACAGTTAAAACAGAAGACACAAACGACTGCACTAACACCAGCTAAACCAACAGTTATTGCCTCCTCGACTCGAACAGCTTACGAAGTTAAGCCTGGAGATACACTAGCAGCGATCGCCAGCAGATATAACACTTCCGTATCAGAACTAGTCAAGGCAAATAACCTCAATAATCCAAATGAACTGAAAATTAGTCAACAACTAATTATTCCTGCTGTTCAAATTGAGGCAACTGTACCAACTAACCCCACTCTAGCGACTAACCCCATTCTAGCAAGTAACTCCACTCTAGCGATTAAGCCCACTTTTGTAGAGTCCAGCAAAACTCCTCATGTTGCCACCTCCCCTATAAATATTGGTAGTGCCAACTCATATCTACCTAGCTCACAATCACCAAATATTGCCGACAACACTAACATTACCGTCCCTACACCGGTAACTGTTCAGATTCAGGCAAATAGTGCAACCGACTTAAAAACAGCCCCTACTCCTGTTTCTTCTTATGGCGTCGGTGGTGAAAATCAAGTGCCACAAACTTTTGCCGAAATGCAACACTTTAAAGCACCAACAAATAGGGTAGCAAGGGTAAACAATAACAATAATGACCGTTTGCGGAGTTTACAAGCCGAAATTCAAAGGTTACAGCAGAAATATCGCACTCAACAGTCTGGGAACTCAGTTGTGTCAGCAGCAGCTACCGAAACTAATAATGCTGCGATTTTGACTCCTATTTCCACCCCCAATAATTTCACTGTACCCAATGCGGCTCGACCGAATAGTGTAGCAATCCAAATTCCAGTTCCTACACCGATTCAGAGTAAGTATAGCGTTCAGCCAATTAAGCCCCAATTCCGTACTTCTGTACGCCCTAGCGAGGTAGTAAACCCAGAGTTCTTGCCTAATCTAGGTTCTGCTAGTAAGTGGACTCCCTCTGACACCCCAGTAGCCGTAAAGGTTGCAACACCTTCTGGAAGAGTAAATGCTTCTGACTCCTTAGGAATGATGCGGGGAAGGACTGTTTCTCCACAGGTAATACCACCTTTGGCAGCAGTCGATCAATATCTCCCCAGAGCCATTGACCAACTAACGCCTCCTCCATCTTCTTCCTCAACCATAGCTTTCACCTGGCCAGCAAAAGGCACTCTCACTTCTGGCTTTGGTATGCGTTGGGGAAGACCGCACAAGGGAATTGATATTGCTAACTCCACTGGCACACCAGTTGTTGCTTCAGCTGAGGGGACGATACAAAAAGCTGGCTGGAACAACGGTGGCTACGGCAACCTCGTTGAAATCCGCCATCCTGATGGCAGCACGACTCGTTATGCTCATAACAGCAAAATTCTGGTACAACCTGGTCAGCAGGTGCATCAAGGAGAAACAATTGCTTTAATGGGTAGTACTGGTCACAGCACTGGGCCACACAGCCACTTTGAAATTCATCCAGGAGGTAAAGAAGCTGTTAACCCAATAGCCTTCCTACCCCAACGCGTGTAAAACAGGCTATCTGTAATTAAATCATTGCCTTGTTAGTTGAGGGAGGTAAACTCCCTCTTTTGCTTTCTATTGCCTCAACAGGGATAAAAGCTGTAAGAAATTTGCAAAAATTCTAGTCTTGAGCAAATTTGTATGCTATACTAGTAGGTGATTTGAAGATATATGGCTCAGTAGCTCAGTTGGTTAGAGCGCGGGACTCATAAGCCTGAGGTCGTTGGTTCAATTCCAACCTGAGCCACTTTAAAAGTTATAAGTAGTGAGCGATAAGTAGAGTTAAGATAGAGTAACTTTAACCTCTAATACTTACGACTCAGCACTAAGTGTTTGATGAGTTTGTAGCCAGTTGAGCAAATCAGCGATCGCACTAAAATCTAACAAAGCCTCGCCCAGTGCTTCCAATTGTTCTAGAGAAAGACCCTGAATCTGTTCTCGAATTTGTTGTGGTAACTCTCCTACCCGTTTTTGTAGCTGTCGTAGTACAAGTGTTTGTGCTTGTTCCTGTTGTCCTTCTTCCTTACCTCGCTCGTAGCCAATGCGCTCGCCTGTGGTAATGTAACTCATGGTACGCTCCTGCTCGAATTGTTTAAACTCCTGCCAAAATTCTGCTTCTAATCCTTTTGGTAAAATCATAACCCAATCGATAAAACGATAGAGGTTACGAATATCCTTTTCTTGCAGCCCTTGTTCATACAATCGCCGAATTAAACTAAATTTCCACGTTTTTCTTTCTCCCAACTGTTTAGTAGTTTGTTGGGTTTTTAAATGTGCCATTACCACCGTCGCAAAGGGATTATCGCTATTTTCTAACTCTGTCCATCGATTTTGATAATCGAGCAGTTTGACGGTTCCAAATCTAAAATGCAAACCACAATCAGGATAATTATAACTGTATTGATTTGGTCTCCAAGTCAAGTCAGCATCGCACAAAATTGCTAGGCTAATGGCTGGTTTAGCAAATTTGTCAAAAATTCGCAGGTTGTAGGAAAACATCCTTTGAGCAAAATTATCTTCCGATTTTGCCTGAATTTCGACATGAATCAACAGCCAAATTTCCTCTCCTTGAATTTGCCAGACTTTGACCAATTTATCTGCATATCTTCTACCAAGTTCTGCTTCTCGGGCTATTTGTTGAAACTCCTTATCAAGAAACTCGTGGGGACGTTCCCAATTAATTAGTGCTGCTGTTTGCGGAAAGAAAAATTGCATTGCTTGTGGGAAGTAAGCTTCTAGGATTTCTTTCCACGGGGAATCATTATCGGCTCTTTCTCGTTCCTCGCTCATGAGTTGATTGGTAGATTCATGTTCTTGATAATTAAGATGTGAGCTAATACTGCGTAGGTTTTGAAAATTATATACAAAAGTCAGCAAACATAGATTTTGGGATCAAAACCATCTTTGGATGGTGCTATCTTACTTGAACAACTAAATACTTTATCGCTGAAAAATTTTCATCAAAATAAACTACAAATTCAGCTTTTTGTTACACTTTTGGAATAAAAATTTACATTAAAATTTACAAAGAGTGAGTGGTGAGGTATAGCTATCTCTTATATTCAGCACTATTTAATGTGGCGGATGACTTCGGCAACTGACCAAGCTTGAGCGATCGCTCCTCTAGGTTTGTGAGGTGCATCGCCATCAAAAATCTCAGAAATAGAACCAAGACAAGCGTCAAATAGAAAGTGATCTAGCAGAGGTTGCCAATCAAAACGCAGCGATCGCTGTGGATAAAAACGTTGCCAAGCCCGAATATATGGCCCAATTAGCCAAGCCCAAACAGTACCTTGGTGATAGGCGCGATCGCGTTGCTCTTGGTTCCCCTCATATCTCCCTTTGTATTCGGGATCTCCTGGATCGAGACTGCGAAGGCCATAGGGGGTAAGCAAGCTGACAGTTGCCAAATCTAGTATTTGACACCCTTGTTGTTCAGAAAAGCCGCAATGGTGCAGCGACAGTGCTAAAACGGCATTGGGACGAACTTGAAAATTCCGGCGATCGTCCGGCTCAATAGTATCGTACAGATAACCTAGTTGAGGATTCCAGAACTTTTGCAGCGAGGTTTTCACATGTTCTGCTTGTTGAGCATAACGCTGTGCTTGCTTAACCAGACGCGTCTGCTCACCATACTCAAGCAGGCTCAATCGTTCTGCCCACTGACTCAGCCAACATAAAGCAGAATACCACAGTGCATTGATTTCTACTGGCTTACCGTAACGGGGAGTGACGGGGTATACTCCAATTACCACATCCATCCAGGTAAGGGCTACACCAGGAGCATCCCAACTAACTAGCCCATCGGTAGCATCGATCTGGATATTGAAATGTGTACTACCGACAAATGCTTTGTAGATTTGCTGTACTAAGGGGAATTGCTCCGCCAAAAATTCCCAGTCTTGGGTAGCTTCTAAATAAAGTCCTAAAGTTTCAATCCACCACAACGCCGCATCAATACTGTTATAAATTGGTTCGCCATTGGCATCAGAAAATACATTAGGAATCAAACCGTGGCGACAATAATGCCCAAAAGTCCGCAATACTCCTTTTGCTAAGTCAAAGCGCTCTGGAATAAGTGCTAACCCTGGTAAAGCGATTAATGTGTTGCGTCCCCAGTCATTAAACCAGTGATAACCAGCAATTACTGTAGGGCCTGGAATTGAGGCTCGATAAACGATAAACTGATCGCTTGCTTTGAGTAGTTGTTGCCAGATTGTAGATTGGGCATTGGGCATTTGAGATTCGTAATTATTCCCCTGCTCCCCTGCTCCCCTGCTCCCCTGCTTTTCTGCTTTTCTGCCTCCCTCTTTCCATCCAAAAATCTGTGAGAGCCTTTCTTGCTCTGCCTTCACGGCTTCTGTAAAGGTTTCGGGGGTAAGAACACCTGCCATCGAGTCCGGTAAACCTACTCGTGCTTCTAGAGTAAGTGTATCTCCTGGTTGCAGTGTGACTATCAAGTAACCAGGACTGTAGAGGTCTTCCTTGTCGCCTAATCCCCGTTTTCTCTCCTCAGGCAATCCATAATGCCAATACCAAACTGCATCTGTTTGATATCTTCCTTGTGTCCAGCGCAAGTGCCAAGGGATACCGAAATTCCCAAAATCTTTTGCTTGCAGACAGATTTGCTGTTGCCCAAGCAATTGTGAGAACTGTAATCCTGGATTAGCAGTTTGCTGGTGGTGAAAGTCACGTTCTGCTATCAGCAGTCGCAGCCGTAAAATCGCTGTATCACTTCCCTCATAACGATATTGGATCAAAGTTCGATGGCAAAACTGGGAGTGGGAAGTATCATTCTCTTCCCTACTCCCTTCCCAACCATAAGGCATCACCAATTGTCTGGTTAACTGCCAGTTATCTTGACCCCAAATCCATTTGGGAACTGGGTTAATATCAAAACAGCGTAGCAGTTCGTAGCCCGTCGGCTCAATCTGACCGTTACCCCAAAAATTTGTCCCCAGTGCGACAACGCTCCCTAATACTTCCAAGCTAGCTTCTAGGTGCGACAACAGTAGGGTGCGATCGCTAGGAGGATTTGTCGCGGCAAACAGCCAACCGTGATAAGTGCGCGTGCGGACATCCGAAACTGTACCACTGGCAAAACTTCCTAAGCCATTAGTAAGCAACCATTCTCTTGTATCTAAATCAAGCATTTGCTACTCAAAATCGTTATGAGTATGATATAGTCGTAACAGATCGTAATTAAACTGTGAGAGCGTGGATGGGTGAGTTTTACTTGACCCGAATTCTAACGCTACTAAACCGATAAAGGAGAATTAGGTTAATGTCCCTTACTTACGGAACCGAAGGAAGCCTCCGCGTTGGTCAACAAGCTCCCGATTTCACAGCAACGGCTGTGGTAGACCAGGAATTTAAGACAATCAAACTTTCCGATTATCGCGGTAAGTATGTCGTCCTGTTTTTCTACCCATTAGACTTTACCTTTGTTTGTCCCACTGAAATCACAGCATTTAGCGATCGCTACGAAGAATTTAAGAAAATCAATACTGAAGTCCTTGGGGCTTCTGTTGATAGTGAATTCTCCCACCTCGCTTGGATTCAAACAGATCGTAAGTCTGGTGGCGTCGGCGACCTGAATTATCCTCTAGTCTCTGACATCAAAAAAGAGATTAGCGCCGCTTACAATGTTCTCGATCCAGCAGCTGGCATTGCCTTGCGTGGTTTGTTCCTCATAGATAAAGATGGTATCATACAGCACGCCACCATCAACAATCTAGCTTTTGGTCGCAGCGTTGATGAAACCCTGCGGACACTGCAAGCAATTCAGTATGTTCAGTCTCACCCCGACGAAGTTTGCCCAGCTGGTTGGCAACCTGGTGACAAGACAATGAATCCTGACCCAGTGAAGTCTAAAGTCTACTTCTCTGCTGTCTAAATTTCGCTAGCTAGGATTTAATCCATCCTGTTGGAGTTGAAACTAAAATCAACGACGAAAACCACAGATAAACAGAGATACACATTAAACAGTGTCAACCTCGGTATCTATCTGTGGTTTTTTAATAAAATGGTAAGTAGGTAGGCGTAATTAAATATAAGATCAAACCTCACCCTCAATCCCTCTCCTTATTAAGGAGAGGGAAGCCGGAAGCAGGGTGAGGTTTGATATTTAATTTGACCCACTTACTTATTCAAATAATCATTGTTAAAAATAGACCAATCTTAACAATGGTTATGACAGATAAAATGCCAAAAAACGATTACTAAATCATTCTTTGACAATCCAAAATCCAAAATGGTATTATGCTGACTTCAACTGATTTTAGTGGGTTATTAAATGAGCGATTCTTCCGCAATTTTTTACCAGTTCCAGCGACAAATAAACTCAGGTTGGGAGTAGGAACGCCAGATTTTCAACTTCCTGATATTACCAACGGAACATTAGTAAAATTGTCTGATTATAAAGGCAAACAACCAGTATTACTCGCCTTTACTCGCATCTTTACTGAAAAACAATATTGCCCCTTTTGTTTTCCTCACATCAAAGCTTTAAAGGAAAACTATGAGCAGTTTAAGAATCGCGGTATAGAAGTTTTAATGATTACTAGTACCGATGAACGGCAGAGTCAAAGAGTTGTGAGGGATTTAGGCTTACAAATGCCGTTATTGAGCGATCCTAGTTGCCGAGTTTTTCGTAACTATCAAGTAGGACAAGCACTGGGAGCGCCTTTACCAGCCCAATTCGTATTAGATAAAGAAGGAAAACTCCACTACTGGCATTTGTTTTCTTTTTTGGATCACAATGCTAGTGTTGAAACATTGTTAGAACAATTCAATTGAGTGTAATGTGTAAATGGCAATGCCCACCCTACTCATAAAATTGTGAGCTTTTATGGTGCTGACCCTTTATCATTCGTCGATTTCTCCCAACTCTCGCCGTGTCTGGATTACTCTGCTGGAAAAAGGACTTGAGTTTGAATTAGTAGATATAAAACTGGATGGGGAGCAGTTTAAACCAGAGTTTTTGGCAATTAGTCCCTTCCATCACATTCCGGCTTTGGTAGATGACGGCTTTAATGTAGTGGAATCTTTGGCAATTCTGGACTATTTAGAGGCAAAATATCCCACACCTGCGATGTTGCCTAAAGATGCCAAAGATTTAGCGATCGCCCGCATGGTAGAACTGGTAACTATAAATGAGCTTTTGCCAGCAACCAACACCTTTTTACCTCAGTATCTCGGCTTGCCTGGAGGAGATCCAGAAAAAATTGAAAAAGCACAGCAAAAAATTACTACAGTGCTGAAGCTTTTTGAGAGTTTACTTGACGATCGCCCTTACTTTGGTAGTCAAAACCTCACTCTCGCTGAGGTTGTCGCTGGAACTGTAGTAGTATTGCTGCCGGAAATAGGCATTTCTTTAAGTGATTATCCAAAGCTGAATGCTTGGTGCGATCGCTTAGTAGCACGAACAACGTGGCAAGCTACCCAGGCTACACCAGAGGCAATGGAAGCGATGAAGTCCATCGTGCTGGCGAGAATGGCGAAATAACCAACCTAATCAATGTAGAGACGCGTTAGCGTAGCAAAACGAAGTCCAGTTTCGCGTCTCTAAAATGCGAAATTTTCACAGCTTGACTTGCTGTAAATGACTGCGGGGATTATAAGTACGTATAGCCCGGATTTTTTCATAATATTCCCGCTCTTGCTGGCTGAGGTCTTTTGGTGGTGCGATCGCCACCTTTACCAGCTGATCGCCACGTCCACCTTTAGGGAGGGGCCAACCTTTGCCACGTAAACGCAGGGATTGACCAGAACGCACTCCTGCTGGTAGCTTGACATTAACTAAACCATCGGGAGTGGGTACATCAATAGACGCTCCCAGAGTAGCTTCATCTGGTGTGATTGGCACTTCGCACACCAAGTTATCGCCTTCCATTTGGAAGAAGGAGTGCGGCTGAAATTCGACTTTTAAGTATAAATCCCCTCGTTGTTGAGTCATCGGGTTGATTTGACCTTTGCCCCTCACGCGCAGACGACTACCAGGTTTAGCGCCAGATGGGATACGAACATCAATTGTTTCGTTACCTAAACTGAAGCGCTTTTGCACACCGTTAAATGCTTCAGCAAAAGTTAGAGCGATCGCAGCTTCACTATCCTGGGAAGTACCCGTACCTGCATCACCAAACCCATAATCGTTAAAGTTGCCGCTAAAACCACTCGTCGCACCTGTAGAACTGCGGTAAGAATAATTTTGTGAGTAATTTGAGTAATTATTAGTTTGTTGTGAGTAACTTTGTCGCCCACCGCGAGGGGTAGCACCACCAAAACGTCCTAGCAACTCATTAATGAACTCATCAAAATTTCCGTATTGACTGAAGTCAAAACCACCCATATCAACACCAGCGCCGCCAGATGGGAAACCTTCACCAGCTTGTTTCCAATATTGACCGAATTGGTCGTATTTTTTGCGTTTATCTACATCTGACACAACTTCGTAGGCTTCGCTAACTTCTTTAAAGCGTGCTTCTGCCTGTTTGTTATTTGGATTGACATCAGGATGATATTTGCGGGCTAGTTTACGAAAGGCTTGCTTAATCTCGTCTTGAGTGGCAGTCTTACTAACTCCCAAAATTGCGTAATAGTCTTTGAAGTCGGTTGCAGCCATCTATCTACCAGCCTCCTATAGAAATTCCTGTTATGTTTTTTTAAGATAAGAGATGTTAGTTTGCCCGGTATAGTCTCAAGCAAATAGAATCTGACTTTAAATTAACAAAGAATATAGAAATTCAAGTGTGGTTCTCGCTCAACAAGCGATCGCAATTTCCGTACTCGGATTTTTCTGATAAGCGGATCAGCCTGTCTAGTCCCTCTTCCAGACTTGGCGGAGCATCTCGGAGTTGACGGTGCATCCGCAAGATAATTTCTTCAGGAACCTGGCGCGATCGCCTTTTATTACGTGCTATACACAGCCACACTGGCGTATCCACCCAAATTCCGGTAATGTGGGTAAAACCCAAGTCATGGGCTAAAGCAATGACTTTACGGCGATGGCGGCGTTGGGCATTAGTAGCATCAAAAATAGCTGTATTCTTAGTACAAATAGCTTGCTGAAATTGCCGTTCTACTTCTTCCCAAATCATCAGCCACGGCCCCTGAATAGCTTGAGAACCAAACAGTTGCCCCCGAATGCCATCCGTAGAAATCAGTAGCATCTGGGGGCATTCTGTGAGTAATTCTTTTGCCAAAGTAGACTTCCCGCTACCTGGAAGGCCAATCAGCAAAAAGAGTGAGGAATGAGAAGTTAGAAGTGAAGAATTAAAAGTCAACAGTGAGGAATAATCATAATTTTTAGTCATTAACTCCAAACTCCAACCTCCAAACTCCGAACTCCAACCTCCAACCTCCTAACTCCTAACTCCTAACTCCAACCTCCAACCTCCTAACTCCAACCTCCTAACTCCAACCTCCTAACTCCTAACTCCTAACTCCTAACTCCTAACTCCTAACTCCTAACTCCTAACTATTAAATAATCGTTCCATCGGTAATTACAGCATTTTTCAGCACAACAACGATGCCACTGCGGATATAGAAACCTTGACTTTCGCGGTCAGCTTCTTGCACGTTATCTTTATTGATAATTTTCACATCGTGACCGATACTGGCATTTTTATCGACGATCGCACCGCGAATAATCGAGTCAGCACCAATACCTACAGGAATGTCACCTTGTTCTACGTTGGATTTGCGTTCTACAGAAGCTTGGTAAAAATCTGCACCCATGAGCAAAGATTCTTCGATCAGACAGCCAGATTCAATCCGCGATCGCACTCCTAAAACTGAATGTTGAATGCGGCAATTCTTCAAAATGCAACCTTCGCCGATAATTGATTCTGTGATCTGGCAATCTAATAGTTTACTCGGAGGTAAGTAACGAGCGCGAGTATAAATTGGTGCTTTTTCATCATAGAAACTAAAAGGTGGCTGGGGCTGCTGAGTCAGAGCTAAATTCGCATGATAGAATGCCTCAATTGTTCCAATATCTTCCCAGTAATCATCAAAAAGGTAAGCTTGAACGTTGTAATCTTTAGAAGCATCAGGAATAATTTCTTTACCGAAATCAGTCCTTTCTATACCTTCTTTCAACAACTTGAACAAAACCTCTTTTTTAAAGACATAAATCCCCATTGAGGCGATGTAAGGCTGTTGCTGGGCTTGTTCTTTTGATAAACCTAGTACGCTTGTATCAACGCGCATTTGGATTAAAGCTTCACCTTTCGGTTTTTCGCTAAAATCGATGACTCTACCAGAATCGTCAATTTTCATCAAGCCAAAATCTGAGGCGCGGCGTTCATCTATCGGGATGACTGAGAGAGTAATATCAGCCCCCGTTTCCCTATGGCGCTGGATAAACTCACGATAATCCATCCGGTAGAGGTGATCGCCTGAGAGGATTAAATATTCATCTACATCCCATTCTTCCATTAACCACAGATACTGACGGACAGCATCGGCTGTACCTTGGAACCAGTTAGGGTTTTCTGGTGTTTGTTGTGCCGCTAGCACTTCCACAAACCCCTCATTGAACCCAGTAAAGTTGTAGGTACGGGCGATATGACGATTCAGGGAAGCTGAGTTGAATTGTGTCAGGACGTAGATTTTGAATATTTCGGAATTGATGCAGTTACTGACAGGGATATCGATTAGGCGGTATTTCCCTGCTACTGGTACTGCTGGTTTAGCACGGAGTTTGGTTAGTGGGTAAAGCCGAGTACCCGCGCCACCACCAAGAATGATTGATAAAACTTTTTTCACAATAAAATTTCTCCCGACTGCCTTTCAACTCTCATATTCAGTTTAGGACTGTCTGCCACCACAGGTAAGGGGGTTCATCTGATTCTTTGGGATGAATTTTACAGAATGCTACTGGTAATGGATAGTGCTGCCTGTTAATCCAAAAACCGATTTTAAGTACCAAATGCTACTTGATATCTTAAGTATGACCTGCTCTGGCATTGCAAACAATCACTTGATAATTCTCAGACCATCCAACTAAAAGTAATTAATAATACATCTACAATAGCTTATTTAGGATTTAACTATCCAATATAATACTATAGGATTTCTGTATAATTAATCTTGCCAAGAGTTTGTTTAACTAAAACAGCAGAAGTCTCACACTGAAATTGCACCCAATTCAGTGTTGTGATGAATGCGAGTGAGTGAGGAATTGACCAACAGGCGACATTGAACGCAGTTCAATTAAGATCGTTGGTCGATGACGAACGAACTAATTCTTTAGTTGAGTGAATCTATCCAGTCTTCAACTAGAGATGTAATAGTTTTGTCTTTGTTTGCAGCATAAGTTTGCAACACTAACAGTCTTCTTTCGCTAATTCTTAGGCTTAGTCTTTTATTTTTCATCATGGGTGTCTATTGGCTATCCTTACAAGACTTTCACTTATCCACAATTCAAAAAGGAGCATTTTAGCAACGATAAAATAACACTGTCAAAAATAGGCACACTCAAAATAATTGTTCATCGTCCAATACCAGACGGGTTTGATATAAAAACTGTATCTGTCACCAAAAAGGCAGGTGGCTACTATGTTACTTTGAGTTTAGAAGATAAGACAGTTCCAACAATCAAGCCTGATTTTGACGCTAACAATATTATTGGAATTGATGTCGGACTAATAGATTTTATTGTTACTTCCGATGACGACAGGATAGCAGCACCAAGGTTTTTGCGTAAAACTGAACGTAAGCTAAAATCAGCACAACGTCGTGTATCTCGTAGAAAAAAGGGTTCTAACAGACGCAAGAAAGCTATTCAAAAATTGGGTAAGCAACATAAAAAAGTTGGCTTAACTCGCAAAGATTTTCATTTCAAGACTGCTAATGGCTTACTCAAAAAGTATGATGTTATCGCAGTAGAAAAACTGAATATCAAAGGACTAGCTAAGTCACGACTTGCTAAAAGTGTAAACGATGCTGGTTGGGGTCAATTTATTTCAATACTGATAGTCAAAGCCGAAAACGCTGGGCTAAAAGTAGTTGCTATAAATCCAAACGGTACTTCGCAAGAATGTTCTAGCTGTGGGCAAAAGGTCAAAAAACCGTTATCCCAAAGAATGCACAATTGCCCTAACTGCAATATCAGTTTGTGCAGGGATCTAAATGCCTCTATAAACATAAAGGCGCGTGGGACACACGCCCTCAAAGCTCAATCAATGTCTTCATAGAAGAGTCGTTGAGAAGCCCAGACTCACCGTCGATAGGAGTGTGTGGAGTATGTCACCCAAAACCTGATTCACAGTAACAGCAAAAAATTATCCGCAGATTGTAGGGTTAGGCAATGCTGATGAAACACCCTACTTCCCTATATTTAACATTTTTGAGGGGTCTGAGTCCCTCGCTTCTAACAAGCGACAAGTTTTGCGTTGGGGTTAAAATCCCCCGAAGTAATGCGAGTCGGAAACTGTCTCCACAACAGCACTCTTCATTGCAAAACAAAATTTATGAATTACGAATTACGAATTACGTACAGCCCTTTGGGCATGAAAACCGCGGAGCGTGCCGGAGGCTCTATTACGAATTATTTAATCTCCTATTAACCAAACCTAATTGGTGCGATCGCTTCAAATATTTCACCCAAGGTTGCTCTGACAACTGGGAAATGGCATTTGGTGAGAGTGTTGCTGTAAAAATATCTTTGCCACTGCTAACACCACTGACACCAAAACTTTCTAAAACAGCAGTTGCAGCAGAATTTAAAATTGGTTCCGTATGGATGAAAACAGCCAAACTAGTTTCTTGTGAATTTTCAAGCTCATTCAGCGCTGTAGCAAGAGCGGCATCTAGTTTTTGATAATTCATCAGCAACTCCTTACTAAAAAGGGTAGACAGAAATTGTCTACCTTAACTTATCAAATTTATAGGTTTTTCTTGCCTACCCTTGTACAGAAATAATATTCATCTTTCTCAGTCTAATTACAGATTTAAAGTGTTAATCACTCCATAACCCCATTTATCATCAAATGTGCCTGTGGGTTTTCCAGGAATGGTACTATTTTTACGTAGCAAGTCTTTCACCGCAGCCGGATCGAGTTTAGGATCGCGCTGCAATAGCAGTGCCACTAATCCACTAACAAACGGTGTTGCCATACTCGTACCAGCCTGCACCACAAACTTGGAATTAATCATCGATGAGCGGTCAAAATTTGCATCGGCGGAAAGCGTCGAAATAATCATCGCTCCTGGTGCTGCTACATCCGGCTTTTGTCCATTATTCCGTAGAGGCCCTTCACTACTGAATTCCGAAATAGTATGCAATTCTAACCCCATTTCTCGCACTTGGTTATCAATATCTATGTACTTGGTTTTAGTAGTATAAGCGGCAACTGTAATTGCACTGCTGGCGGCTCCTGGCGAACCAATTTTTACTGCATCCTTGACACTTTTACCTGTGAAAAACACTGACGAACTGTCATCTAGTGTCCATACGTCTAAACGTGTGTCAGCTGAGGAAACATTGCGGACTCGCAGTTGCCAAATACCTCCCATGATTGGCGAGGGGTCAATACCGCGTATTTGCACAAAGAAATTATGGTCGCCGTTGGCTTGGTCTGGCGCTGGTGTCGCTAATTGCACCCGTGCATCTGGTAACTGATAATCTTGTGCGGCATTACCCTGAGTAATTATTTTTTGGAAAGGGGTGACAAAACCGTTAGGACTCCGCACAGAAACTTCTAATTCGCCGTCTTTGGAATACCAACCGTTTAACCAAACTATGGGTATTTGATTCAAAGGAACATTAAAGCGTATACCGCGAGTGCGTCCACTGGGTATGGTCGCTTGACCATGAATGTTATAGTTTCCTTCGTTACCCGCCGCACAGCAAACAATTCTTCCAGGGCCAGTTTCGGCATCAATGACCTTTGATAAGGAATCACTACCATCATGGGCATCAGCGTGTCCGCCCAAGCTGAGATTTACCACTGCTGGGCATCCCAATTCTCTAGCAACTCGGAAAATGTAACGCACAGCATCAGCAATGTGGGCATCCTGTAAATCTGACCTGACGATAACCAATTTTGCTTCTGGTGCGATACCGCCATAGCTAGCATCTGCACCGGCGGCAATTCCCGCAACGTGAGTACCATGACCGCCAGTATCCTGAGAAATTGTCAGTTGCGCTCCCGTCAATTGGGCCCCATAGCCGCCCTCTGTGACTCCGGGGCCTGGCAGTGTTTGATCCCAAATGTGTAAAATTCGTCCAGCAAAGGCGGGGTGTTTCGGATCAATGCCACTGTCTATAATGCCGATAATTACTCCTTTACCACTCAATCCGGTTCGGTTCTGGAACTCCGGTAATTTAACTGTTCCCATTGCAGTGTCCATCTTCAAATGAAGTTTGCGTGATGGCTTAATTCGCTGAATTAAATCTTCTTCAGATAAAACATCTAAATTTTCTATCGGTAAGAAAGCCGTTCGCACACTTCCTGAGTTTTGATTGACTTCAATATTATATTGTGATAGATAACTTAAGTCTGCATCATGGTCGCAGTAGATAAAAACGACGCTTTTAGTGGGCTTGACTGGGCTTTTGTGGGCAATGATGCCAAGCGATCGCTTGTGTGTAACTAAAGCTTGATCTCCTTCATTTTGATAGTCTCGAAATGCCAAAAGTAATCCGGGAGAAAGTTTTTCGTGCCTCATTTTTACCTCAAGCTAAATTTATTTACTGCTAACAAAATAGTGATTTGAGAGGGAACAGTCGTTCTATAACGTAGTTTTTTCGCCTTGATTATTTGATGCGACTATTGTTATCTATTTTTTTTCAGAGATAACATCAATTAAGCTTAGGAGGCAGTAACCTTTTCCTAAGACAATAATTGCTAATTCATAACTCATATTCTTCAATTCTGTCTCCCTGATAGTTATTTTTTGTGGCTCGTGAGACAGCTTTGAGCAGCCGTATGTGCGATTTCTGTTAAAAACTCAAATAAATTCTAGTTTCTAGTCAAAATAGTTAAGAATGATAACATTTGCGTATAAAGTAGCAGGATAGAGACTAAATCTCTAATGACTACTGGCAAATGACAGATTCTCTATCATAAGTAAGAGCCATAAAGAAGCTAAGATTTGCAACGATCGCTTCTGAAGCTACAAAAAGTTATCCATGCAAATTCAAACACCAGACTGGGTAAAGCACGCAGTTTTCTACCAAATCTTCCCAGATCGCTTTGCCAGAAGTAAACAGCCGCGCAAACGGTTATTGCAAGAAGCCCGTTGGGAAGATTGGGACTCTATGCCAACACTCCAGGGTTATAAAGGCGGCGACTTATGGGGCATCATCGAGGGTTTAGACTACATCCAGGATTTGGGAATTAACGCGATTTACTTTACACCGATTTTTCAATCCGCCAGCAATCATCGCTATCATACCCACGATTATTATCAAGTTGACCCAATGCTGGGAGGCAACGAAGCTTTTAAGGAATTGCTAGATGCAGCCCATCAACGGAATATCAAAGTTGTTTTGGATGGGGTGTTTAATCATTCCAGCCGTGGTTTTTTCTTCTTCCACGACGTTTTGGAGAATGGCCCTCATTCGCCTTGGGTAAATTGGTTCAAAATAGAAGGCTGGCCGCTTTCACCATACAATGGTGAACTCCCGGCAAACTACGGCGGTTGGGTGGGAAATCGGGCTTTGCCAGAATTTAACCATGATAATCCAGAAGTGCGGGAATACATTATGGAAATTGCCGAATATTGGATAAAATTCGGCATTGATGGTTGGCGATTAGATGTACCATTTGAAATAAAAACTCCTGGATTTTGGCAGGAATTCCGCGATCGCGTCAAGGCAGTCAATCCTGAAGCTTACATTGTCGGCGAAGTCTGGGGAGATTCTCGCGCGTGGTTGGATGGAACCCAATTTGACGGCGTGATGAATTATCTATTTGCTGGGCCGACAATTGCTTTTGCAGCAGGCGATCGCGTAGTCTTAGAACAAGTCCAAAGCCGCGACTATCAACCCTACCCACCCTTATTTGCCACCGAGTACGCCACCAAAATTCAAGAAGTACTGCAACTTTACCCTTGGGAAATTCAGCTAACTCAACTCAATTTGTTAGCAAGTCACGATACAGCCCGATTGATGAGCATTGCAGGCGGTGATATAGGTAGTATAGAATTGTCAACTTTACTGCTACTCACCTTTCCCGGTGCGCCCAGCATTTACTATGGTGATGAAGTTGGTTTACCTGGTGCAATAGATCCAGACTCACGTCGTGGCTTTCCTTTAGAGAGTAACTGGAATCAAGAAATTTTCAACACTCATCGTCAATTAATTGCCCTGCGCCACACATACCCAGCCTTGCGTACAGGTGATTACCAAGTCCTCCATGCTCAAGGACAAATTTATATCTTTGCGCGGACTTTAGGAACAGAGGAATTAATAATTGCCGTCAACGCTGGCACAAGTTCGGCAACAGCCAATGCAGATATCGTCAGTTTACGGACTCAACCCAACAAGCTGTTATATGGTACTGCTGAATTTGAGTGGAATAGTCAAGGAGAAACTCAGCAGTTGTCATTGACTGTTCCCGCACGTAGTGGGTGCATTCTGGCAATGGCGAGTGGGGAGTAGGGAGTGGGGAGATGAGGGGGATGAGGGAGCAGGGGGAGCAGGGGAAGAGTAAAAACTCCTAACTCCTAACTCCTAACTCTTAACTCCCAACTCCTAACTCCTACCTCCTACCTCAGCCCTGTTTTGCCCAATGCCCTTATTTCCCCGCAACCATTGCAGGCATCAACACCGCATCAATAACGTGGATCACGCCATTGTCTGTCAAAATGTCTGTTTTGATGACATTAGCGTTATTTACCTTAAATTTACCGTTGGCAGATTCAATGGCGACAATTGACCCTTCAAGCGTCTGTGCCTCATTAATCTGTACCAAATCATCAGACCTAACATCCCCACTAGCAACATGATATGCGACAATTTTCTGGAGCTTAGGGATATCTTGTAGTAGCGATTCTAAGGTTCCCTCTGGGAGGTTGGCAAAGGCTTCGTCAGTTGGTGCAAATAGCGTGAAAGAACCAGGGCTTTTCAAAATTTCTATGAGATTTGCAGCTTCAGCAGCTTTCACCAGGGTATTGAAGTTTCCCGCGCTGATAGCAGTTTCCACAAGGTCAGCCATAAGGGTGTGTGACTTTAGTCAGATAATATTAAAGTCTATTATGAGGTACACTAGATTAAAATATAAATATTTTTAAATGAAGTCCTACTCTGTCGATCTTCGAGAAAAAATAGTTGCAGCACATCTTCAGAAAAACATCTCAATCAGGAAAGTAGCTAACATATTTTCCGTCTCAAAGAGTTTAGTGCAAAAGCTTGTAAAACAACAAAAAGTTGAAGGAAATTTACAATCCAAGCCGCGAGGAAAGCCACAATTTAGTCATTTAAGAAATGCGGGAAGCATCTTCGGAAAAAGTCACATCCAGCACCCAATGGAGTTGATTTTCAATGCCCCAGCCCCAGTGCAATCGAATGGCTCGACCGATGCGTTGGGCATCACAGGGCAAAGAGGTCAGGTAAAACTGCACCTCCTGGGTGGTTTTGTTCCAAAGGTGAGGTACTAGTCACGATCATCACCACCGTTTGCAGTCCAGCCCACTGCTGCTCTTGGTAGAGTCCACCCATTTGGCTGACTGGAACTGCCCATAGTTTACGGTTTGGTCGTGCTAGGGCATTTGTGGAGTTACTTGCTTCTAAAATAGTTCCTAGCTCCCAACAAAAATCACTACCTCCAAAAATTGAAGAAATTAAAACAAATTCCCTTGTCAATAGGGTTTGAGACGCGCTAATCCTGCTGCTGGACAGGAATTTGAATCACAAATTCCGTCGCCATTCCTGGCATTGAAAAACAGGTTAGCTTACCGCCATGATTTTCGGTAATAATTTTGTAACTGATAGCCATTCCCATTCCTGTTCCCTTACCGACAGGTTTTGTTGTGAAGAATGGATTAAAGATATGTGATTGAATTGCTTCGGGAATTCCAATACCATTGTCTGCAATCGCAACTTCTACCCATTGTGAGTCAATCACAGATGTCCGAATCGTGATTTTGCTGGGGTAATCATTAATTTCTTGATAAGTTCGTTTAGTGTTGATCGCATCAATTGCATTTGCCAGAATATTCATGAAAACTTGGTTAAGTTGTCCAGCATAACACTCTACAAATGGCACGTTACCATAATCTCGGATTACCTTGATTTCTGAATATTGCGATGTGGCTCTCAATTGATGTTGCAGAATTAGCAAGCTGCTATCAATACCTTCATGGATATCAACTGCCTTGATTTCCGCTTCATTCATGCGTGAAAAATTACGAAGTGACATCACAATCTGGGCAATTCGCTCAGTACCCATTTCCATCGAATTCACGAGGTGAGGAAAATCTGCTTGCAAAAATTCCAAGTCTATTTTATTCGCTGCTTTCTTAATTTCCAATACCGGGTTAGGGTAGTGCTTTTGATATAGTTGCACGATATCCAATAGATTAGATACATATTCTTTTACATAAATCAAGTTAGCATAAACAAAGTTAATCGGGTTATTGATTTCATGAGCAATCCCTGCTACTAATTGTCCTAACCCAGACATTTTTTCTGCTTGAATCAATTGAGCTTGGGTATGATGAAGTTCATTGAGTAAGTTTTGCAATTGTGCTGCTTCTAGTTGTAAATGGGCATTAGCTGCTTGCAATTCTTGAGTGCGTTGAGCTACCTGTTGTTCTAAGACTTCGTTAACTTCTTGGAGTCTGCGTTCTGCTTCCCTTTGGTGAGTGACATCTCGTAAAACTAAAACTGAACTCACCGAGTCATCTGTCTGTGTAAGGTTATTGGCGATTTCGACATACGACCAAGCAATTTCTAAAAACAGATATTGACTGGATTTATAATACTCATAACATTGTTTGCCACTTTTTCTGGTTTCTAGAGCGATCGCCACAGGATGAGTGTAACCAAAAACCACTTGTCCATTCAGTAATAAAGGTAATTTTTCTGGTAATGATTTTCCCAGAAGCAACAAGCGAGTCTGTCCAAACAAACGTTCCAGAGCAGCATTACACCACTTAATTCTACCCTGACGATCTGTCCAAACAATACATTCCTCAACACTACTCAGAGCAATTTCCATTTTGCTCAGGGTTGAACGAAGTTGTTTAAGTTGGGAATCTGAGTCAGACATCTGGTAAATTTAATCCTTACGAACCTAAGCTGTTACACATAAAAGTTTGTATATTTACTCATGAGGTTGTCATTTGTCATTCAATGACAAAATGTACAATCTAGACGCGCATCAGCTTAAGATATTGCCAGGGGACGTAATCTTGCAGCAAAAAGCCAGCCTTCCTCTTGCTTCTCTGCAATGATAAAGTGTTCTGATTCAATTTCTCGATGATCTTTGGTAACAGCCGTCAAATTTAAAGGATGATTCAGGACTGTGGCTTGTCCAGTCGCAGAAAACCGCGCAAATCCTAAATTATGGGAGTCCTGAAAAAACGGTGGGAGAATTACCGTCAATGGTTGACCAATGATTTCTTCAGCAGTCCAACCAAAAACATTGACAAAGTGAATGTTTATATCTACCACAATTCCTTCGCTATCAGCGACGATCACAGGTACATCACTTTGCTTCAGTTGCTCAATCGTCAAATTTGACATTGTATTACTTCCTTAAAACTTGTCTAATTAAATTATTCCCAGTCAAGAGGGAAAACTAACGATCCAGGACTTACGCAATTAGCATAATCAATCCTCTCCCAGATCATCCATAGTCAACAGTCTATGGTCAAAATTAGAGTTTCTTGGACTATTTATTGATAGAAAATGTGAATAGTATATGACACTTGCATAAGTCCTATATCTATATCTATAACTTGATAGCTGCAATTATTATATGGGGAAAATACCTAATTTACTATTTTATTATTTCTAGATTTTAAGTGTGCTTACCCTAGTCTAAATTCAAATTTTTAGCAACTATAATATTTAGGACATTGTTTCAAACCTATTACTTTCACGCTCAAGAAAATATTGTTCACAGGTTCCTAACAGTTGCTGCGATCGCGTGCTAATTGTGAGGGGAATTTGGCAATATTTTTTGATTTCCAAAGCAAAATTATGGAAGAATCTTTAAATCAACCAAATAATTTAATAATTGACGTTAGTAAATGGATCGGACCAAAAACTGTTGACATTGCAGTTATTGGTGCAGGTGCAAGAGGTTTGAGCATTCTGGAGCGGATTGTTGCCTTTGCGAGAGCCAAAAAATTTGCACCTGAAATTAACGTAAACATTACTATTTTTGACCCCAATCCTTTTGGTGCAGGTTGTCATTTGTCCGACCAAGCAGAGCATTTATTAGTTAATACTATTGCAAGTCAAATAACTATTTTTGCCGACCACACAGTACAAGGTTCTGGATTAATTTTGCATGGACCTTCTTTTTATGAATGGCTTTGTGACCATACCTCTTCATTACACGACCCCAATAGCTATTATCCCCGAAAGCTATTAGGTGAATACCTAGAATGGAGCTTTCGTTATTTGTGCAGTCTCGCACCAGATACAGTAAATATTAAACCTGTTTCACATCGGGTGATTTCTGCTACTCCCTCCCTCAAAACATGGTATATTAAGACAGAAACTGGTGAAACATCCTACCAAAATTATGTTTTTTTAACTACGGGGCATGAACATGAAATCTTAAGAAAAGATGCCGCAAACTCTCGTCTATTCTCTGCTTATCCTCTCCACATATCTACATCAGGTATTGAATCTCATGAAACCGTAGCACTAGAAGGAATGGGATTATCAACATGCGATGTTTTATCTATGCTTACCATCGGTCGGGGAGGAAAATTCAGCCGCAATCAACAAGGAGTTCTTTGCTATCAACCATCACAAACAGAACCAAAAATCATCGCCTTTTCTCGTTCGGGATTACCACTATCTGCAAGAGCCAGTAATCAAAAAGAAGTCCGAGAACAATATAAAGCTAATTTTTTGACACGACAAGCAATTAATGAATTAAAAAATAAATATCAAAAATTAGATTTTGCCAAGCAGATTCTCCCATTATTATTAAATGATATGGAGTTTGTTTATAGCAAAACTTATATCCAAAAATATCATAGCTACATAGCAGCTAATATATTTGCTAATGCCTATTTAACTGTTCCAGCCAATGAACGTAAATCTTTGATTTTTGATTATATTCCCCCACAACATCAGTTTTATTGGGACAATCTGGCAAATCCCATCCCATTAACGGCTTTAGAATCAAAAGCTCAATTTAAACAATGGCTCAATAATTATTTATATACAGATGTTGTCAATGCCAATGAAGGTAATGTATTAAATCCTTTAAAAGCTGCCTGTGATATTTTAAGGGATGTTAGGGACAATCTCAGATATGCTATTGATTTTGCTGGGCTGACAGAAAGCAGCCATCGCTGGCTGATGACCGCATTTATACCGACGATGAATCGTTTAGCAGTAGGTCCACCAAAAATCAGAATAGAGGAAATGTTGGCATTACAAAAAGCCGGCATTTTAAAAATGGATCTTGGTCCTCAACCTGAATGGGAATTTGATAAAACTAGCAATTTATTTGTAATTCAAGGAAAATTTGAAACTCTAGAAGCTGAAGTTTTGATTAGGTCACGCATTGATATACCTAGCCCACAACAAAGCTCAAATCTCTTGCTACAACAGATGATAGCTGACGGTTTTGCTCGCCCATTTTTTAATAATCAATTTCATCCCAACGGTTTAGATATTTCACAGGATTTTAATATGATTAGCAAAGAAAATCATGTTTACAAAAACATTTGGGCACTAGGAACACCTATCGAAGGTCCTAAGTTTTACACCTTTATTTTACCAAGACCTTTTGTTAACTCAACTGCCTTACTTGATGCAGATCGAGTTGTGCAATCCTTGGTAAATCAAATTAACGCTGAATCTGCTCCCATTCAGAATCAGCAACCGGAGAAGGTTTATGACAGCAAATAAACCCAGTTTTTGGCTGGCTGGGTTAGCTGCTACCTTTACAGGTAATGGAATTGGGCGATTTGCATATATTACTTTGATGCCCGCACTGATTCAAGCTAAATGGTTCTCTAAGGAAGAAGCAGCGCAATTAGGTGTAGCTACCTTAATCGGTTATTTGGTCGGACCGATATGCATTCAACGTGTCATCAAAACAATCAGTAATCAGATTTTGATGCGATTTGGGATGGTGTTATGTTCTGTGAGTTACCTTGCTTGTTCATTTCCTCACATGAGTTTTCTCTGGTTCTATAGTTGGAGATTTTTGGCGGGTTTTGGTGGTGCAATTTTGATGGTTTTAGCTGCACCAATGATTTTACCGCACGTCCCCGCCCCTCAATGGGGACGTGTTGCTGGTGTGATTTTTTCAGGTATTGGACTCGGTGCGGCTTTAGCTGGCTGGCTGATTCCGGAGCTAGTGAATATTCACATTATTTTTGCTTGGTTGGCAATGGGAATCACTTGTGGTGTGTTAACTCTCATCACATGGAAGACTTGGGGAGATATTGCTGTTGCATCCACTCCTGTAAATCATACAGCGATGCCTGCGGCGGGCTACGCCTACGCAGATGGAGGAATCAGCTTTTGGCGCAATCAGAGTATGTGGTATTTATTGATAGCTTACGCATTTAACGCCATTGGTTTTTTGCCCCACACCTTATTTTGGGTGGACTTTATGGTGCGAGAGTTAGGATTTTCTTTGGCGGTGGGTGGTTTATCTTGGTCATTATTTGGCATTGGTGCAGCTCTTGGCCCCTTATTAACTGGTATAATAGGCGATGGCTGTGGATTCCGACGCTGTTTATTAGTCTGTTTTACCTTGAAAGCATTAGGTGTAGCTTTACCTTTAGTAACAACAAATTTGTGGGTGTTACATTTTTCGGCATTCTTGGTAGGAATGTTCACACCAGGAATTGTGACTTTAATCTCAATGTACGCTCTAGAACTAGTTGGAGCCAAGCAACATCGCGGTGCATGGAGTGCTATGACATTTTCATTTGCCCTCACTCAAGCCTCTGGTGGATTCTGCATGACGCTGTTAATTAGTCATACCGATTCTTATTTACCTTTATATGCCATCAGTGCTACAGCTCTAGTGATGGCAATTTTCTGCATTATGGCTACTCATCCTCAGCCTTCTCCACAGCTAACCCAGAATACATGAAGCTTTACCTTAACAAAATGCTGCGCTATGACTGTACGTTCGCTCATTTTTGAAGGCAAGAGGAATCAGCAATTCTCCTTACGAGAATGATTGTCAATATTTGAAGTGTAAAACTAACTGATGGAACCTGGAAACTGTTGAAAATATTACTAAATAATGAATTGAAAGTATGTGTAGCTATTTAAAATAAAATATATGTATAATAATTTACATAACTTACGCAACTGGCACAGCGCGATCGCATTATGGTAGTCCGTTATTTGCGATGCATGTCCAAAAAGCTTACTGTAACTCAAAATCGGAATTCCCCAAATTAGATAGAACCAATTCCCCGAAAACTAGACAATTCAGTATTTACAAGGGTTTTAGGACGACCAGAATCTATTTTGCTTCAGGACTTACGCAACTGTCACAAGCAATGGCGCGGTTACACCGCGCCGTGCGCCTAAACAACTACGCGATAAACATAGGAACAGCCGGACGTTT
>NZ_JBALFF010000035.1:0-61199 GCF_036916975.1 Nostoc sp.
GTTTGGAGTTTGGAGTTTGGAGTTTGGAGTTTGGAGTTTGGAGTTTGGAGTTTGGAGTTTGGAGTTTGGAGTTTGGAGTTTGGAGTTTGGAGTTTTTAATTCATGACTAATCACTCCTAAACAGAGGCGGAGCGTCTCCGGCTCCGCTCCTAACTGATTTATGGATAAAACCCCAACTTTGGCAACCCCAAGGTTTCATCCCAGCCCATCATCAGGTTTAGGCACTGAATTGCTTGGCCCGCCTGTCCTTTAATTAGATTGTCAATTGCTGACATGACAATCACACGACCTGTGCGCGGGTCAGCTTCTACACCGATGTAACAAAGATTACTGCCGGTTGCCCACTTGGTTTGGGGATAAATGCCGCTACCGCAGACTCTCACCCAAGGAGAGTTGCGGTAGAAGGCTGAGAAAATTGTAATTAAATCTTCTCGCTCTAGACCGGGATCGCTCATGGTGGCATATACGGTTGCTAAGATACCGCGTACCATTGGGATAAGGTGCGGTGTAAATTGGATTAGGAGTTCGTGACCAGCTAAGTCACTGCAAATTTGCTCAATTTCTGGGGTATGACGGTGACGGCCGATATTGAAAGCTGCTATAGAGTTGTCTGCTTCAGATAGTAATAAATTAGTTTGAGCTTGCCGTCCACTGCTAGATGTACCAGATTTGGCATCGATAATAGCTGTTTCTGGTTTGATTAAGCCTTGCTTTAAGAGTGGCGAAAGTGCAAGAAGGCTAGCGGTGGGATAGGAACCAGGACAGCCAACAAGTTGAGCTTCGGCAATGCGATCGCGATAAAGTTCTGGTAATCCATAAACTGCTGTAGCTGCAATTTTGCGATCGCTTCTCTCAATGCCATACCAATTTGTATAAGTTGTCAAATTACGGAAGCGATAGTCTGCACTTAAATCTAGTACCTTACATCCTTTTTCTAATAATTTGGGCGCGATTTGGCAAGCTAGACCATTTGGTAAAGACAAGAAAACTACTTCACAACGGTGAGCAATTATTTCTGGTTCTACCGCCTCTATTGGCAAGTTAGCTGCATGAGTCAGATGCGGGTAGAGATCCCCAAAGGATTTTCCGATACTGCTCTGATCGCCTAAATAAACCAGTTCAACTTCTGGATGATCCATCAGTAGCCGTACCAACTGTACTCCGCCATAGCCCGACGCGCCAACAATCCCAACGGGTACGCGTCTAAATTTGCCCATGATCTGAAATCCTTATCCCATGAATGGTGAATTCGTTATCAGCTATCAACAATATCAGCGACTAGATGCACACCGTAGAAAATGCCCCCTCATGTTTTACTGTCGCTGCACTTTATAATGGCAAAAATTGTTATCACCTTATCAAATCATTGCTAGTCTACTTCTCTGCCTTATAAAGGAGCTACAATCTAAAAGAAGAAATTGTTAAAAAAATTTACGTTGGTAGCTGGAAATCTTTCTGTGTCACAGCCTAATACTAACCAAGCTTTTAAATTTGATTCGATTGATGCCGCCTTAGCAGACCTAAAAGCTGGCCGCGTCATTGTAGTGGTAGATGATGAAAATAGAGAAAATGAAGGGGACTTAATTTGTGCTGCCCAATTTGCCACACCCGACACGATTAATTTCATGGCGGTGGAAGCTAGAGGGCTGATTTGTTTGGCAATGACAGGCGATCGCCTAGACGAGCTAGACTTACCCTTGATGGTAAGCAATATTACAGATACTAACCAAACTGCCTTCACTGTTAGCATTGATGCTGGCCCAGAATTGGGTGTAACCACAGGCATCTCAGCAGAAGACCGCGCCCGCACTATCCAGGTTACTCTCAACCCAGCCACAAAACCCACCGATTTACGTCGTCCTGGTCATATTTTCCCGATTCGGGCTAAAGCTGGAGGCGTACTCAAACGCGCAGGACATACGGAAGCGGCTGTGGATTTAGCTAGGCTAGCAGGACTATACCCAGCAGGAGTAATTTGTGAAATTCAAAACTCCGATGGTTCAATGGCGCGGTTGCAGCAGTTAGTCGAATATGCCAAACGCCATAATTTAAAAATCATTAGTATTGCGGATTTAATCAGTTATCGCCTAAAGCACGATCGCTTAGTCTATCGTGAGGTGATTACTAAGCTGCCTAGTCAATTTGGCCAGTTTGAAATTTACGCCTATCGCCACACCTTAGACAATACAGAACACGTCGCAATTGTCAAGGGCGATCCAGCTAATTTTAAAGATGAGCCGGTAATGGTGCGGATGCACTCAGAATGCTTAACTGGTGATGCTTTGGGT
Organism: Nostoc sp.; assembly: GCF_036916975.1. Taxonomy (GTDB): domain Bacteria; phylum Cyanobacteriota; class Cyanobacteriia; order Cyanobacteriales; family Nostocaceae; genus Nostoc. The sequence continues at coordinate 2,289 of NZ_JBALFF010000035.1, forward strand.
TCTTTGCGCTGCGACTGTCGGATGCAGTTACAAGCAGCACTGAAAATGATTGAGGCTGCCGGTCAAGGTGTAGTTGTATACCTGCGCCAAGAAGGACGGGGAATCGGCTTGATTAACAAACTGAAAGCCTACTCATTGCAGGATATGGGACTGGATACAGTAGAAGCAAACGAGCGTTTAGGATTTCCCGCCGACTTGCGAGACTACGGGATGGGCGCACAAATGCTCATGGATTTGGGGATTAAAAAGATACGTTTGATTACAAATAATCCCCGTAAAATTGCTGGAGTTAAGGGCTATGGGTTGGAAGTAGTCGATCGCGTTCCGTTATTGATTGAAGCAACCGACTACAATTCCTATTATCTGGCGACAAAGGCGAAAAAACTGGGTCACATGCTGTTACAGACTTATCTGGCAACAGTAGCAATTCATTGGCAAGATGACCCGGAAGTTGTGACAGAACGTTATGAACGCTTGGAGAAACTGCGACACTTAGCGAAAAGTAATGATTTATTGTTACAGGAAGAAGCGCGTCCATTAGCGATCGCTATATTTGACGAGCCATCTTTAACAGTACACTTGGGTTTCGATCAGCCAAAAGTTGCTAGCTGTGATTGGTATCGCCAGGATGGCCATCCTTATATCCAGGCTATCTTCCAAATTCTGGATAACCTCGCAACTTTGCCTTACATCCAGAAAATAGAATTTCTGATTTCTTCTGGTAGCGATCCTTTGAGTAATTTACAAGTTCAACTGGATCGACAGACATTTTCAGATGGTACACTGCCTTCATCGATTAGCGATCGCCTGGAGACACAGCAAATTTATAGCTTTAGCAAATAGCTTGGTTAAATAGACCTGCTTGAGCTTTTACTTGTGCAAAACCTATCCCTCTGGCCCGTCGGAGAGGGACAGACTTCAAGTAAAGTTCAAGCAGGGAGAGGTTTATCAAACTCACCCACGTTAAATTAATTACTTACTCTATATATTGGTCTAATTTGACGATAAGTATTAAGTAAGCTCAGAAATTTATTCCCATCAAAATTTATCGGGTCAACTTTTTTACCAGAACGGTCTACTAGATGGTGCGTAGTAATGCGATCGTCTGGGACTTGACTTTGAGCAATTAACCAAGCAAGAGAATTATATTGAGCCTCCTTATAGCCGCTATGGTTTTGTTGGCTGCTAGCGTCATAACTATCTGGCGGTGTTTCCAAAGAGACGTGATAAGCAAAATTATTCACAGACGCAGGTAAATTCGGATTCGTTTGCACAGTTTCCACTCCTTGTGGAGTTTCAAATACTGAGTTAGCTGCACCAAAAGCCCGCTTTTCTGGCGGTACTAGATAAACTACCGTTCCATCTAACTTGATTAAAGCGTGGTAACTTGCTTGCACACTTTCATCAGTATGGGCTACTTGAAAGAAATTAACCGCGCTGGAAGCAGAATAACCAGTTTCATGGAGGACGATAATTGGTTGATTGTTGACAAGAACGCCGTTAACATCTTGGGTGTAACGTTCTCCATAGTTACTTGGGTCAACCGAAGCAACTTGATAATTAGGTCTGTACTGTGCAAAAGCTTGAGTCGTTACGTACCTTGCTACAGGCTTGTTAATGTTGACTGGGGACTTGATAACATTTTGAGATTTATTCTCTGGGTATTTCGCTGATTGAAATTGCGCTTGGGGATATTGACTCCAGGCCATAATCCGTGGATTGGATATATGGGATGTAGTCGGATTATTTTGTAATTTTGTCGCTCGTCCAATTAGCAGCACTACAATTAAAGCCATGAACATCAGCGAGATTAGTAGCACCCTAGTCGCCCAGTCTTTAAACCTCATTTTTCTAATACCCGTAAAACGGTAGATTTTAATTTATAGCTAAACTGGCATATCCCTCGTAGAGGCACACATCTGTAAACCCCTACTGCTTATAGTATCCAAACAATAATCGCTATAATACCTTAATTCTAGTTAAATATACCTTTATAATCCCTGCAATAGTGCTGTTACGAGCCAACGATTAGCAACTTAGAAAGATATCATTGTTTACCTTCTAACTTGGCTCGAAGATAGGTCAAAATTGCCTGCGTTTCCTGTTCAACAATTTCATCAGGCGGCGAGCTTAATTGTGGATTGTTATTGTAATATTTAAATTAGCAGGGTGCATAGGACGCTGCGCGTAACAAGAACCCCGTAGGGGTACAAGTCGGGAAACCTGCTGTTAGCGCCTAGCTCGACTTTGCGCTAAATCCCCATTACAAAACTTAAATTACTAATTACGAATTATTTTAACGAACTTTGGGGGTTTAAGTCCCCTGTTTATACAGGCAGCGCGAATTGAATGCCTCAGCTAAATCGCACGTTGTAATGCGAGTCGGAAACCGTCCCCACAACAGCACTCTTCGTCACAAAACGTAATTACGAATTACGAATTACGAATTACGAATTATTTAACTGCTTGTATTTTGCTCAAGCCAAGCAACTAAATCAGATACATTTGAAAAATCTAAAAATTCTTCTCCCAATCCTTCCAATTGTTCAGTAGATAAGACTTGGAGACGTTCAATTATTAATGAATTTATCTCACCAAAGCGTCTATTTAAAAGGCGTAAAGTATATTTCAATGCTTCCTTCTGCTCTCCCTTCTGCTCTCCCTTCTGCAAAATATCTTGATAAATTACTGACTCTTGCATAATTTCCTCCCGGAATAATTGACGAATAAAATCTTTTTCAAATTTTAAGCCTGCTAAAATCTCCGTGTAAGCAGCAGTATTTTGTCTCGTCTCGATATCTGGAATTTTAGCAATTTCCTCAGCTACCTGGGATAATAACGCTTGGGCTGAATCTGTTCGCGTTAACGGTGCTAAAGGCAATAACGCCAGATTGCTAAGAAATAGTGCCGAATCTTGCTCCCATAACCGGATAACTCGATAACGGTGGGTTGTGACTTCGCTGATATATTCTTCAGTAAAGGCGATTTTGTCGTTTGTCTGTTGCAAGAAAATTACTACCTGCGTAACAGGAACTTGATATTTACGTACCAATCGAACGTAATAATCTAGCATCCGCAGAGAAATTGGTTTTTGGGATTTGATTGTGGTTTGAAATTCCAGGTGTAAAATCCGATTTTCTGTTTGCAAAAATGTCACCGAATCAGCACGTATTGGTTCGATACCCAATTCAGTTTTTAATATTTCAATTGTTCGCGGTTCTTGATTTAATAACCAACGGGTAAAATCACGGGGATACTTTTCTGCGAGTATTTTACAAAGGTTGTCATATTCTGCCATTTGGCATGATTGCACCTGATTTTATTGATTACCACTAGATTTAGTATCTTCCATCTATAAGTTTGATCCCTGAGTTAATCCTGCGGTTCCACCACCAGCAACTAAAGCTAACGTCCATTGCGCCAGGGGATTCATCTCTGGAGCAACAGATGCTGTTACGATTGTCCCGGCGATAAATGCCGCAGGAGTGGCTACAATATCCAGCAGATGATCCAACCAAGGAATGTAATAACCGGTAATTTCCAGCAAACAAGCGACTGCAAATACAATTACAGCTTGAGGTGTTTCCACCCAATCAAAGTTAGTCGGCAAATCTAAATGTCCAAAAACTGAAGCCACACTTAATGCTAGCAGTGGTACAAAGACTCGAAAGCCAGCCGCCGCGCTCAAACTAATCCCCAGTAATAATTCAATAAATGTATTTAGATTGAACAAAGAATTTAAATCCATAGTAAGACTCAAGTTATACTCCTGGTGTTTTTTCCATCTTTGAGCTGAACGGAGTAACAACTCTAAGCTGTGATCCCAAGATAATAAACTTGGCGAAAATATTTCATCTGACTATGTGTATAATTCAGTGAAACTGTCACACTCACCCACATCCCGCCCAGAACTGAAGTTCAGGGCTGATAGCTGAAGTCCACTCAAGTGGACTGAACGAGCAATTTAGTCCACTTGAGTGGACTTTAGCTATGAGACTCGGAATTCATTCCGAGGCGGGATAGAAACTTTAGCTATGAGACTCGGAATTCATTCCGAGGCGGGATAGAAACGCAGTGCGAGATTTATTAATCGAGATTTATTAATAAAGATATGGCTGCGGCAAGACTTGTGTCCACACCATAGCCGCAAACGGGGAGGGAAGACAAAGCGTAACTTTCGCGGGGTGGGGTTCTTCGAGTTTAATAAGCACTCAAGCGACATGATATGAGGACGCTTTTACATAATTTTACCATCGCCAACCTTGATAAATCAGGTCAAAATGAGCCAATAGTGAGTTTCAGCAAAACAGACTTAATTAAAAGATGCCGAAAATATCACAATCTTGGAAAATAATAAAGTAAGCCGAGTATCACAAGACTCACTTGATATCCTCATTTCTTCTAGGAAAATATGACTCATCCTTTCCTTGAACGCCTGCGTAGTCCAGATAGCCCAGTCCTCGTATTCGACGGGGCGATGGGAACCAACTTACAAACCCAAAACCTGACTGCTGAAGACTTTGGCGGCCCACAGTATGAAGGTTGTAACGAATACTTAGTCCACACCAAACCCGAAGCCGTGGCTAAGGTTCACCGTGACTTTCTCGCGGCTGGTGCTGATGTCATTGAAACCGATACTTTTGGCAGTACGTCCCTAGTGCTGGCAGAATATGACTTAGCAGACCAAGCCTACTACCTCACTAAGACAGCAGCCGAATTAGCCAAGGGTGTCGCTGCGGAATTTTCCACACCAGAAAAACCCCGGTTTGTGGCAGGTTCCATCGGCCCGACAACGAAACTCCCTACCTTGGGACATATTGACTTTGACACCATGAAAGCTACTTTTGCTGAACAAGCAGAAGCGCTGTGGGATGGTGGTGTCGATTTATTTCTGGTGGAAACTTGCCAAGATGTGCTGCAAATTAAAGCGGCGCTGAATGCCATCGAAGAGGTGTTTGTTAAAAAAGGCGATCGCCGGCCGTTGATGGTGTCTGTGACAATGGAAAGCATGGGTACAATGTTGGTTGGTTCAGAAATCAGCGCTGTGCTGACAATTCTGGAACATTACCCAATAGATATTCTCGGTCTAAACTGTGCCACAGGCCCAGACTTGATGAAACCACATATCAAGTATTTGGCAGAACATTCACCTTTTATCGTTTCCTGTATTCCCAACGCGGGTTTACCTGAGAACGTCGGCGGTCAAGCGCACTACCGCCTGACACCGTTAGAATTACGGATGTCATTGATGCATTTTGTTGAAGATTTGGGTGTCCAAGTGATCGGGGGTTGCTGTGGGACGCGTCCAGAACACATTCAACAATTGGCAGAACTTGCTAAAGACTTGAAGCCAAAAGTTAGACATCCTAGCTTAGAACCGGCAGCAGCATCAATTTACACCACTCAGCCTTACGATCAAGATAACTCCTTCTTGATTGTTGGCGAACGTCTTAACGCCAGTGGTTCCAAAAAGTGCCGCGATTTGCTAAATGCCGAAGATTGGGATGGACTCGTTTCAATGGCGAGGGCGCAAGTCAAAGAAGGCGCACATATTCTCGATGTCAACGTCGATTATGTGGGACGCGATGGTGTACGGGATATGCACGAATTAGTTTCGCGCATTGTTAATAATGTGACATTACCTTTAATGCTTGACTCCACCGAATGGGAAAAAATGGAGGCGGGTTTAAAGGTTGCTGGTGGTAAGTGTTTGCTGAACTCCACCAACTACGAAGATGGGGAACCGCGCTTTTTGAAAGTGCTAGAGTTAGCGAAAAAATACGGTGCTGGTGTAATCATTGGTACTATCGATGAAGATGGGATGGCGCGGACAGCAGATAAAAAGTTTGCGATCGCAGAACGTGCATACCGTCAAGCTGTAGAATATGGCATACCACCCACAGAAATATTCTTTGATACCCTAGCGTTACCAATTTCCACCGGGATTGAAGAAGACCGAGAAAACGGTAAAGCCACAATTGAATCCATCCGGCGAATTCGTCAAGAATTGCCTGGATGCCATGTAATTTTGGGTGTTTCCAATATTTCCTTTGGTTTGAATCCAGCCTCGCGGATGGTGCTAAACTCAGTGTTTTTGCACGAAGCGACAACGGCGGGAATGGATGCAGCCATTGTCAGCGCTAACAAAATTTTACCGCTAGCGAAGATTGACGCCCGCCATCAAGAAATTTGTCGCCAGTTGATTTATGACGAACGGAAATTTGAGGGTAATGCTTGCGTTTACGATCCCTTGGGAGAGCTTACCACAGTATTTGCTGGAGTTACAACTAAGCGCGATCGCTCCTTAGATGAAAGTCTCCCCATCCCAGAACGTCTCAAACGCCACATCATCGACGGCGAACGCATCGGCTTAGAAGAACATCTCAAAAAAGCCTTAGAAGAACATCCCCCCTTAGAAATTATCAACACCTTCCTGCTAGATGGCATGAAAGTTGTCGGGGAATTATTCGGTTCAGGACAAATGCAGTTACCCTTCGTCTTGCAATCTGCCGAAACCATGAAAGCGGCAGTTGCCTTTCTAGAACCGTTCATGGAAAAATCAGAATCAGGTAACAATGCCAAGGGAACCTTTATCATTGCCACAGTTAAAGGCGATGTCCACGACATTGGTAAAAACTTGGTGGATATCATCTTATCCAACAACGGCTACAAGGTGATTAACCTGGGAATTAAACAGCCGGTAGAAAACATCATCAACGCTTACGAACAGCACAAAGCTGATTGTATAGCCATGAGTGGTTTGCTGGTAAAATCTACCGCCTTCATGAAAGAGAATTTGGAGATATTCAACGAAAAGGGAATTAGTGTCCCCGTGATATTAGGCGGTGCAGCCTTAACTCCCAAGTTTGTCTATGAAGATTGCCAAAATACCTATAAAGGTAAAGTTGTTTATGGCAAAGATGCCTTTTCAGACTTGCACTTCATGGATAAATTAATGCCAGCAAAGTCCGCTGGTAACTGGGAAGATTTGCAAGGATTTTTAAACGAAATTGAAACTGCTGAAGTTTCAAAAAATGGTCACAAAGAGCCAAAAGCTACAACTGCGGAAGAAACATCTGCTGAACTAAAAGAAGTAGATACAAGACGTTCGGACGCAGTGGCAATAGATATTGAACGTCCCACGCCGCCTTTTTGGGGAACGCAGTTATTGCAGCCTAATGATATTCCCATCGAGGAAATATTCTGGCACTTAGATTTACAAGCTTTAGTTGCTGGACAATGGCAATTCCGCAAACCAAAGGAACAATCTAAAGAAGAATATCAGGCTTTCTTGGCTGAGAAAGTGTACCCAATTTTAGAAACTTGGAAACAGCGAATTTTTGAAGAAAATCTGTTGCATCCCCAAGTGATTTATGGTTATTTCCCTTGTCAAGCCGAGGGGAATTCTCTACATATATATGATTCAGAGAACCAATCACAACAGGTTACAACTTTTGAATTCCCCAGACAGAAGTCATTAAGGCGGCTGTGCATAGCAGATTTCTTCGCACCAAAGGAGTCAGGAATTATTGATGTGTTCCCCATGCAGGCTGTGACTGTAGGGGAGATTGCGACAGAATTCGCCCAAAAGTTGTTTGCTGCCAATCAATACACCGATTATCTGTATTTCCACGGTATGGCGGTGCAGGTAGCAGAGGCTGTCGCTGAATGGACACACGCCAGAATCCGCCGAGAGTTAGGCTTTACTGCTGAAGAACCCGACAATATTCGGGATATATTAGCACAACGCTATCGTGGCTCACGGTATAGCTTTGGGTATCCAGCTTGTCCAAATATCCAAGACCAATACAAGCAACTAGAGTTATTGCAGACTGACAGAATTAACTTGTATATGGATGAAAGTGAACAACTTTATCCAGAACAGTCTACCACTGCGATTATTGCTTACCACCCCCTAGCAAAATACTTTAGCGCCTAATCCATATCCCCTCCCCCTCTCCTTAATAAGGAGAGGGGTGCCCGAAGGGCGGGGTGAGGTTATTATATTGTGAGCAATTCAATCAAGGCGGGATAAACATTTACAGTTATTAGTTGACCTCACCCTAACCCTCTCCTTATAAAGGAGAGGGGACTGGAATTTGAAATAAAAATGACTAAACTTTATAACAAAAATAGTGAAATAGATAAAAGGCGACACTTACGCCAAAATATAACAAAAGCCGAAAAAATGATTTGGGATAAAATCAGAGATAGACAGTTGGAAAACTGTAAATTTCGCCGACAATATAGTGTAGATAAATTTGTTATAAATTTTTATAGTTCTGAATTAAAATTAGCTATAGAAATTGATGGCGAAAGCCATTTTCAAGAAGATGCTGCTGAATATGATAAGGCAAGACAAGAATTTATTGAATCAGCAAGAATTAAATTTATTAGATTTACGAATAATGATGTCTATGCTAATTTGTCTGGGGTGCTGGAAAGTATTGCTCAAAATATACGAAATTTAAGGGGATAACTAGGTAGGCGTAATTAAACATAAGATAAAACCTCACCCTACCTCCGGCTTCCCTCTCCAAAGCATCGGAGAGGGATTGAGGGCAGGGCTATTTCATTCTAAAATGTGACGTTTTCAAAGTCCCTCTCCCAGACTTGGGAGAGGGATTTAGGGTGAGGGCAAAAACTACGGTTCTTAACTTAAATCGCGTTTAAATTCTTATTTTTCTGAAAAAGATTCCTAAAAACTGCCGTAAAAATAGAATGAAATAGCCCTGGATTGAGGGTGAGGTTTTATATTTTGACCCACTTACTTAGTAGTTGAACTTCACCCCCAGCCCCTCTGCTTATGAAAGCAGCTACGTGTACACACAAGTCTCTCTCGACGCAATTTACGGTTTATCGAATAGCCCAAGAAAACCTCACCCTGGTTATGCTATGCAAAACCTGTCCCTCTCCTTAGTAAGGAGAGGGATTAAAGTCAAGATAGGGTGAGCTTTTCACAGTATTGCACCGAAGTTAAAATCCCTATATCTAATTATTTTGCAGCCAGCTGATATCTTTCCTTTAACAGATGGGTATTATAAGCTTACTCTCTTAACAACATCTTCATAAATTTGCTTTTAGATAAGATAAATTTCCGCAAATTTACTGTGAAATTATGCTATTACCTTTATCGGATTTTGATTAAATAATTATCAAAAAATCAGTATTTACCGGATAAACTTAACACTTAATGAATGGTATAACTTTAATAAATTGTCTTTTGTTATAGCTACTTTGTTAGTCAAACAAGATGCAGTAATTAAATAAATATAGCCTCACTTTATGCCTCTAAAAAGACTTTATAGGCAAAGTTGAAGATGTATAAAAAAGTAAAAAATCCGCTATAAACCACTTGACAGGGAAGCAGCTATGTCTCGAAAAACTCAGCTAGTCAAGGCAATTAAAAAAACTTTCCAGCAAATTAGCAAGAAGTTTTTATCTGCAATTAACAAGCAAATTATTTGGTTACTACGGGCTGTTTTTGGCACTCGAAAAAGACGCGCATCGGATAACGCTGGATTTTTATTGCCGACAGTATCAATGGTATTAATAGTAGTCGTATTATTAACAGCCGCCATTTTATTTCGCTCTTTTGAACGCTCTAAAAATGCCAGTAATGTCCGAGTTAATCAGTCTGTACTTAACGCCGCAGCACCAGCCCTTGATAGAGCTAGGGCAAAATTAGACAAGCTATTTACTGATAGCCGACTACCACGAGCCGTACCTTCAGATAAAGTTTTAGAGAGTACCTTAAGTAGTACTGCAAATGGTAGTACTAATTTGTCTGAATATACTTTTGGAGACGAAACTCCACTAAAAGTCCATTTTAACTATACAACTCTACCAACAGGAGAAACAAATCAGCCAGCAGATATGACAACTGCATGGATGTTCCCCATTGATACAAATAACAATGGTAAATTTGACTCCTATACTCTTTATGGAATTTATTTCCGAACTCCACCTATAACTAGTGGCACATACAGCCGCCCTAGAAATCCTCTAGAGGCAAGAACTCCACCCATGACTTCTGGTAGTATAAGCAGCACTTGTAAAAATAGTGTAGCAACAAGTGCTGCTTTGGTGGGGAGTACGGGCTGGGTTAGTATTGCTAGTCAGCTCCAAAAAAGCTTTTTTGTCTACACTGCTAATGTTCCCATCACTAATCCACCAACGACTGGTAGTGATGCAGTTAATTACGAAGCTTTTAAAGGGAATAAAGGTTTTTCAAGTTTAGAATATCAACAAGACCGTGTACAACTACCGCTAGTTAACAATGCGGTGGTTTATAACGATGATATAGAACTTACCCCTGGTCCCAAATTTAACCTAAATGGACGGATCTTGACTAATAGTAACTTCCTGACTGGTGGCAATAATGTGCAACTTTATCAGGTTAGTAGTGTAAATTCCTGTTTCTATAGTGAGGACAATGCCAAAATTTTTGTAGGTGGCAATTTAGGAGCTGGTGGTTTCACTGGTAATGCAAGTAACGGTACTCTAGTGGATTTATTCCAAGGACAAGGAGTTACTCCTATTCAAAATGGTAATACTAGCACTAACATATCAGTCACTGACGGAACGAATAATATTGCCTACAATAGCCTAGCTTATGCACAACGTATCAATCTTTTGGTGCTAGCACAGATGGCTAACGCTGCATCTACTGACCCACAGGAAGTTCAAGATGCCATTACACAGCAACTACAACTATTAAATTTAACTACAGCTACTGCCAGTGCAGCGCAACTAGCTAGTGTCCGTAATAACCAGTTAGTACTTTACTTTCAACAACGTACCCGCCGTGTACCCTATGGGGAAGTTGCTTTTGGTGGAGATGCAATAATAAATCCTACGACTAGTATAGATTATACGACTAGTACAGTCTTACAAGGAAGTGGTAAGTCACTTCGTCCACCAGACACTTGGGTTTATCCCTTTAACCCTAGTGATGGTAAAACTAAAACTAATTATTCCAATTTAACACTTAATATTAGTAGTTCTAACCTGCTACCTAGTGCTACACAACCAACTACACAACAACAACTAGGTAAAGAACAATACGTTGGCGATCGCATTTTGCTTGGCAATAACCTACCTGCATTGTGGTGGAACGGAACGACATTTGTTGGTTCAGATGCTACCACAGATACCCAAAATATTGCAGGTATTAACTGGGATAACGGAAGTGGAACTCGGACTCGCAGCAGTCGTGTACAGCAACTAGCTGATTTAGGAACTGTTGACCGAGATGGAGATTGGGAATCAGCAGCTGCTACAGTACCAACTACTGTCGCCGCTCCTGTGGGTGGCTTGCGGGTAGTCACTGGTGCAGGGATTTATTTACCTCCACTTTTAACTGTTAGTAGTACCCAAACTGTTTTGAACACAGCGGCGGCTGCTACAAATAGAATTTGGTCAGATATGATGCCCGTGCCTAATACTATTGGCATTAATCAAGATACTTACAAGCCTAATATAGTATTACCAGATCCTGTTAACACGCCGTATTTACGGATGCGGGCTACAGCAGTTTATCACTACCAAGCGAGTGGCTACAGTGCGACAAGCCCTAAACCTATTGCTTGTATAAGTAGCTTCTACGACCCTACAAATAGCACTACAGCTAAGAACCTCAATAGTCCTAGTCTTCCGTCTGTGCCAAGTTTTATCTATGACAAAGCTGCGGGTGGTAACTCCCATAATGGTATTGTCTACGCAGCTCCAACAAAGGGTGTTTCTGACTATTTAGCTTTACTAAAATACCAAGCTAATTTAATGTATCCCAATGGGCGGTTAGTAAATCCAACACTGAACACCGCTATGGGGCTAGTCGCTGCCTCTGGGACACTTACAATCTCAGAGCAGTCTGCTATTGATGCTTCTATTTGTGCGATCCAAATATTAGATGGTAGTATCGGCGCTCCAAGTACTAGCGTCATCCCTCACGGGGCAATTTATGAAACTGCTTTTTTAGATGCCAGACAGATTAAGGCAATTCATAATGATGTATCAACAGCTGGTGTAGAAACATTCACCAACGCTGATGGTGTAAATGGAAATGGAACTGGGACATCAACGCTTTGTTACTTTCAATATACCTGTACTATTAATGCAACTGGGACAGTAGCAAGCCCGTCTACAGACTATGAACTCGCTAAAGAAGCCCGCCAACCTCTGGAAATTCGCGCTACTGTATTAGACATTAATAAGTTGCGGACAACTACTTATGGTACAGCAACACCACAAGAATACTTAATTCCCAATAGTGGTATTATTTATGCTACTCGTGATGATGCACTGCCGGATTTGAGTTATCCTGCTGGCATTACAGCAACAGATACAGCGACACAAAGACAAACAAAACAAGATACTCAAAAATCACAAAGCCCTGTAGATTATAAACTTGACCCAACTCGCCGTCCCAATGCCATTATGTTAATCAATGGCAACCCAATCTGGCGTGTTCAGACTTATAGAGATGCAGAAAAAGGCTTGATTCTAGCTTCTAACTTGCCTGTATATATTAAAGGCGACTTTAATAAACATACCAAAGAAGAGTTTAATACAGCTCTAGCTAGTGATTTAAGCAATTTTTACTCTCGCGGTGCAACCTCATCAGACTTTAATCCAAACTTTGCTTGTCGTACTGGTGACCCTAGATTACCAAATTGTACCACTGGGGACGACTGGCGACCCGCCAGCGTGCTGTCAGATGCGGTCACACTTCTTTCTAATAACTTTCAGTTGGGCTACCGCAGCGATGGAGACTATGACCTAAATAATAATTTGGGGGATACTAATTCTATTACCGCATTTAAGAACAATGGGTTTGCTAGCAACAACGCCAATGTCATCAATGCTGCTTGGTATGGTAGCGACGGCTTGCCTAAAGACCTTGATGGTAATACAGCTAATGGTATTCAAGGTAGTTCTTACCTCAATAACTTTGTTACACCAATCCAGCGGAGGAAAACTGGCCCGGAGTATTTAATGGAAGTATGTCTGACACTACCTGTTTCAGCTTGCGATCCGGGTACTGGTACTCCGGGTAAGGGTTGGTACGTAACACTACCCGGTGATGTTGCTGCATATCCAGCAGGTCTAAGAGCCTCGGCTGTTACTGGCACTCAGGGAAATGGACAGACTTTTTCTCTGACTACCCATTTAGCAGGTACAACAGCACAATCACCGACTAATTCTAAATATCTAGGCTATCCTCGTCGTGTTGCCTTTGTCCGTGATGCATCTGGACAACTCACGCTTGATGCTAGTAATAAACCAATCATTATAGGTATCAAGAGCGGCAAAATAACTTCATTTCCACTCAGTACTTTTAGTTCTAGCCACCCAGATAACACAGCTAATGCTCTATGGTTCTATTCAAGCAACAGTGATAATAATCCCCCAACAGTACTTTCACCAACAACATTTACTGCTACAACAACCCAACCAGCTTTATCGCCAGTGTTACAAATTAAAGTTGCTTTCAGCACTAGCGATGAAAATGCATTTGACGTACTGGGTCCTGGCAGCCAACAGAATTCTTCTTGGCTACAATGGGCAACAGCTACCACCTTTAACTTAGCCGCAGCAGGGGCAGACACGCCAGCTCGTCCTACAGAAGATAATGGTGGCTTACACAACTTTGTCCGCTTATTAGAAAATTGGAACCCAATTGGCGGCGGAAGCGATGCTGTTGTAGCTACAATTAACGGCTCTTTTATCCAAAGAACTCGTAGTGCCTATGCTACTGCACCATTGGCAACATCCTTAACTAATTCATCTCTGCAAGTATATCCGATTAATAATAACAGTGGCCGAGTACCTTTTTACCAGCCTCCCATCCGGCAGTGGGGTTATGATGTAGCCTTGCTCTCACAATCACCAGATGCATTTTCGCAAAAGTTAGCGATAACGCCAAATAACAAACCCAATGAGTACTTCCGAGAAGTTGGTCGAGATGATACATGGGTGCAAACATTGTTGTGTGCCAAAAAAGCCTCAGACAGTAGTAATGCCATCGATGCCGATCAACGTCCTACTAGCTGCTCACCATAAAATTTTAGAAGCTGGTGATTATCAATGATTAAGCACAAACAACAAATCTACCCTTCTAGTGAGTCTGGTTTTACGATAATTGAGTCGCTGGTAGCAATAATTGTGGTTGCTATTTTACTGGCAGCGATCGCGCCTACAATCATAATTGCAACAGCAACTCGCGTCCAATCAAGACGCGTGCAACTAGCCACACAAGCTGCCAGAACTTTCATTGATGGTGTTAAAACCGGAGCAGTGACTACTCCTGATCCCACTAACACTAATACCAATATCACTATTACATTGCCTCAATCAACCGTTACAACCAGGAGTTTAGCTGACAATTTACTTACCACCACAAATATGCCGGTTCCTACAACATCAACATCGCAATATTTATATTGCGTGACAAAAGATACAAACAATAACCTAGCTATTAATCCCCCAAACTGTACAAGCAACACAACCAACCTATTTTACATTCAGGTTGTAAAAATTATAGCAACAGGAAGTATTCCAACTAATACCACAACAGGTCAACCAATCGATGGTTACGGTTTGGGAATTCGAGTTTATCGGTCAGATATTGACTTTACTAAAACTGTCAATGCTAGCGACAGTAGTAACAATAAAAGACAAAACACTTTCACTGGGACTTTAGGTAATATCCAATCTCCAATAGTGGAAATGACCACTGTAATTGGTTCTAAAAACACTTCCTTCAATGCTCTGTGTCAGCGTCTTGCTGTTGCTAGTACTACTACTCCTTCTCCTAGTAACAACACTTGTAATTAATTCCTACGCAGTGAGGTTGAAAGATATAACTAAACTTTTGTTGGTAGTGAGCGATTTATCGCTCTATATAAAGTAGGACTTACGCATTAGGTACGAAATGTAGGGGCAATTCATAAATTGCCCCTACGGGAAATCAGGGCTTTCACTACCTTGAAAGCGTAAGTCCTGTAAAGTTGTCAAGGGCTTCAAGCCCTTATTACAAACCTTTAGTTCTTCACGCCCACTTACTTAGTTAACTGTAATCGTTAACCTTGTGAATACATAGTAAGTAGGTCGGCGAGAAAAAAGCAAACTATGTAACGAAAAGTAAAATCTTTGTATTTGGCTCTTAGTTGCGTTTTAGCGCTAAAGCGCAACTACAAACCAGTGATGATTATTTGCGCCGACTTACTTATAACTGTACACGACCATCCGCTATATCTATTTCTATCAATAAGAGACAAACCGTAGTTATGAAGAATGTACTCAAATTTCTTCTCAGCATTCAGCTGAAACACTCTAAATTGGTTCAGCAAGTTAATGGTTTTACCCTGATAGAACTTTTGGTAGCCTTATTGCTGGCATTCCTCGTGCTTACACCACTGCTAGGATTTATGGTTAATATTCTCACTACAGATCAGAAGGAGCAAGCAAAGGCAAATTCTGAACAGGAAATCCAGACAGCAATTGATTATATTGCCAATGATTTACAACAAGCTGTCTACATATACGATCAAAATGCACTGACTACCAATTCAAACACTGTCCCAGCAAGCTCAGGAATTCAAGACCAAATACCCCCTGTTAAAAAAGCTGGTATTTGTGATTCTTCTAATACTACTGTTACTTGTAAACCAATTCTCGTGTTTTGGAAACGCAAGTTTCTCACAGGTGCGATTACACTTTCTAGTAGCACTACAACAAACACAACAGATGACACTTTTGTTTACTCCCTAGTTGCCTACTATTTAATCAAAGATAGTAGTACTACTTGGTCAAATGCGGCTCGTATTGCCAGATTTGAAATTAACGATGGAGTTCTTGCTGCTAGTGGTACTACTACTGGTACTACTGGTAATTGTGGTACTGACTATCCCAATGATACGTATACTGACACCAGCCACTGTCCCAATCCAGGTTTTCAGCGTTTTAACCTGAATTTACCAAGTGCCGCAGGTCTAGGTCAGAAAATGAATTCATGGAAAACAGCCTCAACAGCTTACACTCAACAACCTGTAGTACTAATTGATTATATCGATCAAACCTCTATTGGTTCGACACTTCCTACTTGCCCCATTGGAACGCTTAACTCAGCTAATTTTATGGGCTTTTATACTTGCGTTGATGTTGCCAACACGACAGCACAGGTGTTTTTACGAGGCAATGCACTAGCTCGGTTGCAAACTAGCAATTTTGATTACTCTCCAAATAACCAAACTTACTTTCCAACTGCAAATGTCCGCGTGCAGGGACGTGGATATTTATTTACAAAATAAACCTTGATAATACACAGCACAACTAATGATGGGGCATTATGGGCAACCTAACTTTCAAGTTATTCCACACTAGGATGTGTAATCAAAACATCAAAAAGCGGCTTCATTCTCAACAGGATGCTGGTTTTAGCTTAATTGAAGTGCTTACAGTAGTGGTGATGATCGGAGTTTTAAGTGCGATCGCAACTCCTAGTTGGTTTGCTTTTGTAAATAGACAGAAGGTAAATAAGGCTAACGATGCTGTTTTAGCCGCACTGCAAGAAGCACAGCGCGAAGCTAAAAACAAAAAACTTAGCTACACTGTCAGCTTTCAGAAAAATCCTACAACCCAAAATGTAGAGGTTGCTGTTTATAATACCAATACTGGAAGCCCTACATGGAAACCTTTAGGGGCGGATATAGGCGTTAGCTCTAATATATTACTCTTAGGTGCAAATCTCAGTGGCGAAAACACTGCCAATTCTACTGTATCTTACCCTCCTTCAAGTACGCCAACCAAAATTACCTTTGACTATATGGGGGCTTTGACTTTACCACCTCCAAACTTTGGAACACCTATAGCGCCTTCAACAGAGCCACCTGGGTTAAAAATAGTGGTAGCACTACCAAGCTCTACAAATTCTACATTGGCTAGTAGCCTAAAGCGATGCGTTATTGTGAAAACTCTTTTAGGCTCAATGATCGCAGCAAAAGGCTCCCCCAACTGCGATTAAGTCGTTTTTATAGTAATTTTTTATAAAGATACGTAATAATACTGTATATAAAACTGCACATTGATCGCAAAATTAAAATATCAGGTGCAGTTTTAATGTTTGATAGATTTATTTAAGAGTCGCTGATAACTTAGCCATTGGTTGAGCAAATAAAAGCGTCCTAGTCAAAATATTCCTTTTGTCAAATGACTGAAAACCTTGACTTTACTGTAGCTATTCCAACTTATAACGGTGAAAGTCGTTTGCCTGAACTACTAGAACGGCTACAAAGCCAACTTCACACCGAAAATTTATCTTGGGAAATTATAGTTGTAGACAACAACAGCACTGATAATACAGCTAAACTTGTTCAAAAAACTCAACAAAATTGGCGGTGTCCTTACCCTTTAAAGTATTGCTTTGAAGCGCAACAGGGAGCAGCTTATGCCAGAAAAAAGGCAGTTGCAGAAGCTAAAGGTAAATTCATCGGTTTTCTAGATGATGACAACTACCCAGTATCAAATTGGGTATCCGCAGCTTATACTTTTGGTGAAAAATATCCAAAGGCGGGAGCTTATGGGAGTCAAATTCACCCTGACTGGGAAGTAGAACCACCAGAAAACTTTCAGCGAATTGCTCCATTTTTGGCAATTACAGAGCGAGGTAATTTACCGCTATTATATGAAGCAGCTAAAAAATTACTACCCCCATCTGCTGGACTTGTTGTCCGTAAACAAGCTTGGGTTAAAAGTGTACCAGATAAGTCTATTTTAACCGGTAGAGTTAAAGGCAATATGCTGACCAGTGAAGATTTAGAAATGTTGTCTTATATCCAAAAATCAGGATGGGAGGTTTGGTATAACCCGGAAATGGAAGTTTTTCATAAAATCCCAGGCTTCCGGTTACAAAAAGACTATTTAATTCCCTTTTTTAGAGGTATTGGACTTAGCCGTTATGTAACTAGAATGGTAAATATAAAACATGTGTATAGACCAGTTGCTCTTTTAAGTTATATGATAAATGACCTGCGTAAAATAATTTTACACTTACTCAAATATCGAACTAAGCTAAAGCAAGATTTGGTAGTTGCTTGCGAAATGGAACTTTTTTTAAGTAGTTTCATTAGCCCTTTTTATCTTTGGAAAAATGGATATTTTAAAAAATAAATTATCAATATATTAGGTATGATGTATGACTGAATTAGCAGTTGAAAGTTTAGATATTAGCGTAGCCATTCCTGCATATAATGGGGCAACTCGCTTACCTAAAATTTTAGATAAACTCTTAAGCCAGACAGGAGTAGAACAACTTAGCTGGGAAATTATTATTGTTGATAACAATAGTTCTGATAACACATTTGAAATTATCCAGAATTACCAGAAAATATATCAAGGAAACTGCCATTTAAGATATTTTTTAGAGACCGAACAGGGAGCAGCTTTTGCCCGACTGCGGGCAGTGCATGAAGCCAGAGGGCAGCTAATTGCTTTTTTAGATGATGATAATTTACCTGTACCTGATTGGCTATCAGAAGCATATAGCTTTGGATTGCAGCATCCTGAAGCAGGTGCTTGGAGTGGACAAATTCATGGTGATTTTGAAGTAAAGCCGCCAGATAATTTTGAAAAAATTCAAGCTTTTTTAGCTATCAGAGAACATGGCTCAAATCCATATTTATTTGATGCAGACAAATTAAGGCTTCCTCCTGGTGCAGCGCTTGTTGTCAGGAAAAAAGCATGGCTTGAAAATGTACCACAACGACCTAATTTAAGTGGTAAGTTACCTGGTATTTTGGTGCAGGGTGATGACTATGAACCATTACTTTATATACATTATGCAGGCTGGCAAATTTGGTATAACCCTACCATGCATACTTATCATCAAATACCACATTGGCGACTTGAGAAAGATTACCTCCTAACTTTGGCACGCGGCTGTGGGTTGTGTATTTTCCAGCTACGTTTGATAAATACTAAAAAGTGGCAAAAACCGATAATTTTTGTAAAAACTGTCTTAGGAAATTTACGCCGAGTATTACAACATCTCATTCAGTATAGAGGGCAATTTAAAAATAATCTAATTCCAGTTTTTGAGATGGAGTTTTATTTGGCTAGTATGATGAGTCCTTTTTACTACTTAAAATGTAATTTAGGCAGAGTACTAAAAAATAAAATGGCTTTATAGTTATGATTAAATCCAGCCAAAGGTTACCAAAAATTTCTGTAATTATACCTGCCTATAATAGTGAAAACACTATTAGTCATACAATTAAATCTGTTTTAAATCAAACTTTTTTTGACCTAGAATTAATTATAATTAATGATGGTTCGCAAGACTCAACAATAGAAGTTATTGCAGAAATCAAAGAGTCACGAATAAAAGTATTTTCTTACCCTCATGCTGGCGGTAACGTCAGCCGTAACCGAGGACTAAATCTTGCAGTTGGAGAATTTGTTAGTTTCTTAGATGCAGATGATCTTTGGACACCTGATAAACTGAATTCTCAGTTAAAGGCTCTGCAAGAAAATATTACTGCAAAAGTTGCTTACAGTTGGACTGATTATATTGACGCAAATGGTAAATTTACACTTTCAGGTAAGCGCATTAATCTAAATGGAAATGTTTATGAAAATTTATTACTAAATAACTTTCTAGAAAATGGTTCTAATCCTTTAATTTGTAGAAAAGCTTTAATTAAATTAGGTGGCTTTGACGAATCTCTAAGTGCGGCTCAGGATTGGGATATGTGGCTGCGATTAGCTTCTAAGTTTGATTTTATATGTGTGCCATCTGTACAAATATTATATCGCATCAGTGTTAATTCCGTTTCTTCTAATCTTGTCAGACAGGAAAAATGCTGCTTGCAAGTACTCAAGAGAGCTTACAAAGAAAGGCACTCTTTACGACACGCTGCTGCGCGTTCGACACTAAAACATAATTGGAATATAAGCCTAGCAAATTTATACAAATACTTGACCTGTAAAGCGCTACAAAAGCCGTTTAACAAAAAAAAAGGTCTAGCAGCTGCTATATTTTTGTGGAAGTATTTTTTTTATGACCCTTCAAGACTTCAAAATATAAATTTCACCTTAAAACTTTCACTGAAAATTTTCATAATCTTTATAGTGCCTACGTTGCTAGACAATATTACTAACCACGGCGAAGTAAAAAGGCCAGAAACTGAAACATTGTTCAAGGGCTGGGTAGTTAAAAAGCGATTAGAAGACAAAAATGGATATCCGGGTGCAGTTACTGTTTCTAGTTAATTCCAAAAATCTCTTGAATAAAGACTCCAATAGTGGTTTTACCCTACTAGAAACTTTAGTAGTTGTTTTATTAATTGGTGTATTAGGCACCCTGGCAATAGCCAACTGGCTAGGTTTTGTGCAGACTCGCCACCTCAACACTGCCCAAAACGATGTTTATTATGCTATGCGCCAAGCTCAAAGCCAAGCTAGTAAGGAAAAATTGACTTGGCAAGCCAGCTTTCGTGAACAAAACAGTATTCTTCAATGGGCGGTTCATCCTGCTACACTAAACCCATCTGAGGCTAACTGGAATAATCTAAATTCTAATGTGCGCTTAGATGAGGAAACAACCCTCTCAGAGTCAAATGGCATCAGACAAATCCAATTTGATCACAGAGGTAATGTCAGACAACCGCCACTAGGACGGATAACACTATCAAGCAAGTATGGTGGTAAAGCTAAACGTTGTGTTGTTGTTTCTACGATTTTAGGGGCAATGCGAATGGAAAAAGACCACGCCACACCCGAAAACGATAAGTATTGCTATTAAGATATTTTTAGGTTATTCAAATAAGGTATTGTGTGCTGAACTTACCAATAAGCTCAAAACAGCACCTGATTATTTTTACTCGCTATCCAGAACCAGGGAAGACTAAAACCAGACTGATACCTGCTTTGGGAAGTGTTGGTGCTGCCAATCTTCAACGGGAAATGACTGAACATACAATATTTCAGGTTCAAGAATTGCAAAAAGCCATTGCCATATCTGTGGAAGTGAGATTTGCAGGTGGCGATTTGCAACTTATGCAAGACTGGCTGGGGTTGGATTTGGTTTACCAGTCTCAAGGTGAAGGGGATTTAGGTTCGCGGATGGCGCGATCGCTTTTCGAGGCTTTTGAATCTGATGCCACTAAAGTAATTATCATCGGTACAGATTGTCCTGGAGTCAATGCCCAGATTCTAGAGACAGCCTTTGAGAAGTTACACACCTTTGATTTAGTACTTGGCCCTGCGATCGACGGTGGATATTACTTAATTGGCTTGCGCCAACCCATCCCGGAGTTATTCGTTAACATCGAGTGGGGAACTGCTCAAGTATTCCAGAAAACCGTGGACATTGCCCAGAAACTTAATTTATCTCATGTGAACTTGTCACCTTTAGCTGATGTTGACCGACCGGAGGATCTACCGATTTGGGAACAAGCCGTTGGGGGAAAGGTGGGAGGATGAGGGAGATGAGGGAGATAGTAACTTAGATATTGCACTTAGCCTTGGCGATTACAAATCATAGGTCTACAAACTAAGGCAATTACTGGCGCAAACTAATGTAAAATGAAGGACTTGAAACCCGCATAGGCGGATTTTGTCTGTGTAGCTGGGACTTCCAGCCGCTTGGGTGCAATAAGTAAGTGGGCGCAAATAATCATTACTGGCTCGTAGTTGCGCTTTAGCGCTAAAGCGCAACTACGAGCCAAATAGAGAGATTCTACTTTTCGTTACATAGTTTGGTTTTATCTTGTCTACCTACTTATCTGAGGTAATCAATAAGCTGTAGTCCCCAGTGCCGCATTAGCTTCGTATTTTAAAACACCAAGAATTTCCTGAAGACACTGTACATAACAAATGTTACTCTGGCCTAGTTGAAAACCAAGAGGCAGATAGCCTTTACCAATATTGAATCTGCTTTGTGTTTCTATACAACAGTCACGGTCATAGGCACAATATTCAAGTAGCTTTAAATATGAAAATCACTCGTATTCACCGCCAGTTCAAAAAACTATGGTCAACCGTTTTACTTCCGTGAGTACTGCCCTCACACTTAAGGTAGTTGGAATAATTTGCATTTTGTCCTTTTTCGTTGACTTTTTGATTCTGTTGTTACCTTTTCAACCGACTGATCGGGTATGGCAAATCAACTTGGCAACAGCGCTAGTTGATCGCGGAATTGTGCCTCTAGTCGGTTTGGGGCTGCTGTTTGCTGCCTATTGGATTGATAGTGCTGATGCAGCAAGCGATCGCCCCCAAGGGATCGATTTAAGATTTCCCGCCGTCATCATCTCAAGTATTTTAGGGTTGATGTTCTTGCTGATTTTTCCTTTGCACCTTAATAACGTAAATCAAGCTAAGGCTCAAACACTTAACCGCATTGGCCAAGAAGCAGATCAGGCAGAAACTCAACTCAACAATAGGTTCTCGCAATTGCAAGCACAACTCAATACTGAGCAAGGAAAAGCTCAACTAGATCAACTGCGAGCCCAAACCAAAGCTCAGTTTAGTGAAATCCTCAAAGACGATCAAAAATATAAGCAAGCGCTTGAAAGCTCTCAAATTCCCGCAAATATCAAAGATTTGCTGACGAAGGCTAAAACAAATCCTCAATTACTTGACAAAGCTATTGAACAACAAACAGATATTCAGACGCTGCGAACTCAACAAGTGAGCCAAGTTCGCCAGCGCAGAGACGAAGCCGAGAAACAAGCTAAAGATACTGCTTGGAAGTCTGGACTGCGGATTGGGATTAGCAGTTTGCTGTTGTCGATTGGTTACATTATCATCGGTTGGACAGGCTTAAGAGGTAGGGGTGCTGTACAAGGTAGTAAACCTAGAGCAGCTGCACGCTAATCTATTATTGGCATGGCAGTAAAAGGTATCCAAAAATTATTCACGGCTGATACTGCCATGCGCCTAATAGCTAATAAGAATAAAAAGACAATTATCACTTAATAAAATCGCTATAAAACTTGGGTAATGTTCTCAATTTACATACTGACATATAACGAAGAGTTAGATATTGCTGCTTGTATCGAATCGGCGATGCTATCGGATGACATTATTGTTGTGGATTCATGCAGTAGCGATCGCACCGTAGAAATCGCTAGTCGCTATCCCATTCGCGTCATTCAACACGCTTTTGAAAGCCACGGCCGCCAACGCACCTGGATGTTAGAGTCTATCCCCCCGAAGTACGAATGGGTTTACATCCTTGAAGCTGACGAGCGCATGACACCAGAACTTTTCGCGGAATGCGAAAAGGCAAGTCAGAGTCCTGACTACATCGGTTACTACGTGGCTGAACGTGTCATGTTCATGAATCATTGGATTCGTTACAGCACACAGTATCCCCGTTACCAAATGCGCCTCTTTTGCCACGGTAAGGTCTGGTTTACAGACTACGGTCATACTGAACGGGAAGTTTGTGAGGGTGCAACTAGCTTTTTAAAAGAGACCTACCCACACTACACTTCTAGCAAAGGTTTGAGTCGCTGGATTGACAAGCATAACCGTTATTCTACAGACGAAGCTCAAGAAACGCTATATCAATTAGAACAGGGAAAGGTTAACTGGCAAGATTTATTCTTTGGCAAATCGGAAATCGAAAAACGCCGCGCCTTGAAAGATTTGTCTTTGCGTTTACCCGCCAGACCGTTGCTAAGGTTTATATATATGTATTTTATTTTAGGCGGTTGTTTAGATGGACGCGCCGGATTTGCTTGGTGTACATTGCAGGCATTTTACGAATATCTGATTTTGCTCAAAGTCTGGGAAATGAAGTATCTACCAAAACCTAATTTAGACGCAACAGCAATTCAGGTAGAGGAGAGTACACAACAGTTACAGTGCGCGGATTCGGAAACGACACAGGCTGATGTGGTCTAAAATTTGAAGCAGCGATCGCTATTTCTAGACTTGGAAACAAATTGAGATAAGTCGGCTCGATGAACCAAGAATCCCACGGTTTGAAGGCGTGGGAGTGTCAAAAAGAAAAATAATATCCCTTAAAAATAACCAGTCGGCATCAGATTGGTTAATGTCTATGTGTATGCTTGTAGGAAAATAGCTGATTTCCAGCAACAAGTACGTGTTTTGGCGTCAGCAGTCAAGCTGCTAGCGTTTTGGACAGTTACTTGCGGTAGAAACTGCCTAAAGTTAAAGTCTTCGGAGTTTGACAATCTGCTGGTATGAATACCAATAACAAAAGTTCCTCTAGCTTAAAACAGGAGAATCGGGGCTTGGTAATCGATCGCCTAAAACAGGACTTAAAAAACGACCTGATCGCTGGTTTGTTGGTAGTAATTCCCCTAGCAACTACTATCTGGCTAACGATTACCATTGCTACTTGGGTAATCAACTTCCTCACCCAAATTCCCAAACAACTGAATCCCTTTGATGGGTTAAACCCAATTTTAGTAAATTTACTGAATTTATTAGTAGGGTTGGCTGTACCACTACTAAGTATTTTATTGATGGGCTTGATGGCTCGCAATATTGCTGGGCGGTGGTTGTTAGATTTTGGTGAACGATTATTACAGGCAATTCCCTTAGCGGGACAGGTATACAAAACCCTCAAGCAGCTTTTAGAAACAATCCTAAAAGATTCTAATGGCAAGTTTCGCCGGGTAATTTTGGTAGAGTATCCCCGCCGAGGAATTTGGGCGATCGCCTTTGTTACTGGTGCAATCAGCAGTGATATCCAAGCCCAGATGCCTCGCCCCGTGCTAAGTGTTTTTATACCCACTACCCCCAATCCGACTACCGGATGGTACGCAGTAGTTCCTGAAGATGAGGTGGTAAACCTCTCCATGTCGATTGAAGACGCCTTTAAAATAGTTGTATCAGGTGGCATTGTCGCCCCCAATACGCCCTTAGTTTTCCCCAAATCCACAGAAGTGCAACATAACGAAATCAAGCAGCAGGTTATTCCCGTTGAAGAAAGTTAAATTGGGGACTCTTTATTGGGGACTAGGAACTGGGTACTGGGCTTTGCGGTACTAGTACCTTCTTAGGGTAATGTTGTTTGACTGTACCAAAGTTGATATAATTACAAGTTTGTCTCGTCTAGTTAATCAGTTCCAGCCAATCACCCCTCAGTTTTATGCAACCTCGTAAACCCCAGCAAATTGCTCGTGAATTGGCGCTTTTAAGCCTTAGCCAATTGCCAGTCAACCCAAAGAAATTAGATAAGTTGGAAGACGATCAACTAGTATCCAAGTTGGTGCTAGGAGCAGTACGCACACTGACTTCAGAAGTGCAAGATACCCTCGATAATGCCGCAGGTGAATTGCAACGCAGTAACGATCGCCTTTTAAGTAGCCAAACTCGGGCTTCCGACCTCAATAGTGCCAGGACAATGCTTCAAGAAGCGATCGCCTGCACCCAGACAGCAATCAATCAGTTAGGTACGGCAATTGATTTCCCAGTATTGATTCAGTTAGCTAATCAGGATAAGGGAGTCCGTAATTACGCTAAAGAGCTTGTAATTACCGTCAACGAAAATCGACAAATTATAGATGAACTCCTTTCTACTGCCTTAGTAGATTGGCAAGTAAATCGCCTCGCCCAAATTGACCGCGATATCTTGCAAATCGCTGTGGCTGAAATGAAGTTCTTAGGAGTTCCAGATAGTATCGCCATCAACGAAGCTGTGGAGCTAGCCAAACGCTACAGTGGAGACGATGGTCATCGGTTTATTAACGGTGTTTTGCGCCGATTCACTGAGCAGAAAAAGACAGCATAGCCTTTTTTACTTGCCAAAGTGAGGGAGCAGGGGAAGCAGGGGAAGCAGGGGGAGCAGGGGAAGCAGGGGGAGAAGAACTATTGATTATTGCCCAATGCCCACTTACCCTGAGCGACTCGTGCCGAGCATCTCGAAAAAGCGGACATGGAGCCGGAGCCGAGGTAAGCCGAAGGGATGCCGGATGCCCCAAGTTAAATTAAACTCATAACTTATAACTATTAAACTCATATAACTAATACTGCTGAAATGGTTTTTAATTGGTTCCGTCGTAAATATAACGATTCCTCTGACACTCCCTCTGATAATAAACAGGAAGAAACTCCTCCTGCACAAGAACCTCAGCCAGAGCCAGCCGAAACGTTAACACCAACTGCTAAAACTGATCCAGACACAACGACAGACTTGTTAGCGTTTGCTAAAGCTGCTTACAAAAATATTCAGCAAAAACAACAAGCCGAGGTAGTAGAAACCCCGGCTGATTCAGCAGATGCCTCAATAGCATCAGCACAACCTGAACCCGTAGAAACGGCAATTGCGGAAATTACCGAACCAGAAGCAATTGAGGAACCTGTTAGTACAACCGTAGAAACATCACAGGCAGAAGTTATTCAAGCTGCTACTGAAGAAGAAAGTACAAAAGATTCCTCAGTAGCAGCAATTGCCGATCAAGATGTCAAAAGCCCAGAACTCACGGCAAATGAAGCTGAACCAACGCCTACCGAACCAGTAGCTACGCCAGAGGCAACACAGCCAACAGCACTATCCTTCTTAGAACGGGCGGCGGCAGAACGGCAAGCCAAGCTGGAACAACTAATGGCCACCGCTATTGAAGTTCCATCGGAGGTAGTACAGCCAGTAGCTGCAACTTCAGAGACGGGAGAGGAAATTTCGGGACTGGTATTTGATGATGGGTTTGTCTGGTCGGCGAAAGTTTTAGCCGCTCAAGGTAGAAGTGCAGAAGACGTTTCTATTGAAGAAATTACCTGGCTGAAAAAGCTCCGGCAAGGGTTAGACAAAACTCGTCGTAGCATTCTTAACCAACTGAAGGCGATCGTTGGTCAAGGGCCGCTAAACCAAGCTGCTGTAACAGAAATTGAGGCATTGCTCCTGCAAGCTGATGTGGGTGTAGAGGCGACAGACTTTATTATCAATGCCCTACAAACAAAACTTCGAGAAGAAGTTACCGCACCTGAAGAAGCGATCGCTTACCTGAAAAAAATCCTCCGGGATATGCTGGATGCACCAAGTAAAGCATCCCACAAAGCTACCTTTACCCTAGAAAAAGAAACCTTGAATATTTGGTTAATCACTGGGGTGAATGGTGCCGGTAAAACCACCACCATCGGCAAAATTGCCCACCTGGGACAAAAATCTGGCTATAAATGCTTGATTGGGGCAGCAGACACCTTCCGCGCCGCCGCCGTGGAACAGGTGAAGGTTTGGGGTAGTAGAAGCGGTGTGGAAGTAATTTCCAATCCGGGAAAGAATACAGATCCGGCAGCAGTTGTATTTGATGCGATCGCAGCCGCCCAAGCGCGTCAAACCGAATTACTTCTGGTAGATACAGCTGGGCGACTGCAAAACAAGAAAAATTTAATGGACGAACTTAGCAAAATCCGGCGAATTATCGACAAAAAAGCCCCAAATGCCAAAGTAGAATCTCTTTTAGTTCTAGATGCCACGTTAGGGCAAAATGGACTACGGCAAGCCGAAGTTTTCTCCCAGGCTGCCCAACTCAGTGGCGTTGTTTTAACTAAGCTTGATGGTACAGCCAAAGGCGGCGTTGCCCTTGCCGTTGTGCAACAGCTAGGTTTACCCATTCGGTTTATTGGTGCTGGCGAAGGAATTGAAGACCTCCGCCCCTTTTCTAGCTATGAGTTTGTCGAAGCTCTTTTGAGTGGCTAATTTAAAAATTTGGAGTTAAATATTTTTCTTGACAACTGATAAATTTAGGGATCACCGATCTGGTATTATCACTTGAACTCATTAGAAACAGATCAAGTCGTCTAAATCATCAGTTTGTCAAAATAAATGGATAACTTTTGCTAAAATTTCAACCTAATGCCTTTTTTCACGCTCTGAATGGGGATTTAGTTGCAATACACAAAACCCCGGATGCTTCAATCTTGCAGCAATTTAAAGGGCAAGGGAGACGCTCACCCCCGCAAATGCAAGATGGACAGCAGTCTGAGCCGTTAGCAGTGGGTTGGGGAGCCAGTACAAAGTCCAGAACTGTGGGGGGTTTGCCTTTGCAG
Organism: Nostoc sp.; assembly: GCF_036916975.1. GTDB lineage: Bacteria > Cyanobacteriota > Cyanobacteriia > Cyanobacteriales > Nostocaceae > Nostoc. Next base: position 30,312 of record NZ_JBALFF010000035.1, read on the forward strand.
GTGATTTATATTGGCTATGGCGACTTGTACTCTTAGGTCGAAGGAACTGCGTTAGCGAGTTGGCACAACTGCACACTGCACGTAACTTACTTAAAAGTGGGAGTACGAGCATCATCTGTTTGCCCAGCGCCGACATCAGGAAAAAAACGGCTTTTGACGATCGCAATTTCGGAAAATCGTCCACTGTGGACTCAAAAAGCGAATTGGTGTAAGTAAGCTGATTCAACACTCCCAGGTGTATTCTCAGTTCCTACTTGCGAAAGTATCTACAAATATTTTCTCTAGTAAATCGAGGTTTTCACTCAAAAAACTTCCAGTCTCCTAGTTGCCTCTGCCCAAACAATTACTCTGAAAGCGTTATGAATTATTCTTTTAATAAAGTATTTTTATGACTTTAGAGATATGCTTTGGTAATTAAGTTATGAAAAAATGAAAAGCTTTCTTAACTCTCAGTGAAAATAGTAATTATTACGGATTGGTTTTTGGCTAAAAATCCCTGATTTGAAATTACAAATATTCCATCATAAATACAATAACCAAATAAAATACTGATAAAAGTTACCTGTTACGTCTTTATACTCTTGCTAAAGTGACAAGTCTTGTCTAAATATGGTTTAGCAATGCCTTAGCCAAAAGATTTATAAGTAATCTAAAATCTGCCAATATAAAGTGCAATAATAACTGTGCCTGTGTCTCAACTGCCCTCTCAACCCATTGACAACAATAGTAGTGCCGCGACAGATGTCACACCAGTCGTAGCACTCAAAGAACTCGTGGCAAGGTTGCACCGGGAACAGAACAAAATTCAAGATTTGCTCAGTTCTTTAGGATTTGCCCTAAGAAGTTTCAATAATTTGAATCAGTTTTTGGAACTGATCCCCCTGATGGCAACAAGAGTGACAGATGCAGATGGCAGCGCCTTGTTTCTCTACAAACCTAACGGTCAAGTAAGATTAGAGCAGTTACATTGGCAAGATAGTGGCCAGCGAAAAAATATCCGCAAAGCACTAGAAATAGCCAGCAGTCAAGTCACGCTTTTACCCAATGCTGCCCCTCTAGCTAATGCGACGGGGATTTTGGATGACCAAATGCATCGCCATTTGGGGCCAGATGTGCAAATCTTTGGTACGGCGATTCTGGTGAAACATACAGAACGGGGATGGCTCTATGTTTTGAGCCGCGATCCAGAATATAGTTGGACAGAAACTAGGCAAAAATTAGTTAGGTTAGTAGCAGACCAAACAGCCGTTGCGATCGAAAACGATGAACTAGCTGTAGAACTAAGAAAAAAAGAACGTCTAGACCAAGAACTAGAAATTGGCGCAGAAATTCAACGGCGACTTTTGCCACGTCAATGCCCCACAATCCCTGGTGCAGTCTTGGCGGCACGTTGTAAACCTGCCAATCGTGTCGGCGGAGATTACTATGACTTTATTGCTACCAATCACAATAAGATTCAGCCCAAGACCAAAGACAGCACGGAAACGAGTCGCTGGGGTTTGGTTATTGGAGATGTCATGGGTAAAGGTGTTCCGGCTGGACTGATTATGACGATGATGCGGGGAATGTTACGGGGAGAAGTGCTACATGGTAATTCTCCATCTGGAATTCTACAAAACTTAAATAGAGTTATGTATGCGGATTTGGAAAATTCCCACCGCTTTATAACCCTATTTTACTCAGAATATAATCCCCACAGCCGAATTTTGTCTTATAGTAATGCGGCACACAATCCTCCCTTGTGGTGGCACGCAGCCACAAAAACTGTCAGCCGTTTAGATACTCTAGGGATGCTAATCGGTTTGGATGCTAACAGCCAATATGAAGATGCCCAGGCACAGTTAGAGCCTGGGGATACAATTATTTACTATACAGATGGTTTGACCGATGCTGCTGCTGCTAGTGGCGATCGCTTCGATGAAGATAACTTTGTCGCTGGCTTCAATACGGCTTGCAAGTACTGCAATGGACCAGAGGAGATTGTGGATTACTTATTTGACCAAGTTGAGCAATTCATTGGTGCTGATAAGCAAAATACTGATGATATGACACTAGTTGTTCTGCAAATTTTATAGTCATTAGCGATTTTTGCTTGCTCAAGTCATGATTAAATAATTCGTAATTCGTAATTCGTAATTCGTAATTAAGTTTTGTAATGAAGAGTGCTGTTGTGGGGACGGTTTCCGACTCGCATTACTTCGGGGGATTTAACCCCAACACAAAAGTTGCCGGTTTTAGAACCGGGGGACTTAAACCCACGGAACTAGTTAAACCGATGTAGCTGGGGATTCACTAGAGTAATTCTACTAAATTTAATTTTTTATTTTTTTTTTGACTTGCCGTAGCGATCGCCTAAATGGTCGCACATCAACCTTTTTTGGTGAATTGTTTGTATTTAGCCTTTCAGATAATACATCAAAAATGATCCTTAGAATACTTTTCGGTTCAACTAAAAACTATATATTTTGCACATCTAGCACAGTAGGAAACGCCAAGGGGGAGACTAGGTAAAATGTACAAGGTAAAAAATAAAAGGTAAATTTATTTCTTCATTTTTGCTTTTTTTCTATCCTTGTGACGCAAGCATTTGGCCTGCTCGTTCTTAGCGTTTTAATTTTTCCTTTCTCCGCCGTAGCAAGTTCACAACAGCTACGACGGAGTTTTGCTTTCTTTGTTTCTTACGCCCGGACTTGGTTTTTTAAATGTGGCTATTCTTGCGCCCCAGCTTTTTGCAGACTCCGCACCACATTTTTATAACCATTAAATTCTGCAATCATTAAAGCAGTATAACCACCCCGGTTTTTCAAATTCACATCTGCCCCAGCTTGCAGTAATAACTGCACAATTTCGCCGTAACCTGCTGAGGCAGCCCACATCAATGCTGTTGCCTTCGCTGAGTCTTGAAAATTCACATCTGCCCCCTTTGCCAGCAACAAATGTATTATCTCTGTGTGCTTGCGTTCGGTTGCTTTGATCAAAGCAGTTTTGCCATCATCGCCCGGAGTGTTGGCATCAGCACCATAATCTAACAGCACTTTCACTGTTTGGGTGTGTCCCTGTGATGCAGCCAACGTCAAAGGTACTTCACCGAGGTTTTTCTCAGTAATATCTGCCCCGGAATGCAACAATGCTTCGACGATATGGCTGTGTCCCTGCAATGCTGCTACAAGCAGTGGCGTATCACCCAGGTGGTTCCTAATTTGGACATCTGCACCCCTGTTAAGCAACACTTGCACGACATCAATGTAGCCTTCCACAACGGCAAGGTGTAGGGCTGTTTCACCATCTTGGTCTTGAAGATTAATTTGGGCATCTTGATTTAGTAAAGCTGCTGCTGCCGCACTATGTCCAGCTGCTGCTGCTGCCGATAGGGCAGTTGCACCATCAGCGTTTTTCAGATTCACATCAGCCCCCGCCGCCAGCAGTGTTTCCACAACCTCCAGATGTCCCAAATCTGCCGCTAATGTTAAGAGTGTCTCACCCTCCTCATCTCGGATATTGACATCGATACCAGTTTGCAGAATTGCTTGTAAAACTTCTATTTGTCCCTGCTTAACGGCGAGTTTCAAGGCAGTATCATCATCTTTATCTGCTATATCCACCTTTGCACCAGCAGCCAATAAAACTCGCACTACATCGATATGACCTTTAACTACAGCTGCCATTAAAGCTGTGCTGCCATCTTCATTAGTCGCATTGACATCACCACCTTTAGATACTAAAAGCTGCAAAATGTCAAGCTGTTTAGCACTAGCCGCCAACATTAAAGCCGTCAAACCATAGAGTTTTCTAGGTAAGTTGATATTTGCCCCAGCATTTAGCAGCGATCGCACAATTTCGGTGTAGCCTAAATTGGCAGCAAACATTAACGCCGTCGTGCCAAGGCGATCGCCAGCGTTTACCCTCGCACCAGCAGCCAATAATGCACTCAGATTCTTAATATCCCCGTTTTTAGCTGCTTGTAGCAGCAAAGTATCGTTGTTTTCAGTCATGGATGAGATCCCACACAGCGGGTTTTGTTCGTCTACCCTCAAAATTTAGTCTGAGATTGTTTATCCACTTTGGCAAGAGGGTTATGCAATTCAAAATTCACTTATTCTAAATTTAAATTGAATAAAAGCAGTCTCGGCAAACATTCTGGCTATTGCGTTGATAAAAATTCTTCTCTTTCTTTGCCTCTTTTAATTTCTGCAACTCTAAGCACAGAAAATAGAATTATGCTAATTTTTATGAAGATTTAATAATTGGGCGAGAACACGATGAGTCTGGAACTTTCTGCGTCGGTGAAATATTGGCTAAATTTCTTTCATCCGGTGCTGATGTGGGCGCTATTAGTACTTTCAATTTATGCTGCCTACTTGGGGCTGCAACTACAGCGTACCAGAAATGCTCAGGGGGAAGAAAAGAAAGAACTGATTAAAGGTAAATATAACGTCAGACACTACCAAATCGGGTCTATACTCCTAGCTTTGATGGTTGTAGGTGCAATTGGCGGGATGGGTGTAACTTACATCAATAATCAAAAGTTATTTGTCGGGCCTCACCTGCTGGCAGGATTGGGTATGACGGGTATGATTGCATTCTCTGCTGCTTTGTCGCCTTATATGCAAAAAGGGGCAAATTGGGCGCGGGCAACTCACATTCTGGTGAATTTTACCCTTTTGGGGCTTTTTGCTTGGCAGGCAGTCACTGGGGTACAAATTGTCCAAAGAATTCTCACTAAAGCATAGTTAAGTAGTGCTTTGTCATTTGTTATCAATTTTTGACAAATGACAAAGAACTGTTGACTTACCGCTTTTGCTTAGAATTAGCAGGAAAGGGTATTTCTAAAGATTTATGAAAATCTTCCTGAACTTTGCGAGTTAAGCGGCGGGAGACTTGGCGGACAATTTGGTTAAGTAAGCGATCGCCTGTAGATTGAATTATAGACTTGGGTAATCGCTGAATAAACCTGGGAAAGTGCAAATCAACTATTAAATCCAATTCCCATTCAACTCTGGTAACTTTACCAATACTACTGGAAGAATCGATTTCTCTTAACTGTAGAGATGCCCGATAGTCTACGTCATAACCAGGCGGTTGGTAATCAGGAATGGGGATTGTACTGATGCGGTAAATACCCTCATCTGGAGGCAACAATTCCAAACCAATTTTAGGTTCTACATCATAACCAAAAGCACCAAAACGACCAATTACTAAAGCGTAGCCATTTTCCCCAAGTAATTGTACCTTCATGGGTTCAGCGCAACGCGAAAACCATGAGGCGTGATTATTAAGATACTGGGCAACCTTCTCTGCTGGGGCAAGCATTTCCATAAAATCTTGATAACGGCCGGAAAATTTTGTGACCGGCGCTACATTTGCTTCTGTTAATGTGTCCTGGGCTGCTTCTTGGCTGGAGGCTACAGGTAAAACTGCTTCTGTTATTTGCCAGGATTTATATTCGCCGTTTGTTGAAAGCATAAATGCATTAATGTATATTTAAACGTTCGTCTATATTAATAATTCCCCGCGTACCTGGATCATTTCACACTAACATCTCATTTTTACCGAAACCTCATTAATCTACCATCAACTCCATAGAATTACTAAAATAAAGAACTGAACAAGCACACAATAGTTTACCCAGGATAGCATTTCTCATGAAAGCATTTGTAGCAGGGGCAACGGGTGAAACAGGTCGCCGGATTGTGCAAGAATTGATAGCGCGGAATATTCCCGTCCGAGCGTTGGTGCGGGATATAGAGAAAGCTAGGGGTATTCTCTCTCCTGAAGCCGAATTAGTGGTAGGCGACGTATTACAACCAGAAAGTTTAACTGCGGCGTTGGGAGATAGCACAGTTTTGTTGGTTGCTACTGGTGCAAAACCTAGTTTTGACCCCACTGGCCCCTATAAAGTCGATTTTGAAGGGACTAAAAATTTAGTAGAAGCCGCTATTGCAAAGGGAATTGAGCATTTTGTCTTAGTTTCTTCTTTGTGTACTTCGCAGTTATTCCATCCACTGAACTTGTTTTGGCTAATTTTAGTGTGGAAAAAGCAAGCTGAAGAGTATATCCAAAAAAGTGGTCTTACCTATACGATTGTGCGACCTGGTGGGTTGAAGAATGAAGATAACCTCGACGCGATCGTGATGCAGAGTGCTGATACACTGTTTGACGGTAGTATACCCAGGCAAAAAGTCGCCCAAGTTGCTGTTGAGGCGCTGTTTGAAGCAAATGCACGCAATAAAATTGTCGAGATTGTTGCAAAACCAGAAGCTACTTCCAAAACTTTTGGGGAATTATTTCAACAATGCTGATATTCCACAGGATTCTATTGCTGAAAATTATCGGCTCAAATTTTCTATGCCTACGCGTTTTGTCAAGTAGCTTTGCTTTTTTCTAAATTGACCGCCCCTTGATTGAACTGCAAGGCTTCAATCCCATCCCACAGGCAAAAGGGTTTAGCAATGCTAAACCCCTACACTGATTTATGATAGACGATCGCTCTGTTATTAAACATCTCCAAAAATTAGGTTTTCACCTAGACAGGATAAGGGTTTGAAATTATTTTTTGGAGATGTCTATTACTTTTATATTCATAAAAAGCGATACAAAATCACTTTTATTCTGGAAAGTACTCATTATTGAAAATATCTTCAGCAGTAAAAGGGCATTTTTCTGGAAAAATTTCAGGCTGTAAAGCTGTTTTTTGAATTGCTTGTCTTCTGGCTTTCATATAAACTGCATCTAAGCAGTTAATAGAATAGTATATAAAGTGTTTTGGAACGAAAATAAAATTCTAGCTCATCACGGAAATTAGTTATCTCTATTTGCCAGCCTCGTTGACAATCTTCTTTTTGGGTTTCCCAATAGCGATAAAGTAAAAGATGAATTAATAATTGTTTTAAGTAACTTTCTACTTTTCGTCTTTGTTCAATCCCCAAAGCTTCAATTTCTTCTGCTAGATGTTGCCAGTCCAGATTACCAATATCTTTATTTTCTAATTGTTTAAGTGTTGTTTCTACCCATAAATAATAATCTTCCTCGTAAAGGGTAGGTTCAACAGATTTTAATATTCCTGTTGTCATAGCTAATTACTCAGAAAATTAGTTATTTAATTATAACATAGGTCAGCGATCGCACTATCCCACACTCAAAATGCAGGGATTTAGCAATGCACCAGTTTTAGAAGTGCGACTCGAAAACAGCACGATTTGAGCGAGGAAGCGATTTATTACCGGAGGTAGGATGCTATAAGAAGCAATTGAGTTTATACTTATAAGATTTACGCAATAACTCTCTGAAACTCTTATTTCTCCGTGCGATCTGCGTCAATACGGTTCGATTTTACGTTACCTGTGCGTAAGTCCTGACTTAGTTGGTATTGTTAGAAGTATCTCGCTTTTTATACTTATTTATGCTCATTTTTCCTAATTTTAAAAATAAGAAGAGCAAATCGGGAATGATAACTAACAATCAGATGTGAACTTTAATCGAATAAATTCGTCGATGATTTTTGTTAGCAAAGAGAACAAATTTGAAGGAGTCGGATTCTGAAAGGCTTTGAATTCAAAGGTGTTGAAAAACTTATTGGCCCAATAGCCGCGCTTCTCGGCTTTGTGTATTTGTTGCAATGGTATATTGGAGACTTGCGATCGCCTTCTGATCCCATCTTTGCAGTTCAACAGCCGCCTTTGGTCATGAAACAGGGCGACCCCTATATTCGCGCTTTAATGCGAACCATCTCGGCGAGTGAGGCCAGTGGTAATCGTCCCTATTCGCTGTTATATGGTGGCCAGCAAGTCAACGACCTGAGCCGACATCCTGAGATATGCGTCACAATTGTCACAGGCCCCAACACAGGTAATTGTTCCACTGCTGCTGGTAGGTATCAAATTATTAACGTTACTTGGTATCGTTTAGCCTCCCGTTATCATCCAAAACCGATGCAGATGATGTTTTGGACTGCCTATAGTTTTGAAGCAGAATATCAAGATATAGTAGTTTACCGTTGGTTAAATGATTCTAAAGTTTGGGGAACTGATCTTTCTCAACTGTTGCGTCAGGGAAAGTTAAATGATGTTTTACGGCGGCTCTCTCCCACCTGGACAAGTCTAGGATATGGTATAGAAACTAATTCTGTTAGTAGCTCTTTGCCTAAACTTTATCAGAAAATGTTGCAAGAGGAATTGACCGCAAAGAGTCAGCCAACAACCAGGGTAACACCATCGCCAACTCCTTCTAGTAAGGCAGTAAAGAAGTTGTCACACTGAGGTTATCCTAATTTTTAAGCTGCATAGAAAAAATCTTTGATATTATCCACAAATGCCAAGGTATTTTCAAAGTGAATATTATGTCCAGCATTACTAATTATTTTTATTTGGGCTTCACAGAGTTGAGCCATTTCTGTATTAATAGATATAAACTTTTTATCATATTCACCCACTAGTAAGAGCAGAGGAATTTTATTCTCTTGTAGCTTTTCCCATAAAGAAGGTTGATATCCAGTTCCCATAAAGCGCAATGATTTATCTAATTCGTATGGATTATTCTGTAACCGACTTTCTATCATGCGATCGTATTCTGGATGATTTTTTATATAACCAAAAATTGGTTGATTGTACCAATTTGAAAGAAAAGCAGCAAAATCAGTTTGAATAATACTTCTGCTTAATTTTCTAGCTATTTGAGCATCACGCCTAACTCGTTCTAATCGTTCTGCTTCTGTTGACAAACCTGGGGAAGCTGATTCTAATACAACTTTAATAAAACGTTCTGGAAAATGTAGAGTTAGATATAAAGCCAATCTTCCGCCCATCGAATAACCAAGTAAATAGCATTTATCTATTTTTAATTCATCTAATAAATTAATTATTGCTTGAGCAGTAGGTTGTATTTTATAGTATTCATCACTTGCTAAAACTTCGGTTTTACCATGTCCGGGTAAATCAAGGGTGAGATAAGAAAAATCCTCCGTTAGTAGTTTTATGGCTTCATCGAATTCATTAATGTTTCCCATGAAGCCGTGCAATAAAAGAATTAGAGGTTTGTTTATATTGACATTTAAAGAATAGTTAAACTTATATAATGCCAAAATGTCCCCTTTCTAATACACGTAAAACACTTATGTTCATTTTGGCATAAATAACCCTTTGTCTAAGAGGTTGTTTGAAAAGTCTAATATTGTTATTACTCACCTGGGCGATTGGAAATCGCGGCTACACAGACTAAACCCACCTCCGTGGGTTTTAAATCCTTGATGAGTGTGTTAGTTTGTGCAGACGGACGAGAGCCTGTGTAGTAGCGAATTATATTCGCCCAAAACTTGTTCATTCATCCTCTAAGTCAATACACCAAATTTCGCATCTCTACAAAATGGCTTGTGGTGCTAGTTAATTTTTATTTTTCTAATTCTTAAGGTAAAAATCGATCTAAAGCAGCTTTTAACTGTTTAATTTCAACGTCAATATTACCCTCTTGTGCAGCCCTAGCAATACACTCAGTTAAATGTTCATCCAAAACAATTCGCGCTACCTTATCTAATGCGCCTCGCACTGCCGCAATTTGCAGTAAAACATCAGGACAAGGGCTATTTTGCTGCACCATAGTTTTAATACCACGAACATGTCCTTCTATGCGCGATAATCGATTGGCAATTCGCCGTAATGACTCTTCGCTATGGACGTGAGCATGAGCCGATTCTCCAGCGTCATGAGTATGATCTGTATGCTCGTGGTCTGTATCGTGATGGTGCAAATGTTCTGCTTGTTGGGATATTGGCAAGGATTCCTTGCCTAATCGCTTTGATCCATTCATGGGTTATCAGAAGACTTATATTACTAAAATCCTAGCCTAGTGCTTGTGGGGAGTGGGGAATCGGGCATTGGGACTCTTGCATAAATCAAAAACAAGAACCTCACCCCGACAAAGCGTAGCTTTGTCTCCCCTCCCCTTAGCAAGGGGAGGGGTTGGGGGGGGGTATTAAGGACTTTTGCAAGATATCTATTGATTATTAATTCTTCTCCCTCATCCCCCTCATCCCCCTACTCCCTACTCCCTACTCCCCTAACTCTACTGCTGACGATTGGCTCTTTCTTGGGGAATGATTTCTGTTACTACCCTACCGCTAGAAGTGCCGCCTTTAACAACAATATTTTCTGTTTGCAGATTACCAACGGCTGTTTCACCTGTAAAATTTAACCGGGGGTCAAATTGTCGATAAACTACATTTCCCTGAGCTTCAACTAACTTATTGTCTAAATACCAAGTTAATGTATTAGATTTCAAAGACTGGCGACGCTGACCAATGGCGTTGACGTTACCTGTTAAATAAACCGTTTTTTGCGGTATTTTCATTTCACCTTGATTGGCAGTGACGGTAAGATTGTCGGCACGCTGGAACATCCGCACGGGGGAATTTGTAGTGACAGTTTCTGCGTTCATGTTCCAGGTCATAGAATTACTAGTTATTTGTACTGGTGGATCTAGTAAATCTAATTGAGCATTTTGTTGAATAGTGGCAATTTTGGTTTTTAAGTTGACTACGCCAGAATTTCCTTTGCCGCGATCGCTAATTTTATTATCTTTGTAATGGTCAATTTGTAAAGGGCGATCGCCAATCAGTTTTTGTTCTTTAATATTCCAGATTAAATGTTCGGTTCTTAGTTGTAACTGGGGATCAATGGAATTTGCTATTACCCCTCCAGAAAATTCCATGCGCTGTTCGCGGGTTTTGACTCGCGCTTCCTGCGCCACAGCTTGTAGTTGTTTATGACTACCGTTAATCTGCTTGCGGACAATCAACAAATCTTCTTGGGGTCGCCATTCTAATTCATTACCTTGCAATACAATTCCATTACTGGGATCTATGGCAAATATCTTACCTTTCAGAAATAACTGCTTCCCATTTTGTTCAATATCTGCGACATCTGCCTTAATTTGGTAAACTACTTTGCCATCTTGATATAGTTCACCATAAGGACTTTGAGCTTGACCGATTTGTTTTTCTTTGGTGTATTGTGCGGTTTTAGCCCTGACTTTCCAAATCGGCCGTCCTACTTCATCTGCTTGTTCTAAGGTGACATCAAAGAAAGTCAAATTGCTATCTTTGTTAGATGAAGCCGCAGTATTTTGTTGAGAAGCTGTGGGAGATTTACCCCCACAGCTTACTAAACCAAATATCAATAAAAAAATTAAAGGAAAAAAAAGGAAGGGAGGAGTGGGGGAGTAATTTTGAATTTTTCTCTCCCCCTGTCTCCCCCTTTGATGAAATTGATACGCCATTATTCTTGAATTTCTAGATGTCCATCACTAGTTCTTGGGTCCTCCAAAAAACCGATCCCAGATAACGGGCGGTATGGATAGCTTTGGCGAGGGGTTTTTTGAATATCTTCTTTGATGGCTTCTAAATCAATGTAGCGATCGCTTACATTAATTAAGCTGTCGCTGGTCATCGAACGCAAGCTCACCACTTCTACCCGCACGCCGCGATAGCTGACTGAATTTACCGCATAAGCTAAATCCCCATCACCGCTAACTAAAACTGCGGTATCATAAGAATCTACTAGCGCCATCATATCGACTGCTATTTCTACATCCAGGTTAGCTTTTTTAGAGCCATCTGGTAGCTGCACTAGATCCTTAGCAATGACTCGATAGCCATTGCGACGCATCCACAACAGAAACCCTTGTTGTTTCTCGTTTGTCCGGTCTACACCAGTGTAGAAAAAAGACCGTAGTAGTCTAGAACCTCCAGTTAATCGACACAACAGCTTCGTGTAATCGATTTCAATCCCTAGTTGCAGTGCAGCGTAAAATAGATTTGAGCCATCAATAAATATAGCGACTCGACCCCGATTCTCCAAAACCTGTTCTGGCGTAAAGATTGAATCGGTTTCAAAATTATTCAACATCATTGTGATACCTCAATTATTATCCCTGTTATTTTTGATACAAATTACCAACTTTTAGATGCTAGTCACAGCGGCTTATGATAATGTTCCGGGACTAATTAATTTAAGTTCAGCCCCGATAAATTTTTTGAGAAAATAAGAAATTGAACAAAATCAGAGTTTGATAAGGATTAATCGTTTTTCGGGGGTTCTATTTTTTTAAAAATCGGCTGGGCTGTACCCAACTGTTGTTTACTAGATAGTATCCCCCATGTTGCATGGGTGGTAAAAGGAGCGGTAATTGAACTTTGTATTTGATCGTTAAAGTTTATTCCAAAGCCCAGTTGCTGATAAATATCGCTACTGATGTTGGGAATAATTGGGGAAAGCAGATAAGCTGCTAGTCTAACCGATTCTAGAACTGCGTACAGAACTTTTTCCACCGATTCCTGCTGTCCCTGTTTATATAATGACCAAGGAGCTTGTTCATCAATAAACTTATTACTGGCTTGCGCCAGTGAAAGGATAGCTTCACAGGCTTCACTGAAAGCTAGCTCTTGGTATGCTTGTTTTACCTGTTCCCCTAGACATAAACCAATTGCTTTCAAAGGATTTTCGTCAGGAATTCCTTCATTGCCGATTGATGGGACATTATTCTGGGCGCAGTATTTCTTCACCATGCTCAAGGTGCGATTAACCAAATTACCTAAATCATTTGCCAAATCTGCATTCAGAACATTAATGAACCTTACTTCATTAAAATCTCCATCCTTGCCAAATTGGATTTCCTTAAGGAAGTAATAACGAACGGCATCACTACCATAGCGCTGAACTAACGCCACAGGATCAAGGGTATTGCCTAGACTTTTGCCCATCTTTTGACCATCTTTGGTCAAAAAACCATGCCCAAATACTTGATTTGGCAAGGGTAAGCCGGCCGACAACAGCATTGCTGGCCAGTAAACTGCATGGAAGCGCAGAATATCCTTACCAATTAGGTGCAGGTTGATTGGCCACCATGTTTCTAAGGCATTTGCTAAAGTCGGTTCTGCATCTGGTTCGAGTAATGCTGTGACATAACCTAACAGCGCGTCAAACCAGACATAAAGGGTGTGCTTGGGATCAACTGGTACGGGAAAACCCCAATCTAGATTTACCCGCGAAATTGAAAAGTCTTGCAGCCCTTGATTTACAAAGCTGAGAACTTCGTTGCGCCGACTTTCTGGTTGAATAAAATCCGGTCTAGATTGATAAAATTCTGTCAGCTTAGTTTGATATTTGGATAAGCGGAAAAAATAGTTTTGCTCGTCTCGCCACTCCACTTCTTTGTTAATATGAATCGCGCAACGGTGTCCTTCTAGCAGATCCCGTTCTTCTTTGAATTCTTCGCAGGATACGCAGTACCAGCCTTTTTGTTGTCCTTGGTAGATATCACCAGATTCCCAGACTCGCTCAAAGAATTCTTTAACGATCGCTTCATGACGAGGTGCAGTAGTCCGACTAAAACGATCGTATTGAATATCCAATAATTGCCACAAATTAATGAAGCTAGGGACAATTTCATCGCAAAACTCTTGTGGTGCTTTGCCTAAAGTTTCAGCCGATCGCTGAATTTTTTGCCCATGTTCATCTGTACCTGTAATTAGTAATACCTGATGCCCCAATAGTCTGTGAAATCGCGCTACTACATCTGCTGCGATCGTCGTATAAGCACTACCTATATGCGGCACATCGTTTACATAATATAGGGGTGTTGTTAGTGCAAATCTCAATTCTTTTTTCTTTACTAGATTCATACAAAATAAAAATTAACTTATAAAACGGATTACTTTTTTTATCGGAAAAACCAAACAATTATACAATATTTTTTCTATTTTTTCCAATAATACCTTAATATTAGCAAACTTTTCAAATCAAAAATTGTTTTGTAATATGCATCAATTCAACTCATTTTTGCTTACAAGAGCAAAATTAACTAATCATAATTTTTTTGAATACTTTATATTAGAAAATATTGTTATTGAGAATACATAATCCCAAATCCGGAAAATCTATCTAGTTATGTGGATTAGATATTTCTATCTTAAGACGGTCATGGCAGTAGTAAAGAAATGTAAAAATTAATTTAAGATAAACTGCCATATTCACCGGAAAAATATATTGATTAGGTATGAGTCGAAATAGCCCCCTGGAGATTTCTCGCGCTTTGGTGGCGGCCCTTTCAACCCAAATGTTTCGTTATTACGAAGATCGCATTCCCCAGGATGCTAGCGTTTTGGTAGTTAGCAATCACCGCAGCTTTATGGATGCACTAATTTTGATGGCGGCGTTATCGAGTCCGATTCGCTTTGCTTGCCATCACTATATGGGACAAGTGCCAGTAATGCGGGAGATTGTCACCGGTCAATTGGGGTGTTTTCCTTTGGAAGAAACTCAAAACCGTCAGCAAAGCTTTTTTTCGCAGTCGCAGGCGCTATTGCAGTCAAAGCAGATGGTGGGAGTATTTCCAGAAGGAACTGCACCAATGGTGAAATTTACTATGCCAAACATGCTAAGTGAGTTTCAACGGGGATTTGCCCATTTGGCATTACGGGCTGATGTGCAGGATTTAGCAATTTTGCCGATTGCGATCGCCTCCTTAGAAGAAGTAAACACTTCTGGTTTCCCGTTAAGGCTTTTGAGTCTATTTGACCCTTCAGAACCTTTATTTAACCAAAGTGGTTGGCATCCGTTGGTACTTTATCGTCGGGTTGCAGTGTTAATCGGTCGCCCTTATTGGATTACGCCCCAACATCATCAAAAATATCATGGCAAGCAAGCCAGAACTGTTGTGGCTGAACTGACAGAACACTGTCATGGTGAAATTAGCAATTTACTGCGTCAAGGTTGCTATTAGAACCATTCGATTTTGGATTTTGGATTTTGAATTTTGGATTGTCTGCACGACTAACAGTTAGCTTGTTCTGAAACCTTTTTTGTTTTTGCTCAAAACTACCGAAGCTCGTAAAACCAACAATCAGCAGTCCAAAAGTTTTATACCATTGACTAATGACCATTGACAAATGACCAATGACTATCTCAGAAGTTGAGCTAAATCCTTGTTTTTTAACTCCTAAACGAGTAAAGCCAGAGTATCCCCTGTTGGTATATTTGCCAGGAATGGATGGAACTGGTCAATTATTGCGATCGCAAACGGCTGGATTAGAAACTGGCTTTGATGTCCGTTGTTTAGCGATCCCACGCAAAGACCTTAACAGTTGGGATGTGCTAGCAAAAAGTGTATTGGACTTAATCTACGCCGAATTAGAAAAAAGCTCAGAAAGACCAGTTTACCTGTGTGGTGAGTCCTTTGGTGGTTGCTTGGCCATGAAAGTAGCGATCCAAACGCCGGATTTATTTAAGCGAATTATCTTAATTAACCCAGCTTCATCCTTTCGTCTTCGCCCTTGGTTGAATTGGGCATCTCAACTTACTTACTTGGTGCCATCAGAGTTGTATGATGTTGGCGCACTGGGGTTGTTGCCGTTTTTAGCATCTTTGCCCCGCATTTCTCAAAGCGATCGCCATGAACTGCTAAAAACTATGCGTTCTGTGCCGCCAGAAACCGTTCATTGGCGGTTGTCTTTACTGCGAGAATTTGATATTGATAACGAACAGTTAGGTCGCTTGACTCAACCAGTTTTGTTGATTGCCGGTGGTAGCGATCGCCTTTTACCTTCTGTAACTGAAGTCAAGCGGATAGGGAATATCTTACCAAATACCCAAATTGTGGTGTTGCCCCATTGTGGACATGCTTGTTTGCTAGAGGAAAATATTAATCTCTATGAAATTCTTAAGGATAACGACTTTTTAGAAAGTAATGCTGATATAGGTAAAGGGCTAGAGGTGACAGCATAGGGTGAGGCGCGATGCCTACGGCGGGCTGCGCCTACGGATAAAATACAAATTAATTAAACAAATTCAAAACCCACTATGACCACAACAACTGTCAAACTGCAAATTCCTTTTGAATCATTTCTAGATGCTATTGCCAACCTTCCTTTAGAAGAAAAACATCAACTGTGGCAATTATTAAATGACGAAATTAATCAAAGCGAAGGAAATTTACTTCCAGAAGACTCTTATGATTGGGGTTCCCAAGGGCAGCCAAAAGGCAAGCCACTAGAATATATCCCTGGAGTTGGGATAAAAGTTCTTGGTCGCAAGAATGCTCCAACCTGATTTACTTGAATGTGGCGACGTAATTATAGTAAGTTTGCCTACAAGTACTCCTAGAGGACGTGAACAGCAAGGAACTCGACCTGCTGTAGTGGTAGGTATACCTTGGGGACAAGTTCGCTATCCAATGCTAATGATTGCACCTTTAACTACCCAGAGTGGTTCTTGGGTGTTCAATAATCCCAGCTTATATCCGCGTTTGTCAGCTGGTGCTGGTGGTTTGTCTGTGTCTTCCATTGTCTTACTAGATCAAACGCGGGGATTAGATATAAATCGAGTTTTGGCGTATTTGGGAACACTCACCCCTGAGCAATATGTTCCTATTGTTGATGGATTAAGACAGGGCTATTTCATTCTAAAATGTGACGTTTTCAAAGTCCCTCTCCCAAGTATGGGAGAGGGATTTAGGGTGAGGGCAAAAACTACGGTTCTCAACTTAAATCGCGTTTAAATTCTTATTTTTCTGAAAAAGATTCCTAAAAACTGCCGTAAAAATAGAATGAAATAGCCCTGGGATTAAGAGAGTTGTTCAGACAATAAAATAGTTAATCTGAAACTGATATTTACGTTTATAGAGGGATGTAGAGCCGCTCATATTTTGTTAAAACCAAAAGAGAGAGGCTTTACAAGATGGTGTCAAGCGATGACAGACAAATCCCAAAAAATAGAGGTGAATAAATCAGTTAATTCACCCGGAGAAACTTCAGAAGTAAAAATTCAGGCTCAATCATCAGTAGAAAATCAACCGTCTATAGTAGAGTCTTTTATTAAAACTGTTGCTGAGACTGGCAAAGCAGTTTTAGACACAGCAGTAGGGGTGGGAGAAGCGACAGCAAAAGAAACACACAAGTTTATTGAGCAAACAACTCAAAGTAGCGGTCAGGTTGTGAATAGCCTGAGCGAAAATTGGCTGATTAGAAAACTATCTGGAGTATTAAATCTAAATTGGCTAATTGGTACTACTAACGCTGTTGATTTGGAAAAAGCAGAAGTTGCGGTAAACAAGCTCAAGCAAAAGTATCCCAAAGAATCACCCAGCCAGATTGCTCACAGAATTATGGTGGAAAAAGCAACTCAAGCAGGGACAGTGGGATTAGCAACAAGTTTTTTACCAGGAATCGCAGTTGCATTGTTCGCAATTGATTTAACAGCAACAACAAAATTGCAATCAGAAATGCTTTATCAAATTGCATCTGTCTACGGGTTGAATTTAAAAGATCCTGCCCGTAAAGGTGAAGTTTTGGCAATTTTTGGTTTGGCTTTGGGTGGAGAGCGTCTTTTAAAAGCTGCGGGATTAGGCTTGCTGCGAAATATCCCCTTGGCGGGTGCGGTAATTGGAGCTAGTTCAAATGCGACGATGATCTATTCATTGGGGTATGCTGCTTGTCGATTTTACGAAGCCAAGCTAGATGAATCAAGTTCGCTCTCATCGCCACAGACTCTGGCAACATTAAAAGCAGAGAGTGAAAAGTATTTAGAAACTGCGATCGCTCAAGAAGCCGTCATGGATCAAATTTTAGTTCATGTAATCCTCGCTAGTCATCCCGAGAAGACTTGGGAAGAAATTTTGCCAGAGTTAAAAGCTGTAAATCTCAGTCATAACTCGTTGGATACCATTGCCCAAAATATCAAATCACTTAAGTCTTTAGATATACTGCTCAATCAGCTGAACCGTGATTTTGCCATACCCTTATTGACTCAGTGTTACAAAATTGCCCAGCTTGACAATAAGACTACACCAGCTGAGCAAGGAATAATAGAGGCGATCGCCAGCAAATTTGATATTGACAAAAATGCAATTGGGGCATAAGGCAGAGGAGGTAAAAAAGTGGAGTTATCAGCAAACTTCACGAGTATCATACACAGAACTAAGTAAGTGGGCGCAAATAATCATCACTGGTTCGTAGTTGCGCTTTAGCGCTAAAGCGCAACTACGAGCCAAATACAGAGATTTCACTTTTCGTTACATAGTTTGGTTTTATCTTGTCTACCTACTTAGCCATTTTTAATAACTTTAAAGCCTGCCAAACTCCAACGGCTTGGCAGGTTTTTCTAGTGTTTTACTAAATTAATGTTCTATCATTAATTTTTTTCCAAATATAACTACCTCTCTTTTTTTAAACCTTTTCCTTTTATCTAATCTAAGTTTTTGCCTAGTTAATTCCTGAGATATTAATTCCTGAGCGCGGCTTTCAATTTTTATTTGGTTTTCAATTGGCTGTTCTTTAATTTTTTCTCTTAAGCTTTTGCCCATTCTTCTTACCCTTCTTCTTTTAGTTTTTTAAGATGACTCTTGTACCGTGCATCAGCCTTTTGAATTAAGTGTTTATAAAAAAAACATTATAGCTACTGGCCCCTGCTCCCTCATCTCCCTCATCTCCCCTCAGCCTGAAACAAGAATTTTGAGCAATACTGGTACAAGAAGGAATATTTACACAAAATCCCAACATGACAATTCAACCTAGTGATAAGCCTTTGCTAGAGTGGGCAGGCGATAGTTTGGCAATTGGATTATTTGAAGATGCAGTAGAACTCACTGGAGAATTGGCAACTTTAGATCAAAAGTTTTCCGGGGTATTAAAAGAACTAATTGCTGAAGAAGAATTTAAAGGTAAAGCCAACAGTAGCATTTTCACTCGCGTAAATCCTGGTAGCCCAGTGCGTAAATTGATTCTGGTAGGTTTAGGTAAACCAGATGAACTAAAACTCGATACTTTGCGACGCGCTGCTGCTGCTGTAGCCAGAGTAGGAAAAAAGCAAAAAAGCAAAATTTTGGGATTTAGTTTCCCATTGTGGAATAACGATCCAGCCGCAAGCGCCCAAGCGATCGCAGAAGGTGTAGAATTGGCGCTTTACCAAGATATTCGCTTTAAATCTGAACCAGAAGATAAAGCACAAATAGAAACCGTAGATTTACTAGGATTCGGTGGACAAGAAGCAGCGATCGCCCGCGCCAAACAAATTGTGTCAGGGGTAAACTTGGCCCGGGAGTTAGTAGCAGCACCAGCTAATGCAGTAACACCAATTACTTTGGCAGAAACTGCTCAAGCGATCGCAAAGGATCACGGTTTACAAGTAAAAATTCTAGAACGAGAAGACTGTGAAAAGTTGGGTATGGGTGCTTTTTTGGGAGTCGCCCAAGCTTCGGAATTGCCACCTAAATTCATTCACCTGACTTACAAGCCAGAAGGTACACCCAAAAGGAAACTAGCAATTATTGGTAAAGGTGTAACCTTCGATTCCGGTGGACTCAACATTAAAGGTGCTGGTAGCGGCATCGAAACCATGAAAATAGATATGGGCGGTGCAGCTGCTATCTTGGGTGCAGCAAAAGCAATTGCTCAAATTAAGCCAGATGTTGAGGTTCACTTCATCTCGGCGGTGGCTGAAAACATGATTAGCGGTCGCGCTATGCACCCTGGAGACATTCTTACAGCATCAAACGGCAAAACAATCGAAGTTAACAACACCGACGCTGAAGGACGTTTAACTCTAGCAGATGCCTTAGTATATGCCGACAAATTGGGATTAGATGCGATCGTGGATTTAGCCACCCTAACCGGCGCTAACGTCATTGCCTTAGGTGAAGATATTGCTGGTTTGTACACTCCCGATGATGCTGTAGCTTCCCAGCTAGAGAAAGCCGCCCAAACTTCAGGAGAAAAGATTTGGCGAATGCCAATGGAAGAAAAATATTTTGAAGGGCTAAAGTCTGGCATTGCGGACATGAAAAATACTGGCCCGCGTCCCGGTGGTTCCATTACCGCCGCCCTTTTCCTTAAGCAATTCGTCAAAGATACACCTTGGGCGCACTTAGACATTGCAGGCCCAGTGTGGACAGATAAAGAAAATGGCTACGACAGTGCGGGGGCAACCGGCTACGGCGTTCGGACGCTAGTTAATTGGGTAGAAGGGAGTGGGGAGTAGGGAGTAGGGGAGGCAGGGGAGCAGGGGAGCAGGGGAGGCAGGGGGCAGGGGAGAAGAGTTTTCCCCTCAGCAAGAGCAGCACCCCGACCCTCTGCCTCTTCCCAATCCCAAATCCCCTATGCCCAAATTCGTGCTATCTTGAGCTTGCCAGCAAAAATTGTTGCAATAGTAACAGAAATAATTTGGCGCTCAGAAAGTTAAGCTTTTTCGGGCTTTGCCATCTGGTAAAATTTGTAAGGTTTCTAAAAACTGTGAGCAATGGGATCGACTCGCGTAAGGATCGCAATTGACGCAATGGGAGGGGATCACGCACCCGGTGAAATCGTTGCTGGCGCATTGCGAGCAAGGGAAGAATTGGGTGTAGATGTATTACTGGTTGGTGATCCTCAACAAATAGAAGCTGCCTTGCCGCCAAAAACGAATTTAGGGCAGGTGGATATCGTTCCTGCTGAGGAAGCGATCGCTATGGATGAGGAGCCTTTAAATGCAGTTAGACGCAAACGCAAGGCTTCTATCAATGTGGCGATGGATTTAGTCAAGCAGCAAAAAGCAGATGCCGTATTTTCTGCCGGTCACTCTGGGGCAGCTATGGCATCTGCTTTGCTCCGATTAGGACGATTGCCGGGAATTGACCGCCCAGCCATAGGGACTGTTTTTCCCACAATTATTGCTGGTAAGCCAGTGTTAGTACTTGATGTCGGCGCAAATGTAGATTGTCGTCCGAAGTTTTTAGAGCAGTTTGCCGTCATGGGATCGGCTTACAGTCAATATGTTTTAGGTACAGCTGAACCGAAGGTGGGTTTGTTGAACATCGGTGAAGAAGAGTCTAAGGGCAATGATGCAGCCGTCCGCGCCCACCAAATGCTCCGCGAAAATTCTCAAATTAATTTTATTGGCAATGCCGAAGGGCGTGATGTGCTTTCCGGTCGCTTTGATGTGATTGTCTGTGACGGCTTTGTGGGCAATGTATTATTAAAATTTGCCGAAGCCGTCGGAGAAGTGATTCTGCAAATTCTGCGGGAAGAATTACCCCAAGGATTACACGGTCAAATCGGTTCAGCACTCTTAAAACCAAACCTGAAGCGGATTAAGCAGCGCATGGATCACGCAGAACACGGCGGCGCTTTGCTGCTAGGCGTGGCGGGAGTCTGTTTTATCGGTCACGGTAGCTCACAAGCTCCTTCAATATTTAATGCAATTCGCATGGCCAAAGAAGCCGTTGACAAGCAGGTGCTACAACGAATTCAGTCCCAATATCTCCTAGAGCGCGAAAGCGGTTAGTCATTAGTCATTGGTGAGCCAGTGGGGTCTTGGGGGTTTCCCCCATGAGCAACTGGTGAACCCGAAGGGTCATTGGTCATTAGTCATTAGTCATTGGTCATTTGTAAAGGACAACTGACAACTGGCAAAGGACAAATGACAAAGGACAAATGACAAAGCGCAAAGTCGGAGCGGAGGTTTCCTCCGATGAGAACTTTGTAAGAGGGGACAAAGGACAAATGACAAATGACAAAAAGCTGATAGCTTGGGAGATTAGGAGTGCAAAACTTAGGCGTAGCAATTACCGGAAGTGGCTCGGCAGTACCAGCAACTTCCCTACACAACCAGACATTGAGTGAAGTAGTTGAAACATCAGATGAGTGGATTGCCAGTAGAACCGGAATTCGTCAACGGCGATTAGCCCTGCCATCTGAGTCCTTGAGTGTGCTAGCTACTGCCGCCAGCCGTAATGCGATCGCAGCCTCGGGAATTAAACCAGAAGACCTAGACCTAATTTTGCTGGCAACTTCCACCCCTGATGATTTGTTTGGTAGTGCTTGTCAAGTACAGGCGCAATTGGGAGCCACCAACGCAGTAGCTTTTGACTTGACCGCAGCCTGTTCTGGCTTTGTGTTTGGTTTGGTTACAGCAGCCCAATACATTAGAACAGGTGTTTATAAAAACGTACTTTTGATTGGGGCAGATATCCTCTCTCGCTGGGTAGATTGGGAAGATCGGCGCACTTGTGTATTGTTTGGTGATGGTGCAGGGGCAGTAGTATTACAGGCTTCTAAAAGCGATCGCTTATTAGGATTTGCCCTTAAAAGTGATGGCACTCAAAACCATCACCTCAGCCTTGCATACACAGGCACTTCCCAAGAACTCCTCCCCAATGTAAATATCACTAAAGGCGGTTACCAACCGATTACTATGAACGGCAAAGAAGTCTACCGCTTTGCTGTGCAAAAAGTGCCAGAGATCATTGATAAAGCCTTATTTCAAGCCAACCTCAGTATTGACAAAATAGATTGGCTGCTATTACATCAAGCTAATCAGCGAATTATTGATGCTGTTGCCCAACGACTGAATGTCCCAGAACATAAAATTATAAGTAATCTCGCCCAGTACGGCAATACCTCTGCTGCTTCCATTCCCTTAGCTTTAGATGAAGCAGTGCGGGAAGGTAAAATTAAACCCAATGACATCATTGCTGCATCCGGCTTCGGTGCCGGTCTTACCTGGGGTGCAGCAATTTTTCAATGGGGAAGGTGAAGAATTAGGAGTTAAAAGTTATGAGTTAAGAGTTATGAATTTTAATTTCTAACTCCAAACTCCAAACTCCAAACTCCAAACTCCAAACTCCAAACTCCAAACTCCTAACTCCTAACTCCTAACTCCTAACTCCAAACTCCAAACTCCTAACTCCTAACTCCAAACTCCAAACTCCAAACTCCAAACTCCTAACTCCTAACTCCTAACTCCTCACTCCTCACTCCTAACTCCTAACTTTTCACTTTTCTGACTATTGACCAATGACAAAAACTGCATGGGTGTTTCCCGGACAAGGTTCCCAAGCGCTGGGAATGGGAATGGATTTATTAGATATACCATCGGCTAAAGATAAGCTTGCCCAGGCTGAGGAAATTTTGGGCTGGTCTGTAACCGAAATCTGTCAAAACCAAGAAGAAAAGTTATCACAGACGCTATACACTCAGCCAAGTCTTTATGTGATAGAAAGCATTCTTGCCGATCTTCTCCGAGAACGAGGACACCAGCCAGATTTAGTGGCTGGTCATAGTTTGGGAGAATATTCTGCCCTTTATGTAGCGGGTGTCTTTGAATGGTCGGCTGGTTTATATCTAGTAAAGCGTCGTGCAGAACTCATGGATAATGCCGTCGGTGGTATGATGGCAGCTTTGATGAACTTTGATTGCGAACAGTTAGAAAAAGTCATTGCCGAAACGCCTGATGTGGTAATAGCAAATGATAATAGTTCGGCTCAGGTGGTAATTTCAGGCACTACTGAGGCTGTACAAGCGGTAATGACTCAAGTCAAAGCAAAGCGGGCGATTCCTCTAAAGGTTTCTGGAGCATTTCATTCACATTTAATAGCACCAGCATCTGCAAAATTCCAAGACATTCTAGAATCTGTGGAATTTCAGCCAGCTATTGTGCCAGTGTTGTCTAATGTAGAACCAATTGCGTCTATAGATGCCGAGACTTTAAAGCAGCGCCTGAACAAACAAATGACTGGTTCTGTAAGATGGCGAGAAATTTCTCTGCAATTACCAGCCAACGGCATTCAGCAAGTAATAGAAATTGGCCCTGGTAAAGTCCTAACTGGTTTAATTAAACGTAGTAGCCCTGACTTAATATTAAAAAATATCCAGAGTGCTGCTGATTTGCCTGATTAATTGCTTTATTTATCCTTCCACAGGTAGGATAATCTCAAATTCCGTCCCCTGTTCTAATTTAGAAACGAAATTAATTTGTCCGCCATGAGTTGACATAATGGAGTAGGCTACAGCTAATCCTAATCCCATTCCTTTACCGACAGCTTTTGTGGTGAAGAAGGGGTCAAAAACTCGTTTTTGGATTTCCTCAGAAATTCCAATACCATTATCGGCAATGCGAATGCTCACACTCTTAGTTAGAGAATTGCTTAGTGCTGTACGAATTGTAATGGTACTTGTTTTTTTGACTTCATTTAAGGCATCAATGGCATTATTCAAGATATTCATGATTACCTGATTGATTTGTTTGGCGTGACAATTCACTTGCGGAAGTTCAGCATAGTCTTTGATAATTTCAATTTCAGTGAGTCGGTGTTGCAGAATTAACAGCGTATTCTCAATACCCTCATGAATATTGACAGGTTTAATATCTGCTTCATCAAGTCGGGCAAAATTCCGCAGAGATAAGACAATATTTTGAATGCGTAGAGTACCCTGTTCCATTGAATTCAGCAGATTTGGTACGTCTTTGATGAGGTAATCTAAATCTTTGTCATTGAGATAAGCTTGAATTTCGCTAGTAGGTTGGGGAAATTGCTGTTGATAGAGATTAATCCCCTCTAGCAAATCATGAAAATGCTCTTTTAAATATGTAATATTACCATAAATAAAGTTAATCGGGTTATTAATTTCATGGGCAATCCCAGCAACCATTTGCCCTAAACTCGACATTTTTTCAGCGTGAATCAATTGAGCTTGGGTTTGTTGTAATTCCTGGAGAGTATGGGACAATTGCTGATTTTTGTGATGAAGTTCTTGGGTGCGCTGGTCTACTTTTTGCTCT
This sequence comes from Nostoc sp., assembly GCF_036916975.1. Classification (GTDB taxonomy): domain Bacteria; phylum Cyanobacteriota; class Cyanobacteriia; order Cyanobacteriales; family Nostocaceae; genus Nostoc. The sequence continues at coordinate 54,887 of NZ_JBALFF010000035.1, forward strand.
AGGGTGTTGTAGAGTAAAGCGTTTTCTAGAGAAATCGCCGCTTGGCTGGTTAATAATTCTAATATATTTAAGCGATCGCCCACAAATGCACCCGTTGTTACCTGATTTTCTAAGTACAAAATTCCTAGTAACTGCCCTTGATTCCGAATTGGCATACACAGCACACTCTTGGGTTGATGCTGGCGCATATATTCCCCAATCACATTAGGCAGATGGGTTTTGAGATCATTAATTACAACTGTTTCTAGAGTGTTTTTCACATACTGGATCAGTTTGATTGGAATACCAGGATGATTATCTAAAGGTGCGTTTTGTAACACAGTATCTTCTAGGGTGGCGATCGCTCGCACTTCCCATAAGCCATTCTGAAAGAGAATTAACGCACACCGATCGGCACCAGCATTTTCGAGAATAATCTGAGTTAGCCTCTGGATTAGCTCATCTAAGTGAATTGCGGTAGAGATGGCTTGGGAGGCTTTAAAGACAGATCCAAAGTCCAGCACCAAATTGCTGTTGGAGGAACTTGAGATATGGGTTGATGAGTGAATTGAGGCACTATATATTACACTCTCACTCAATGTTTCTATTGAGTTAAGTTTGAGATTTTTTTGTTGCAGAATCACCCGCAAAAGTTCTGGATAGCGTTGTTCTAAGTCTTCTACTTTGGTTTTGGCTCCCCAACGGGCATAGCAGTAGTAAGCTTCTTGCATATACGCCTGGGCAACTTTTTCTTTACCCCAGTCAAGGTAGAATTTAGCAGCCAATTCATTGCTAAGTGCTGCTTCTTGGATGTAGCCATTTTCTTTTGCTCCAGCAATGGCAAGGTCGTAAAATTCCATTGCTGCTGTTTTTTGTGCTAAAACCCGATACTTTTCTGCCTCCACCAACTGGAATCGATGCAGATGATTCATGGGTGCATAATTTGCCCATTGTTGCATGGTATCCTGATTTTCTGCTACCTGCTCTAAAATCCTTTGTTGTTCTGCGGGTGACGAAGTAGGAAATAAAGCCACTTGCACCAGTGAATCATAAAGGTTCAGCACTGGGATGTTGATCATTGCATATCCTGAACCGGAATATTCTTTAGCTTTGAGAGCATATTCCACCGCCAAATCCAGTGCTTGAAACAAATAACAAAGCATCAATTTATTTACGAATAAATGCCATAAACCACTAACATGCTTAGTTTGCTTATTTAACGCCAGCATTGACTTTTCATCGTAGGCTGCGCCAACTAATTCCCAAGGAGTGGTTTTTGACTCGATTAAATTCAAGACGACTTGGTAATAAATATTGATGTCATTGAGTGCAGTTTTGTGGCTAATTTTTTCTAGTGCTGCCTTATAAATCACTAATTCATTAGCTAATTTGGTTAATTCTTGACCGGCGATGTAAGCGTGGAAGCAATAAATGTAGGCAGCATAACCAGCATAAGCCAAGTCTCCACTATCTAACCCACTGCTATAGGCTTGTAGTAATGGCTTGAGCGTTGCTGTTACAGGCTCTTTCCAATGGGTAATAAAATGAGAAACCACAATGAGGATTGATGCTTTATATTCGTGATTTTGAAACTTGGACAGCAGTTGCAACGCTAACTTACCAAATTCATAGCCTGTTGGGATACTGTTTGGTTGACCACAAAGGATGAGGCCATACGCTGAGTAAGCCAAGGCAGAGGCAGAAATATTTCCGTATTTTACAGAAAGAGTAACTTCTTTTAGCACCACCAAGCGATGGAGTTGAGGTTTTGCTAGATAAGCAGGAGTAGTTACTTCGGCTAAGACACGCAAGGCTGCACGTAATTCGGGATTCTGCATCTCTGGCAAATCAACCAATTCTGCAACTGTTTTGCCACTTAAGGTAGCTTGAGTCTCTTGCAAAGCGAGAACAAAATCCTTATGTGTTGGTTCTTTGGGAAACTCAATGCCTATCGGCTGCAAAAATTGCATGGCTGTATCGATCGCTGCCAATAATTTTCCTTGAACTGTGTAAGCTTCAATTTTTACTTCATATACAATAGCAGTATCAGTGATAGCTTTCGCGTGTTGTAAAATTTCCTGGGCGAAATCTTCCATTGCGTCAATTTCACCACACAGATAACTGGCTTCGGTGGCTTCGCTATACAAACTTAAAGTCAAATTGTAGTCAGATTCCCAAGGGTTGAATGGTAGTAATTGGATACCTATTTTCAGATATGCAATTGCTGAACTGTATGCAGTTGAGGCTTTTGCTTTTTTCCCAGCCATGAGATTTAACTGTGCGAGTTCATGGCGTTCTTGAGGTTGATGGAAATGTTCAAGCCCAATATTTAGCTGATTAGCGATCGCAAAAATCCGATTTTCTAGTTCAGCTTTAGAGGTATTTTGCCACAGCAGGCGACCAATTTTCACATGGGTTGTCTGTTTGCGATCTTCAGGAATCAGTGAGTAAGCGGCTTGTTGGACGCGATCGTGCAAGAATTTATATGTTACAGCCTGAGCGATTTCTTGATTACTGGCTTGATTTTCTTGACCTACATAAAACTTATAAACTTCGCTCTGTGGTAGAATCAAACTCTCCTGTAATGCTTTCCACAATGCAGCGGCGGTTTCGGTTTGGGATTGTTGATAAAAATCGCCAAGGTATGTAAATCAAACTGATTACCAATACAAGCCGCCAGTTTTAAAACCTCTTGAGTTGCTGGTGTTAGTTTCTGCAACTGTTGTGCCATAAACTCCACCACATCATCTGTCAGCGCCAATTGTTTTATTTGGGCAATATTACATTGCCAATGCCCAATTTCAAAATTAAATTGAATATAATTATCTTGATGCAGTGCCTTGAGAAACTGGGTGGTGAAAAAGGGATTACCTTTGATTTTTTGATACACCAATTGCGTTAATGGCTGTGCTAGTTCCAGTTGACAATTGAGGGTATCTGCTAACAACTGATTCACACTTACTTGACACAATGGAGTGAGGATAATATTGTTAATGATGGTTCCTGCATTGGCTATCTCATTTAATGTCAACATTAAAGGATGTGCCGGGAAGACCTCATTATCTCGGTATGCCCCAAGCAGCAACAGCTAGCCCCTCTGAGATTCATCCATGAGTAGCTGCATCAGCTTCAGTGATGCCGAATCTGCCCACTGCAAGTCATCCAAAAACATTACTAAGGGATGTTCTGGTGTGGTGAAAACTTGAATAAATTTTTGGAACAGCAGATTGAAACGATTTTGAGCCGCCATTCCTGATAGTTCTACAGCCGGAGGTTGGTAACCAATAATTCGTTCTAGTTCTGGAATCACCTCAATAATAACTTGAGCATTTTCACCCAAAGCTGCGATCATTTTATCTTGCCACTGCTGCAAATTGGTATCAGTTTCACTTAGCAGTTGCCCCATTAAATCTCGGAAGGCTTGCACAAATGCACTAAAGGGAATATTGCGATTAAATTGGTCAAATTTGCCTTTGATAAAATAACCACGTTGCCTAACAATAGGTTTATGAACTTCGTTGACAACCGCAGTTTTCCCAATCCCCGAAAAGCCAGCAACTAGCATTATTTCGGTTGTGCCAAGGCTAACTCTTTCAAATGCTTGCAATAGGGTTTCTACTTCGGTTTCTCTGCCATACAGTTTATCAGGGATAATGAAGCGGTCGCACATATCTTGTTGTGCAATTGGGAAACTCTTAATTTTACCTGTTTCATTCAGTTGAAGCAAGCACTTTTCTAAATCATACTTCAATCCTAAAGCTCTCTGATAGCGGTTTTCAGGATTTTTCGCCATCAGTTTGCTAACAATTTCTGATAATAGAGATGGAATTTCTGAATTAACTTCATGTATTAAAGGCGCTGTTTTTGCAATATGACAATGTACCAACTCCATCGCATCCTCTGACTGAAATGGTAATTGTCCAGTCAGTAATTCATAAAAAGTTACACCCAAAGAATAAAAGTCTGTACGATAGTCAATTCCCCGATTCATTCTTCCAGTTTGTTCTGGGGAAATATAAGCAAGTGTTCCTTCTAACACATTGGGGCTAATTAAGGTTTGAGTTTCTCGTGGCAGTAAAGATGCAATACTAAAGTCAATTAATTTAACTTCTTTAGTTTCTGGATTAATTAAAATATTGGCAGGTTTAATATCTTTATGAATAATCCGCGAGTGGTAAAGTATATCTAAGATATTGCATAGTGCGATCGCAATTCGTAAAAACTCTATTAAAGCTTCTACACTTTCCAGTACAGACGCGATTAATCGCGTTACCGACTCCCCAGTACAGACGCGATTAATCGCGTTACCGACTCCCCATTCTTTAAGAGAAATCCCCCCAAATTCCATCACCAACATATAGCCATTTTGATATTCTTCCAGGCTATAAGTTTGGATAATTAAGGGTGAGTTGAGATTTTTAGCTATGGTGTACTGATTGCGAAACCACAAGAGTTCGCCCAAACTCGGATAAGGATTTTTCAGGAGTTTAATGACTACGGGTAATGAGTCAGTCTCTCGATACCCTCGATAAACCAGCGTTCTGGAACCATTGTAGAATAAATCATAGATGCGATATCCGGGAATACTGACTGTAGTGGTATTCATCCTGCTAAATCCTGATATTTTCTGGATTTAGTATTCCCAGATGGGTGAAGCAATTCATCTTTACAGGTTTTTTGCGTTTGTGGGGCTTGCGATCGCGTATGCTAAATTCAGTCTGATTTGAATTATCTTCTGTGGACACAAACCGCGAACCGTTTATCAGTCTGGGACTTTACCACGCCTTTAAATGGTCAGTCGTTAGCCCCATGCTTCACACTTACTTTCGCGGCCAGATTTATGGTACGGAAAATGTCCCCCAATCAGGGCCGTTGTTGGTAGTAAGTAATCACGCTAGTTATTTTGACCCGCCAATTGTCTCTAATTGTGTACGTCGTCCAGTGGCGTACATGGCTAAAGAAGAGTTATTTAAAATCCCAGTTTTGGCGCAAGCGATTAAATTGTACGGCGCTTACCCGGTGAGTCGAGGAAATGCCGATCGCAATGCCATTCGTTCTGCCCTAGAATATCTCAATAACGGTTGGGCTGTCGGTGTTTTCTTGCAAGGCACTCGCACCCCAGATGGTCGAATTACAGACCCCAAAAGAGGCGCACTGCTACTAGCGGCGAAAGCAAAAGCCCCAATATTACCGGTAAGTGTCTGGGGGACTGAGGAGATTTTACACAAAGGATCGTCCCTACCTCGTGCAGTTCCGATCACCGTGAGAATTGGTAACTTGATTGATGCTCCCAGTTCCACTAATAAAGAAGAATTAGAAGCATTAACACAAAAGTGTACCAAAGTAATTAACGAAATGCATGATTTAGGAAGATGAATTAAAATAATTCGTAATTCGTAATTCGTAATTCGTAATTCGTAATTCGTAATAGAGCCTCCGGCACGCTTTGTGCGTTCGTAAATTTTGTTTTGTAATGAAGAGTGCTGTTGTGGGGACGGTTTCCGACTCGCATTACAACGTGGGATTTAACCCCAATCGCATTACTTGCCGATTTTAGAACTGGGGGACTTAAACCCACGGACAGCAGTTAAAAGAAACTACAGATATATGCTTTAGAGAGGAAAATGTAAAATAGTTTAAGTAAGTGGGCGCAAATAATCATCACTTGCTCGTAGTTGCGCTTTAGCGCTAAAGCGCAACTACGAGCCAAATATAGAGATTTTACTTTTCGTTAGATAGTTTGGTTTTATCTTGCCTACCTACTTATTAGCCAATACAAATTAAGGAATGATGTCGGATTTAAGAGCAGAATTAACAGAAATTTTGGATGAGGCAGAGTGGGAGTGGCTAATTCCTCATGTACAACGAGATGCAGTAATTTTGGTGGCACTTGAGCTAAACTTGGTGGATGTTGGAGTAGCGATCGCCAGTGATAACATACCATCAGTGGAACTGTGGATTGATGAGCAATTGATTACCAAACCTACTACAGTACAAGTGGGAGAATGGAATTGCGATGCCTTCGGCGGGCTACGCCAACGCACTAAACGATTTAATACTCTCATCGTTCAGCCTTACGTTTTGGCACAAGAAATAGCGGCTAAAATCCAAAATTGATTGACTATTGAATAGCAGCAAAATTTTCTTCTTTAATATTTAGCCATAAGAAATACCTGATACGTTTGGGAACTCCGTCTCTTTAGAGCGGAGCGGAAAAACGAACGAGCGGTTTTAACCGCTTTGCCGCTATAATGGTTGTTATCTAGCGGCAAATTTATGCTGTTGAATCAAACTAATCGGCTCAACTTGAGTCAAGCGGAATCTGACATCCTTA
>NZ_JBALFF010000036.1:0-164635 GCF_036916975.1 Nostoc sp.
GAGTTATGAGTTATGAGTTATGAGTTATGAGTTATGAGTTATGAGTTATGAGTTATGAGTTATGAGTTATGAGTTATGAGTTATGAGTTATGAGTTATGAGTGCTGTACATGGATAGCGGGGCGTTTAGCCGATTATGGGAGCTATTACTTAGTTAGTATTCAAAAAATTTAAATTTTCTTTGTTAAATTTTCAATTTTCAGGCGAAACCTGGGAATCCTTATTTTTGAGAGGAATGTCAAATCTAAACCCGTAAGCTATTTGGTTGTGGGGATAAGGAAAATTTAACAATGCCAGTATTAACAACTCAAGTTAAAACAGATAAATCCGTTCATAGAGAGGACAATAAAACTCAACAGCACGGTAGCAATACTACTGTCAAGGTGCAATTGCAATCTGTAACCAAAACTTATACTAATGGCTCTCACGCCTTGTTGAATGCGAACCTTGAGGTAAAGAAGGGAGAATTTTTGTTTATCACAGGGCCAAGTGGTTCTGGTAAATCAACGCTCTTGAAACTGCTGTATGGCCAGGAGTTAGCGACGCAGGGAAAAGTAATTGTTGATGGATGTAATGTAGCGGGTTTAAGGGGCGATCGCTTGTCATTATTGCGGCGACGCATTGGCATTGTGTTTCAAGATTATAAACTGATTACTCAACGTACAGTAGCGGAAAATGTAACTTTTGTGCTGCAAGCTCAAGGGTATACTCGTAAAGAAATTCAACGACGCTTAGAACCAACCTTGAAGTTGGTGGGTTTGCTGAGTAAAGCTGACTGCTTTCCAGATCAACTGTCTGGAGGAGAGCAACAACGGGTGAGTATTGCTCGTGCGATCGTTGGTACACCACCCCTGCTGTTGGCGGATGAGCCGACTGGAAATCTCGATCCAGATAATTCTTGGCAAGTGATCCAGATTCTCCAGAAGTTAAATTCCTTTGGGGCTACAGTAATTATTAGCACCCATGATGAACAATTGGTACGGCGATGCAATCATCCGGTAGTACAAGTTCGCAATGGACAGTTGTCTCGAAAATAGTTATTTGTCATTGGTCATTGGTCATTGGTCATTGGTCATTGGTCATTTGCAAAAGACAAAGGACAAATGACAAAGGACAAATGACTAATAAAGGTGATGCTTGGCTTTTGCTGATACGGGTGTGAAAGTTGCTGCTGTTTTGGGGGGTAGAACTTGTAAGCGATGGTCTCCGACCGACCGGAGGTCATCGCAAGCTTGTAAACTTTTAAAAGCTGCCTCTCTGATTACAACTTCCTCTTCTCGACTGAGTAGGAGTTGCAAGCATTCGACAACATCTTGCTGCACTGAAGAATCAACTCGCTTACGGCTGATGACTTTAGTTAACTGACGTAGGGCAATCATCCGCTTTAATGGATCTTTTTCTGTTAAATTTACCAACAACTGATCGAGGTGGTCTTCTTCTCGATTTTCATAGAAGTTGACAATTTGCCAGACCAATAAAATTAAAGTTAACAATGTTCCCACGCCTTGCACAATCGCACCAGCAGCAATCCAGGAACTATGAGAGTCAACCCAAATTGCAGCGGCCATGTAAGTAGTAACAGTAGCAAGACCACCACTTATGACTGCTAAGGCTAACCGACGATTTGAACTGTTTAAAAACTTACGTATCTTAGACCAGTGTAATTGCCAGTCCCACTCCTGCATTGAATAAACCAATACCATTATCCCAACACCGATTGACAGAGCCAATAGCAGCATCCAGTTCCACAACAACATAGCGACGACAATTGTCAAGAACCCAAGAAAGCCCCCAGGCCCAGAGAAGCGCTTAAATGTTTGCTGCTTTGTTGCTTTCTTTGTCTTGAACAATGGATGCGACCAGTTCCAGCTGGGAATCTGGTTGATCAATTGCTGCCAATAAGACGAAGCCTGTGCCACAGTGTTTACCTACTTGATTACGAAATTAACTATTGTATAAGTTTTACTACAGTTGAAGAAAGGGTGAAGACTCAAACCACAAGATGCCCGATTTTTAAGGACAGCATAAGACCTCTTGCAAAAGTCCCTAATACCCCACCCCGATATTTTGGGGAGGGGTTCTTATTTTGGATTTATGCAAGAGGTGTATAGTAGACTAGTACAGCACGGCGGAAATCAAGATACCATTTTAAATGGCTCAAAGCAAGGGCATAAAAGCTTTTTAAAGACAAAAACGAAAGTTATCAAGGGTGAATTGCCCATCAAAAGCACAGAAGGTAACGCTGTAGATGTTATTCGCAGTTATAGATAATAAGCTATTGGGGGAAATTGCCGAGTCTGAATTGGCAAGATTGGCGCTTGGTAGTACAGTTTGAGCGATGAGTTGCCCATCGCTATCGTAGGCGGAAAGCACTAGCCGTTGCGAACTAGTGACAAAGGCGCTAACCGAATTAACCGGATGCAAAAAAGTAGCTTCTAAAAGTCCGCTTTTGGGCGCTCCCATTAAAACTGTTAGCCCTGAATAGGCTATAAATGCTGGATTTGATGGCTGTATTGCTATAGAATTGTGAAAAATTACTCCCCAGCGTTCGTACTGGCGCTCTACTGGTTCAAAACACTTTAAGTCTTCTAAGTCTAAACAAATACAAGTAGGTACAGTAACTCTGCTAGCGTCAATAGCTGACTCGCCCTGATCTCCCCAAGCTGAAACTTTAATTTCATTTTGTATATTAAAGTCAAGCCCAAATTTAGCGTCTTCAATAGTTGATAGTTTATTTAATTGAAGAGTACCCTGTACCATGACATCCCGCCTTACCATTACTTAGATAATAAATAGATTTAGTAATACATCAAAAGCTATGTTTATACATATCTAACTAGAATTAATAGCTTCTTAAAATGAGCATTTTGAATCTTATTGACGCTCAAAATTATTTATGAGTTTCTTGCTAGACTACCATAAAAACTTATGTCTTATTCACGCTTTAGTGATACTTGCTACCAGGAAAAACCCTTATAAAACAGTAATTTCAACGTTTAGTCACTTTTTACTATGAAAAAAAATCACCAAATCTTTACAAGTAATCCAGTAATTTTATATCCACTTAATCTGATGGTAGGAAGAAGTCTTAAAGTGATTGGTTCGTTGATAATAACAATGAGTCAGGAGTTTGAACTAAATAGGTAAGTATTTTGGGATGACCAAAAAACATGCGGTGATGCGGATAAATTATCAAATGCTCTCCCCATATCTACGTATATTTAAGAACAATCTATGACTTCTGCTACTTAATTACTACAATCAACAAAAAGTACTTATGTTTCAACCACCAGGATTTGAACAACGGTCTATAAATACCTCACTAGGTAGGATGGTATATTATACAGCCGCAAAGTCACCTTTTCCGGAGAATCTAACAGGAAAAGATGATCGAGAAACTTTAGTGTTTCTGCACGGCTTTGGTGGTGGATCTTCTGCTTATGAGTGGTCGAAAGTATATCCGGCTTTTGCCGCCGAATATCGGGTCATTGCGCCAGATTTAATCGGTTGGGGTAGGTCTGAGCATCCGGCACGGAGTTATAAGATTGAAGATTATTTAACCACGATTCGGGAGTTTTTCGAGCAGACTTGTACAGGACCTGTAACAGCGATCGCTTCTTCTTTGACCGCAGCCTTTACAATTCGAGTCGCATCAGATCATCCTGATTTATTCAAATCTTTAATTCTCACTACCCCCGCCGGACTGTCCGACTTTGGCGAAGACTACTCCCGTAGTTTTTTTGCCCAGTTAGTCAGCGTTCCCCTTGTTGACCGTTTACTTTACAGCACTGGAGTAGCAACCAGTGGGGGTATTCGCAGCTTCTTAGAGCAACGGCAATTTGCTCAATCTAATCGAGTGTACCAAGAAATTGTAGATGCTTATTTACAATCTGCCCAACAGCCTAATGCTGAGTATGCAGCACTCTCCTTTGTCCGTGGCGATTTATGCTTTGATTTATCCCTTTACATTCAACAACTAACTACTCCCACCGCGATTATTTGGGGACAAAGGTCAGAATTTACTGGGCCCTCAATTGGCCGCCGCCTTGCCGAAATTAATCCCCAAGCGATCCGATTTTTTCAACAGTTGGAAGATGTGGGGTTAACACCGCAGTTGGAGTTACCAGCAGTGACAATTGGGTTAATTCGCCAATTTTTGCCTTTGCTTAATTAGTGCTTTGTTCAGTAGTAAGTAGGTAGGGGCGCACAGATGTCATAGGTGTCAACAAAAGCCTACAAATAGCTTAACTGTTGCTTGAATTACCCGCCTTGAACTTTAGTTCAAGGCTAATAGCTAAAGTCTACTGAAGTAGACTAAAAATTTATTGGTATATTTTAGTAATCTTCATATTACTTTTGCTATTAGCAAAAAACTGAAGTTCCTTGCGGAACATCGCTTTTAAGCTAAGTTGACACGTATGCACAGATGCGTACCCCTACCAGTATCTGTGTTGATTTGTATTAATTATTTATTGCTTGCTGTACCTTAATCCATGCGGAAAGGGCTATATAGCCAAGCCAGTGCATTATAAAGCAGCACTGTTGCGTAGCGTCTCCCTCAAGAGAAGACAGGTTTCACATCGCGGGTGATGGAGTCCGAATTATATTTGCCAGGACTGGGCATATTTTTACAAAATTGAGATGCTCTCAGGTCAAGTTAAAGACGATTGGTTTGATTATAGTATTGAAAATAACTATACTATTCAACCTGACTTGATAAATTGCTAATTATACAAACAATATAAGGCATAGCAAATTTATACTAGCAGGGAAATTATCTGATGACTATTCCAGAGCCAATTAAAGAATTTATCACATGGATACAAGGTTTTGACCATCGGATTTTACGAAATGAAGATGATGTAAAAGAAAAGTTGATTTTACCAATGTTTCACTATCTCTGTTATCCAGAAAAATGTCATCGTGAATACCCTTTAAAAATATCTAAATCAGAAAAATACGGTAAAAATCCCGAAAATAGTCATATTTATTATATTCAAGATGATATTCAGCAAGAAAATACTGGCACTTCACTTGTTTTTATTAAAGTAATAGAACCTCAAAAGGCTAAATTAAATGATTCTATCGAGAAATGTAAGTTTTACATTAATCAATTTAATCCACTATTTTTTATTGTCACTAATGGATATATTATCAAGGTTTTTAAATGCCTAGATTACTCTAAAAAAGAATTGGTATTTGATATAAATATAGATGACCTTAAAGATAAGAATATTGCTTCAATTTTTTATAATCAACTAAACTTCGATTTTGTAAAAGATATCGGTAAAAATACAGCAAATATTTTAATCAATTCTAAATATAACTTAATAGAAAAATTAATTAGACACCATCCAGATTTACACGATGTTTTAGAAAAAAGTGATTTTGAGCCTTGCACTACCAGAGACGGCTACCGCTTGGTTGTTGTGAGAAAAAAAGTAGCGATCGCATGTAATTTACCCAAAGCTTTTGCAGAGGGTAATTGTGAAATAGAGTTCAGCAGTCTCGTTTTAAGAGGTCTAAAAATTTACTTAAATCATCAAGATATTTTAGGTCAATTAATGACTGGATTACACACGCAGCCAGATTGGGGATGTCGTCGGTTTTTTAAACAGTTAAATAAAAATACTTTTGAGGTATATTTAGGTAAAACAACTCTAATTTTGTCAGAATTAGAAACAGCAGACTTGTGTTTTTGTATTGATGGAGTTTGCCAAGAATATAAAAATTTAATAATTGAATTTGAAAATGCTTTAGAAACATGGAGTTTTGAATTCGTAAAACTTTCAGATAGTTGGGGTTTTATCCTTTTTTCTGTAAAACAAGAATTATGGGAGTTAATGCAGCAGTTTGCTAATGAATTTGATTATACTAAAGGTAAGTCAGAATGGCATTTATTCCATAGAAAAGATATATCAATTCGAGTAAGTCGAGGAATTCGCGATCATACATTTATATTACCTAAAATTGATATAAAATTAGATTTATCGCTTGATAATCAAATTAACATCATCTATGAGCTAAATGATGTTAATTTAAAATCTATTGAGACAGGTAAATTAACCTTATGGAAGCAAGATATTGGAGTAAAGGGAACTTGGACAGCTAGATATACCAAACAGTGGTTATTAGAGAAATATATTCCAAAAGTTATTAATTATTACTCAGCATCTCAACTATCTCAAGCTGAATTGCTGGCCAACATCACAAATTATACAAGTGAGCGTGTGCTTATTACAGAAATTGATAATATCAGAGATTTAGCACCTTATCTTCGTGACATACAATCTTGGCTACATATATATGTAGAAAATATTGCTGCTGCGCTCTTGAAACCATATTATCAAGCCTATGCAAATTTGGTGCGTAATACTGATTCGTCGATAACAGGCATAGACTATATTATAGGAAATTTGCGTAAGGTTGAATGGACAAATAAGCAAGAAGAAATTACTAACAATTTCACAGAGTGGAAAAACTTAACATTTAAACATGCTATAGATTGCTTAGATGAGCAAGTAGCAAGAATAAATAATTGTAAATACGAGAATAGTTTAAAGGCAGATTTAATAACTCGGACATTTATTTGGATTATAGAAAATGGGAAAATTTCTTTCTCGCAGGCTCAATTAAATGCTGCTAAACAGGCTTTGCTACCACTTTGGGAACAAAGTCGTTTTGAAATGCGGTATGTGTATCCTAATCGATAAAGCTACATAATTTGTTGTAAATGCAACACAAATCCAGGTAGTACATTTTCTCCTGATAAACTAACAGGATTGTCTAATATCTCTACATCTTTACCTGGACGATAAATTTCTACTCGCTTGTTTTTCCGGTCGATTAACCAGCCTAATTGAGCGCCATTTTCGATATACTCCTGCATTTTCTCTTGTAATTCTTTCAAAGAATCAGTACGAGAACGCAACTCTACTACAAAATCAGGACAAATTGGGGCAAATTTTTCTTGTTGTTCTGGGGTTAAAGCATTCCACCGCTCAATTTTTACCCAAGAAGCATCGGGAGAACGTTCTGCACCATTGGGTAGGGTGAAACCGGTTGAAGAGTCAAAAACTTCGCCTAAATTAGTTTCAGAGTTCCAAATATCTAATTGAGTGGTAATTTTAACATTACGTCTGCCAGTATCACTACCTGTCGGTGACATAATTAATATTTCCCCTGACGCTGTGCGCTCAAATCTATAATTACTATTTTTCTGACACATCTGGAAAAATTGATCGTCAGTTAAGTCAATTTTCAATTTGAGTGTAGAAGGGAAAGTGGTTGTCGTAGCGTTCATAGGCTATTGTGAGCATCTTACTTTCTAGTTTAGGGGAGCATCCCAATGAGAGCTTAAATCTTTTCCCTCACCCCCAGCCCCTCTCCCATACTTGGGAGAGGGGAGACATAATTCTAGTCCCCCGAATCCCATATTTGGGAGAAGGGGTTAGGGGATGAGGGCAAACACAAAGTTTTTGCATCTGACGGGATGCTCCCTAGTTTAGTGCTGTATGGGGTGCGATCGCACGATGACCGATAACACCAATGAATTGTGGGGACACGCTCTTCTCAAATACAATAAAGCTGAATTAGATCGAATGATTTCATCTGTAAAACCATTTTCTGTTTAATTTCAAGTAGATAAGTAGGTAGGCGTAATTAAATATAAGCTCAAACCTCACCCTCAATCCCTCTCCTTATTATTGTCGGGAGAAGCCGGATTGAGGGTGAGGTTTTATATTTAATTTGACCCTAAAAGAGTGGTTTATTTACGTACTAGGTTGAGCAGTTCTTTTGGAGAAGCGAGCAAGTCAATCGCTACAAAGAAGATTTTGCCTTGGGGGTCAATCAAAAACCGCCATGCAATATTCATCCCAACACTGGCACCGAACCAAGGGGTTTGGACTTTACCTGTGACTTTCACTTGTGTATAGCCATCTTCTACTGGCTCAGATATACCACGCTCTGGGATCATCTTTAATCCCTGGCATTCTTCACGCATATAAGCGCGGATTGCATCTTGACCAACAACCGGTCTTTCAAAGGGGGGTTGCAAAGCACCTTCAGTGCGAAACAGACCAACAGCAGCATCAAAGTCATTGGCATTCATGTTGTTGATATAGCCCAGGACTGTAGGGTTGCTGATACCTTCAATGGTAACTTTAGTCCGAAACGCTGGAGCAGTTGGAGGAGCCACAGGTTCTGAGACTTTTTTGTAACTACCGGGAGCGTTCGGGTCGAATCCCATGCTAATTACGGTATTGCGTAAAATTGTGATTTGTTGACCTGAATCAGCATTTCGGATCGCTTGCAACACATCAGCAGCCTTAGAAGAAAGCTTGTAGCCTTCTGGGATAGGAGCAACGATTCCCTGCGCCATCCATTCTCCTAACTGATACCAGAAGCCCAATTTGATGTTTACGGTAAAGGATGCATAGGAACGACACAGGGGAGTGTCAGCACGGTTAGCCAAATCGTACATGACTTGGGTTTGAGCCTCAAAAGGCATTTGCTTAATTTGTTCGAGTAAGCCTTGCGCGAGAATCATGTTGGCTGCTCCGGGAGCGGCAACCGTAATACTTCTACCCATCTCGGTATAGGCAAACCACAGTAATGCTAGTTGATCTTCAGCATTGAGCTGAGAGAATGATTCGACAACAGTTGGAACAACGTCAGCAACTAGGGTGCCGGGAAAAATACTTTGAGCCGACTGGATGGTAAAAGACATAGCAGATGTTCCCAAAAAAAAATTACAGTTCTATCGAATGTGAAAATCAAATGTGCAAAGACGGAAGGAAGGCGTTTAGCTGTTAATAAAGACACTCAGCAAGCAGTATTTGCGTAGGGCTAGCCCTTCGAGAAATCGCCTTACCAAAGGCATAGCGATTCTGTTGCCGTTGAGTTTCGATACTCTGGCATAGCACATTGCAGACTCAACTGCATAGTTATTTAGAAAACCTTAATCAACAGTGGTTTAACGCAGTGATATTGCTTTTGTATCTAGATGTAAAGAAACATAACAATTTCGTTACAAATAAGCAATACTTTCACAGTTATATGTTAATAATTTTTATTTATGATTATGATAAGTTTTACTGAGGTCAGATTATACGCAATCGGTGGCTTTGTGTGTATTAACTTCCAAGTGCGATCGCACGTCTCGACACGCATCAAAATTTTGCTCAACAATCACTAGGAGTCTGTCCCAAAAGTTTTCAGAGGTTTGTGGTGTTCAGATCCTCGACAACTTCTACGAAGTCGGGGATCTCGCAGCCCCTCAAAATTAATAGGACAGACTACTAGCGCCAAGCCCCCAACTCTACAACGGTTGGGGGAAAAGTTTTTCCAGAATTACTGAATTGGGGTACTAGCCCCCAAGCCCCAGTTCAACGCAAACAACGAATCGCCTCTAATAGACCTCTAGCTTTATTGAGCGTTTCTTCGTATTCTTTTTCTGGCTCAGAATCAGCCACCAAACCTGCACCGGCTTGCACACTTACGGTATTATCATGTACTACCATTGTGCGAATTGCGATCGCAGTATTTAATTGCCCTTCAAAATCGTAATATCCATACACACCAGAATAAACACCCCGACGACTAGACTCTAACTCGTGAATTATTTCCATCGCCCTAATTTTGGGTGCGCCGCTTACTGTACCTGCTGGGAAACAAGCTTTTAATAAATCCCATGCTGTTTTACCAAGTGCTAATTTACCCACAACATTGCTGACTATGTGCATCACATGGGAGTAGCGCTCAACTACCATTAATTCATCAACTTTGACGCTACCATTTTGACAAACACGCCCCAAATCATTCCGCCCTAAATCTACAAGCATCACATGTTCGGCAACTTCCTTGGGGTCTTCGAGTAAATCCTTGGCAAAGGCTGCATCTTGCTGGGTGGTTTTACCCCGTGGACGCGTCCCGGCGATTGGGCGTACCGTTCCTATCACTCCACCATTTGCATCGGTTTCGGCTTTTACCATCACTTCGGGACTGGAACCGATGATTTGCCAATTTTGGAAGTTAAAGTAAGCCATGTAAGGCGAAGGATTTATCTGACGTAGGGAGCGATAAAGGCCAAAGGGGTCACCTGTATATGCTGTTGATAGTCGCTGGGAAATTACTACTTGGAAGATATCGCCTGCTTTGATGTAGTCTTTGGCCTTTTGGACGCTAGCACAAAAATCTGAGCGGGTGAAATTACTATTGTACTCTTCTGCTCCTTTGCTACTTTGTTCCTCTGTTTCCCTGCTTTCTGGCGGTTTCCATTCCAATCGAGTTTTTTCTGGCGATAGAGGTAGAGATAGCTTTTCAAGCATTTGGGTGACGCGATCGCCCGCTTGTTGATATGCTGCTTTTAAATCTACTTTCTCTTCACGTAAATCAGCATAAGCGATCGCCCAAATTTTCCGCTTTACCTGGTCAAAAATCAATAGGTGGTCTACCTGCATCCACAACCCATCAGGGATATTTCGCTCATCTGGTGGGTGAATTGGCACACGCGGCTCAATCCAGCGAATTAATTCATAGCCCCAAAACCCAAACAAACCGCCTATTCCTGGCGGTAGCTGTGGTAACTTGACTGGGTGAAAAGGTGCTAAACATTCGGCTAAAGCTGTAAAAGGGTCGCCTGCAAAAACGACTTGTGAACCATCACGGTTTTTTTGGGTTGTGCGATCGCCCCTTGCTTCCAAAACCCACAGAGGATCGCAACCCACTAAACTATAGCGCCCCAGTTTTTCCCCGCCTTCGATCGATTCCAACAAAAAGCTATAGGGCTGACCTGCACAGACTTTATACCAAGCAGATACGGGCGTATCTAGGTCTGCCACCCATTCTTGATATACCGGGACGAAGTTGCCTTGTTGCGCTAAGGCCGAAAACTGGGAGAAATCCGGAAACATAATTATTTTTTTAAAAGTAATTGGTAATTGGTAATGGGTAATGGGTTTTTATTTACCAATTACCCATTACTAATTACCCATTAGCTACTAACAGCTAGTTATGGAGCGTCGTAGGTAGTAACACCGCTAAACTTAAGTTTCGCGGGACTGGGGTTTTGTCCGATCCGACGGTCTACATAACGCACTTTGTCACGACCTGGGTTAACCTTTTCAGGGAAGACACCATCAGCCGGGTGAAGTAAAGTGGTTTCTCCGTTGGGTAAAATCCGGTAAACTTTGTAATCTGTAATTTTAAGTTTCCGGAGTTGTTGACCACCCAAAAAGATTCCATATTCTTTACGAGCTATATACAGGAGGTTTTCACCTTTCCGCATAATAGCAGCACCACCTGTAGGCAATTCAAAAACTTGCTCTTTCGGGCTAGTCCAAGTAATAGCGTACTTTTCTTCCAGTTCTGCTTTTGTGAGCAAGCCACCGGTGCTGCCACCGTATAGCGGGGTTTGTCCAGAGAGTGTTTCTGCCATAAATGATTCTCTCAACGTTTTTAGGGAATCCTAACACCGCAACCAGGATAATATTGCGATCGCGTCATAGACTGTAACAGTTTTTAGTCATTTGTCATTGGTCATTGGTCATTGGTCATTGGGCATTGATTATTAATTCTTCTCCCTCATCCCCCCTGCTCCCTGCTCCCTGCCCCCTGCCCCCTGCCCCCTGCCCCCTGCCCCCTGCCCCCTTCCCAATCCCTATTTACTCTTGACTTTTGTCCGCTTTTCCTCTTGGCTACTCTGAACAATCGGTATGGTGAAGTGAAATTGACTACCCAAGTCTTTGCCAGTTGACTCTGCCCAAATTTCCCCACCCCAGCCATTAACAATTTGACGGCAAATTGCTAAACCAAGTCCAGTCCCGCCAGTGGTGCGGCGCAACGCTCCCTCTTCTTGATAGAAGCGGTCAAAAACTACTTCTAAACGATTCGGTTCAATGCCGCGTCCAGTGTCTGCTACAGTCACCTCGACCATTTTATGGCTGTTGTAAATCGCTTTAATGGTGATTTCTCCTTGGGGTGGCGTAAATTTACAAGCGTTATCTATGAGTTTTGCCAGTACCTCTACCAGCCAATCACCGTCAGCTCTAACCAAAGGTAGGTTTTCGGCAATTTCAGTCTTGATTTTGGGTGGCTTTTCTGTTGAAGAACGCGTGCGATTTCGGCTGAGTGATAAATCTACACACTCTTGTAAAGTCAGGGATTCTGGATGCCATTCTACCCGGCCGCTTTCCAAGTTGGAAAGTGTGAGGAAATCTTGTACCAATTTTCGCATCCGTTCTGAGTCGGAAAGAGCAGTGTTGAGCATGATTTGCTGCAACTCTAAAGGCATATCCGGCTCACTAGCCAGACTTTCTAGGCACACTTGAATGGTGGATAGGGGGGTACGCAGTTCATGTCCGGTGATGGCTATGAGGTTACTGCGGGTGCGGTCTAGGGCTTCTAACTGCTGGTTAAGTTCTTCTAGGTTGGCGTAAGCTTCTGCTTGGATAAGAGCTGCTCCCACTTGGGTGGCGATCGCTTCTACCAAATCCAATTCTCCAGGTTGGCACTCGTGCGGTGGCATTCGGCAATAGTGTAACTCCACGATGCCCAATAATCGCCCCTGATAGAATACTGGTTCCATCAGCCAAGAACGAATGGCAAACTTTTTGGCGATCGTGGAAAGGGCTGGCGAATTAGTAACGCGAGGGTCACTCAGCGTATCGCTTACACAAACGCCTTCGCCAAGTTTTACTATGCTCCGAAATAGAGAATTTTTCTCTAACTCCCAGGTTTGCCCACGAACAGATAAAACACCAGGATTCAAAAACTCGTGTTCAATCATCGCTTGGCTATCTGTGGCTTGAGCGCGGTAAATTAGACAGCGACAAGCTTCTAGGTGTTGTCCTAATTCTTGTGCCGCCACCTGGAGAACTTCGTGCGGATCGAGCGATCGCCGAATGGCTGTGCTAATCGAGTTGACTAATCGTTCTTTTCGTGCTTGGGCAGCAATAGAACGGTAGGCTTTGTGCAATTTGTACTGACTAGCTTGCAAGTAAGTTACTAAGCGCTGCACAAAGGGATCTGTATCAATGTCACAAGCATATTCATTGATCTGCTCTGCTCCAGAGTGGCTTCGCGGCTCTCCTATACTAAACCTCTGACGCGCCTCCTCAATTTTACTTGCCAGTTCTGGTCTGTAAACCAAAATCTTGTCTAACAGCAATTCGGCTGCTTTGAGGCTAGCTCCCCTTTCCGATGTCCAAACTCCCTCAAATCTTCGCGCTGCGTCTATATCCAGATTAGGGCTTAGTTCTGGTAGTTGCTTGTTTTTAGCAATAGAACCAAGGCTTTCCCGGCAAACTAGACAAGTTGCATAATTGTCAGCAATCACTACCAAATGCCACTCATGGCTTAAGCCATCCGTTGGCTCAAAAGCGACCTTTTCGTAGTGTTCTGAACTGTTGGCGAAATCCGTTTCTGGAGCAGATAATACGTATATTTGGTTACTCCGCAACGCTAGTCGCAGGTAGCGATGAGCTTCTTGGCGGTAGAATCGCTCTCGTTGGAAACTAGCAATTACAAGAGGTTGAGCTAAAGTCGCAGCCAAAACTTGATCTTCCATCGCATGGGAGAGCGCCGTTAGTGAAGCCTTAAAATATAGCTGGGGCCGCAAGTATGGTAGGGACTTTAGCAGATCACTCAGCACAGAAGTCGAAATGCTCATGAATTATTGTTAAACGCTCAACCTCGATAAGATCAAAAGTCACAGCTGCATTGTACAAATTCCAAGGGACTCTCAAGTTAAATAGAGAGTTGCAATATGTAAAGAACGCGTTTAAGCACTTTCTGCCAAAGCAGGCGCAACACTTTGTTACCAATTAGAAGGAGTGCGGACAACTTGATTTGTTGATTAGCAACCTACTACGCCCAATATACATTCTTGACCAAGTTGGAAATATGCTTGCACAACCAAAATATTTCCGCACTAAGTAGCAAACTACTATTTTTTATATAATTTTAACTATTTATTTTACTGATAACCACTGACAAATAATAGTCTACGTGTAGGCAAAATAGCCCGTTGTAGACATCGCCTACGTTGATTTATGCCTACTAAATAAATTTTCTTATCCAAAAATTATTACGGGAGCATCCCAATTTTGGCTTAAATCTTTTCCCTCACCCCCAGCCCCTCTCCCAAAGTTGGGAGAGGGGAGACATAATTCTAGTTCCCCCTCTCCCAAACATGGGAAAGGGGAGAAATAATTCTAGTTCCGCCTCTCCCAAAAATGGGATTCGGGGTTAGGGGATGAGGGCTATCAAGGTTTTTGCACCTGACAAGATGCTCCCATTATTACTGCTACATTCACATATTTTAATCAATAATATTGATTAAAATTAATCAATTAATGAATTATCATAAATTAGTTTAATCAAATACCAGAGATATGTAAAACAAAATCGTATAATAGTAGAAAAAATAATCTCCGCCCTACAAGTGCAAAGAGTGTCAATTTAGAGTTATAAAATGTAATTTTATCATCTGGTTATACGGGTTTGAGCGCCGCTATGTTATCAGCAGTAGTTAAGTGTTATTTTGGCTCCAATGGCTCAAGCAAGTTTTAGAAAGCGTCTTTTTTTTGAAAGTTGTAAGGGTCAACAACCTCTACTCAGAAGACCACAAAAATATAGACCTGTACAGGGAACTTTGGCTAATGACACCGGATATGATTTATTTGAAGTCCGCGGCTATGACAGAGAAAAACGAGGTCGGCTCTTACGTCTAGTAGAACGGACGGCTGAAGAAGGAATTTCTCTAGCCGATAGTGTTTCGTTTATACCCAAAGAGCCACCAATTAGGGAAGAATCTTTAACACTCGCCTATCAAGGTTTGGATGGCTCGGTGATGGAATCCCGGATTTTATTCCAGCATCGCCAACCAGACTATTTCAAGGGTTACACTGCGGTTTGGCAGCTAGAGTTAGCTTCTCACGAAACTCAAAAGCTGGGCTACCGAGTCAGCATGTTGAAAAACAACCAGTCTAGTTCAACCGTAAGCGCCGCCTTCACTTTAGGACAGGCGAAAGCTGCTGAGTTGATGGAGGAGCAACACTGGGTAGAACAAATTACCCGGATTAGCTCAGATAAAAGCACCTTCAATCGAGTCATTGAGCGGGCCGAGCAAGATATGTATTTGTTGCGCCAGTCTTTTGGTAAGCATAAGACTGTTTCGGCTGGAGTGCCTTGATTTTCTACTGCTAACCAAGGTTGGAAAGATTCTGGTGACTGTATCGTAGACCATAAGGGAGAATTAGCCAACGGGCCAATTGCTCTGTGTGAGGTGCAAGCTTATGTCTATGCTGCAAAAATGCGTCTAGCAGAAATAGCTAGGATGAAAAAGCGGCTTGATTTGGCAGATCGTTGGCAAGAAGAGGCGAGAAATCTTAAGTTTCGTTTTAATCGAGATTTTTGGGTGGAAAACCAGGATTTCTGCGCTTTAGCTTTGGATGGAGATGGGAACCCAGTAGACAGTTTAGAATTCGAGCGTTCTGGGACTACGACTGCTTGTCGCGTTGCAAAAAAACGCGGTAATTTGCGGGTAGTTATTGAAGCTTAGAAACGGGTAGTTATTGAAGCTTAGAAAGGGGGTGGGGAGTAGGGAATTAATTTACTAAGTAAGTGGGTCAAATTAAATATAAAACCTCACCCTCAATCCCTCTCCAAAGTATCGGAGAGGGAAGCCGGAGGCAGGGTGAGGTTTATTATATGTTTAATTACGTCTACCTACTTACTCCCTATTTTATGATTGGGGCGACGCCAAATACTCCTAACTCCCAACTCCTAACTCCCAACTCCCAACTCCTAACTCCTAACTCCTAACTTTTTTACCCTTCCTCAGAATTATCTCTTTTATGTCCTGGGGATGCTTCGTAAAGTGCATCGAGATGTTGACGCGCATCTTCAACGTTAATCGAACGCATTACCAAAAGTGGCTCTTTAATTAAATTGCCTGCGCTATCTAATAACTCTGGATGGGGTACAAACTGTTTTTTTGATGAATAATAGCCATAGTTGCCTTGATTATTCATTGGCGAACAATTCGTTGGGTAGGTTCGCTCCCGATCAAAACTGAACATAATCAGGTTACGAATTAAGTTGCCAACAGCTATAAATGCAAGGATTGTAAAAGCAAGAATGTAAAGCAAATGTAACATTAGATTTTCCTCCAGGACAGCAATTTTTAAAACTTTATTTTGATTTTGTAACGCTTTGTTTCGCCGACACTGTGACTCACAGTTAAGACGAGTGTTTGACGCACTTTTTGTGCGATTACATTTATATGGAGCTATTTGTCAACCGTTATTCCACTTACGGTAGCATAGGATACATTACTTTGTTAATCCAAAAAATGTTAAGAAAGTGTTAAGAGGTATTTACTATTTATTTGACCTCTGATTTACCATCTTGTGTAGACGCAAAGAGGGTTGTCATTATATATCGCTAAATAGTCTGCCAAAATTTAGCAGATTTGCATGTGTTACTTAGGCTTCACGCGCTTGGCGAAAGCGCATTGCGACATTCCAGCATTCTGTTACTAATTCATGCCAAGGCATTAACGTTGCCATATCAATTCCGACTTGTTTATCAGTTGCACTAAACAACATCTTTGCCGTATTCAGTTCAAGCTGCGCTTGCTTAACCCGCAGAAGCAAGTCAGATTGCTCTTGGTGACTCATAAATGATAATTGCTCGGTTTCGAGTAAATGACGCGATCGCGTAAACCAATGCTGAAAATCTTCCAGCAGGGGTTCTAAAACCGTTTTCAGCAAATCAGTCCCTGGTAAATTCGAGTCTGACATAAATGGGAAGGATATTTCAAACTTTCTTACTAATATTAACGTTATTTACGTTTCTTAATACTTTTTTTAATTCTCTCATAATTGGAGGATGTAAAAATTTGTAACAAAGAATACAGTTTT
The DNA here is from genome assembly GCF_036916975.1 of Nostoc sp. GTDB lineage: Bacteria > Cyanobacteriota > Cyanobacteriia > Cyanobacteriales > Nostocaceae > Nostoc. The sequence goes on from NZ_JBALFF010000036.1 coordinate 16,928, forward strand.
TATTATATAGTCTTGATCTAGGGTTTGTACAGTTCCTTTGGAGAGGCATCTATAGGTATAGCTGATAGCAAGTTGCAATTCATAAGATAATTTAGCGATGTCTACGACGGGCTATTCGGCGTCGCGTGCAATCCTGAGTTTGATACTCAGCGAACCGATGAAAAATTTATCTTTATCGGCGATCGCAAATTCAGTCAATAGTTGGATGATATTGCTGAACTGCCAAAAATCAAAGTCGTTATAGTTGAATAAGCCAAAAGATTCAGATAAATCACCTTTTGTAATCACTTCGCCAATGGTTCAGCAGCCAATGTCGCCAAATTCATCAAATCAGTCCGAACAGTCAGAACAAGTTGAAAAAGTTTATTTACCGCGTACCAGCGAATCGGAGAACTTAAAGAAGATTCGCCACACTGCTTCCCATGTAATGGCAATGGCAGTACAAAAGCTGTTTCCCAAGGCGCAAGTTACAATCGGCCCTTGGATAGAAAACGGTTTTTACTACGACTTCGACAATCCAGAACCATTTAGCGAAAATGATCTCAAAACCATCAAAAAAGAGATGGCGAAGATTATAAATCGCAAGTTTGCGGTTATTCGAGAAGAAGTCAGCCGCGAAGAAGCCCAACGCCGGATTCAGGAAATTAACGAACCTTACAAGCTAGAAATCCTAGCAGATATCAAAAACGAACCAATTACGATTTACCACCTGGGGAATGAATGGTGGGATTTGTGTGCAGGACCTCATCTGGAAAATACCAGCGAATTAAACCCGAAAGCAATTGAACTAGAAAGCGTTGCTGGTGCTTATTGGCGTGGGGATGAAACTAAAGCCCAACTCCAACGCATCTACGCCACCGCTTGGGAAAGCCCAGAACAACTCGCTGAATATAAGCGACGCAAAGAAGAAGCGCTACGGCGAGATCACCGGAAACTGGGTAAGGAACTGGGATTATTTATATTTTCTGATTTAGTCGGGCCGGGTTTACCTTTGTGGACACCCAAAGGCACTCTGTTAAGGAGTACTTTAGAAGACTTTCTCAAGCAAGAACAGTTAAAACGGGGTTATTTATCCGTAGTAACGCCTCACATTGCCAGAGTAGATTTATTTAAAACCTCTGGACATTGGCAGAAATATAAAGAAGATATGTTCCCTTTAATGGCAGATAACTCCGAAGCTGCTGCACAGGAACAGGGCTTCGTCATGAAGCCGATGAATTGCCCCTTCCACATCCAAATATATAAGAGTGAGTTACGCTCTTATCGAGAACTACCGATGCGCTTGGCAGAATTTGGTACTGTTTACCGCTACGAACAATCAGGGGAATTAAGCGGTTTAACACGGGTGCGCGGTTTTACGGTGGATGATTCTCACCTGTTCGTCACCCCAGAACAGCTAGATAGTGAATTTCTCAGTGTGGTGGATTTGATTTTGTCAGTGTTCAATAGTCTGCAACTGAAGAACTTTAAAGCTAGACTCAGTTTCCGCGATCCAGCTAGTGATAAGTATATCGGTTCCGATGAAGTTTGGGACAAAGCCGAAGGTGCAATTCGCCGTGCAGTTGAAACTTTGGGGATGGATCACTTTGAAGGTATCGGGGAAGCTGCTTTTTATGGGCCAAAACTTGACTTTATCTTTAGTGATGCCCTAGATCGAGAGTGGCAATTAGGAACTGTGCAGGTAGATTACAATTTGCCAGAACGCTTTGATTTGGAATACGTCGCTGAAGATGGTGTTCGCAAACGTCCAGTAATGATTCACCGTGCGCCTTTTGGTTCGCTGGAACGACTAATTGGGATCTTAATTGAAGAATATGCCGGCGATTTTCCTTTGTGGTTAGCGCCAGTGCAAGCTAGATTATTACCAGTGGGTGATACACAGCTAGACTTTGCTAAAGATGTGGTGGCGAAAATGACGGCGTTGGGCATCCGTGCAGAAGTTGATACCAGTGGCGATCGCTTGGGTAAACAAATTCGCAATGCAGAGAAAGAAAAAATACCCGTGATGGCTGTGGTGGGAGCCAAAGAAGTGGAAACCAACACCTTGAGTATCCGTACCCGCCCCTCTGTGGACTTGGGTAGTATTTCTGTCGATCGAGTTGTGGATAAATTACAAGAAGCGATCGCTAACTTTGATAACTTTCACATCGATGTCACCAGCGCAGATTAACTTCAAATAGCAAATAGTAGGCTGGGTAATGCCCAGCCTCAAAAATTAACTGAAAAATCAGCATTAATGCCATTCTTTATTTAGCAATTCGTGACACAGTAAGTAGGTAGGCGTAATTAGTTATGATTCCCACAGTCATTGCACCCCACACGCCAGATGCTCCACTTGGGGAGACCCCAAGACCGCACAGGCTCCCCTTAATCCCCCAATAAATTAGGGGACTTTGAAAGGTTTTGCCCCCCAATTTATCGGGGGGTTGGGGGGATGAATAAGTGCCTAAAATCACAGCCAACCACTTTTCAAAAAACCTCTTAGATACTCAGGCTTAGTGAGGTGTTGGTTAAGGAGCGATCGCAAGGTATTTGGTATTTAATTTAACGTGAGTTCGACGAAGCTCTCCCTGCTTTGAACTAAAATTCAAGTCCGTCCCTCTCTCCCTCTTGTCCTTCTCCGACTCGGAGAGGGACGATTTTACGTAGTAAAACCAGGGAGAGGTCTTTTGATTTAATTTTAACTTTTCACTGGATTTAAAAAGTATCACAGACAACAAAACTGTTCTCAATCACCCCACGCAAGAAAACTTTTCTATTTACTCAACATTGATAGGATTGATTTAAAGACTTGTGGAATCTGCTCTTCGTAAACAGACTGGACTTGCATCAATTACTATCAATAATTTTTGACTCACATCATGAACCGCTTTAGCTCTATTTTGCTCGCCGGCTTGATAGCATCTGCTTCAGCTTTGGCAATTTCTCCAAAAGCTGATGCTAATACATCAGCGTCTTATGTTGCTGAGTTAGATAACTACGGTTATCACCGCAACAATGATGGTAACTACGAACGTTACAGTCGTTACCACAGAAATGATAATTATGACCGCCAGAACGACCTTCGCTACATTCGTGACAATAACGATCGCTATGAGCGCGAAAATAATCACCGCTATCAAGAACGCGAAAATAATCACCGCTATCAAGAACGCGATTATAACCATCGCTATCAAGAACGCGATTATAACCATCGCTATCAAGAACGCGATTATAACCGTCGCTATCAAGAACGTGAAAATAATCGTCGCTATCAAGAACGTGAAAATAATCGCCGCTATCAAGAACGCGATCGCAACTGGGGTCGTGGTTAATTGCTTTACCTATAGCGGTTCTTGAATGGAAAATACACTTTGACCTCACTTCCAAAGCTCTCTTCCTTTAAGGAGAGAGGCTTTGAATCTTGCTCCCCAACGCTAGCTCTTAAGAGGCTATTCTTATTAACAAAAGCCTGAAAACTTGGCTCTTGCTGCTTAATTAAGATCGCGATGCATTTATACAGTGGGTAAGTCTTAGATACTACAATAATTTAAAAATATCCGGTTAGAGTAAAACAATTGACTGGATATTACGGCAAAAATGGGAAATTTTGCGTGAGATAAATTTTCCCATTTGAGCTAATGTCTGATAGTGCTGGGGGGGAAAATTGGGCAATTTTGGAAAAAAGTAACTTTAGCAGAAGAATGAAAAAAAGTTGAGCTTGTCAACCCGCTAAAGCTCAATTAACTTGAAGCCCCAAGGTTTGAGAGCCGCTAGAGCGATTTCTTTATCCACACCTTCATAAGCCTCCCATTCCAACGGATGCTCTTTAGGATGTCCGTCGCCGACATTACCTGCAACTTTGATTATCGGACAGTTGGCGATGCGATCGCGCTCCAATCCTTTTGGAACTACTAGTTGGATTTTGTGACCGATAAACTTTGCTGTACTTTCATTAGCTACAGATTCACGGATTAAACAAATATCACCAGCAGTCCCCCAAGTAGTTTGGTAAATGTGGAGGAATGATATATAGGCGGCTGGTTTGATGGATCTTTTGAGAACGTGCATTATCTGTAATCCTTACACTATGAGTCAAAAATCATAAATCATACAAGTATTTTCTATCACGTTCGTAGGGAAGAATGTTTTTTACTAACATTTTGCACCTAGCCCAGATGATTATAAATCGTCTGGTGGAATATAGCGGTTTTGGGTTAGTCCAATAGGTTTAGGCTCTCCAAATTTAGCGTTAGCCTTTGAAAATGATCTCATATAGTGACAGCAGAATCTCCACCACAATCAGAATCACCACATACCACTCTACTCGCTGGCTACTGCTATGCTGCATAAACTCCAGCACTGTTTGTGCGGTTTGGGTAATTAGCTCTAATTTGCGTTCTAGAGCATGGTGACGCTCACGGATTTCGTATTCATCCTCCAAGCGCAGATATAAGTTTTCTAGCTGTGGGGATTCCCATAGTAACTCCGGCTTATCGATAATCTCTACTCGACCGACAATCTTATGTTGAACTAATAGAGTAGTCCCAAGTTGACGGAGTAATTCTCGGCTCTGGGGTCTACTCCTGTTTTCCCGCTGGAGACTTGCTGCAAAGGGTTCAATTTGATCGAATACAGTCGCTAGGCTGGTTTCATAGTGAGACAGCACAATACTCTTGGCAAGAATATCAGCCACTATCTGCAAGCGTTCTACACTAAATTCATGCAGCAAAATTTTTCCTTCCTTAACTCGCTCACTCTCTGCTACATTCAGATGAATTTCTACCTCTTCTGTTTCTGGGTTGGCAAAAGAGCCATTAACTTGAGAGGATAATTTGGTCAAGAAGGCTACCTTTTCCACAGGTTCAACATTAAACAGGACAACTGCACCATAGTTTAGCAGTACCGCACAGCCGTGTTCACCGACTGTAACTATTACTGGCATAGTCGCCAAGCAAACGTAATCCTCCAAGTTCTGTAAGTTTATATCTTTACCAAGGAATAGGGCCTGCGCTCTAAATCTATCTTTGTCATTAAAAAGGAGTTTTTGCATTGTCGCCCTATGGTATATTCTGCTGAACTACTCAAGTAGCGATATCTACGACGGGCTATTCGGCGTCGCAGTTGATGTCTGTTGTGAAGATCGCTACAATCTCAGCTTACCAATAAATCTATCCAGCACTACGTTAGTACGGCTCACAGTATTCTTGAAGATCCGGTTTTTTAGCTATACCGATCATTAATTCTTAGCTGCCTTTTCATAGTAAGAGGATGTAATGATGTCGATTCTAATCAGAATTTTTATGCAAGTTGCTACAACTATTTATCAGGGAGCATCCCAATACAAAAATCTACTAAGATAAAAGACTGATATCAAATCCGGTAGCATCTGAATGATTAAAAAACCGCTCCAGACGCAGAGAGCCAAGAGGAACAGGAAAGAAGAATAATTCCTATACAAACGGATTTGATATGACAAATAAAAAAATACTCCTTATGATTTTTTAATTAGTTAGTCTTAATTAATACTGAATTTTGAAAACAATAAGACTAACAAGTGCGGCAAGACCTAGCGCTCTCCGAAAATAATTAACCCCTTGAAATAATTCCAGCCACGCCCAAGTAAACAAAGAGCCGTATGCTACTAGGTCTAACAATGTATTGATTTTGCCGCTTGTAAAAATTAGACTTAGTAAACTAGTTACTATCCAAACAACAAGCGGTAGATTTGGCATCTGAGCTATAACAATGTTGCCTTCGGTGTCGCGGAAGGTTTTATCAACCAATGTATTTTGCATCATTTTTAATTGCTACTTAGCTACAAATAATTAACTTACAAAAACGACTCGGTACTCTCGTAATAAGAGATTTGCATTTAATTGCAAATACATTAATAATAGTAAAACATTTCAAGCGCTCTTTTGAACTATCTAATTGCTGAGATTAGAACGCTAAAGCATATTCCTATATGACTATGTTAAGAGGCATATTGACACGAAATCTGCCAAAATATCTATCTGTCGGGAGTATTTTGCAATTTGGAGCGATTGTGATAGTTCTTACCTCCAGCGATAACTGCCTGAAAACCCGTAGTTTTATAGTTTATTTATTTATCTAAAAGAAAACTGCTGTATATCTAAAGTTGAGGAGCAGTTTAAAATGATTCTCTCTCAAGAGTCATGAAAGTAACTTGTTTAAACAGCTAAATTAAAAAGGTTAATCCATTAATAATCATAAATAACTTATCGAAACTTCAAAGCTTTAAGATCCATACATCTATTATGTAGCATTAGTTTAAGTCGGGGTTTAAATGCCCTTCTGAAATGTCAAAAATGTTTTAATGTGTGAATTTTGAATTGTTAATAGTGATTTTATTACAGAAAATCTAATGTTATTTTTTATTTCAAATAGCAAGGATATGATAAATAGCTTTTCCTTAAAAAATGTACGAAAAACCATTCTTTGGTTTATCTGGCTGGGATTCGTTACTTATACTATATTGCTAGCCCCAGTCGATCAACCTGACACATGGTCTTTAGGATGGAAGATTTTAACGCTTCAATGGGAAGAACTTAACGCCATATTTTTTGGGTAGTTGCTCTTTTTCCCTTATTTGGGCCATTAGTATATCTGTGTTTACGTCCCTCATTACCAGAAAGTTTTTTAAAAGAGTGTCACGCCACAGCAAATAGCCCCTTATGACAATGCTACTCTTCTTCATCCAAAGGTAAAAGCGTGACTAAATCAGCCAAAATGCAGTTGTCTAATTTAATGGCCTAGGCGCAGCCCGCCGTAGGCATCGCTTCCTCAATAGTCCTAATATCTCCAATGTGGTACTGTAGCTTGGGTTGCTGATGTGGGCTAGCGTAGATTGGGGCAAACTACTTAGTTTATATCAACCTATTTTATACTTTCTTTATACTGGCTTGATAGTTACTACTTTTAAGATAGTTAAACTTTATATTCTAAAATAGACTTTACATAGTTATTATTATTTAGAAAAATATTTTAGTCTACTTCATCATTTCTTAAATTAAAATTCCTTGATAATACTCATGTAGTAACAGATTAAGTGATTGATATTAGAGAAGTAGTTGATAAATCGAACTTGTCTAATATCATGAATAAGAAATGGGCTGTTAAACGACTTACAATCAATCTCACATCAGGTGAGGCCGATAAATTGGAAAAATATTGCTCAAGCACTGGTAGACCCGCAACCGATGTAATTCGGGAATTAATTCGCTCTCTTGCGACTGAAGATGAAGAGTAAAAAACTCAAAAAAAAAGTAAATCACACTGGATAAAAACTTAACCAAGAGAAAGAATGAAAGTTTCAATGAGCTTGATGTTAGACAAGACTTGTGACAGATTTCGGCAAATTGGCAACTAATGTTGTGCTGTTGGATCTTCAATGGAGATATCAACAGCGTTAGACAGTGAAGAAGTTGTGGTTTGAAACACAGCTTTAACCCTACATCACTTCTCCCTCTGTATGCCAGTTGTTGTGTGAGTGCTGTTAAACGCCTCTACATGATTGATACAGTACTCACAATTCAGTTCCCGCTCTACAACTGGCTAGAAATGACATCAAAACTACATAGAAGCAGGCTTTTTTGAGAATGAAGCATTATTTGCGTTTTGGAGTACAAAGCGATCGCATTATCGCACCCTCTGTCCCAATAGCGTAGTTAATTGCCCAACTATCGAACTTCTGAAGAATATCGAAAGCCGTGTGTTTATCAACTTGTAAATCACAGAGGACTGCGATCGCATAAATTATAGCGGTTCTCGTTTACCTGGGGTACACCCTACACTTTGTGATATAATTTTATACCGCATCTGAAAAGGTCATTTTGAGGGTTTCTCAAGCTCTGATTTTCTAATTAGCAGGTAAAAGTCACAGAAAGTTATTATAAAATAACATTTATGGAACCTTCTGGAACTCTTGCTGGTTTAGATATTCTGGTAGTTGAGGATGATGATGATACTCGCTTCTTCATCACTACTGTCTTGGAAATGGATGGAGCAAAAGTTATCGCAGTAATATCAGCAGATGCGGCACGTAAAGTTTTATCTGAATTGCAACCCGATGTTTTAATTTCTGATATTGGGCTACCTGGAGAGGATGGGTACACTTTCATCCGCAAAATTCGTGCGCTCAAACCAAAGCATGGTGGACGAGTCCCGGCTATTGCTTTAACAGCCTTTGCTGATAGTGAGGATCGTATTCGGGCTTTGGAAGGTGGCTTTAACACTCATGTATCTAAACCGATTGATCCTGAAGAACTAGTTGAGATAGTGGCTAGTTTGGTTGGTTCTTGTAATTGGTAATTATGAAGCCTCGTAGGCGATCGCTCTCTTGAAGTGACAGCATTTGATTAGGGCTATTTGATTCTATACATAAACCGCCCAGAACTAAAGTTCTTTCGCTATACGCCTGGTGAATTCATTCTGAGGCGGGCTAGATGAGAATGAAATAGCCCTGACATTTGATCGAATAATCGATTTTTTTACCCTTGCATGATTTCTACTTCTCTAAAGGGTTACCAACGAATTCAAGCCATTTTGTTCCTCAATTTACTTAATTCGGTTCAAGCTTAAAAGTCTGGTTTCTGCCTACTAAAAAAGAAATAGTCTTTATGCAATAGACCTCTTGCAAAAGTCTCTAACACCCCACTCCCAATCCCTCCCCGATATTTTGGGGATGGGAGCGTAAGTTTACTCAAATGCGGGGTGGGGTTCTTTATTTTTGATTTATGCAAGAGGTCTAATTATTTCTATCCAATGGTTTTAACCTCTGTGAACAATTACTGCATTTTTAGATACACAGGACTTACGCAAAAACTTTCTCAAACTCTTATTCCTCTGTGTTCTCTGCGTCCTCTGCGGTTCGTTTTTTGGTCATTTTGCGTAAGTCCTAATACAAATGAAATTATAAAGAAAACTAACAGTAGCTAAATTTCTTAAAATACTACTAAAGAGCTAAGACGGATTCCTGTAATTTAGGTAAGATATCCTTATTTGTTTTAATACTGATGTTCATATAAGACTTAATAGCTAGGAGATTTTCAATGAATTCTAGAAAGTTAGGCAAACAAGGACTGGAAGTTTCACAACTGGGACTTGGTTGTATGGGAATGTCGGAATTTTACAGTGGTCGTGATGAATCTGAAGCGATCGCCACTATCCATCGTGCTTTGGATCTTGGAGTCAATTTTCTCGATACTGCTGATATGTATGGGCCTTTCACTAATGAGCAATTAGTAGGTAGAGCAATTAAGGATCGTCGAGAGCAAGTAGTATTAGCAACCAAGTTTGGTAATGTTCGTACCGAAGAAGGTGGTTGGAAAGGAGTTAATGGCAGTCCCGAATATGTCCAAACAGCTTGTGATGCTTCACTTAAACGTTTGGGAGTAGAGGTTATTGACCTGTACTATCAACATCGAGTTGATCCAAAGGTGCCAATCGAAGATACTGTAGGGGCAATGGCTGAGTTAGTACAGGCTGGTAAAGTGCGGTATTTAGGGCTGTCGGAAGCTGCTCCAGCGACAATTAGACGGGCTGCGGTAGTTCATCCAATTACCGCGCTACAAACAGAGTATTCTTTGTGGAGCCGCGATCCAGAAGATGAAATTTTAGCTACTATCCGAGAACTAGGAATTGGTTTTGTTGCTTATAGTCCTCTTGGTCGTGGGTTATTATCGGGAGCTATCACCCGTCCTGAAGACCTTGCAGCAGATGATGTTCGGAGAAATCATCCCCGTTTTCAGGGCGAGAATTTCTCTAAAAACCTGCAATTAGTTGAAAAAGTCAAGGAAATCGCTGATGAAAAAAAAGTCACACCTAGCCAACTTGCTTTGGCTTGGCTACTGGCTCAAGGTGAAGATATTGTGCCGATTCCTGGTACAAAGCGACGCACTTATTTAGAAGACAACATCGCCGCAACTGAGATTGTTCTAACTAAAGATGACCTCAGTCGGATTGAAGCAATAGCAGTAAAGGGGATTACCGCAGGCGATCGCTACCCTGATATGAGTACTGTTAATCGTTAAGGAAGATCCAAAAAATAAAAGCTTTCTTCCGTTTCAAAGATATTGTTGCCAAAACCAGGATATTTTGCGGCTTTCGCCCCCGTAAGGGGGCTGATGTCCTTTCTGGCTAAAGTATTTATCATTTAGACCGCAGTTCTTGCTAAAGTTCTCGCTGGGGGAAGCGACTCCCCACCTATCGCGCACCACGTAAATAATTTCAAAAATCAAATACGAGTAATTTAATTTTTGGCTTCGTTACAAAACGTAATTGCTCTCTTCGTAGCGTAAAGCATTCTCTTCGAGACGCTGCGCTTTTAGCGTCTCGTAAAGAGCATCATTACGAAGTGCGAATTGTTTAAATTTCCTCACAAGTTTCTCATATTTAAATACTATAGTAAAAATATAGACACATTGTTTTAAATATTTACGGCCTTGTCAACTGGCTACCCTGATTTGCAATAAAACTTTTATTAACAGGATTAGAGAAAAATATGAACTACTGTCCTTGCTGTTCAAGTCTACTTTTAGAACATGTACGCGGTGCAGAAAGTTACTGGTTTTGTCGCCACTGCTGGCAAGAAATGCCTGTTTATAATCTGAACCAATCCAGTTCATTCACGGATGCTGTCAAGGGAAAACTATCTAGAAAACCTGAACAAGAAAAACGTAGAAATACTACTGTTTACGCAAGCCAATGGCAATCTATCACCGAATGGATAGGGCTACAAGAATTGTCTGCCTAATCCTAAGGAAAGTGGATTAAACCAATTCGCAATTCGCACTCTTGCCTCCGGCACGCTTCACGTTAAGCCAAGCGTTGCCGCAGGCTTTACGCAAAATACAAAACTTCATCAATTATCTAGCTTCCCTCTCCAATATATCGGAGAGGGATTGAGGGTGAGGTAAGCCACGGACATAACCGCATATAAGTGGCTCCCCAACCTACACCAGAGTGATTTTTTAGGGAAAACCTACGCAGTATTGTAACTGAACTGTATTGGTTTATAACCCCCAACTTAATTCGAGAGTTTTTAGTGTTTAAAAATTAATTTTTAATTTTAATTTTATGGAGATGCGGCTAATAAGATTTAGCCTCTAAATGCAGCCTTAATCGTCTTCCCATGATTCGTGATTCAGGAGGTCAATAATTCTATCTCTAAGCAAAAATTCGTTTTTTTCTAACTCCAGTTCAAAATTAACCCACTCACAATGAGGAATATATTTACAGAGAGTATAAATTGATTGCTGACGGTTAACAAGTCTTTTTTTAACAAGTTGAAGTGCTTCTTGCTTAATCACCTCAATGTAATATTTAACTGTAGTGTTCATAGCTTGTTCCTTTGTTTTGAATCAAGGAATTAAAAGTCAAAGCAACTATTGTTTTGACTCTCTCTTAAACTTATCAAATAAAATTGGCGAGAATTGTGAAGAATTAAGAACTCTAGCACAACATAAACACTAAGAGAGGATGTAGATGCTCTCCGTGCGACTTGCCAAAAGGTAAGCTAGGGTAAAGAACATTCTCCAAAAAGCTTATACTATGTTTTTGAATCTTGATAAAGTTCGGCAATATTTTCCTGCCCTAGCTGGTGAATGGACTTTTTTTGATAATGCTGGCGGTTCACAAACCCTGAAAAAGGTAGTAGATAGAATTAGCGAATTCCTTTTAAGTTCTAATGTCCAGTTGGGAGCTTCTTATGCAGTTTCTGAACTTGCAGGAGAACGATTGGCTTTAGCAACTAGGGGAATGGCTACTTTGATTAACGCCAATTCTTATAAAGAAGTGGTTATGGGACCATCTACTACAATGATGTTGAAAGTTCTTTCTATTTGTCTAGGCCAAACTTTTACGCCTGGTGATGAAATTATTGTGACTAATTGTGACCATGAGTCCAATATTGGTGCTTGGATGGCTCTCGAAAAACAAGGAATGAAGGTTAAAGTGTGGCAAATTCGCCCAGATACCTTGGAACTTGATTTAGCAGATTTAGAACCATTGATGAGTCAGCGGACAAAACTAGTAGCTTTGACTCATGCTTCTAATGTTCTGGGAACCATCAATCCTATCAAAGAAATTGCTGCATTTGTACACGATCGCAACGCGATGATCTGTGTAGATGGTGTAGCTTATGCACCCCACAGGTTAGTGGATGTCCAAGATTTAGATGTTGATTTTTATACTTTGAGTTGTTATAAAGTTTACGGGCCACATCATGCTTTACTTTATGGCAAAGAAGAACATTTATTAAGATTACCTGGTCTTAACCATTATTTTATTGAGCAGACAGATATACCTTATAAATTTCAGTTAGGGAATGTCAATTTTGAATTAAGTTATGGAATGTTGGGTTTATGTGATTATCTAAGTGAATTAGCACAACTGCACTACGGCGATCAAACTGCACCTGATTTGAGAAATCAAATGGTGCAAGCGTTTGATTTAATTAGCATACATGAAGAACAGATTAGCGATCGCCTCTTAAATTACCTCAACAATAAGTCTAATGTGCGAGTAATTGGTCAATCAAAAGCTAACCGTAAATTCCGTGTACCAACTATATCTTTTGTAGTAGATGGAATGAATAGCTCAACCATTCCAAAAAAAATTGACCAACATCATATTGCGATTCGTTACGGAGATTTTTATGCTAAACGGCTGATTGAATACCTGGGTTTAGCCTCGCAAGGCGGAATACTCCGCGTGAGTATGGTGCATTACAACACCCTTGAGGAAGTTAACAGTTTGATTGAGGCTTTTGAGCAGGTATTTTAAAACTGGGGATTGGGGATTGCTTATTTCTGTCTTGTCTCCTTGTCCCCATTCTCTATTATCAGTTACTAAGCTGCAAAACTTGCACCTCTTCTTGTGGGTAAATTAATGTTTTACCCACCGGGAGAACAGCTAAAGCATTTGTTTGAGCTAAATTAATTAAATTGCCGGAACTTTGACTACCATCAGCTTGATAAAATTCGTAAACTCCATCAATTAAATGCAATTTACCCCAAAGGTAAGTTTCGCGCTTGCCGTTCGATCGCAACTCATGATGCGATCGCACTTTCAAAAACACTGGTTCCCAACATAAAGTAATTCCCGAAAGTTTCTTGATTGCTGGTAGCACAAACCGCCAAAATGTCACCAACGCAGCAGCAGGGTTTCCTGGTAAACCAAAGTAGAGTGGGGAGTGGGGAGTGGGGAGTGTGGCGACGGTGAGGGGTTTTCCTGGCCTCATTTCTACAGAGCGAATGTGGATTTTTGCTTTTAGTGACTCTAAAATTTTATCAACAAAGTCATAATCTCCTACTGAGACACCACCAGAAGAGAGAACTATATCAGCGATCGCAACGGCGTGGGCAATAACTTTCTCTAAAGCAACTCGATCGTCTTTGACTATGCCTAAAAGTATTGGTTCTGCGCCACTTTGTCTTACTAAAGCTGCTAGTGCATACTGATTAGAATCCACAATTTGCCCCGGTTGCAACGGTTGATCGAGTGTCATCAACTCATCACCAGTAGAAAAAATGGCCACACGCGGACGGCGGTAAACACTTAATTGCGGACATTGTAATGCTGCTAATACGGCAATTTCTGGAGCATTTAACTTAATTCCTGCTGGTAGTAACTGTGTTCCAGATTGATAAAAAGATGCTTTGTGTCTGACAAATTCTTGCGGTTTTGGCGCATCCAGGATAAATACACGGTTTTGCTCGCGGCGTGTCTTTTCTTGCATGACTACAGTATCCGCACCTGCTGGAATCACCGCACCTGTGAAAATCCGCGCGGCTTGCCCCGGTTGAATTGTAGACTTGGGCTGATACCCAGCCGGAATATCTTCAACAATTTCTAAAACGGCTGGGTTTTCGCTGCTATGCTGTACATCTTCGTAGCGAACTGCGTAGCCATCCATTGCCGAATTATCCCAATGGGGAAAATCTAGCGGACTAGTTACAGGTACTGCCAAAATCCGACTATCTGCTATTAATAAATCGACAACTTCTGTATCACGCTGAGGATCTAACGGTTGTACTAAATTTAAAATAATTGCTTGTGCATCGCTGACTGATACCATAGCGATCGCCTCCGACTTTTAGATTTTAGATTTTAAATTATGGATTGAATTTCTGCTTGAGGCTAAATCCCAAACTACACACTGTTAGTAAACCTATAATCATGCTTCCTTCGGGGACTTTAGATAGCTGAACTGAATTGTTCTTTCCAGTTAAAGTTGAACTCAGCAGCATAAGCTAGGTTGTTAGTGCTTATAGCGATCGCTAACCCTAAAGCAGTAGTTGTCACTATTTTTGTAAACAGATGTGTCATAGATACAACTTCCAAAATTATTAAAATTCAGTTTCTACAACAATACAATATTAGGACTTACGCACAAATAACGGAAAATCGAACCTTATTAGGCACAGAGAAGCCAGTGCGCCCTTGCGGTTAAGAGACTTGAAGCAACTGGCGCGACACGGAGTAATAAGAGTTTGAGAGGTATTTTCTGTAAGTCCTGAATATTTCTCAAAAACAGAATGAAAGCTCAAGTCATATCAGTTAAAAATTGATAACTGTTGATTGTTCACTGATTTAACGAACTATGTTCAGTTTAAGTCAAGAGTCTAAGAAGGGCAGCGCGAATTGAATGCCTCAGCTAAATCGCACGTTGTAATGCGAGTCCCAAACCGTCCCCACAACAGCACTCAACTCTTAGAGAGGCTTTGTGCGTTCGTCACAAAACGTAATTACGAATTACGAATTACGAATTACGAATTATTTAACGCCACCCTAAAAACCGCAATCCAGGGACAATTAGGTAGTAACTCACTCCTAACCAGAAGCTAATAAAAACGCCTACAGAACCAAAAAAAATCAGAGGTAACTGTAACTCTGACCAGGTTGGTTGACTAGAGAATTGGAAAATCGGAGGCGCTAACCTGAAAAGAATCAAAACTGCATAGGCGATCGCACTACCAAAGGCAGCGAAGACAGCGTACACTATGTGATGGCTGCGGAGTCCTAAACTTAAGGTGAGTAGGCAAACTCCCACTAAAATTACTGCCACTAAACCCTCACCGCTATCTTTGGGTGTCATTAATTGCAAAATCAACCAGCCGAAGCCATAGCTAATCATCCCCATCAGCGAGGCTACTAAAAAGCGCCGATGTTGACCAAAACACCCGGATACTGTCAGTCCCCAAGCAGTTCCCCAGCCGGCGGCGACGAATACCAAAATATCTGCCCCAAAGACGTGTTGAGTATTTGGTACTAATTGGTTTTGCTGACTCCAAATAAATTCCACAACCTGACGACCCAAGCTGGTGTGATATGCCAAAATAAAACCAGCGATCGCACCAAAACAAGCGCCAACATAAGCCAGGATCATCGCCCAAATCGTCGCCAAACAAGCTAGGAAAATTTTGATAATTGTCTGAGCGATAAAAATAACGGTTTTAGTTACAGCTTGGCTAAAGTTAGCTAAAACTTGTTCAATAGCTTGTATTAGCTGGGTAAATCTTTGGTAAACTTGCGTTGAGCCTTGCTTAAGGTTGTCTCGCAGTTGGGCAAATAATCCTGGTGGCGGTAATGGTTGAGAAATCTTCGCCAAACGTTTTTGAATTATAGCTGCATTTGCTGGACGCGATCGCACATCCTCTTGCACCATCTCATCCAGCAAAGAAGCTAATTGGGGGTTGACATTTACCGTAGTTCGCCAGTCCAATTTCCCCGTTTGCTGATCTTCCAACTCTGGCGGGTACTTGCCTGTTAATAGTTCAATCACCGTTCGACCAAGGGCATAAAAATCGGCACTTGGCCCGACAATCCCGCCAATCACCTGTTCTGGTGGACTGTACCCAGAAGAAAATAATCGCGTGGAACTAGACTGAGAACGCAGCTTAGAGGCGCTAAATTGTTTCGCCCCGCCAAAATCAATTAATACTAAGCGATCGCCCCCTGTTTGCCCTTGATACGGGGTTAAAGATGGCGAAGAACTGCCTAGCATTAAATTAGAAGGTTTGATATCGCGGTGAAGAATCTGACGTTTGTGTAATTCTTGTAAAATCTGTACAGTTTGGGCAAACCAGTTTAAAACCAAATCCTCTGGACATCCTTGGGGAAACTTTTTTAATATCTCCTCTAAAGTGCGTCCATTGATTTTTTCCATTACCAGACAAGGTAGTTGGTGCGGTTTGGGGTTAAACAGTTGTACCTGAAAATAGCCTTCGGCATCGACTCTGGGGACACCGGGATGGTGCAAACTAGATAAAACCGCCGCTTCTTGGGTAAATAACTCCAGTGCCTTTGGTGAATTTTCTACTAACACCTTCAACACTTTCTCTGTTTGAGTTTTTTCATCCCAAACCGTGTAAATTTGAGCAAATCCTCCCGACCCCAAAGCCTGAAGTGGAACATAGCGGTCTAACAGTTCTAGCGGTGCGCCACAACTGTTGCAAAATTTGTTTCCCCAAGGCTGAGGATAAGGACGTTGACAATCAGGATTTATACAGTGAACCGCCCTCTGAGTGATGTGGGACACAACCGCTACAATACAAAGGCTGACTTGATTTTAGCGTTTCTTTAGGTTTCCTGATTTTAAAATAGGCAAAAGGAAAACCCTCATAGATTCTATGAAGGCATTTGTTTATATGTATGTCATCTGGTAGGGGCTTGTCTTTGCCATGCCCCTACGAGAAATCTATACGCATCAAGACTTTCGTGAATTGTTATTAGTTACGAAAACTTCTCTTACTCTGCCTGTGCTTGGCAACTTCTTTGCGCTTACGTTTTTCTAGGGGTGTTTCAAAATGACGATGCTTTCTCATGTCTGGAAAAATTCCAGCCTTGGAAACTTCTCGCTTAAATCGCCGTAAGGCTGACTCAATGTGTTCATTGTCACCTACGATTACTTGGGTCATTATTTCTCCTAACTAAGTTGACTTCATCAATGGCTATGGAAACAGTAACATTACAAAAAAAAGACAGACACCTTGTCTGACCTTAAGACTCTAGGTAAATTTTTTTTGTTTCCAACCTTAGTAGCGGTTGCGTCCACCACCGCCGCCGCCGCCGCCGTATCCTCCTCTACCACCACCACCAAAGGAACCTCTGTCT
This sequence comes from Nostoc sp., assembly GCF_036916975.1. GTDB lineage: Bacteria > Cyanobacteriota > Cyanobacteriia > Cyanobacteriales > Nostocaceae > Nostoc. The sequence continues at coordinate 34,046 of NZ_JBALFF010000036.1, forward strand.
CCTCTATCTTCTTTAGGTTTAGCCTTATTCACCTTCAGGTCACGACCCATCCACTCAGCACCATCGAGAGCTTCTATGGCAGCTGCTTCTTCAGCTTCGGTTCCCATTTCCACAAAAGCAAAGCCGCGTGGACGACCTGTTTCACGGTCAGTAGGTACTTGAACCCGTTTTACAGTACCATATTCTGCAAAAATACCACTTAAATCTTCTTGTGTAACGTCATAAGAGAGGTTACCTACATAAATTGACATCGATTCTCTCCAAAATCATCACTGTGTAGAGATTTTAATTTCTCTGAGTAGTCTGTAAATACTAAAAGGAAAAAGCCTTTCAATACTAAAATCAAAGACATCACCAAATTAACTCTCCTAATCTAGGATGACATACGAGCCAACTCTCTGCATCCATCTGCATCCAGTAGATAATTAACTAGTGATGCGATCGCACTTAGGCGATCGTCTGCCCCCACTTCCCATAAGCACAGCCCACCGCAAAAAAGGGTTGGAAATGGAAAAAGATAAATCCTGTAGGGTGATAAAGGAAATCAGACATGCAGGGGCGCATCTTTAATATCCGAATTGAACGATTAACCAAAAGTATTACTCCCAAATTTTAATATGAAAGGCAAAGTCAGGCAACAAATAAAGGCTATAAGTAGGTAGGCAAGATAAAACTAAACTATCTAACGAAAAGTAAAATCTCTGTATTTAGCTCGTAGTTGCGCTATCTTCGCTAAAGCGCAACTACGAGCCAGTGATGATTATTTGCGCCCACTTATTTATCACCTTTCCAAGCTGTTTCCAATTCGGCTTTGACAATTTGAGCAGCCTGATCTTTGCCCAATGCTTGTAAACTTGTCTGCAAGCCAAATAGAGAACCCCCATTATGGGGATACTTTTTTAGATCGGCACGAAAGACTTTCTCAGCCTCTTTATAGTCACCTTTAGCCAAAAGCACAGCGCCCAAAGATTCCCGTGTGGAAAAGTACCAGTCTGGTGGTTCTACGTAATCTAGGGTATCTTCTACTGCCACTGCTTTTTCTAACAATAAAATTGCAGATTCATAATCATGCTTTTCTTTAGCAATTTTGGCGTCTAGAACTTTTGAGGCAATGTCTAAAATGCGACTGGCGGGACTGAAGCCAATGGTAGCTTCGGTAGAAATTCCCTGTTTGGCGGCAACTAATGCCTGACTTTGGCTTACTGCATCTTCAAGTTTGCCTGTGGCTGCGCTTGCCATGCCGCGAGCAAAATGCCAAAGTGCTGTGGTAGTAGGCAATTTAGCATCGGGGGCGGGAGTTTTTAAGATGGCATCCCAATCACTAAAGCGTGTCTGAATCAGCATTTTGCTGCCCAGGAATCCCTCAAGCATTGGTGCATACGGGTCAATTGCCGTAGCATTTGCAACTAACGTCTCGGCGGCTTGGAGAGCATCTTTATATTTTCCTGCCATGCTACTGGCCACCATGAGAAAATATATGTTGTGGTTGTAGTACATCATCGGGTAAGTACCCTGGACAAGATATTTTTTGATGTAAATATCATCTTGAGCGATCGCCTGCTTGTTTGCCTGCATTGCCCCTTCATAATCTCCCACACGAAAATAAATATGACTTGGCATGTGTACTAAGTGTCCCGCCGTTGGTGCTAGGGTTCCTAGTCGTTTGGCACTTACAATGGCCCGTTCTGGGAAAGGCGAGGCTTCCATTGCATGAATATAGTAATGATTAGCTCCGGTATGATTTGGGTTACGTTTGAGAACAGATTCTAAAATAGCCACAATTTCTTCTGTATCTGGCTGTGGCTTGCCATCCGATGTCCAGTGCTGCCAAGGATGCAAATCCATCAAGCTTTCAGCGTAAAGCGTCGCCGCATCCAAATCATCAGGATAGCGCTTAACTAGGGTTGCCATTGCTTTTGTGTAGTTAAGCGCTAGTTTATACAAGTCTGCATCAGGATTTTGGGAGTAACGTTTTGCTAAGGTGGTAATATAGTCTCGTTCTTGGGCAGATGCTTGGGTGGAAAGTGCCAAAGCTTGGTGTATTGCTTCGTAAGCAGCTAATTCTCGGTTGGGGTCGATTGCTAAGTTAATATTAGGGCCTAGAGCTAGAGCAATACCCCAATATGCGATCGCTAAATGTGGATCGAGTTTGGCAGCGTATTGAAAAGAACGCACCGCCTCATCATGATTGAAAGCGTAAATTAAATTTAATCCCTGATCGAAAAACTCTTGCGCTTGGGGATTAGAAGTAGAAACTGGATGGTGGATTGTCCCAACTCCAGATATTAAACTATAGGGCTGTCTTGCTTGAGCGTAGACGCGAAGCGGCTTGTCGTCTGCGATCGCTACATTAGGAGCAACTAAAGAGAGTATAAGCACCCAAACTATAAATAAGTACTTCATTGTCTATATTCTTTTGTTCAAGCTATTTTTTAAGAATTTATGCGACATTTTTTAATGTATTATGTTAATTATTAACCTTAAATTCTAAATACATACAAGTACACAAACCTATAATTTGACCTAAAAATATAGAAGTAGCTAATATTATTTTATACATATTCTGAACGTTAAAATTGTATTTATCATATAAGAACAACTCTATCAAAATTCCAAAAGGTATCATTGCTATAAATAAAAACAATGCTACAAGGATACCTATAAGACTGCCCATTAAAATAGCTAAAAATAATTTAATAATAATTCTTAACGCTTTTCTGATATTTGGCATCAACTCATTTTTAGTAAATATTTAATATTTTATAGCTTAAGTCTATATCTACAAAAAGAAGACTGTTACTCAAAGTAAGTATCGATAATTTTCTGACGGAAGTCCAGCGACTATGCCTTCATTTATATTAGATAAAATGCACAACCTATCTCTCAACTGTACCTCACTAGACCAGGAAACGCTATTAGCCAGGTTGCAGTTTATCAGCATCACTATCTACCTGAAGTTATAAATTATTTTGTCTCAAGATAGAACAATATAATGATACCTTTCCCTCTTTTGGATATTAATTGAAGTCTTAAGATGAATTTAACCTTTAAATAATTATGTACAACGGACACAAATATTCTTCATAAAAACATCGTCAGATAGAAGAATTAAAACTTGTCTAAAAGTAATCTATAGATATTGCAGCGCTTTTCGAGCAAGCAACAAAAAACTAATCAACATTTAACATCATTTAGGAACAAAGAATATGAGTATCGAAGATAAAGCAAAAGCTGTTGCTAAAAATGTCGAAGGTAAAGTACAAGAGGCGGTTGGTGAAGTAACTGGCGATCCTAAAGATAAAGCTGAAGGTAAAGCGAAACAAGCTGAAGCCCAAGTTCGCCACACAACTGAGAATATCAAAGATGAAGTTAAAAAGACTTTAGATTAGCAAAGGCGGAAGTTTCCCTACCTTTAATAAGTTGCTCAAGTAGGGGCAATTCATGAATTGCCCCTACAAGTCTTGTTAATTGTGATTGTAGCTGGATTTGCGCCGTAAGTAGGTAAGCAAGATAAAACTAAACTATATATATAACGAAAAGTAAAATCTTTGTATTTGGCTCGTAGTTGCGCTTTAGCGCTAAAGGGCAACTACGAACCAGTGATGATTATTTGCGCCCACTTACTGACTGTACTTGGTGAAACTTTATTTAGAAAGAAGGTGTAGCTTAAATAATTATTTACTGAACCTTTTCCCTTTTTTTAATCTGTGTTTTAACTGAGATTTTTAGGCATTTGGATAAAAGCGATCGCAAAATATTTTCTCAAGCTATCATTGATTTTTTCAAAAGTGCTAATTCCTGATTAATCTTATATTTACCAGAAACATAATTCAGCCGTCAGGAGTCAGAATTAATGCTAAATTCTGTTTCGAGAAGTAATAATTTTTAGTTTTCGCCTGCTACAGGTAGACGGATAGTGAATGTGCTACCTTGTCCTGGTTCAGATGTAACATCGATTGTGCCTTGATGTGCTTCAATAATACAGCGAGATAGATATAGTCCTAAACCACTACCAGAACGTTGGTGTTTACCTTGGCGAAATCGCTCGAATAATATTGCCTGATCTGGTTTAGAAATTCCTGGACCTGTATCTTGGATATCAATATTTACAGCTACCGGAGTAAGATAGCAGCGAATATCTATAGAACCTTTGTCTGTAAATTTTATGGCATTGCCGATGATATTTGTCAAAACTCGCCGCAGTTCTACGCGATCGCCCATGACGGTGCTTGGAGTTTTGCCTTTATCAAGGTTTACAGCTAATCCTTTTTCTTCAGCTAAGGGAGTTAATTCTTGAGAAACTTCATTAACTAATTCCTGAATATTGCAGGGAGAAATTTTTAAGGTTTTGCAGCCCGCTTCATGACGATAAACTTCTAGCAAGGTATTTACCATTTCCAGCAGGTCTTGATTACTGCCAATCATGGTATCAATTATTTCTTGCAATTGTGGCGAAACATCGCAAAATCTGCCTTCCAGCAATAATTTTAATATGCGGTTGGAGGCTACTAGTGGGATGCGTAAATCGTGAGTAAAACGCGAGACAAAATCTGCCCGGAGGTTAGCCATCTGATCTCGTTCGTCGATACTATGCTTGAGGCGCAGGAGCGATCGCACTCGTGCATGTAATTCATCAGGATCGAATGGTTTACGAATAAAGTCATCTGCACCAGCATCGAGTCCTTCTACAACGCTAGACGCATAGTGAGCCGTCAGCAACAAAATGGGGATAAATGGCAACGCCGGATTCTGCCGGATGCGTCGAGTGAATTCATACCCATCTATCTCCGGCATCATCACATCTAAGAGAATTATATCTGGTGGTGACTCTTCAACCATAGCCAGAGCAATTTTGCTATCTTCGACTAAGCTAATTTCATAGCCCTCATCTTCTAGGACTGCTTCTAGAACCAGTAAATTATCAAAAATATCATCGACAACCAGAATTTTATCTTTTTTGACAGTTTTAGTTAAAGACATGGCTAAATAAAAAAGAAGTGCTTGGCTCTCCCTCGCAAATCTAGTAATAGCTTACTTCACCAGCGCTGAGATTATTAAGGATTCATATTTTCGTTTAAAGTTTCCTAAATTAAAATCTAACTTTTTTAAGTAATTACACTGGGTTTTTATTGAATAAATGTATTAATATACTATTGTCTTAACAAATATCTTAGCCGTCTGATTATCCAAGCAATATCTGTGTCTGGGTCTTAGAGGATGTTTGTAAAGTCTTAATTCATACTAGCCCTGGCGACTAGAAGTCGCGGCTATACAGACAAAACCCACCTCCGTGGGTTTGAAACCCTTGATTTTCTCTTACTCCACGGAGGTGGACGTTGCTTGTGTAGTAGCGAATTTTATTCACCCAATACTTTTCAAAGATCCTCTTAGGGTAAGGTAGCTTAGTCACTTTTATATACATCATCGTAGCCACTCTAAGGGCAACTATTGACTTATTATTGTCATATCGAAAGTCTTGCTTTAGAAAAACTTCCGAGATAAGGTTATTTATGTCTAACGGTAGATGAAGTTAAGGGAACAATACCAACTACATTGCTTTTTGTATAAGATACCGAATAGAAGAACGAGATTATTTTAATCTGTACTTTAGATAGATAACAGTAAAGTTAAGTAACTATGAATGAAATCAAGATCCTCGTGATTGAAGATCACAACCTTACGAGAATCGGCTTACGGGCTGCCTTACAAACCCAGCCAGAGTTTAACATTGTTGGTGAAGCAGCCAATGCAGCCGATGGCATCAAGCTTTTGAAAACTCTAAAGCCGGATGTTGCTACTATTGACATCGGTTTGCCTGACATGGATGGTATTGAGCTAACACGCACATTTAGGCAATATCAAGCAGAGAATGAAGATTATACCACAAAACTGCTAATTTTAACCATGCAGAATAGCGAACAAGCAGTTTTAGCAGCATTTGCAGCAGGTGCAGATTCTTATTGCATGAAGGATATCGAAACTGAGAGACTAGTTGAGGCTGTGCGAACGACTTATGCAGGTAGCTCATGGATAGATCCAGCGATCGCAGACCTTATACTACAACAAATACGTCAAGATTTCCCCGATGGTAGCAGAGGCGCATCTGGAAAAAGAGTCTTGATTGAAGGCATTGACCCAGATGTTGAGAAAAGTATAGTCACCTATCCTTTAACTCATAGAGAGATGGATGTTTTAGAGTTGATTGTCGCCGGGTGTGACAATGCAGAAATTGCTAAAAGGCTCTATTTAACAGTCGGTACTGTAAAAACTCATGTTCGAGGTATTCTCAATAAACTCTGTGTTGCTGACCGCACACAGGCTGCCGTCCGTGCTTTGCGGGCTGGATTAGTACCGTGAGCAAGGAAGTAGCCATCATCAACTGCTTACAACAACAGATGAAAATCTTTTTTCCCCACTCCCCATTTTTAAGTCAAAGCCGTTAACTAGAACAAAGATTTATGAAGATTTTGTTACATAGTTTAGTAGAATGACATAATCGACAAACAAATAAGTATTTTTTCTTATATACATGATAGCGGCTCAATTTCCCTGGCTTACCGCAATTGTCTTGCTGCCACTCGTTGCTTCCCTGCTCATCCCTCTGCTGCCTGATAAAGATGGCAAGCGCGTGCGGTGGTATGCACTGGGTGTAGGTATTGCAGACTTCGCCTTGATGTGCTATGCCTTTTGGAAGCATTACGATGCCAGCAGTGCTAGTTTTCAAATGGTAGAAAATTATGCCTGGATGCCTCAGTTGGGTCTTAACTGGGCAGTATCGGTCGATGGACTTTCAGCGCCACTTGTGCTACTAGCAGGGTTTGTCACCACACTCTCGATTTTTTCGGCTTGGCAAGTCGATCATCGTCCCCGCCTCTTCTATTTTTTGATGCTGGTGCTGTATTCGGCACAGGTAGGGGTGTTCGTTGCCAAAGACTTGCTGCTATTTTTCATTATGTGGGAAGTAGAGTTGATACCCGTCTACCTACTAGTCTGCATTTGGGGTGGACAAAGGCGACGTTATGCGGCTACAAAATTTTTGTTATATACCGCAGCCGCTTCTATATTTATTTTAGTGGCAGCCTTGGCAATGGGTCTATACGGCGGCGGTGATATGACATTTGATATAACTGCCCTCGCCAAGAAGGAATATCCCCTTGGACTACAACTGCTGCTTTATGCAGGGTTACTGGTTGCATTTGGTGTCAAACTTGCTGTTTTCCCGATGCATACCTGGTTACCTGATGCCCACGGCGAAGCATCGTCTCCTGTATCGATGATTTTGGCTGGAGTCTTGCTGAAAATGGGCGGATACGGACTAATTCGCCTGAATCTTGAGTTGCTTCCTGATGCACACATTTATTTTGCGCCGGTTCTAGCCATTCTCGGTGTTGTCAATATTATCTATGGTGCATTGAACTCATTTGCTCAGACGAATATGAAGCGGCGTTTAGCTTATTCGTCGATTTCGCACATGGGGTTTGTGCTGCTGGGGATTGCATCATTCACTGATTTGGGAATCAACGGCGCGATGTTGCAGATGATTTCGCATGGTTTGATTGCATCGGTGCTGTTCTTTTTAGCAGGTGTTACTTACGATCGCACCCACACAATGATAATGAAAGATATGGGCGGTATTGGTGAAGCCATGCCCAAAGTCTTTGCCCTGTTTACAATCGGAACAATGGCATCTCTAGCACTTCCCGGTATGAGTGGCTTTGCTGGCGAACTATCGGTATTCGTTGGGATGACAAGCAGTGACGTTTACAGTTCGACTTTCTGCACCGTCACAGTTTTCCTCGCCGCAGTTGGAGTAATCCTCACACCTATCTATCTACTTTCCATGCTGCGAGAGGTATTTTATGGTAAAGATGCAGCACTGCTATGCGACATTAATAATGCAGGTTCAGAAAATCAAGAAGATGACGGAACAGTTTGTTTTGGTACAGACTGTTTCGTACCAGAAGATGCAGTTTATGATGATGCTAGACCGCGTGAGGTGTTTATCGCTGCCTGTTTTCTGTTGATGATTATTGGCATTGGTTTCTATCCCAAAATGGCGATGCAGATGTACGACGTGAAGACTGTCGCAATCAATGCAAATCTTCGCCAGTCTTATGCTATTGTTTCTCAAACAAATCCCCAGATTTATGCAAAGGGTTTCTTGGTTCCGCAAATTTCCGAGGTTGAGGTAACGCCCGTTTTGGGAACTTTGAAGTAAGTTTTTTGACCAATAGACTTGTTGAAAGGAGCGATGCCTACAACTAGCTACTACCCATCTATGTGTTTTTATTAGGTAATTACTTTGACCAAAGGCTCTACGCAACCTACAATTACTACATTAGAGTAATAGATAAGTAGGTTGCGTATGAGTAATACTTCCTTCTTTGATGAACAGAAAGAGCAATCTTTAATAAAAGCTAGAATTGTTGAGAAATATTTTTGGGCTTGGGCAAAGGTAATTATACCAACTGCTAAAAAACTTGACCCAAGAATTGCCTATATAGACCTTTTTGCAGGCCCAGGTAGATACAAAGATGGTTCAAAATCAACACCAATAAAAGTTTTAGAGACTGCGATTTCTAATCCAGATATGCAAAATATGTTGGTGACAGTATTTAATGATGCTGATACAGAACATATTAATTCTCTCCAAGAAACTATAAATTCAATTCCTGGTATTGAAAATTTAAAATATAAGCCTCAAGTAATTAATCATGAAGTTGGGGAAAATATTGTCAAGACATTTAACGAGAGAAAGTTAGTACCTACATTCTTTTTTGTAGATCCGTGGGGATATAAGGGATTATCGCTAAAACTTATTAACTCGGTTGTAAAGGATTGGGGGTGTGATTGCATCTTCTTTTTCAATTACAACCGGATAAATATGGGTTTAGGTAACGCAGCTGTTGAAGAACACATGAATGCGCTATTTGGAAAAATACGAGCCGATAAAGTACGGGAAAAACTAAAAACCCTTAAACCAGAAGAACGGGAGTTAACAGTTGTAGAGGCACTTTGCGAAGCTCTCAAAGAAATGGGTGGAGAGTATGTTCTACCTTTTCGCTTCAAACATGAAAACGGCAACCGAACTAGCCATCACTTAATCTTCGTGAGTAAGCACGTCAAAGGATATGCAATCATGAAAGACATAATGGCAAAAGAGAGTTCTGAACAAAATCAAGGCGTACCTTCTTTTGAATATAATCCAGCCACCTATAGACAACCGTTACTTTTTGAATTTTATCGTCCTCTTGATGACTTAGAAGAAATGCTATTGGATATATTTGCAGGTCGAACAATAACCATGCAAGATATTTACAATCAGCATCATGTTGGAAGGCGTTATATTAGCAATAATTACAAAGATGCTCTGAAGAATCTTGAAGCTAAGACTAAAATTATAGCAGATCCACCTGCTAATAAACGCAGAATGAATAAAGGTGAACTTACATTCGCAGATTCGGTAAAAGTTACATTTCCACCTAAGCAGTAATTACCAAACTTTCTTTCTTACCTGCTAATTTCAGTGGAGTATTCCCCCATCTCTTTCGATGCCGCTTCCAAGCATCAGGCATTTCATCCCATATTTTACCATCCAATAACCTACCTCCAGCCTTAGAAGTTCTTCCGCCAATCTGCTTGAAAAAGAATGCAACTTCTGCTGCTTGACACTGATCGTGAATATCGTTCACCCACTCAGTTTTTAGAGGACGATATTTTTGTCCAGACTCTCCACCAACAATAACCCAGTCAATATCTGTTAACTCAAGATTCAATTCACCTAAAAGCGGTTCACATGAAAGAAAGCGGACAGTCGCGGGAACTTGGCGAAGAAAGTCAACACGATGAACATAGTTTTGATTTTCGACTGACACACCCAACCAAATATTTTCATAAAATTCTAGTTCAGAAGTCAACCGAAGTAATCGTTCAGGTCTTTTTGTTAATATTTGATATATGTGCCAAGGCGTTTCATGAATCACTTCAAAGACCTTTTTAATGAAATCAAGAGGTACATCTTCATGAAAAAGATCGCTCATTGAATTGACAAATATTCTACTTGGAGTAAGCCACTTTAAAGGTTCCGCTAACCTTTCTGGGTGTAAAGTTAAATCAAATCCATTCTTGAAGTTATTAGGAAAACGTTTAGTGAGAGCTTCTGCATAGCAATGCAAACAACCTGGGCTAACTTTGTTACAACCAGTAGTAGGGTTCCAAGTTTTATCTGTCCACTCAATACCCGTGTGAGTACTAGACATATTATATAACCTTGTAAATTACAAACTTTGCAAATTATACTTTTTAGGATCTGTGATTTTTATAGTGTATACGTACTATAACAGAACTCACGATCATCTCATCGCAGATGGGGCAGGGCGATCGCACAATTCAACCATTTAAATTCCCATAGTAGAATTTTGCCAGAGCCACAACCACTGCAACTCAAGGCTCGGAGGATGGATTAAAGAACAGCAGATCAAAGTATCCACAACAGCAATCAAAAACTCGCCCCAAAGTGCTACCAATACATGAGATGCTGGTTCATGATTAGTGAGTTTTGCCAATGTCTGTTGTTTCTGCTATCACTGTTACCGTTCCTGCCACAACTGCGAATTTGGGGCCTGGTTTTGATTGCATCGGTGCAGCATTAAAGCTGTACAACGAGTTCAAGTTCACTCGCCAAGAAGGTGGGTTAACTATTCATGTCACTGGTATTGAAGCTAAACGAGTCCAAACTGATGAAAGCAATCTCCTCTACCAAGCCTTTGTCAAGTTTTATCAATATATAGAGCAGACACCGCCAACTGTGAAAATAGAGATTAAGTTAGGTGTGCCGTTGGCGAGAGGTTTGGGTAGTTCGGCCACAGCTATTGTTGGTGGGTTGGTTGCTGCTAATCAACTTGAGGGTACGCCTCTGAGTCAGTCGCAGGTGATGGAGTTAGCGATCGCAATCGAAGGACATCCTGATAATGTAGTTCCAGCTTTGTTGGGAGGATGTCGTCTCGCTGCTACCAATGGCGCAGCTTGGGAAATTTGTGATGTTCCCTGGCATCAAAATATTGTACCAGTTGTAGCTATTCCTAATTTTGAACTTTCCACTTCAGAAGCGCGGGGCGTTCTCCCAACAGAGGTGAGTCGCGCCGATGCGATTTTCAATACAGCACATTTGGGGTTATTATTGCGCGGCTTAGAAAGTGATAACGGACAATGGTTAAAGACAGCTTTACAAGATAGATTGCATCAGCCCTATCGGAAAGCTTTGATTCCTGGTTATGATGTTCTCAACATCGCAGCCGTTAGTGCTGGTGCTTATGGTATGGTAATTAGTGGTGCGGGACCGACACTATTAGCTTTAACGGATCACTTACACTCAGAGGCTGTGGAGGCGGCAATGTTAGCTGCTTGGCAAAAAGAAGGAATTACAGCCGAGGTGCGATCGCTTTGTCTCGATACCCAAGGCGCAAAAAGCTTTTAATATTTTACTCAGCACTTAAAAACTCGATTTATGGAGCAAATTCAGGCTGAAATGGCGGCGCTTAAATCTCAAATTCAGATTCTCCTAGAAGAACGCGCTGCACTCACTATTAATAATGTAATCTCTGGCGAGAATGATTCACCCCAGGCAATGGTTGAAGCCTACCGCCGTCAAGCCAGAGAAAATGCCCAATTATCAGTTGAACTCCAAGGCATAGATGCAGCGATCGCAGCCTTGGAAGCACAGATAAAACAAAAACAAGGTAAATTAGTGCGTAGGCGTAGCCCGTCGAAGACATCGGAAGGTGAATCAAAACAACTTATTCTACAGCAACAGCTAGAAGAAGCGAAAGAAGTCGCACAGGTTCATGCTCAACGCATTAATCAACTGGCGGCCGAACTAGCCGCAGAAGTCCGTTTTCTTAAGACTTGTGCTAATCAACTGAGTCCAATGTATTGGCAGATTTATTACAAGCCATTCATTACTGGGTTCAAGACAATCTCCGTTCCCTATGTCCGCTCAGATGGGGAAGTGTGGACAATTGTCAACCGGATAGTTTAATACTTGGGGTTCTTTATTTTTTATTTATGCAAAAGTAAGTAGGTAGGCAAGATAAAACCAAACTATGTAACGAAAAGTAAAATCTCTGTATTTGGCTCGTAGTTGCGCTTTAGCGCTAAAGCGCAACTACGAGCGACTGATGATTATTTGCGCCCACTTACTTAACTGCCTCCTGACATTAAGGTGACTGATTTAACAACCACTTCAACCACTGCCTAAACGAACTTATAGTATTTAACCGATGGACTCCAGTAGCACGGGCGGTGGCGAGTCCATCAACGGCGACTAATGCGGCGTATTGCAAGCCCAAAAAACTATCAACTGCTGCATAAGGGCCACCTAAAGTAATAGCCCCAGCAGCATACATTTGACCTTTATCATTACGCATTTCTACTAATTCAAAATTGTTTGCTACAGTCAGTCGCCCCAAGTGATTCACTGGGAGATTGTAATGTTTCACCAAATCTGCTATTAGTGGATTAGCATCTACATTGGCATCCAGTCCAGTAGCGTCAACAATAAAGTCAGCTAACAATTTTATTTCCCCAAAGCTTTGTTCTCGGATACGGGTAATAGTCCGGTTTTGGGCATCTCGTTCTACATCCAGAACCTCACCGAAGGTAATTTGATACCAGCCTTCGCTTAACCCTTGGGCAGTAATTTGCTGCCAGTCTTGGCGGTCCGCGGTGGTAGTTCCACCCCAGTCTGCTAATAAACGTTTGCGTTCATCGGGAGTAGCTTTTTCTAACATTGCCCGGAGTTCCCCGCCCCAACAGGCTTTAGGCCAGTTAAAGGGTTGAAATTCGTAATGATTTTTGACTAGGCGCTGGGTATTTTGAAATTTGTTGCCTTGAGGTTTAGGCGATCGCATTAAATGCAAAACTGCAATATTCCGATTTCTTTTTCTAGCTTCATAAATCCGCTGCACAATCCGCGAAGCCACAATTCCCCGCCCCCGAATTAACACCGTACCACCTTGTTGTTCTAATTGTTCATAAACATGATCGTGAGCTTCATAAGCATTGACCACAGATTTAAAATCTTGATATTTTTCCCTATAAGCTTGCAAATCTGGGAGAAACTGAATTGCTGGATACCCAGTAGCTAAATGTAAATAACGACTAACTAAAAAAGCATAATTTCCTGGGCCGCGAGAATAGGCTATGCAATATCTACCATCATCAGTTTTGCGAATTCCCCTAACTCGCCCATAGCGATAAATTTGATTCCAGCCAATACGCTTGGCCTCCCTATCTATGGAATCAAAAACATTACCCGCACGCGGAGTATAAGTTTCTGCAAATGTTGGTTCAGCAAAAACTTGCCACAAATACTTGAATGCTGATTTTATCTGTCCCTTAGTGACATCGTGCCAAGCCTCACGCAAGGCATAACTAGGCCAACCCCAAATATTATCAGGACAAGAGTCAGAATTAGAACGTAATCTTTCATATAAGGGAATTTGCGAATTCAAACACAGGCGCTTGTAACGAGCATAAGGTTCCGCCTCTAATCCCAAAGCCACAATCTTCTCAGCACGCACACCACTAATTCGCAGCAAATCAGCCCAAACAAAGCTACCCAATCCCGCCCCGATCGCTAGATAATCAGACTCATCTACTGGTAGTCCCGTAGCATGAAGTGCTTGCACGGTGACATTTTCTGCCTGAAAGGCTAGCGGCGGGAAATTACTTGCCAAAGGCGTTATCGGCTGGGCTACAGGCAAGGTGGGGTCTGGAAGATTGGTATTTGCGTTGAAATGAATCGTTGAAGGAAGGCTGGTATCTGGTGCGGGTACATTAACAGCAAATGTAACTGTTATTAAATAGGGACCAATTTGTAACGTATCGCCATTAGCCAGAATACTACGCGTTTGTGGTTGACCGTTAACATATATAGCATTAACACTGCCTTGGTCAATCACTACTAGATGGTCTTGTTCCCAGTCAATTAAGGCATGGTAGCGAGAAACTTCGTTACTGTTAAGCAGCATTCGAGAAACCCGTACTCCCCTAAGTTCCGCAGGTAAGCGAGCAAATTCTCGACCAAAAGCGATCGGCATACTCAACCTTGGTTGTCGCCGTTCTCCCGTCGCTGGTTCTTCCCAACTCAATTGGATTTGTTCATTTGTCATTTGTCATTTGTCATTTGTCATTGGGCATGGAAAAAACTCTTCTCCAGTCTCTACTTGTCACTCCAAACTCCAAACTCCAAACTCCTAACTCCAAACTCCTAACTCTTAACTCCCAACTCCAAACTCCAAACTCCAAACTCCTAACTCCTAACTCCCAACTCCAAACTCCTAACTCCTAACTCCTAACTCCTAACTCCTAACTCCTAACTCCCAACTCCTAACTCCTAACTCCTAACTCCTAACTCCCAACTCCTAACTCCTAACTCCCTCCTACCAACACACTTACCGCCGCAGCCAAAGATGTCCCACACCAATTACAACCAATTTGGAGATTTTCTCCTGGGGAAACTTTATGACATTTGGGGCATTCTAAGCCATAAACTCCTGGCGGTGGCGCGGGGGGTGTCGGTGAATACTGGTGATGTGCGATGTTTATTGGTGGATGGGGTGGCAGCAAAATTGTTGCTGGAATATTACCAGTGGAAACGCTAGTAACGTTAAGTTTTATTTGTCCCAAAGAGATACTAGTACCTTGAGTTAAAGGCATTTCACCTTGGACTAATTGCCGTCCATCGATAAGGGGGGGATTTTGCGATCGCAAATTCCTAATATAAAAGCGTTGTTGCTGGCGATCAAAAAATATTTCAACGTGTAAACCAGAGACAGTGGGGTGACTCAGAAAAATATCGCACCGGAGGGGATCGCGACCGATGCGGACAGTGCCAAGATTTTTACTTGGCTGTTGTTCGTAAATGTTCTGAGTTTTATCTTGGCCTGCATCGTGCCACTGTAAAGTTAGTGCGTTCATGGTTAGCTACTTCAACTCCTTTCTGTGCGATTCCTAACACGATTGAGCCAGTACAAGCAAGCATTTAAAAAAAAATTCAACAAGATTTATTTCGCCGACGCTAATTTATCAGCGATGCGCGTAGTTTCTGGTAGCCGATATTTGGGCGTGCAGCGTAATACATAGTCAATCGCCGTAGGTAAACTAACTCGATGGCCACTGGAGATGTAGAGAGGTTTTACTCCTGTGCGCGATCGCAAAACTGCCCCAACCGTTTCACCTTTATATATAAGTGGTTGGCTGCTGCCTTTAGTTTCTGCCAATTCCTCATACTTACCTACTAACCTGGACTTAGCTACACCAATTGTTGGCATATCTATAAGTAACCCTAAATGGCTAGCTATACCTAATCTGCGGGGATGGGCAATTCCTTGGCCATCACACAGAATGATATCTGGTATTGTTTTAATCTTTTCCAAGGCATCGAGAACTGCTGGAATTTCCCGAAATGACAGGAATCCAGGAACATAAGGAAAGGTCGTAGGACGGTGTGCTAGGCTTGTCTCGATTACTTGCAAATCAGGAAAACTCAGTACTGCTACAGCTGCACGGCTAATGGTTCCATCAGCTTCAAAACCCATATCCACTCCAGCAACGGACTCGATAGGTTCTGGGAATTGATCCTCAGTAATTACTTGATCGCGCAGCTTTTCTTGGATAACTATGGCTTCTTCCAGCGTTGATGGCCAAGCATGATCTCGGTAAAACTTCATATTCAAAATTGGAATTAAACTGATTAATATTAATCCTGTGAGTTTGCAAGTACAACAACAATTTTGGATGTTGATACAGGGAAAATATATTTTGCAAAGGTCTGTGAATGACTCTCTTTATCCTAGACATTTTAGCCCAGGTTAGCTGATATCTTGCATCATAATGTTACTTAAGGCTGTGAAGAGGGAACCCTGAGAATATAAGTTGATTTTTCTAGATTTTCTCTTTTACTGGTTATGACACAGCCAAATCTTCTGGAACTTGCAAGACAGGGAGATGTAGAGGCGATCGCATCTCTGATGAACCGCCACCTCCACTCCAAAGGGATCAACGCCCAGGTTGCCTTCCAAGACACTTACTTGGAGGTAATATTAGAATCTGACCAAGAACTAAATCAGCAAGTTTTAGTTGCATTTATCCGCAAAGGGTTAACCGCTTTAGGGTCTGCATCTATTGAAATAGTGAAAGTTTACGGACAACAAACGGGTAAAGAGTTTCCAGCTTGGAGTAAAGAGTTTAATCTAGGCATAGCAGAAGCTGAACTAGAAGCAGTAAATGATGAACACTCTTCTAGTAATCCTCAACCCCTAACTATTTGTATTAACTTAAGCGGCGATACTGCACAGGGATTAACAAACCAAGATTTTGAATTTATTGCTAATCAAATCAGCAGTGATATTTTATCATCTTGCTATAACGTTTTTATTCAAAAAGTAAGTATTACTAATGGTAGTTCTGTGATTACAAAGGAACGCTAGGATTTTATTTGGCTCATGCATAGACGTAGATAAATAATTTAAAATTTTGATTTTTACAACAATTTTAATAATTTCAAGATACTTTTAAATATAGGGCTTGAAAATTTTAAAAATGTTGTTTTTTCCTGTGAATAGTGAACCCTGAGATAATTTAAATTTTTGAACATGGCTTTTAAACCGGCGAACACTTAAAGGAAGCATCCAAGGAGGTATTAAATGACTGATGAGGATAAGATGATATATAAGCTAACAGTACACAGATATTTTATTGGGTGGGTTATAGACAAGTTAAAGGAGGAAGGAATTTCAGCCAAAAGAACAACTGGTGGTGACCGAAATGGTGACATATTCATCGTTAGACCAGAAGACGCTCCACGAGTAAAAGAAATAGTCCGTAATATTCATAATAAATATAATAGTTAATATAATAATAACACAATGTCATATATCGAAATCAAGACCCGTAAGGTTATCGATGCAACCTTGGCGCAGAAAATTATAGATAAAGGAACAGTGGGATCAATTTTGACGACAGGAAAAATTACTAAACAAGCTAAGGCGCTGTTTAATAGCGCTGACCTAGCATGGGCAGAGAATATTCCTGAAAGCGAGTTTATGGAGCGTGAGGCTCAGGAGGAAGGCTAATGTTAGATATCACCTTTTATACAACAACCGATCAACCGCCACGCAGCGTAGAAGTAGCAGAAGATATTTATGAGTGGTTGGCGAAATCTGATTTTTCTAAAATCGGCAAATCTGTACCTACAAAAATTTTACTAGAGGGTGAAAAGGAAAAAATACCTTTGGTTAAGTTAAGTAAAGGTAATCGTAAAAAGCTAAGAAGTTTTCTAGTTGAAAAGATTATCCGCGAAAGTCATGCTGTATTAACTCAGCTTGGAGACTCGCCTTCAAAAAAAGAATATCAGGATGGAACTAACCGACTTAGAAAGTTGCAAGAGTTGCTCCACTGTGTCGAAAATGAAGATTATTTGTATCTTCAGCGAGTTTAGTTAAATAATAAAGGCTAGAAAAGAAAGCGCGATCGCACCTCAAAGTTAGGTGTCTGCTATGCTATATCTGCACCACTTATTAGTCACCCTGATAATATTGTTCCGCTTGCGACATATTAAATTGTAATAGCTTCTCCTGTGGCAACTTGTATCCCAAACTTGGCTTAAAAGGCAAAATATTCAAATTGCGAATAATTTCAGCCGCCACAGCCTTTGCTAGTAACGGTGGTACAGAGTTACCAACTTGTCGAAATCCGTGCCATTTGGTTACATGAAATCTAAACCAATCTGGGTAAGAATGCAACCGCGCCGCTTCTCTAACTGTAATACAACGCGGCGTAATTGGATGAATCGGTCTAGGAGATGTAAAAGAACCCCTATACTTGTCTGTTCCCGCTCTTAAAGTATTACAGACACCAGCAGGATGCAGCTTATAAAAACGACTAATTTTTTCTCTCTCGCCTTGTTGAGTATCCTGAAAACGTTGAATAGTTTCTGCTGAATGTTTTGTCCTTAAACTTGAAGAAAGTATTCGCAAATCATATTCTCGTTTGTAAGAATAATCATCATCTAGACATTTGATACCACGAAGTATAAGAGCATAGTTACTAGGCTTTTCGTATTCTGCTACAACCCAATCTCTTGTTACTAACTCTGGATATTTTTCTATTTCAGGTAAATCTCCAATTGCATCCAATACTGTAGGAGTCAATGGGATATCAGATATTTTTTTAGAATTTAAATGATTTACTAATGCTTGTTTAGTAATCGGTTGAGGATATTTCGGTAACTCTACATCCTCCCTTGCACCTATGAGAAATAATCTCTCACGGGACTGTGGTACTCCGTAATGTGCAGCGTTGAGAACTTGGTAATTTTCTTCTACTTGATAGCCGTGAATTCTAAACTCGCTAATTAAGCTTTGGAGGATTTGTTTATGTTCGCCAACTGTAATCCCGCGAACATTTTCCATTACAAAGAACTTTGGTTTTAGCTCAAAAACCAGCCGATGAAAGTGAAACACCAAAGAGTTTCGGGGATCGTTAATAGCCCGTTTACCAATTAGAGAAAATCCTTGACATGGAGAGCCACAAATTACCACATCAATTTCGCGATCGCCAATCTCAGACCGATTTCTAATTTCTTCCCCGGTTGTATCCACAACACTTTTACATAACACAGAGCAAAAAGGGAAGTTAAACTCATGTGTTGCACAGTGGATCGGGTCAATTTCCACAGATGCTAGCACATCAAAGCCAGCTTGTTCAAAGCCAAGAGTCATTCCCCCTGCACCGGCAAATAAGTCAACTGCGATCGCTCTTTGTTTTTTCATACCTGTAAAGGGATTAGGTATTGGGGATTAGGTATTGAGTATTAAATAAATATACAAAATTTCCCCAGTCTCCACTCCCTACTCCCCATTTCCCAATAGCATTTGCAAAATTTCTTGAGCAACGCGATCGCACACCCCAACTTCTCCTAAACTTTGCCGCATTTCTTGATAATCTAGCAAAGTTTGCTCTCTGCGACTGGGATTGAGTAGCAGTTCCATCGCTGCTTGGATAATATTCTCTGGTGTGGCTTGCTCTTGTAAAAATTCTGGCACAATCGGTTTCATCACTACTAAATTGGGTGGTGATGCAAAGGTTATAGAACCTTTGAGGATTTTACGACCTATCCAAGCAGTCAGGGAACTTAGGCGGTAAACTACAACTTGCGGCACATTTAACAGAGCAAGTTCTAAATTGACAGTACCAGATTTACTAATAGCTAAATCAGCCGCAGCAAAAACTTCCATTTGTTGATCTGATATAATTGTCGCCCGTAAACCGTAACGCTCAATAGCCTGCTCAATTGGCTGTCTATAGGCTTCCAGCGACAGGGGAATCCAGAAATGAACTTTAGGTAATTTCGCTTGAATAGTTTGGGCGGCTTGAAAAATAATTGGTAAAAGATATTTTAGTTCTTGGCGGCGAGAGGCGGGGAGAAGTGCGATCGCAATTTGTTCTGGTGCAATCCCCAGTGTTGCACGCGCTGCTTGGCGACTAGGAGCGTCTTGCATTCGGTCAACCAAAGGATGCCCTACCCAACTAACTTTTGCCCCTTTCTCCCGAAAGTAACGGGCTTCTTGTGGGAAAATTGCCAACAGCTTATCTGTAAAACCAACAATCCGGCTAGTTCTACGGAAACTTATTGACCAAGCCCACTCTTGAGGAGCAATATAATACACTACAGGCACATGTGGTAAGTGCTGTTTCATATAAGTCCCAATTTCCAGATTGGGAGTCATATAATCGATCAGCACCACTAAATCTGGTGGATTTTGTTTTAAGAAAGCGATCGCCTGACGTTGTACCTGGAGAGTCGGTAAAAGATAAGGCAACCCTTCTAAAATACCCATTGAGCCAATACTACTGGTATTTCCCAACAGAATTGCTCCAGCCTCCACCATTTTTTCGCCACCCAGCGCCACAATCTCTAATTCCAACCCAATCGCCCCAGTTTGACGCTTCAGTGCTGTAATTAGCAGCGACCCTTGCAAATCGCCAGATACTTCGCCAGTGCTGATAAATATCCGCATTTGATAATAAAAGTTATGAGTTAAGAAATAAATATTGAGGAGTGAGAAGTGAGAAGTGAGGAGTTAGGAGTGAGGAGTTAGGAGTGGGGAGTTAGGAGTGAGGAGTGGGGAGTTAGGAGTGAGGAGTTAAAAGTTATGAGTTAAAAGTTATGAGTTAAAAGTTATGAGTTATGAATAATACAGTGAAAGGTTAGCAGTTAAAAAATTTAATTTATCAACTCCTAACTCCTAACTCATACCTCCTAACTCCTAACTCATACCTCCTAACTCATACCTCCTAACTCCTAACTCCTAACTCCTAACTCCTAACTCCTAACTCCTAACTCCTAACTCCTAACTCCTAACTCCTAACTCACGATTCATCACTCACGATTCATCACTCACGCCTTTTTTCCCCTTACCGGGAATCAAACCACGCCTTCCTGGCATCTGAGAAAGTAGCAGAAAGCGGCGCAGATGCTGCAACTGTTCGCTATCCCCTAACAATTCCAACTGTTCTAAAGCATCCTTAAAGGGCAAATCAGAACGGTAAAGAATGCGGAAGGCTTTTTTCAGCATTTGCAAATCTGTAGAGTCCATACCAGACCGTTTAAGTCCGACAAGATTGAGGGTTCGTACCCGCGCCGGATTTCCCTCCACTAGCATATATGGGGCCACATCCCGGTCAATCCGAGCCATGCCTCCCACCATTGCTTGTCTACCAATATGCACAAATTGATGGACACCTAAAACCCCACTCAGCCTAGCGCGTGACTCTATATGGACATGACCAGCCAACGCCACAGAGTTAGCAATCACTACCTGGTCTTCAATCACGCAGTTATGAGCCACATGGACATAAGCCATCAGTAAGTTACCATCGCCAATCAGCGTTGCTTCACCAGCACCAGTAGCGCGGTTAATCGTAACGTACTCACGAATTAAGTTATTATCACCAATTTTGACCCAGGTTGGTTCGCCCACAAACTTCAGATCCTGGGGTTCCATGCCGATGGCTGCACCTGTAAAAATCTGATTTTGCGCCCCAATTTCACAAGGACCCTCTAGCACGGCATGGGCGCCGATTATTGTTTCAGGGCCGACTTTGACATGCTCTCCAATCACAGCATAGGCACCGACTTGCACTGTATGGTGGAGTTCCGATTTCGGATGAATTACAGCAGTTGGATGAATTAGCGTTTTCAAGGGTGAATCTCCAGAACTGTCTTGATAAGCCAGCGCCGGGTGGGGTTTTTAAAGCAGTGCGTTACCCTGGTTAAGAGAGTTATACTGACTGCCGTCCCATTGAGGCGACTGGCATTGTTGAGCGTTAAGTATTTCAGTGAACGAAAGTGTCGGGCAAAGCAAGTTAAGTGTGTTAGCGAGTGCGTCTCGTAAAGAGGGCGTCGAAAATCAATAAATTATTCAGATGCTGTTGTGGATTTTTTTTAACTGCGATCCTTTTTCAGGATTCAGTAAGGACATTTCACGGCTATGCCAATACCACCAAAGCAAACTTTTAATTAACTAGAGAAAACATTAATTCCCCTTCACAAGCAAGTTGACCGTCAACTTCGGCACGACCTTGCATCTTACCGAAACGACGTTGTTTTACCCATAACAGTTCCACCGTCATTACTAGTTGATCCCCCGGTACAACCTGGCGGCGAAAGCGAACTTTATCGATACCAGCGAAAACGAACAGCGCGTCTTCTACCGGAGACATTTGAGTAAGAACAATGCCCCCAACTTGTGCCATTGCCTCGACAATTAGCACCCCTGGCATCAGTGGCCGTCCTGGGAAATGTCCTGGAAAATGGGGTTCGTTGATAGTAACATTTTTAACACCAACAGCTTTTTTACCTGGAACGTAGTCAATTATTTTGTCTACAAGTAAAAATGGGTAGCGGTGGGGTAGCAATTTCTGAATTTCTTCAGATGTAAAGGTTGTTTTAATCTCAGATATGATTTTAGTCTCATTTATAGCCTGTGATTCGGTAGATGTAGGTGTAGTGGTATCGATGGTATTCACTTCAGTGAGGATTGACATTGGCCCTATAGTTGATTTTTCATCTGAAAGTTGAGTAGGCAGCCGTATATCGAAAGCCTTAATAATCCTGGATTGTAAACTTTAAATCAAATCTAATAAATCAAATCTAAAATCTAAAATCCAAAATCTAAAATTTTCTGAGCCAGTTGAATGTGTAAATTGTGGCTGGCTTTATACGCTAAGAAATGAGCAATAGGAAAAGTTCCTAGTAAACTTAAATCTCCTACTAAATCCAAGATTTTATGACGGACTGGCTCATTTGCAAATCTTAATGGTGGATTTAGCCAGCCTTCTGGCCCACAAACGAGTGCATTATCCAAATTGCCACCTTTAATTAACCCTGTTTTTTGTAAGTGTTCAATTTGATGCAGTAACCCAAAAGTCCGGGCGGGAGCAATTTGTGCAGCAAAGCTAGCAGAAGCTTTTTCTAGTTCAGTGGTTAGTGACCAACTGTGCCATTGATTACCAATGGCGGGTAGGTCAAAATCAATACCGTAACTAAAGCGGGTTTCTGGGGCTGGGAGGGCGCATACAAAGGCATCGCCTTGATAGATCCATATTGGTTCTGTAATAGCCTTGGGAACTTGGTTGTTAACGGGTTGTGATATTAAGCCAACTTGGGCAATGTTGGCTGTCCATACACTTGCTGAACCATCTAAAAGTGGAACTTCTGGGCCATCAATTTCAATCCGGGCATTATCCACACCCATACCCGAAAGCGCTGCCAACAAATGTTCTACCGTGCGGACATATATCTCACCCTCACCCAACTGAGTTGAGAGAACAGTGTGACTAACTGCCGCAATTTGGGCTGGAATGATCGGCAAATCCGGTAAATCTACTCGCACAAAGTAGCGTCCACTTCCCGCCTCAGCTGGTAGTATCCGCACCTGGGTACTCACACCGCTATGCAGTCCCACCCCTATTTGGGTGATTTGGGCTGCTAGAGTGTGCTGTTGCATAGCCGAAAAGTCAATATATTTCCTTTAGTATTGTTCATCGTCTGTTTTGGTAAAATCCCTAATATTCCCTTAAAAATGTGATTAATCCCTTTATCGGAACAGTATTGAGGTAAATGTAACAATTAGCAAGCTAATCCAGAAAAGTTATGAGTTACGAGTTACGAGTTAAAACTCCTCACTCTTAACTCATAACTCTTAACTCTTAACTGTTAACTCATAACTGGTTAAAATCTTTCGCCAATACCGAAATTAATTTGGCTACCACCGTTATCGTTGATACCGTAATCAATCCGAATTGGCCCCAGTGGAGACTGGACGCGAATGCCAAGACCATAACCATAGCCAGTGCCGTTTTTATTCAACAATTCAGCGGCTTGAGTACTAGTTCCCAGGTCACTACCGGCATCAAAAAATAGTGCGCCACTAACTACTGAAAAAACTGGGAACCGATACTCAACTGATGCTTGCACATAACTGCGCCCGCTACCTAAGTCTCCTTCTCCATAACCCCGAACGGAGTTGCTACCCCCAAGGGTAAAAGCTTCGTAGGGAGGCAAGTCACCGAGAATTGTTCCTGCTTGGAAGTTAAATGCTAGAGTTTGTGAGCCTTTTTTAGAGAAGCTAATCAACTTGATGGGTAAATATTGGCTGTAGCTCCCCCGTAATCTGGTGAGGAGAATGTTGCCTAGTCCTATAGGGGCTGACTGATCAACACCGAGGCGCAGATAAGAACCTTTGGTGGGTTGCAAAGGGTTATTACGGAGATCGTGCTGTACGCCGAGTTGCAATAGCAACAAATCGTCTTGACCTCCCGGAGACTCGGTTAATTGAGTGGTGGTTGGTTGTGCGACAATATTTCCATTCTGGTTAATAGGATTTCCATTACTGTCAAATAGCCCTCCTGTTTTTACAACATTGCCATTGGCATCACGGGCAGAAACTCGTTGATACTGGAAACCTGCTGAGGCTGACCATGCGGAAGTTTTGTAGGGATTAGAGGACAGGGGACGGCTAAAAGTGACACCACCACCTAAACGGAGAATGCGGGGGCTGGCCTGAGAATTTGTATCAGTGGGATTATTTGGGTCAAATGTATTAATATTCCGATCTTTGCCCTGAAAAATCAACGAAATAGAACTGCGGCGAAAAATATCGGTTGTGTAGGAAGTTCGGTAGGGATCTCCCGCAATCCAGGGGTCTGTGAAGCGCAGGTCAAACAGCACTAAATTCTGCTGTCCCACCTGTATCTCTGCTCCCAGTTTTTGGTTTCTACCGTTCAGGTTTTGCTGTTGATAGCTAAGGGTGCCAAAAAGTCCGCTAGCAGAACTAACCCCTGCACCAGCCGCAATGGAACCACTGCTGCGTTCAGCTACATTGACTACTACATCCACCTTGCTGGGGTCAGTACCAGGGTCAAGGGAGACATTCACATCTTCAAACAATCCTAGCCCATACACGCGCTGTAGGTCTTTTTGTACTGTGTTGCGATTGAATACTTGTCCTCGCTTCAACTCCAATTCTCGTGTAATGATGTAATCCTGTGTCCGTCCCCGAATTGGTTGTCCTTTCTCGTCTGTCTCCTGACCTTCTTTATTGCGGAACCGGACTCTAATATTCTCTACTACACCTTCTGCTACTTGCAAGGTAACAACTCCGTTCTCAGAGACTTTGGGCGCTCCAATTACGTTAGCTAGTACGTAACCTTGGTCTTGATAGCGCTTGTTTAACCGCTTGATGCCTTCTTGCAAGTCACGCAAGTTAAGGATTTTGCCATACTGTTCCCGAAATACTTCATCTACAGTATTCGTTGGGAGTACAGAAGCAACACCAGTGCCAGGATTGGCTTGCACTTCGACTTTGGTTAAGACGGGGTTAGGCTGTACAACAAAGCTCACCCGCACTCCCAAGGGGGTATCTTCTGGCGCTGCTTGCACGTTGGAGAAGAAGCCAGTACCAAAGATGGCGTTAATATCTTCTTGCAGTTGGCTGCGGGTTGTGGTTCGTCCTGGTTGGGTACGAATTACTTTGTAAACTTGGTCTTCTAGCCCTGGTGGTAGTTGCCCAGTTTGCGCTCTAACTACTACTTCCGATACCAGTACGCGGGGGTCATTGGCTTCTGGGGCTGTGTTGGGTTGAGTATTTCCCGGAGTTGTCGGCGGGTTAACATTCTGCGGACTAGGAGTCGCAGCTGGGCTGGGAGCAGGTGTTCTTTGTTGACCATTTGGGAATGGAATATCTGGAGTGGTAGATGGTTCTGGAGTTGTGGGTAATAAAGGTTGTGTTGTCGGTGGGTTGACATTTTCTGGGACTGGAGTAATCTCAGGAGTTGGGGAAGGCGTTGGTTGTTGAGGCTGTGTTGTCGGTGGGTTGACATTTTCTGGGACTGGAGTAGTCTCAGGAGTTGGGGAAGGCGTTGGTTGTTGAATTTCTGGCGGTGGAATGTCTGGAGCGGGAAACGGCTGTTGAGTAGAGTTAGGATCTAGTTGAGGGGTTTGTGCAGTTTTTGGTGTTGTGGAGGTTGGCACGATTACTTTTGGGGTTGCTTCGGCGTAGCCCCCCGCAGGCATCGCTCCTGGATTGGCAGGGTAAAGTCCGACAATGTGGGATTTTTTCGCCTCCATAACCCCTGTGGGATTAGGTCGAGATTCTAGACTTTTACTATCAACCTGACCAGTATCTTTTTCTGGCCACTGATTTGTTTCTAGTGTCAAAACTTCTGTTGTCTGTTTTGAACTGTTGGCGGTTTCTGCATTTGCACTCAATGAACCGCCCAAAGGGGCTGCAATTGCTACTGCTGCCAGCAACATGGGAGATAAACGCATTTTACTTATAATTCCTCTTCACGACCACACACACACACAAATAGTCATTAGTCATTAGCCCTTGATGAATAACAAAGGACAACTGACAAAGGACAATCCACACGAGTTTAATCGATTTTTACTCACTTAATTATTACTCTCTACTGCTTTTAGCACTCTTTGTAAAACCTCCTGGTAGGCATCCTCTACATTTCCTAAGTCCCGGCGAAAGCGGTCTTTGTCCATTACCCGGCGGTTTGAGTCCTGTTCTGCAATATCCCATAAACGGCAGGTGTCGGGGCTAATTTCGTCTGCCAAGAGCAACTGCTGCTGTGAGTCCAAACCAAACTCTAGTTTGAAGTCTACTAGGGTAATGCCGCATCGTTGCCAAAAGTTTTTGAGAAATTCATTGATTTGCAATGCTAGATGTGTAATTGCATCTACTTGTTCCGCAGTCGCTAGTTCTAGCAAGTACAGGCGATCGCGTGTCAACAAAGGATCTCCTAACTGATCGTTTTTGTAATAAAACTCAACCATTGGCTCTTTTAGAATTGTACCCACCGGTAAGCCTGTTTGCTGACACAAACTGCCAGCAGCAATATTTCTGATAACTATTTCTAGGGGTAAAATCTTTACTGCCTTTACCCGCATCTGATTCGGGGTAGGGCTGTCGATAAAGTGAGTTTTTATACCATTTGCCTCCAATTGTTTAAAAAGCTGGCTGGAAATGCTACAATTAATTTTTCCCTTCTCTTGGATACTGCCACGCTTTTGGGCGTTAAACGCCGTGGCGTCGTCTTTAAAATCCGCCAACAAGACTTCCGGATCGTCCGTGGTGTAGAGAATTTTGGCTTTGCCTTCGTATAACTTGGAATTAACAGACATGGTGGCAGGTAAAGTTCTAGGCGATGGACAAAAGTTGTCCTTTGAGGCTTCACCATTTTATCTTTAGTTATTAACTATTAGCCATTGGCAATTATTTACAAGGGTGCGGGGACACGGTTATTGGGCAGAGGTCTATGGCAGGAACCCCTAACGCAAGAAGAGGGCAGACGGACACAGAGGAAATTCCCGCTCTGCTCTAGTACACCTTTGTGTATTTTTGGTCACAGCCCAGCAGAAAGTTGCTAAAGATTTATAACTCAATCTCTAACTTTTAACAGACGACAATTAGCTTTAAAATATAGTAAGGTTGTTTAAGTAGTGTTTTCAATAAAATAGTATATATTTTTACATTAATGATAATTGCTAGATAAAACGAGTATTTTTTTGCAAATTGTCACTCAGGGTTTCAACTGAAGTTAATTACAGTCAGAAATTTATAAATTAAGATGAGATAAATTAACAACTGGGAGGGAAGTCAAATATTCTCTTTAGTCACTTTAGCAGAAACTTTTTTTTTAACTTTTACTGTAAAAGTATTTCAAGCTTTATTTTTTAGTCTCAAAATCTAAATCAACCAATTCCCTCTTATTGCATCATTAATAATTGGAAAAGAAGTTTGATGCTTCGAGTTCCCGCACTCTGAGGACAATAAAGATCGGGGTAGCTAATGATTCAGCTTTAGAGATTCAAACACAAGGGGAGTTGAATAAATTGGAGAACAAAATAGTGAACAAGGATGATTTTCTTTACCCTCGCGGCCGCTACTACGGTCAGGTAAAGCCAGAAAACTTGGTTTTTAATGCAAATCTACAAGAATTTGCCCAACGAGTAAGCTACATTTGCAACTTAGAGACAGGTGGAAAACTGCCTCCAGGTCAAGCTTACGAACAAATCAAGGATCTATGGAAACAGTTGAAACGCTCAAAAAAAGAGCTAAGAATTGGCGAAGATCCGTTTCAGGATGAGCAGGGGGATGAGGGAGCAGGGAAAGAATAACAAATGACAAATGACAAATGACTATTTAGTAACCATTGTCCAGATACCATCCCAGGATTCTGGGGGCGGGGCTTGTTGGTAACTACGCGCACGTTCTAGGTGGATATCAACAGCTTGGTCTTGGGGTTGGATACATTTGGCGGCTTCAAAATAGGCGATCGCTTGGGAGAAGTTGCGCGATAAATAAGCCGAGCGTCCGGTATGATAGTGAGATAAAAATTCTTGAGTGCTGGCATCTAAGGGAGTGGTGCGATCGCCTATTAACTCGTAGATATTAACTGCTTGGTGTTTCCCTTTGACTCGAATTTTATCTAACTGACGGACCCAAATGCGATCGCTGCAAAGTTGATAAGTAAATTCGCTTAAGATTATATCACAACCATAATCCTTAGTTACCGCTTCCAAACGCGAACTTAAATTTACGCCATCTCCAATTACGGTGTAATCCATGCGTTTGCGAGAACCAATATTACCCGAAACCACATCCCCAGAACTAATCCCAATGCCAATATGAATTTGTGGCTGCGCCTGGATAATTCGCCGATGGTTAAATTCCTTTAACCGGTGTCGCATATCTAATGCTGACTGCACAGCCCTCCAAGCATGATTTTCTGTAAGTGGTAGCGGCGCACCAAATACCGCCATTAAGGCATCACCAATAAATTTATCGAGAGTGCCTTCGTGGTTAAAAACCGCCTCTACCATCGTTTCAAAATACTGATTGAGCAGCAATACCACTTCAGCTGCACCAAGATTTTCTGTAAGTGTGGTGTAACCTCGGATATCAGAAAACAAAATGGTTACTTCCTTACGGTCACCCACCATTAAAGCATCTTCCCCCAGAGCCATAACTTGCTCGGCTACATGGGGCGTTAGGTAGCGGGACATGGTAGTTTTCATCCGTTTTTCCTGGCTGATGTCTTCTAACACCACCAAGCCACCCCGGACACCGCCTTCGGGGTTAGTTAGGGGATTAACAGTGAGATTTGTGCTGCGTTCTAATTTTTGCACCTGATTAGCGGTGAAAAACTCAGATTGGGAAGTGAGGGGTAGATTCCAGGGAATGAAAATATCGGGGTTAGTGCGATCGGGGACTGCTAAAATTGAATCCTGAGTCCCGAATTTTGATTCTTGAGTCTCACTTTTAACTCCTAACTCCTCACTAGTAACTTGAGAAATTCCCACTATCAAACTTTGCTCTGGTACATAATGTTTAGCTCCAGTTTTTAAACTATCTTCTAACCGCATTTGGAGGTTTTCAATCGGTACAACTTCCCAAACTAGGCGACCAATCAAATTTTGTTCCCACAAAAGCTTGTTATTTTTACTATTAGCATCTTTTATAGGACAGCCCAGCAACACCAGCGCCGCATCATTAATCGTCACAATGCGTCCTGCCATATCTGTAGAAATTACCGCATCTGATAGACTTTGTAAAATATCTTTTTGATACTGTTTTTCTAACAGCACATTTTCAAACAGCCGAGCATTTTCTAAGGCAACTCCTGCCTGAATATTAAAAGCTCGCATAAACTCTTCATCAGAAGCGGTAAAACTGCTTTGTTGTTTATTAATTAATTGTGTAACGCCAATTAATTCATTTGCCGAATTAAATACTGGCATACACAGAATATTGCGAGTTACATACCCAGTTTTTCTATCTGTAGTCGGGTCAAATCGGGGGTCTTTATAAGCATCAGAAATATTTAAGGTTTCACCAGTGGAAGCCACATAGCCAGCAATGCCACGGTTAGCAGGAATGCGGATTTCTATCAAGTTTGTGCCATCTGCTGCCGCAGCAACTTTCGTCCAGAGTTCGTTCATCTCTTTACGATATAAAAACAGTGTACTGCGGTCTGCTTGCATTAAAATTCGAGCTTGCTCCATGACTATTTGCAAAGTTGCTTCTAAATCCAAACTTTGCCCCAGTGTCTGAG
Organism: Nostoc sp.; assembly: GCF_036916975.1. Classification (GTDB taxonomy): domain Bacteria; phylum Cyanobacteriota; class Cyanobacteriia; order Cyanobacteriales; family Nostocaceae; genus Nostoc. The sequence goes on from NZ_JBALFF010000036.1 coordinate 63,737, forward strand.
TTGCGCGTAACAAAGCAGTTGCGCCTCTTTGATTCCGAGCGGCTACATAAAAAGATTGGCAGCTTTCTAGAATAATACCAATAGAAGCGGCGAAGTCTCGAAACCGTTCTTCATCATCAGAATTAAAAGGAACATTCCCGGTTTTATTAGCCAGTTGCACTACTGCTACAGTTTGGTTTTTGCTACTGATAACAGGCATACATAAAATATTATGCATTTTGTAGCCCATTTGTTTTTCAAGTTCTGGGCTAAATAAGGGATGACTATAAGTTTCAGATATATTTAAATATTCACCTGTACTGGCAACATGACCGGGGATACCCACTTTAATGGGAGTCCGAATTTCTAAGAATTTTTGGGAATTATCTTGAGGAACTTTTGACCACAATTGACCTTTGTCATAGTCAACTAAAAAAATAGCAGTGTGTTCTGCTTGCAAAATTTGACCAATTTTGAGTGTGATAGCTTCTAAAACCTTCTCCAACATAGTTTCTAGAGCTTCATTATTGATTAGTTCAATAGCTCTAAGAAATTGCTGAAACTCAGCAGTTATGAAGTCGAGTAAACAAACAAATTCATTAACAGATAAGTCTTTAACACGACGCAATAGGGCGTGAGTACGATTAACTTGAGTCAATTCAGTTAATGTAGCCAAGACGCTACCAGAATTGGGGAGTGTCACGTCGCTTTGCTCCGAATTCAAAATTCAAAATTAATAATCCCCATACATAAATTTAGGGGCAAGTCAGCACAATTCGCAATTCGCAATTCGCAATTAATGCCCACGGATAAATCCGGTAGCTCTGAACCAAGCAAAGTTTAAAATTTATCTATCCATAAATGAATTTAGTTGCTCTGTACCATCAAGGAATAATTGGTCAACGGACGCCGTATTTCTTTCTACGAGACGCCAAAGGCGAACGCGCAGTGCATCACTACATCCATTTTTTTTCTTCTCCATAAATAAATTTACTTGCTCTGTATCATGAGTCTGTTTCGGTCATAGGAATTTTAGATTTTAGATTTTAAATTTTAGATTTTGGGCATGGGGCATGGGTCAATAATAGTTCTTTTTGCCCTGCTCTCCCTGCCTCCCCTGCCCCCCCACTCCCTATTCTCTACTTTCTACTACTTGAAGTTTGCCAATTTTTCAGAAAATATCACCTTTTGATAGTAATCTTGTAGCTGTTTAGTGGCAGATGGCCAACCCCAACGTTCTGCTTCCTGGCGAGCATTTTGACGGATGATGTCTCGTTGTTGTTTTTGTTCTAGGAGGCGAACAGTAGCAGCTAATGCTCCTTGAACATCTGCTGTTGGCTCAAAAAGATATCCATTTACTCCATCTGTAACAATATCGGGAATCCCCCCAGAACGGGCTGCTACTACCGGACAACCAGCTGCCATTGCTTCTAGTAGTACTAAACCTAGTGTTTCTGTACGGGAAGGAAAGATAAAGGCATCAGCACTAGCAAAAGCAGAACCTAATTCTTGCCCCATGAGATAGCCAACAAAATAGGTGTTTGTGCCAGCAAAGTGTTTTTGCAATGCTTCACGGTGGGGGCCATCCCCAACCAATGCTAACCGCGCTTCGGGGATTGCTTCTAAAATTGGTTTGATGCGCTCAATTTCTTTTTCAGCAGAAAGCCGCCCCACGTAAAGTAGTAATGGACTTTCTGGATGATTTTTTGATAGGCGCGATCGCATCTCTAGACTAGCTAAATCTGGGTGAAATAATTCCGTATCCACCCCACGCTGCCATAAATCTACACGTTCAATACCATGTGCTGTCAGTTCCTCCACCATTGCTGTTGAGGTACACAGATTTAAAGCAGCTTGATTATGAGCGCCTTTTAGCAGTTCCCAAAGAAAACCTTCCAGCATCCCCAAGCCGTAATGTTGGAGATATTGGGGTAAATGCGTGTGATAAGACGCTACTAAGGGAATTTTGAGAATTTTGCTATAAAATATCCCAGATAAACCTAAAACGGCTGGATTCACAACATGGATAACATCTGGCTTGAACTCTTCTAAGGCGTACCCAATGGCTGGGCGAGGAAGTGCCATTTTCAATTCTGGATACAATGGCAGAGGAAAGCCAGTAACGCCGTAAACTTTAGCGCCTTTGTGTTCTGTGATGCCTCCATCAGGGGCAATCACCAGCACTTGATTACCACTGCGCTGTAGATGGTCAACGGTATGGCGCAGGCGCGTTACAATGCCGTCAACCTTGGGTAAAAAGGTTTCGGTAAATAGGGCAATTCTCATAAAAAACTATTCAGTCCAGGCAGATAATCTCAGCTTTGCTTGCGTTTCAGTATCAAACACAGAATAGACTCTCTCCTGTGGTGTAATCAACTCTGCACAGTCAGATTTAATGTTTTGGCGCTGTTTTTGTACAAAGTCCGAGATATTTTCAATGTTCACAATCCAATCTTTGGCGTAAGCAGCTAGTACTTCACCACGTAACCCTAACTGAATAGCGCGTCTTTCTAATTTTGTCCCAGTTGGGTGATGGTCCGGGTCCCATTGTAGGCGGACTTGTGATTGCTTGAGTGCTTTTTGCCATGCACTTTTATCGGGATAAAGTTCTGGTACGTAGCTAGAATCAACAGCCGCCGCTAAAATTTCTTCAATTGCCGAACGCTTAATCCAAATAGCTAACACTACCTCTTGACCATTTTGTGTACCCCATCCAGAACGATACATCATCCAAAGGAAGTTAGGTTTTATCCAACTCATCCGGGCAAAACTGAACTCACCACCAAAATAACCGTAGGTGGCGGCGAAGTTACCGATGGCTGGACGATATGCCTGGTAAACAACAATTGAATGGTCGTCATATTGTGCTAAAATATGACGACCATTTTCAGGCCAATTACTGACTTGAGTTAAATAAGGTTCTGTTATCAGGCGCACGCAAAGTTTACCCTAATTTCTGTGCCAAGAGACTTTGGGCAGAATTTGTTTGTGATCGACTCGTTCCTGATACTTAATGGCAAAGTTTAACAGAGAATCGAGTAAAGAATCAGAAAGCAAATGAGGCTCTAAACCTAAATCGAGCAATTTAGTGTTTTTAGCGTTGAAGTAATGTTCTTCTTTCTCGACTCTGGGATTATCTAGATGATTGATTTCTACATTCAATCCCATAGCGTTACCAGCTTTTTTCACCATCAATGCCAAGTCGCCGACGCTGAATTGTTCGGTAAATTGGTTAAATACGCGGAATTCACCAGCTTCGGCAGGGTTAGCGATCGCTAATTCTACACATCTGACTGTATCCCGAATATCTAAAAATCCGCGAGTTTGTCCACCTTTACCGTAGACGGTTAAGGGGTGTGCGATCGCTGCTTGAATACAAAAGCGGTTCAGTGCAGTACCAAACACACCATCGTAATCCAGCCGATTAATCAATAGTTCGTCCATCCCCGTTTCTTCGGTTAAGACACCATAAACTACACCCTGATTTAAATCCGTTGCCCGCAATCCCCAAATTCGGCAAGCAAAGTGGATGTTATGACTATCATGGACTTTGCTTAAATGGTACATCGAACCGGGCTGCTTGGGATAAGGTAGGGTATCCTTGCGTCCATTGTGTTCAATGGTGATATACCCTTCTTCGATGTCAATGTTGGGTGTACCGTATTCACCCATCGTCCCCAGCTTCACCAAATGACAGTCGGGGAAATCTTCCCGCATGGCGTACAGCAAGTTCAACGTCCCAACTACATTATTAACCTGGGTAACAACTGCGTGTTCACGGTCAATCATGGAAAATGGGGCTGAACGCTGTTCGCCAAAATGCACTAGGGCATTTGGCTGAAATTGCTGTAATGTTTTATGGAGAAATTCGTAATTAGTAATATCGCCGATGAACAAATCGATAGATTTACCCGTCAAATCTTGCCAGCGCTGGAGACGTTGTTGAATTAGTGCGATCGGAGTGAGAGTTTCAACACCAAGTTCATTATCCCAGTGCCGCCGCACCAAACTATCTAAAATTCCAACTTCATAACCTCGATTGGAAAGGTAAAGAGCAGTTGCCCAACCGCAATATCCATCACCACCAATAACCAGGACTTTCATCTTCACCAGTTTTTACTCGCTGATAGCTAAATCTATCAGGTTTCTGTCCCCTCTCAATCATCATTCTGGGAGAGATGTGGATTTTGGGAGCAGAGAACAGGGGGAAATGGTGGAAAATAAAGAGAATTCTCCAAACTCCTAACTCCAAACTCCTAACTCCAAACTCCTAACTCCAAACTCCTAACTCCTAACTCCTAACTCCTAACTCCTAACTCAGGGCTTCAAAATCCGATACCGCTGGGCAATGTAATAAAAGAAACGATAGTAATTTTGAAAATCTTGGCTTTTGCTTCGTCCCTGCAAACAGTATTTCACTTGACTCTGAGTTAGTGTCAGTGTCACCTTTCCTACCTGTTGAGAAACTTCTACAACCAGCACCCCAGATACTCCTTGGGCTGTCTGAAAGTTGGATTTTATCTTTTTCACCGACTCTCGATTATTCGGTAGCTGCTGACTTGCCCACCCCCGAATTTCCACGGAGTTATCCTGTGGTGAAATAAACGCAATTCCATCATCATTTTCTGGGGCTGCTAAAGAAGTCCAGTTACTCGGATATGGAAATTCAAAGCCATAACGGGAGTTGCTATAAGTTTTCCAGGCGATCGCTTTGGCGTTAAAATCATTTGCAGTACAACCCCACAAAATTATTAATAGGGCAATGACTCCGCTAAGGGTGGCGGCAAACCGATACATTCTTCGCCCCAAACTACAGGTTTTATTAGCAGTAGCCATTTACATTACACATTTTGCCAAAGTCACTGATTTTATAGAAGTACCAGAAACTCAGATCAATACCTTCGCCAATTTACTAGCTATTGCCCAATCCGTAAACTGCACCAAAAGAGCGCTGATTAAAAATTCAATAATATTCAGGATATTTACCATTCTCTTTTTAGCTGTCAGTAGAGAAACTTATAAAGAGTGCTTTATCACACAAATTATGCACAGTGTATCTCAGACAGCCGAGCTAACTTTGGAGCTTTTTCACTTCCAAACCAACACATCCTTACAATTTCCAGCAAATCTTTCTGTAATTTGCATCGGTAAGCCAAATGAGCAAAAACCACCAGATATTGATATTTCTGGTTTACCAGATTCCGATGTGGCATCTCGCATCCACGCGCAAATTTGGATAAATGGCGATGAATACCATATCACCGATTTGGGCAGTTCTAATGGTACATACATTAATGGTGCGAAACTTCAACCTCAAGTTTTTTTTCCACTGCATCCAGGAGATAGAATTTCCCTTGGGCAGGGAGACAAAATAACTTTCATGTTTAGGGTGCAGCAGCAGTCTGCATCTACCACAAAAAATCCTCCGCCAAACTTTGCGCCCACAAATACACCGCCTACCATCGGTAAAGAAGAGGAACAAGTAATCCTTGCCAGTAAGCTTATTGGCTTAGGGCTAATCCTAGCAGGCGTTACATTTTTAAGTACAAGTATTTATGTGAGCATCTACTTACGCAGCACACCTGGAATTTTGCTGTGTCTCGGAGGTGTAGTAGCTCTAAATTGGGGTGGGCGCAATAATCGGATACTGGGATGGGTGTTGATTGGCATCGGAATTGCTCTATTCCTTGCCAGTGGTGTGGTAATCGGCTCTGTGTCCCTTTTCTCTATGCTGGTGTCATTCGCTGGCATCTCTTGTGGATATCAGTTGTTTACAACCGGAAAGGTGTTCAACTTTAATCCGCTTACGCTCCAAATAGTTAAAAAATCAGCCAACTCAGGCAATCATTAAATTAGCGATCGCTAATTTCCATTAAGGTTTCAGGTTTTGACTGCCTAAGTCCTGATTAATTCTCAGAGGTTTGTAAATCTGCTATTTATCACTCAATGAACAGCATCTCAACCTCAAATGTAAACAAATGTAACAATATTGGCATCAAAACGTTTTACTGTCTTGACAACCAATAGAAGAACCGATAAGTTAATATACATACCCGGGTAAGACCGTTAAAGAGTTATATGCAAACGCAAACTAAGCAAAAGGTCACTTTGTATTTATCGCCAGAGTTGCACAGAAAATTGAAGATTCGTTCAGCAGTCGATTCAGAACCAATGTCAGAACTTGCGGAACGGGCGCTAGTTTTTTACCTGTCTAATTCAGAATTGGTTGACGAGTTAGAAGATTCTTCTTATGGGCGGACTCATAGAGTTTATTCATGCCCAGCTTGTGATAGCTCACTAGTATTACGTGATGGGGAACTGGTTGCTTTAGGCAATCAACCAGGAGTAGTTGGTCAACCACATCTTTCCATAATGGATGAAGATGAAACCCATCCCAAAGGTGAGGAAGAGTTAGTTCCTTGCTAGATAAATAGGAATCATGAATAAATAATTCATAATTCGGTTGTCTTTACCAGAAGCAATGTCTCTACTGTCTCTATAAGGTCTCAAGTAGGTCGAAGTATGAAAGAAGAGCTCAATATCCTAATTCAAGCTCAATACCCTTTAATCTACCTTGTGACCTCCGAGGAAGAGCGGGCCGAGCAAGCAGTTTCCACCATCGCCCAGTTGTTAAAGCCCCAACGTCGAGTATTTGTTTGGACAGTAACACACGGCATTGTGGAGTATGGTCAACCCCGGAATGTCACCCAACATAATACGGTGTCTCCAGAGGCGGCGATTGAGTGGATAATTCGGCAGAAAGAACCTAGTATATTTATTCTTAAAGATTTACACCCTTTTATTGATGCGCCTGCAACAAATAGATCGTTACGTGATGCGATCGCTAGCTTTAAAGGTACGCAAAAGAACATCATTTTGATGTCACCGATGCAGCAAGTACCTATAGAGTTAGAAAAAGAAGTTGTTGTTATCGACTTTACACTGCCAGATATGGCAGAGTTGAATAAAGTACTAACTCAGCACGTAGACCAAAATCGTGGTCGGCGGTTGACAACAGAAGCCAGAGAAAAGCTTCTGAGAGCAGCTTTAGGTTTAACTAAAGATGAAGCTGAGAAAGTCTACCGAAAGGCACAGGTAACAACAGGGCGTTTGACGGAAGATGAAGTAGATATCGTTTTATCTGAGAAAAAGCAACTAATTCGGCGCAATGGAATCTTAGAATACATTGAAGAAGATGAAACCATTGATGCAGTAGGTGGCTTAGAAGAGTTAAAAAGATGGCTCAAGCAACGTTCTAACGCTTTTACAGAAAGAGCGAGAGAATATGGTTTGCCTCAACCAAAAGGGATGTTAATTCTCGGAGTTCCCGGTTGTGGTAAGTCGTTAATAGCTAAAACTACTTCCCGACTGTGGGGTTTACCACTGTTGCGGTTGGATATGGGGCGAGTCTACGACGGCTCAATGGTGGGACGAAGTGAGGCAAATCTGCGAAACGCCCTGAAAACAGCAGAATCTATTTCCCCAGCGATATTGTTTATCGATGAATTGGATAAATCCTTTGCTGGTAGTGGAGGTTCCTCTGATTCTGATGGGGGGACATCAAGTAGAATATTCGGCTCTTTCCTCACATGGATGCAAGATAAGAAATCACCAGTTTTCGTGATGGCAACTGCCAACCGAGTAGAACGCTTACCTGGAGAGTTCTTGAGGAAAGGACGCTTTGATGAAATTTTCTTTGTCGATCTGCCAACACCGGAAGAACGGCAACACATTTTTAATATTCATCTGACCAAGCGCCGTGAAGACATATCACGATTCGATCTTGAGCAATTAGCCAAGATGTCTGACGGCTTTTCTGGGGCAGAAGTTGAGCAAGCGATCGTTGCGGCAATGTATGAAGCTTTTGCCCAAGATCGGGAGTTCACCCAACTAGATATTATTGCTGCACTGAAGGCAACATTGCCGCTGTCTCGAACGATGCAAGAACAAGTAACGGCTCTGAGAGATTGGGCCAGACAGCGCGCACGCCCAGCAGCATCCTCCGTAGCTGAATATCAGCGAATGGAGTTTTAAAAGCTTTCCTCTGCCATCCCAGGGGGAAAGGCTAGCTCCCAATGCTAGCAGTTATAAGAAAAAGCCGCATCCTGCTAACGCGGCTTCGCCCGAAACAAACCGTTGTCGTTTTTCTCAATCTTCTCATTGGAGGAAACCCAAATGTCTCACTTTAGCACCCTGCGTACCAAGATCACCGATGCCGAAATCCTCAAAGCTTCTTTGCGCGACCTCGGTATCAGCGTAAAGACTGAAGCTGATGTCCGTGGTTATAACGGTCAGCGCGTCCGTTCTGACATCGTAGCTATGTTAGATGGCGAATATGACCTCGGCTGGTCTCGCAATAGCGATGGTTCTTTTGACCTAATCGCTGACTTGTGGGGAGTTGCTAAAAAGCACAACCAAACCGAGTTGATCAACTCAATCAACCAAAAGTATGCTGTTAACAAAACTTTGGCAGAAGTAAAACAACGCGGTCTGCAAAACGCCAATGTGAAGTTGGTATTGCAATAACAATTTCTCTGCGCGTTCCCAAAGCTGCACGGGTTAACCATATAAATAGCGGTTAGCCCGCTTTTTTATCGGGACTGAGATGTATTTCTCAGTCCCGATTTTTGATAAGTCTAGTCAATACTAATTTAAAATTAGTAATTTTATTTTATCGTACTAACATTGATGTATTCAGCATGACAACCAAGCTTATTTTTAATTAATTTAAGAAGTTCTGCTTTATATTGAAGCAACCATTCAGGATTGTTACTAGGGTACAAATATATATTGTAAGTGTAAGTATATACCTCCCAATCAATTTTGGAAACTGCTTTGCAATGGTAAAAGAAGTTAACTACTCTTGTTAGAGCTTTTATAGCCTTTTCACCTTCTGATGTAAATGATAAATCAAGATTTTTTGGAATACTCAATTTTGTTGTATTACACCGAAAATCAATTTCATTCTGGACTTTACATCTATTGCAAGTAACACACAGAGTTTGTGAGTTTTCTATAGATGTTTCACCCCCCATAGAAACCGGTTTAATATGATCGATTTCTAATTTACCTTTGGTATTGACTCCACAACATAGGCAAGCATACTTGTCTCGTTTTTTAACTTCTTCTTTTTGTACTTCGTTTAGTTCTCTATCATCTTTGGGATTCACAAGTGAGATAGTAATCACAGATGAAATAGGGTCTATAACATTTTTTTTACGATAAAAAATGTTTCTACTAGCAGCATCAACTGCTGTTTCAAATCGCATCAATGTTTTGTAAAAAGTTTTCCATAATGTTCGAGAATCTAAAAATTTTTCATTTAAATATTCATGTTTTTCATAACCTGTAAGTTGGATTGCTTGTTCTGCAATTTTATCTAAGTCATAAAGTTCTCTTTCTTCAAATGAATGATACGGGGGTGCATATTTATCTGGGTTTTGAGCGATGTGCCGTACAATCTTAATTAAATCAGACTGAAGCTTTTGTCCAATATCATCAGCTTTGCTGTCAAAATATTCATCTATCCATTGTTCAACTTGAGGCTGCATCCATTTATCATCAAGATATTGTTTAGACCATTCATCTAGTAAGTTTGCAGAAAGAATGAATTTAATAAAAGCATCAATTTTGTCTTTTGTATGTTCATATACCATGATAAATTCAGTAAATGCTTCCATTGATTCATGTTTATTGTCAGTGTCAGCATATACAATTTCAGTTTTATACCATCCAATAGGACATATTTTTTTGTATTCTATTTGATAATCTCCACCACTCTCAATTGACTTCGATAATTCTTCAACTAGACGAATTGATATATATTCCAGTGGAGAATATCCCCTTGTATAAGGCTCATCAGGCTCAATTATTTCCCTCGGTTCTGGTTCTAGTTTTATAAAATCAATTATACGTTGCCATTCATCGAAGAATAAAACAATATTTGCCTCACTGCTACCTCCTACTTTTTCACCCCTTAATGCTCTACCAATCATTTGAGTCATTAAGATAGAGCTTGTTGTTTGACGAGTAATAAATACGGTCTGAACATTAGGAACATCAACACCCTCTGTTAGCATTCGTACATTGATTAAAACATCAAGTTTACCATCTCTAAATTCCTCCATAATCCTTTGATTATCACTTTGAGTACGTTTATTTCTCGCCTCGGCAGAACCTGGATTAGCATCTATATGTGAATAAATCGCATCTACTCTAATGCCCTTTTCAAGAAGCTTTTCTTTTATATAGACGCATTGAAACCAACGGTCGGCAAAAATAATAGTTTTGCCATAAGTCTTTTTATTTGATACATAAGTATCTACTATGAAATTGTTTCTACCATTATCCTTTGCAAGAATCTCAATAATTTTTTCTGGAAGGTCTTGATGTTGCTTAACTAATTTATCATATACTTCGTCATCAACTTCCACTTTTATATGAGTTGAGACTTCAATGTACTTGGGTTTCGCCAAAACTTTTTGTAATATTAAAATATCTTTTTTAGCCTCATAAATAATTCCATGCTCAAAAATTTTCAAAAGCCAACCCCTTCTAGCCTTATCATTATGAGTTGGTGTAGCTGTTAGACCTAACAGATTTAATCCTGGGAGTAAACCTCGAAGTCCTAAAGCAGAATCTTTTTCACCAATTAATAAGTTTTTACAACCATAAGCTGGTGAATGATGAGCTTCATCAACTACTACAAAAAGCCCTGTTTTGTTGCAACTATCAATAAATTTTCTGAAAGCTGTCTCAAACTTTTTACCATATATGTCTGTTCCATCAGGATGTAAATTACTAATAGCTGTTTGTATTGTGATAATGACAATATCATCAGTCAGTTGTATGGATGATGCTTCAGCATGAGAAGGACTGCTAGAAACGCACCGAATATTTAACGTTTTTTTCGGCTCTGGAATATCTCTGGCACTTTTCTCAAAGGTAGCGAATGCTTGTTCCAACAGGTAAAATGAAGGAGCTAACCAAAGAATCTTAATATTTTTAGGGATTACATGGTCAGATAACCATCTGGTAGCTGTAAATGTCTTGCCAGCACCTGTAGGAAGTACTAAAATTCCACTACCCGGTTTTTCACTGCCAAATTTAAATGTTTTACTTAGGGCTTCAAATGCCTCAATTTGATGCTGGAAGGGTATTTTAGAGTGGTGGTTAGTAGATTGATCTCTTAATTGCTCAAGATTGATAGATTTGTAATTGATGGGTTCGTGCATTATAGTATTTTCCTAGTGATGTAGAGACTATTTGACCACTAGGTTAGTTTGCCCATAATGTATGCTTCAACTCTCATCTTTTGAAATTTTTCTCTACCAAACTTGACTTAAATCTAAAATCAACCCAGATAACAACGTTTCACCGCTCAGTGTGTTAAATTACATTCTTCATTTATGACCCTGAAATAGATAATTACTAATTGCAAGTGAGAATAGAGAGAAGTATTTATAAGAGCTATGAGTACCCAAATCATCATTACCCTGCCAGACGATATTTACCAACGTGCAGAACGCTTTGCACGATTGGCAAATCGTGATGTCGCCAGCATTTTAGTAGATACCATTCAACTTTCAATTCCGCCTATCAGTGACGAGATTACCGACCTTGAGCCTGTCTCTGTCCTTTCTGATGAACAAGTCCTGGTGCTGACCGAACTGCAAATGGAACCAGAACAGGATGCCCGGTTAAGCGAACTGCTCGATCGCCAACAATCAGATACTCTTAATGAAGGCGATCGCTCAGAGTTACAAATCCTGATGCAAGTGTATCAAGAAGGACTTTTAAGAAAAGCCACTGCGTTAAGCGAAGCTGTCAAACGTGGGTTGATTGAACCCTTAAGCTAGTGAGCCAGATTCCTGAAAAAGTCCGGTAGCTTACTCCCTACCAAACCTGACTTAAATCCAAAATAAACCCAGGTAGCAACGGTTCACCAGAAAGTGTCTTAGGGTTATCTAATACCTCAACCGCAATATTAGGACGATAAATAAAAACTCGGCGTTGTTTTCTATCAATTAACCAACCAAGTTGCGTGCCATTATCAATATACTCTTGCATCTTGTCTTGCAAAATTTGCAAGCGATCGCTCTCAGAACGCAATTCAATCACAAACTCAGGACAAATCGGCGCAAACTTTTTTCGCAGTTCTGGTGGTATGGCTTCCCAGCGATCGCGTTTTATCCACGCTGCATCGGGAGAACGCACCGCACCATTAGGCAAAGTAAACCCACCACTGGAAGCAAAGCCTACACCTGTACCATCTTGCTTTGTCCATACCCACAACTGCCCAACTAAGTTAAAGTTGCGTTCATCAGTTTCGGAACCAGTAGGGGGCATAATCACTAATTCTCCAAAAGCATTACGTTCAATGCGAAAATCACCGTTTAGCTGACAAAGCTCGTAAAACTGATCGTCGGTTAGTGCGATCGCGGGTTGTAATTGCAAGACTATTGGTATAATTTCTGTAGCTACAGCTAAGTTGGTATTCATAATTCATATTTTGGGGCTTCACCTATCTTTAAGATATATCTTGGCAAAAGTTTAGGGGTAGTTTCGTAACCACCCCTTGATTCCCCTGATATTTAGAATTTACATGCAGTCCCCTTAATGGGAAGTTAATTTACTCAGAAATATTAATCGAACTTTCAACTTGAGAATTAGCCAATGTTGGTGCAGAGAAAATCCGCGAGTATAAACTTGATGGTTGTTGATGAGCAACGACTGGTAGAACTTGACGAGCATGGGTGGCTAATTCTACTGCCTTCACATCATAAGTCTGCGTTGCCAATTTGGGATAGAAACCGATACCGATGATTGGCAGCAACAAACAAGCGGTAATAAATATTTCGCGGGGTTTGACATCAGATATTACAGCATCCAAGTGTAACTCTTCATTTTGCTCACCGTAGAACACTTGACGCAGCATCGACAGTAAATAAATCGGTGTCAAAATCACGCCAACTGCTGACAGCAACACAACTACAACCTTGAAGCTAGAACTGTAAACATCACTGGTGGCGATACCGAGAAACACCATCAACTCACCGACAAAACCACTCATTCCGGGTAAAGCGAGAGAAGCCATTGAACCAATAGTAAATAGAGCAAAGGTTTTAGGCATTACCTTCGCCATACCGCCCATTTTATCCATCATTAAGGTGTGGGTGCGATCGTAAGTCACGCCGGATAAAAAGAACAAGCTAGCAGCAATCAAGCCGTGAGAAACCATCTGTAGCACTGCACCGCTAATACCCAGTTCTGTGTAAGAAGCAATCCCAATCAGCACAAAGCCCATGTGGGCAATTGAAGAGTAAGCCAAGCGGCGTTTGAGATTGGTTTGAGCAAAGGCACAGCAAGCACCGTAGACAATGTTTACTACACCTAAAATTGCTAACACTGGGGCAAAAGTTACATGGGCATTAGGCAACATTTCCACATTAAAGCGGATGAGAGCATAACCACCCATTTTTAACAACACACCAGCCAAAATCATTGAACCGGGTGCTGATGCTTCACCGTGAGCATCTGGTAGCCAAGTGTGAAAAGGGAAAATTGGTAACTTCACCCCGAAGGCAATTAAGAAACCTGCATAAACCAACAATTCCAACGTTTTGGGGTATTCTTTCATTCCCAGAGTCGCCATGTCGAAGGTGACGGTATCTCCAGAAAACACAAGTGCAAAACCGGCAATCAAGATAAATATTGATGCGGCGGCGGTGTAAATAATGAACTTGGTAGCTGCATAACGGCGGTTTTGTCCTCCCCAAATGGAAATCAGCAGGTAAACCGGCACTAACTCGATTTCCCACATCAGGAAGAACAGCAGCAAATCTTGAGCAACAAATACGCCAAGCTGGGCGCTGTACATCGCTAACATCAAACCATAAAATAATCGCGGCTTGGTGGTAACTTTCCAAGCCGCGAATATTGCGAGGGTATTTATTAAGCCTGTTAGAAGCAGCAAGGGCATCGATAAACCATCAACCCCCACAGCCCAATGCAAACCTAACTCCGGTACCCAAGGATAGTTTTCTACAAGTTGCAATCTTGAACTTTGAAAGTCGTACTTATACCAAAAGGCATAAATTATCAGTGCAAAGTCGGCAAAAGCAACTCCCAGACCATACCACCGCACAGTTCTACCTTCTTTGTCTGGGATTAGGGGAATGGCTAAGGCAGCCACCAAGGGTAAGAGGATTATGGCTGTTAGCCAGGGAAATTCAATAGTATTCATCACTTCTGACAATTAATTTGCCTTCTCGCTTTTAATTGCATTATATTAAGGAGTCCATATTTTTGTAAACATTCTTGAAGTCTAAAAGATTAAATTTTTGAGATAGACAGCAATATATAGCGGTTCCCGCTTGAGTAAAATACAGTATGGGATAATAGAGTGTATTAACCTCTAAGTACCTGTGGAATAAAAGCTTACTCCTGCAATCTGTGCCAAAAAGCAATCAATGCACATAACAATAAAGAAAGCTCTCAACTTTGATGACTTGGCGAGAGCTTTCTTGCTGAGTTAAATCTGCAATTAGATTATTTTTATGAGGCATCACAGCAGTGTTTGGAAATAACAGAACTGATTGCTACACCTTGCATAAATCAACACCAAACTCCGCCGTCATGCCTAAAATCTCTTCCTCCGTGTCCTCTGCGCCTCTGCGGTTCGATTCTCATGCTAATTAACAACCTGCGTAGGCATAGTCATTTTGAGTACAAAACTCGAAATCTGAGGTTCAAAGGCTCAAGTGGCGATGTCTAACCGCAAGCACTGCGTTTGAATGTTTCTATGCAAATGGTATTTTTACCCCAAAGAGAGGAGATTTCCAAATAGAGACAAAGTAGAATTAAAATAAATATCACAAGCTGTTTATGCAATGGGCTAATTTTCTAGCCAAAGAAGCTGCTAATCATAGCTTATCTCTAGAGCAAACAGCAGCTTTGTTAAAGTATTTTAATAATGAAAATTTAGGAAAAAGTGAAGCTAAACTTATCAACGAATTAAACGTTGATGTTGTTGCTTTCAAAAAGTGGATGGGTGAGATATATAACAAGTTCGCTCAGAGTTATCCTGAGTTAGCTATTTCTAACAATCGGGACAAACTAGAAAAGTTACAAACTTACCTGAGGGCGAAATATAATAGCGAATTAGATATCCTCAAACCATTGGCGGCGATGAAATTATTAAAAACGCTGGTGGTTCGGGAAAGACTGCAACAAGAACCTTGGGTTGCGAGAAGAATTTGTAAATTTTTGGGATATTCGCCTTTAGCGTTAGAGTTAGTAGGGCGATATCTGGATAAAATGCCAGATTTGTCTCTGAAAACACTACTGAAGCGGCTAGAAAAGAAACGAGTGGAACATGAAGCAATAGTCAATGCTAACTCATTGATGCCTTATGAATACGGTGTAACTGAAGCTTTTGAATTAAGTTGGGAACAGTTGGATGAAAATGCACAAAGCTTTGGCTGTTTGCTAAGTTTGTGTGCCTTAGCTGACATTCCCTTATCTATTGAGACGATAGAAGATAATAAAAAACAAGAATGGCTGTCTGCCATAGCCAATTTACTAGAATTGCATTTGCTACAACAGAAAAGTAAAGGAATTTATTGTCTAAATCCCCTAATTCGCCAACTTTTCCAAATGAAGTTGAATCAGTCAAATAAGGCGGATGAAGCAAAAACTAACTTTGCAGCAATGATGTTAGAGGTAGCAAAACTAATTCCGCAACAGCCTAACCCTGAAGATATTCTCAACCTCACTCCACATATCCCGCACATTACAGAAGTCGCAACCCATTTATCCCAGTATGTGGGCGATGAAAATCTAATCACTCTGTTTACCAAATTGGCGTGGTTTTATCAAGGACAAGGACTTTATCAGCAAGCAGAATATTGGTTACAACAATGTGTAGAAGTGACTCAAAGTCGTCTTGGTTTAGAACATACTGATGTCGCTGCTAGTTTGAACAATTTAGCAGGATTTTACAAATCTACAGGACGTTACAGCGAAGCTGAACCTTTGTATCAACAAGCTTTAAAACTGAGAAAACACTTGCTGGGAGAGAACCATCAAGATGTCGCCACTAGCCTGAATAATTTAGCACAACTTTACGATTCTACAGGGCGTTACAGCGAAGCCGAACCTCTGTATCAACAAGCTTTAAAATTGAGAAAACGGCTGCTGGGAGAAGAACATACTGATGTCGCCACTACCTTGAGTTATTTAGCATTACTCTATGAATCTATAGGACGCTATAGCGAAGCCGAACCTTTGTATCAACAAGCTTTGAAACTGTGGAAACGCCTAGTGGGAGAAGAACATCCCCATGTGGCCACTACTTTGAACAATTTAGCAGCATTGTACTGTTATACAGGACGCTACAGCAAAGCTGAACCCTTGCTTAAAAAAGCTTTAGAACTGAGAAAACGCTTGCTGGGAGAGAACCATGAAGATGTCGCCACTAGCCTGAATAATTTAGCGCAACTCTACGAATCTACAGAACGCTACACCAAAGCTGAACCCTTGTATCAAGAAGCTTTAGAAATGAGTAAACACCTGCTGGGAGATAATCATCCTGATGTCGCCATTAGTCTGAACAATCTCGCAGCACTCTACCGTAATACAAGACGCTACAGGAAAGCCAAACCCTTATTTGAGCAAGCTTTGAAAATTTGTGAACAAACTTTAGGTGTAAGTCATCCTACTACTATGACAATTCGGGCAAATTATGCCAGCTTTTTAAGAGAAACATATCACTAGCGATCGCTACGCCTAATTGATGATTCGTAATTCGTAATTCATTAAAATAAATATCCCCCCTCTCCATTAGCGAAGAAGGGGTTAGATTCTACTTACATCCTAAAGACTTGCGTGTATTTACACCAGTTTTAGAATTCACACCATTTGCCTTAACACAAAGCTTTTTCACTTGTATCCCATCTAAAATTGCATTCGTAAAATCAGTACCTGTGACATTTACATCATCAAAAGTAGAACGTAGCATCATTGCATCGGTCAACACAGCATCACTTAAATCAGCATCCTTAAACCTTGTTAGATAGGCTATGCCTTCACTAAAATCAGCACCATGCAGATTTACTCCCTCCAACAGGGTGCCGTTAAACACGCCACCACGTAAGTCAGCATTGCTAAAATTAGCATTCTCTAGTTTGAGATTAGTAAACTCAGTGCCAATTAAACTTTGACCAGAGTAATCCTTGCCCTTGAGTTCATCATTACCCATAGAACGGGTAATACTAGAAGAACTTGCAGCTTGCGCCGATAGGGGAAACCAAAAAAGAACCATCGCTAAGACAAAGTTAGCTAACAGTCGCCAATATTTCATAATGTCTTCTTAATAAATCTCAACACTTGCACCATTAACTATTAAAGCTTACAGAAGGGGATAAGGGAGTGGGGAGATGAGGGGGATGGGGAAGCAGGGGAAGAAGAACTAATGACCAATGACCAATGACCAATGACCAATGCCCAAATTCAATACATAAGACTCAAAAATCAGAAAGCATCTCGTAGGATTATAGATGTTGAGGTGCGATCGCAAAATAATTACCTGTGGCTAATCAAGAAGACAACGCCCAATCCTTGGCGCGAACCCCTTTATATCAAGTGGGTGTAAAACTTAAAGCACGCTTTACCAGCTTTGGCGGTTGGGAAATGCCTGTACAATTTAGTGGCATTAGCCGCGAACACGAAGCTGTAAGAAATACAGCCGGAATGTTCGATATTTCCCACATGGGTAAATTTACCCTCCAAGGTAAAAACCTCATTTCCCAACTCCAGTCTCTAGTGCCTTCCGACTTGAGTCGTTTACAAGCCGGTCAAGCACAATACACCGTATTGTTAAATTCCCAAGCCGGAATTATTGACGACATCATTGTTTATTACCAAGGTGAAGACACCATTGGTATACAAAAGGCATTTATCATCGTCAATGCCTCTACCTCTGGTAAAGATAAAGCATGGCTATTGCAACACCTTGACGATGATAAAGTGCAATTCCAAGACCTTTCACCAGAAAAAGCCTTAATCGCCGTGCAAGGCCCAAAAGCGATTAAATATCTCCAACCATTAGTCCAAGAAGACTTACAACCAATCAAAGCCTTTGGACATTTAGAAGCAACCTTACTAGGTAAACCTGCCTTCCTCGCCCGCACAGGTTACACCGGAGAAGATGGCTTTGAGGTGATGGTAGATCCAGATGTAGGAGTAAAATTGTGGCAAAGTCTCCATAATGCTGGTGTTATTCCCTGTGGACTTGGTGCCAGAGACACTCTGCGGCTAGAAGCGGCGATGGCACTTTACGGACAAGATATCGATGACACCACTACACCCTTAGAAGCAGGGTTGGGGTGGCTAGTTCACTTAGATACCAAAGGCGAATTTATTGGTCGGGAAATTTTAGCACAACAAAAAGCTACTGGAGTGCAGCGCCGATTGGTGGGTTTACAAACCCAAGGACGCAACATTGCCCGTCACGGTTATCAAGTGTTATCAGCTGGTAAAGTTGTGGGAGAAGTTTCCAGTGGCACTCTGTCGCCTACACTTGGTTATCCCGTTGCTTTAGCTTACGTTCCTACCCAATTAGCAACCATCGGTCAACAGCTAGAAGTCGAAATTCGCGGCAAAGCTTACCCAGCAGTTGTAGTGAAACGTCCCTTTTATCGGTCAAAAAATCGTGTCGCCAACTGATAAGCGTCGAGGTTTTTGAGGAATAATGTGTTGTGAGTTAGTCAATCTACAGTAAGGTTCATTACCAAATATGGCTTTGATAACTGTTGGGACAATAATTTTTTTGATAAGGGAGAGGAAGTGATATGTCTTTTGAATATCCTCAAGATTTCAGATACCTGGATTCTCATGAATACGTGCGAATAGATGGTGAAATTGCCACCATTGGTATTACTGAATTTGCTGTACATGAATTGGGCGATATCGTCTTTTTAGAACTGCCAGAAATTGGCGACGCTCTTACCAGGGGAGAAAACTTTGGCACAATTGAATCAGTCAAAGCCGTTGAAGAACTGAATTCACCAGTCACAGGCACAGTTATAGAACGTAATGAAGCCTTAATTAATTCTCCCGAAGCCGTGTCAGAAGACCCCTACGGGGAAGGGTGGTTTTTGAAAGTGCGCGTCAATGACCCTGATGAAGTAGAGGATGCCTTGACAGCAGATGAGTATCGCGCCCAGGTGGAAGGGGAGTAGGGAATTGGGCATTGGGCATGGGGAAGAGAGAGGAATTTTCCCCCTGCTCCCTGCTCCCTGCTCCCTGCTCACTCATCTCCCCCTCCACCCGAAAGTCATGAAATTTAGATGAATTGAAAAGTTAGACCTACTTCTGATGAGTATTTATTGCAAAATATGAAATAGTACCGTCTGGAGAGTAATTTGTGGTATTGAACGCCCCTCTTCTCAAGTCTAATGAGCAGCAAGTGCTGGATGAAAAAAGTCAAACAAGTCAAAAGCTAAGTAGTTTTGTGCCAAGACACATTGGCCCTAACTCCGACGATATCCAGCAAATGCTTAAGGTTTTGGGGTTTTCCAGTCTGGATGCCCTAATCAACCAAACAGTCCCGCAGGCAATTCGGCTGAAGCAACCCTTAAAGTTACCAGAAGCCGAAAGTGAGTATGCAGCACTGGCATTTTTAAAAAAAGTTGCTGCCAAAAATCAGGTTTTCCGCTCATACATCGGTATGGGATATTACGACAGTATTACCCCACCTGTGATTGGGCGTAACATCCTAGAAAACCCCGGTTGGTATACTGCTTACACTCCTTATCAGCCAGAAATTGCCCAAGGGCGACTAGAAGCACTGCTAAATTTCCAAACCCTGATTATTGACTTAACAGGTTTGGAAATTGCCAATGCTTCGTTACTTGATGAAGCAACAGCCGCAGCTGAAGCAATGAGTCTAAGCTATGGTGTTTGTAAAAATCAGGCAAATGCCTATTTTGTCTCTGGTGATTGCCATCCCCAAACTATCGACGTGTTGCAAACACGCGCTAAACCATTAGGGATTAAGATCATTGTCGGCGATCATCAAACATTTGATTTTGATCAACAAATTTTTGGGGCTGTTCTGCAATACCCCGCTAGTGATGGCACCATTTACGACTACCGCGCTTTTATAGAAAAAGCCCATGCTAAGGGTGCATTGGTGACGGTAGCAGCAGATCCTTTAAGTTTAACTTTGCTCACCCCTCCTGGGGAATTTGGCGCTGATATTGCTGTTGGTAGCACCCAGCGCTTTGGTATTCCGTTGGGGTTTGGGGGACCTCACGCAGCATACTTTGCTACGAAGGAAGAGTATAAGCGGCTGGTTCCAGGGCGAATTGTGGGAGTATCAAAGGATGCCCAAGGTAAGCCTGCATTACGTCTCGCTTTGCAAACCCGCGAACAGCACATCCGCCGCGAAAAAGCTACTAGTAATATTTGTACTGCACAGGTGCTACTGGCGGTAATGGCGAGTATGTACGCCGTCTATCATGGGCCTGCTGGATTGAAGCAAATTGCTGAAAACATCCACTCTTTAACAGTGCTATTGGCGGAAGGACTGAAGCGTTTGGGTTACACTATCAGTTCCAAAGATTTCTTTGATACACTGCGCGTAGAACTGGGAAGACGGGATTTAAAAGATATTTTGGCAATTAGCGAAGAACTTCAAATTAACCTGCGGGTTTTTGATGCCACTGCTGTTGGTATCTCACTGAATGAAACAACTACACCAGAAGATTTAATCGACCTCTGGCAGATTTTCGCTGGTACAGATGATTTACCTTTTACCCTAGAAGAATTAACTTCTCGCTCTCTTCCCCATCTATCTCTCTCTCGTACAAGTACATATCTCACCCACCCAGTTTTTAACCGCTATCACTCAGAAACTGAGTTATTGCGCTATCTGCACAAGCTAGAAAGCAAGGACTTGTCCCTAACAACATCGATGATTCCTTTGGGGTCATGCACAATGAAGTTGAATGCGACTGCTGAGATGATTCCAGTAACTTGGGAGGAATTTGGCAAGATTCACCCGTTTGCACCTGGGTCGCAAACTCAGGGTTATCAAATGTTATTTAAGCAACTTGAGGCATGGTTAGCTGAAATTACTGGTTTTGCGGGAATTTCTCTACAACCAAATGCTGGTTCTCAGGGCGAATATGCGGGACTTTTAGTAATTCGTCAATATCACGAAAATCGAGGTGAAGCACACCGCAACGTCTGTTTAATTCCCACTTCGGCACATGGGACAAATCCAGCGAGTGCGGTGATGTGCGGGATGAAGGTGGTGGCAGTTGCCTGTGATTCACAAGGTAATATTGACGTTGATGACTTAAAGAGTAAGGCAGAAAAACACAGCAATGAATTAGCTGCCTTAATGGTGACATATCCCTCGACTCACGGTGTTTTTGAGGAGCCAATTCAGGAAATCTGCGCTATTGTCCACAGTCACGGCGGACAAGTTTACATGGATGGGGCAAATATGAACGCCCAAGTAGGGATTTGCCGTCCTGGAGATATTGGCGCGGATGTCTGCCATTTAAACTTGCATAAAACCTTTTGTATTCCTCATGGTGGCGGTGGTCCTGGTATGGGGCCGATTGGCGTAGCCTCTCATCTTGTGCCATTTTTGCCTGGACACCCTGTTGTGGGGACTGGGGAAGAAATTTCTAATTCCCAACGTATTGGTGCTGTGGCGGCTGCGCCTTGGGGTAGTGCTAGTATCTTGGTGATTTCTTGGATGTACATCGCCATGATGGGTGCAGATGGTTTGACCCAAGCAACTAAGGTGGCGATTCTCAATGCTAATTACATCGCTAAAAGACTGGAATCTTACTATCCGGTTTTGTATCAGGGGAAAAATGGTCTAGTTGCCCATGAATGTATTTTAGATTTGCGTAGCTTGCGAGGCGCTTCGCCATCGCTCAAAAAATCAGCTGCGATCGAAATTGATGATGTTGCCAAGCGTCTAATAGATTATGGTTTCCACGCGCCGACTGTCTCCTGGCCTGTAGGGGGTACAATCATGGTGGAACCTACAGAAAGTGAATCTAAACAAGAGTTGGATCGTTTCTGTGATGCGTTGATTTCTATTCGCCAAGAAATTGCCGAAATTGAATCAGGTAAGGTGGATATCCAAGATAATGTTTTGAAGAACGCACCCCATACTGCTGAAAGTCTCATCACTGGAGAATGGCAGCATCCTTATTCTCGTGAACAAGCTGCCTATCCTGCGCCTTGGACTCGTGAGTATAAATTCTGGCCGGCTGTCGGCCGCATTGATGCGGCTTTTGGCGACAGGAATTTTGTTTGTTCTTGTCTGCCTATGGATGCTTATTAAAATCAAGTGAGGAGTTAGGAGTTTGGAGTTTGGAGTTTGGAGTTTGGAGTTTGGAGTTTGGAGTTTGGAGTTAGGAGTTTGGAGTTAGGAGTTAGGAGTTAGGAGTTAGGAGTTTGGAGTTAGGAGTTAGGAGTTAGGAGTTAGGAGTTTGGAGTTTGGAGTTTGGAGTTTGGAGTTTGGAGTTTGGAGTTTGGAGTTAGGAGTTTGGAGTTTGGAGTTTGGAGTTAGGAGTTAGGAGTTTGGAGTTTGGAGTTAGGAGTTAGGAGTTTGGAGTTTGGAGTTTGGAGTTAGGAGTTTGGAGTTAGGAGTTTGGAGTTTGGAGTTAGGAGTTTGGAGTTAGGAGTTTGGAGTTAAGACTCCTAACTTCTATAATCAAGTAAGTGGGTCAAATTAAATATAAAACCTCACGCTCAATCCGGCTTCCCTCTCCAAAATATCGGAAAGGGATTGAGGGTGAGGTTTTATCTTATATTTAATTACGCCTACCTACTTATCAAGTCCGGTTAATCACTTATGATTACCGCATCTGTGCAAAAATCGGAAAAGCCTCTTTTCCCCAGCAAGAACTGCAAGAACTGCGATCTAAATGATAAGTCTTTAGCCGGACACGATATAAGAGGATGTTTGAAAAGTATTGGGTGAATAAAATTCGCTACTACACAAGCAACGTCTACCTCCGTGGAGTAACAGAAAATCAAGGGTTTCAAACCCACCTCCGTGGGTTTTGTCTGTATAGCCGCGACTTCTAGTCGCCAGGGCTAGTATGAATTAAGACTTTACAAACATCCTCTAATTCTTCCTTTACAGATAAAGGCTGATACCCCAATGCAAATGCTTTGGAACTATCCAAAGAAACATCTGCTGGTCTAGGTGCTGCCATTTTCACATCTTGTTGTCGGCAGGATTTAAGACCACTGGCGGGAAGTTGAAATACTTCTACTAATAGCTGTCCAAAATCATAACGCGAAATCCGCTCTTTTCCGCCTAAGTGAATGATGCCGTTAACTTTTTCTAATGCTAATAAAAGTCCTTTGGCGGCAGTTGTGCCACTTACTGGGGTGCGAAATTCATCGATAAATAAACTTAATTCTTCTTCGGCTTTTAAAGTTTGAATAAATGGCTGAATAAAGCTTTTCGCTGTGGGTGTTGCTGCACCAAACATCAACGGCATTCGACA
Organism: Nostoc sp.; assembly: GCF_036916975.1. Classification (GTDB taxonomy): domain Bacteria; phylum Cyanobacteriota; class Cyanobacteriia; order Cyanobacteriales; family Nostocaceae; genus Nostoc. The sequence goes on from NZ_JBALFF010000036.1 coordinate 87,265, forward strand.
CACTGCGGTCATGGGATATCTTTCTAGCATATCTGCTTCTGCGATCGCTTTCTGCTCACCGTACAGATTGACAGGACACACAGCATCTGTTTCTTGATAGGGAGCATTCAAACCATCAAAAACTAAGTCGGTTGAGGTAAAAACACAAGGAATAGAATTATCCGCGCAAAGTCCGGCAATATTGCAGGATGCAATGACGTTAATTGCGTGGGATTCTTTGGGGTTCGTTTGACAAAAATTGGGTTGCGAATGTGCCGCAGTATGAATAACTGCTGATGGTTTGATATCATTAAATATACGTTTCAATTCCTGAAAATTTGTTAAATTTGCTTTTAACATTTTTAGACCAGGAATTTCTAAAGGATGGGATAAATAAGTGCCATAAATCTCCCATTCTGTTTTGGCAAGCTGGCAAAGATGCCATCCTAAAAAACCACTTGCTCCGGTGATTAACAATTTTTTCATGTCTTATTGTAAACCACTCAAGAAAAAATCTTGGCTACAGCAAGTTGATATTTTACACTCAATGGTGGTGACAAAATCCTATTGTAGTAATTCTTGAAACTGCTTTGCACTACGTACTTTGCTAAAGTCGGGGTCAGTTTTGGCTAATTTCTTGTATTTATCAGGAACAAGTTCGATTGCTTTGTCTAAATTCTCAATTGCTAATTCGAGATTGTTTTCTAAAGCATAAGAGCAAGCTTTGTTGTAATATGCTTGGTGCAAATCCGGCTTGATGGCGATCGCTCTATTATAAGACGCGATCGCATCTTGGTAGCGGTGTAGTTTTGTTAGAGCAATGCCTTGGTTAATTAAGGCTTGATATTTGTCGGGTTGGATGGCGATCGCTTTGTCGTAAGATGCGATCGCGTCTTGGTAGCGTTGCAACGATGTTAAGGCTATACCACGATTATACCAGGCTTCATATTTGTCGGGTTGGATAGCGATCGCTTTGTCGTAAGATGCGATCGCGTCTTGGTAACGTTGCAACGATGTTAAGGCTATGCCACGGTTAATCCAAGCTTCAGGATTCTCAACTTTGATAGCGATCGCTTTGTTGTATGCTTTTATTGCATCGTCGTAACGCTGTCCATCTAATAAATTATTACCTTGATGAAAGAAATATTCTGTTTTCTGAGTAGCCTTAGCTTCTATAAAAAGTTGGGTTACATTACTTTCTTGCACAACTTTTGTAGTATTTTCTGTTGATGAGTTTGCCCCACCACTACAGCCAAATGCGAAGAAACCTATCAAGCCAGATGCAACCAAGCAGCGCTGAAAAACCATGCTGTACCTACAAAACTTCTAAAATGATCTTAAAATTTTTTGTTTTCTCAGTATTATCAAAATACACTAGTTTTAAGCCATTAATTTACTTATTTTTTTCCGAAAGAGCTTTTTTGACAACCTACAGATGCTTATTAAAATCAAGCGTATATTACATTACCATGTTAAATACACACAAAGCAATTACTACCAATTCTTTGTGAGCCTGCGCCAAACCCTCTTAACTTCTTCTTTCTTTGTGTTCTTTGCGGACTTTGCGGTTCGTTTTTCTTTCTTGTACTTAAATACGGTTTAGCGCATCTTCATACAGAATTGGTATTAAGATCAATTTGAGCTAAAAAACGATAACTTTATGTTGTTATAGCAATCCGTGTAGGAGTTATGAACAAAAAGATCCCCGACTTATTCAAGAAGTGGGGGATCTGAGTCTCTTAGTGGAAAGCAAATCAAATAGAATTGCTACATAACTGATGTCAAAACGCAAAGAAGCAAAGCCTAACTTCGTAGCTTTTGCCTCTTTACATAAAACCTAATTAATGCCAAAGACTGATTCGACAGTTGACTTAATTGAATCTCGCGCATCCTTCAAAGTTTGGCTAATGGGATGCTTTGCTTGCAAAAATACACGCGCACAATTGCGTCCCGGCATTCCCGAAATCGAACCACCTGGATGAGTTCCTGCACCAGTTAAAAATAAATTCTCAATTGGCGTTTTGTAGTTGGCTATTTCTGGCAAGGGACGGAAAAATACCATCTGATCTAAAGTCATGTCAATATGGTAATAATTCCCTTTATATGCACCTAATCTTTCTCCTAATTCTGCTGGACTTTCTACACGACGGGCGATAGTTGCATTCTTGACATTTGGTGCATAGTCTGCCAATTTATCAATCACTCTATCTGCAACTTTGTTTTTCAATTCATCTGTCCAACCAGTACCTTTTAAACCAGTGCCTTCTGCACCAGCAATTTGATAAGGGGCAAAAAACTCAATCCATACAGTGTGCTTACCTGGTGGCGCTAATGTGGGGTCTAAATAACTAGGCATCACCACATACATTGATGGGTCAGCATCAGGAATTTCTCCCAAGGTACATTTACTATGAGCCTGTTCGACATGAGCCACAGAATCGGCAATTAAGATAGAACCAACGAGATATTCGTCTTTATGGGCGTGGTATGGAAAGCGCAGTGGTTCGTCTAAAGCTAAGTCTATCTTGAGGATAGTTTCGTTATTGTTAACGATGCGGCGTTCTAATCTTTCCCATAAGTTAGGATCGGCTCCATCGATATCGCTTTTATCAGTCATTTGCAAAAATAACCGCTTGGCATCAATATTAGAAATAACCCCGTATTTAGCGCGATATTCGGTGTTTCCAGCGACTCGTACACCAACAGCTTTTCCATTATCAATTAAAACTTTTTCAACATGCTGATCTGTCAGAATAACGCCACCTTTACTTGTGACTAATTTCACCAAAGCTTGCACAAGTGCGCCAGTTCCACCGCGTGGTCTGGCCATTCCCGGATTGTGACGCATCGCCATCATAATTGCACCAATGGCAAGGGTTTTTTGCGATGGTGGCGCACCAAGTTCTGCTGCTAATCTTGCTAGTGGCGCTTTTAGAAATTCCTCATCAAACCACTCGTTAAGTAAATCCTCAGCGCTGGTTAACATTGTGCGAATAAAGTCCAGCGTTTTGTTTGGGGAACCAATCATCGAAAATAAATCTTTTAATTTTTTGATATCGTAGTTGCCAACGATATCTATAATTGACTTTGGCGGTGCATTAAACATAGGAACCATTGCACCGATCGCTCGTTGCCAATAATCGACAAATTCTGCGTATTTCTTAGCATCACGTTCACTATAACGAGCGATTTCTGCACAAGTTTTTTCTAGCGATTTATGTGCTAAGAAATACTTGCCATCAGGATGAGGACAGAAAACAACTGGATCGCACTCCAAATAATGCAAACCGTATTTTTCTAGTTCTAATTCTTCAACAACTGGCCCCAAGTGAATAAATTCATGGTCAATAGCACACAAGTTAAATTTAAATCCAGGAGCCTCTTGTGGTAAACATTCTTCAGTTGTTGCTGCACCACCTGGAACAGAACGCTTTTCTAGTAACAGGACGCTATAACCAGCTTTCAGCAAATAAGCTGCACAAACTAAACCATTGTGTCCAGCACCGATTAGCACAACATCATACTCTTGCATAGTTGGAATTTAGAAATAAGTAGGTTTCTAAATAGTAGAAACATTTTACTACTTTTACATCATCCTTCAGTAACAAAAATTATGGTAAATTGAAGGATTTAACACCCCAATATCTACATGTAGCATCAGTTTTCGGTGAGGTTTAAATCTCCCTCTGAAATGTCTTTAATTTTTAATTTTTAATTGTTAATATGATGGTATTTGCTTCATTTTAGTTTCTACGAGAAGCACTAAACTACCAGTTTCTACTTTTATATCTTTAATATGAAACACCATATCTTCCCATTTAAAATACGGTATATTCATCAATTCTTTGGCTTTGTGAATTAAAGCTGTAACTACTTCTAGAGAAATTCCTCCTCCCTCAGTGCAGTTAAAACTCTCCAGCATCGCGGGTTCTGAATGAGTTCGTGGACGTGCGATCGCAGTGTAAGCCAAAAGCCGAGTATTTCCCTTTTCCTTTAACAGTACTCTTCCCTTACATTCTATTTTGCCATCGCCAGGTAAAAATATTTCAATTTTTTCTGCTTCAAAACTCACAATTGTGCCATCTACATCCAAATCAAAGCTTTGCATCTGGCTGCTAACAAAGTCTGATGCCAAGGCGCGGTTCATATCTACTTCTGTGAGTATAATCCGAGCAGTGGCATTTACTGGCTCATTGAGTTCTATTTGACCAAAAATAGCGCTGAAGGGATTGATGTTAATACTTTCTGTTTGCAGTTTGATTTCTTGTACGCGAATATCTTCTTGGATTACTAATCCAACACCAGCAACCGAAACTCCATCCGCTTGTCCCTGAACTATTTTCAACAGATCGGTTTGTACATCTATTTCTATTTTCTCTGCGTCATCTAGCTTTTCAGATATTATTTTTTCAGCTTCTTGGGATATAAATTGTTCTTCCAACCGATGCTCATCAGGCATGAATTAATCATCTTCTAAATGTCTTCTTACTATTTACTGTAAAGGCTAGATACTAAGAATGAATCTACATTCCGGTATATGCAAATTGGAGGATTGAGTAATCAAGTAGAAAGTATTGTTCGTCTTTTAAGTTTTGTTATTTTGGTAACAACCATTTTTACACCGCCGCTAGGGACAATTGTAATACCACGACGGACGGGATGCACTGGACGTTTATCAGTAAGCGTTAGTTCAAAATGGGATAATATTATGGCTGTTACTAATTTTAGTTCATACATGGAAAATGCCGCACCGATGCAACCGCGATAACCCCCACCAAAGGGTAAATATTCATAAGGCGAAAACTTTTGGTTGAGGAATCTTTCGGGACGAAACTGTTCTGGTTCTGGGTAAGTCTCGCTTCGGCGATGTGCTAAATAAATACAGGGAACTAAAACTGTTTCTGAGGTAAATTTTTGTCCGATAATTTCTACGCTATCTTTTACCATTCGTGGTGTGCAAATTAAAGCAATAGGATGAATTCGCAGTGTTTCTTGACAGACGGCGGTGAGATAAGGTAATTGTGTAATTGCTTCAGGGTTTGTGAGATCATCCAAGGTGTTTAGTTCTTGCATTAGCCGATGTTTCACTTCCATATGAGAGTGAATTAAATAAAATACCCAGGCTAATACGCCAGATGTAGTTTCGTAACCCAACAGCAATAATGAAACTAGTTGATCGCGTAATTCCTCATTTGTCATTTGTTTTCCATTTACGTCACACGCTGACATCAGCATACTGAGAATATCTGTACGCGCAGCATCATTTTGGCAACGTCTTTCAGAAATTTCTGCATAGATGAGTTTGTCAATTTCCTCTCGTCTTTTTAAGAAAATTCCCCAAGGACTCCATGCACCTAAATCTTGTTGCAGCAAAGGAAAGAAAAATAGGCTAGAATACCAAGGTTTAGTTACGTCTTCTAATAAAGAACTCAATTTTTCTTTTAATTGTTGGTAACGCTCACCATGAGTAATACCAAATACTACTTTTAAGATAATTTCTAAAGTGATATTTGACATTAACTTGTGTATACAAATATCTGTACCTGATGTCCAATTCTGTGTAGCTTCTTCAGTTATTTGACAAATGGCTTGTCCATAATATTTTAAATTATCGCCATGAAATGCTGGGAGTAATAACTGCCGTTGTTGTTGGTGCGATCGCGCCTCTTGAAATACAATAGAATTCTCTCCAAACAAAGGTTTAAATACATGGGTTGCTTTCTTAAAATCTAATTTGTGTGCAGGGATGGCAAAACAATCACTAATTGCTTGCGGATGGCTAAAAAATACTATCGGTGGCGACTTTAAACCCATTACCCGCATTGTAAGAATATCACCATATTTAGCAGCATAATTTTCTAATGTTTTTGTAGGTTGAGCAATTAATTGTAGAGTTTGTAGCAATGCTGGTGTGCGTAGATTATCAAGTTTTTTCATTGTTGATTCAATACCTTTACGATTTAGGAAGCTGCAAGGAATTTAATAAGTTTTGGTTAATAATTGCTCCTCTGTAACCCTGTTTAAATGGGAGCATCCCGTCAGGTGTAAAAACCTTGATAGCCCTCATCCCCTAACCCCTTCTCCCAAATATGGGAGAAGGGGAACTAGAATTATGTCTTCCCTCTCCTTTCATATGGAATTCGGGGAACCCTCTGTAACCCTGTTTAAACCGGAGCATCCCGTCAAGTGCAAAAACCTTGATAGCCCTCATCCCCTAACCCCTTCTCCCAAAAATGGGAGAAGGGGAACTAGAATTATGTCTCCCCTCTCCCATATTTGGGAGAGGTGCTGGGGGTGAGGGAAAAGATTTAAGCACTCATTGCGATGCTCCCGTTTAAACAGCAAGGAATTAGAACAATAATTTTTAAATTTTTTAAGTAATTTATAGAGCCAATTACTAAGTTAATCGGATTGGCAAATCATTAATATTAATTTTTACAAGGATAATAATAATATTTTTTTTGAATCTTTAGAAGTATTTACAGAAAAAACTTCCTCAAAATATTTTGGGTGGACATCCAGTTAAATTACGTCTTTTGGTAATGCCCAAATGTTCTATATTGGTGTACATAAGCAAGCTAAAAACTTATTTTTAGGAGAGTTGCAATATATTAAAATATCCCCATAAAGGTTAATACTGCGTAGGTTTTGCCTAAAAGCGGGGTTTGTTGGGTAACACGAATGTTCTAACCCCGACAAATATTCTTAACCAAACCGTATTGGGTTAGCATCGCTACTGGGTAAATTTGCAAGGTTTCGGAACAAACACTGAAACTGATAAATTTTTGTTGATTGAAGTTACTTATACTGAGGTTGCGAAAAAGCAATAAACTGTTACAACCTCGAAGATGTAAAATTTTTGTTAAATTCAACGAGCATCTACAGTTTCACCTAATCGTCAAAAGGTACTCAGCATGACTGCAATTTCTCCAAAGGCATCTTCAGCGCTTCCCAATTTTTCTGAAGGAATTCAATATTTTGGTGAAGCTTTACCAGATTTTCAAACTTATGGTGCAACACCTGCTATAGAGTCGGGCAAAATAGCGATCGCATCACCCACAGACAAAGCAGCTGTATATCAAACTTTACTTGCTGCTGATGCCCTGCGCTACCTAACCTTACAAGTTACTGCTAGTAAAGCTTCTGGGCATCCCGGCGGATTCGCCAGTCAAGCAGAAGCTTACGCATCTCTTGTCATGCTGGGATACAAGAACATTATCACCGAAGTCGGACACCACGCCCCCGGATTTTATAGTGCCATGTTCTTGGATCGATCGCTAGAGGACATGGGAATATTTACAGTTCAACAATTGCGCGATCGCTTCCGAGAAAAGCACGGACTCTTAGGACACCTTTCTGGTTTCATCCCTGGTATTCTCGCACCTGCGGGGCCTTTGGGACAAGGGCAACACTTTGCAATGGCAGCTGCACTGTTGCACAAAGATAAGTTATTCCCTTTTACAGTTGGGGATGGTGGATTGGGTGAGCCTTATATTGTAAGTGCGATCGGGCATTTCCATACAGCTTATCCTGCTGTCACCAACTTCTTACCGGTGCTGGTGTGGAACGGTTACAGCCAAGAACATCACAGCATGGTTTCACTCAAAACCAACCCAGAGATGCAAGCATATTGGCAAGGTAACGGTTTTGATGAAGTGGTGTTAGTGAATGCCAAAGATTTTGACGATCAAAACCAGCCAGGGGATTACGTTGATAGTACTGCCTTTTCCTTTGAGAAGCGCCTAGAATTTACTCAAGCAGTCCTTTCTGGTGTAGATAAAGCAGCGCGTTTTGCACTGGGTGGTAAACTTACCGTCTTTATTATTAAACAACTCAAAGGTGCAGGAGTTCACGCACGCGGGGCAAAATCTCACAACCTGTATCCTAAAGATACGCTAGATGCGCCGCATATTATTAGTGCATTGCAAACCCGTGCTTTGTCTGCGGAAGCTTGGCAATTAGTCAGAACAAATGCAGAACGTGCCGGTGGTGGCCCAGCAGCAAAAACTGTAGTCACAGAATTTGAATTTCCATTACCAGATTTAGGCGAATTACCTTTAGAAGAATATGCAGTTGGAAGTGAAGCCAAAGTTTCTACAACCGCAATGGGACGATTGGTAGGAATAGTTGGAAACAAAGATCAGAATTTCCTTGTCACCAACGCCGATGGTAATGAAGCATCAGGAATTGCCAACATCAACCAAGCATTAAAGATTATCCACCCCACAACCGACGACTTATATTTTCAAGCACCAAACGGACAAGTTTATGAACCATTGAGTGAAGATGCTTGTGCCGGTTTAGCTGCCGGTTTAGCGTTAATGGGTGCGAGAACTTTGTGGTGTTCTTACGAATCTTTTGCCATCAACGGATTACCAATTTGGCAAACTGTAACCCAATCAATGGCAGAATTGCGCCGTCAAACTCCCTCGACTATTACTTTATTCACAGCCGGGGCATTAGAGCAAGGGCGCAACGGTTGGACTCACCAACGTCCCGAAATTGAAGCTTACTTTGCTTCGTTGATGCGAAATGGAAATGTTTTCCCATTATTTCCGCCTGATGCTAATAGTATTCAAGCTTGTTATGACTGGGCTTTGAAAACTAAGAATAAGGGAATTGTGATTACAGCAAGTAAAACGCCATTGCCAATTCGCACAACTTTAGAACAAACTCGTCAAGGGTTGCGCGATGGTGCTGTGCTATTACATGAAGTCGCTGGTGATAGACAAGTTGTATTTGCTGTAATTGGCGATTTAACATTAATGCCAGTATTTGAAGCTGCTGCTTTCTTAGAAACTGAAGGTATTGGTGCGAAGATTATTTCTGTGATTAATCCTCGGCAATTGTACCGTAGCCATGATACCGCATGGGATACCTGTTCTGAGCCTGAAGGCGGTTTTTTGGATGATGCGAAATTTGCCGAATTATTTGATGGTGATGCGCTAATTGCTGTGACTGGTGGTGCGGCGGGGATGCTAGAACCAATTTTGTTACGGAGTAATTGTAAACGCGATACTTTCGCTTGGAAACGTGGCGAAACTACAGCCAGTGCTGGCGAGTTGATGGCGTTTAATGGATTGACTGCTGAAGCGTTAACAAAACGTGCGATCGCATTAGTTCATTAAGGGTGGTATTTAATAATTAGAAAAGTCTAAACCTTAAACCGCATATATACGCAGATAGATGCCCATAAATTGGCGTTTTGATCCGTGTATCTGCGGTTCTTATTATTCATTGTGCTTTGTTAACTTTAATTAGATGGATTTTTTGAATTTTTCTTATTGTCAATTGACTGTAAATAAAACATACAAACACCATGAACGTCATAAAAGATAATAATTTATTAAATAATCTAAAAAACTTGTTTTCTTCGATAAATTATAAAGCTTATCCATCATTTATAGATGATTTATTTTCCTTAATTAAATCCCTACAAGAATCTCATAAGAAATCATTTGTTTTTCTCTTGGTTGGTCGTACAGGAGTCGGTAAGTCAAGCACTATAAATTCACTAATGGGTGAACCAATTTGTAATATAGGTGATTACGATCCAACCACAATAGATGTTCAGTCTTACGAGCATGAAATTAACGGTATTAAATTCACTATAATTGATACTCCGGGTCTTTGTGACAATATTCCAGAAAAGGGTAATGATCAAAAGTATATAGAACATATACGAAATAAAGTAAAACAAATTGATTCATTATGCTTTGTAACTCGTCTTGATGAGGCAAGAGTTAGTGCCGATGAAATGCGAGGCATAGAAGTTATTTCAGAGGCATTTACGCAAGATGTATGGAAATATGCCGTTATTATTTTTACACGCGCAAACAAAGCAGATAATTATGTAATAGATTTACAAGAAAGAACAAAACGTATTCAAAAGGAAATTGCAAAGTATACGGGTGATGAAGTAGCCAGCACTATTCCATCAGTTGCAGTAGATAATAAGAGCCAAACTACCCCAGATGGTAAGAGATGGTTGGAGGAACTTTATACACAAGTATTTAAAAAAATGTCTGATAGAGGTGCTGTGCCATTTTTTTTAGCAACAGTTACAAGAATAAATAAAACAGTTAAAAAAGATAAAAATCGGTCTAAAAAAAATATTTCGGACAATTCCGAACAAAATGATACCAGGGAGACAGAGATTAATTTGAATGGCCAACAAACGGAAGAAATTAAAAGTAAATTATTTAGTACTGTTCCTATTTTGGAAAAAATATGCGGCTCCCTTGGTTCTATATTTGGTGGTTCAGTAGGCAAAACAATAGGTGAAACAATAGGTGGTGTAATAGGTTACGGTCTTGACTTTATTTTTTCCCTATTTTCATAATTTTAACAGCACGTAACATAAGAATAAAATCCACCACTGTGTTGTTATCCAGCTATGAAACTGGTCACGGCGATTAATTACAGCAACCAATGGCCCTGTATCTAGCAATACACATCGCCTCATCACAAACCGTAACCATCCATATAATCTTTATTAGTAGACAAATCACTTGCTGCTTCCACACAACCAACATATTCTTGAGCAAGAGTCAAAGCCGAAACCCCTGATTTTATTTCTTGAGCAGATAACTCTTGCTTTTGCATTTTCGCAAGTAAAAATTCTACAAAATCTAATGCCTCTTGTTGCTTATCAGGAGGTAATATTCTTACCTTATCTATAATAATTTCCTCAATGCTCATTTTCTCTAGCCTCTGATATTAACTAATAAATTTTAAAATATTATTTGGCTGTATGCCATTATCAATTAGATTATTAGCCGCGATCGGTTTACAATTAGTCTATAGGATTTGTATTTGATTTTTGAACAAAATTAGGTATTGTAGGGTGCGTTAGAACGCAGTTCGTAACGCACCAAACCCTTAATGATGGTGCGTTACGCTGTCGCTAACGCACCCTACGTATCTTTTCAGAAATCAAGTATTAGTCCTATATAATAGGGTCATAACGAAAATTTTCCTCAATTCAATTTAGAAGTTAATTATGGTAATCAAATTTGAAGAAATATCTAGAGATATTTCTACTTTACCAGAAGAAGCTCAAATCTTACTACTTGATTTTATTCAGCTACTCAAAAAGCGTTATCCACAACCAGAATCAGGAAATCATAGTCAAGAAAAAAGTCTCTATGAAAAGTTTGATGAAATTGGATTAATTGGTTGTTGTTCTGTGGAAGAAAATTTATCAACTACATATAAAGAAGTTTTATATAATACATTAGATCATAAATATGATCATCGTTGATACAGGATTTTGGTTAGCTTTTAAAAAAATCAATTCTCATATTCAGTAAATTTTATGCTCAAAATTGTTCAAGCAACCTGCACTAATGGCGAACTGGTTTTGAGTGAAAAACTTAGCCCCGAATTAGAAGGTAAAACCATACAATTTTTGATTCTGGAACCAAGTCAATCTACTCAAACAATTGATGATGGAGAATCCAAAATCCATAAATTTTTAGAAAAAGTTAATAACTACTCTTTCCGACTTCCTCAAGATTACCAATTTAATCCAGAAGAAATATATGAGCAATAATATTTTTCTCGATACCAATCTCTGGATTTATCTTTACGCCAAAAACCCACCTACTATCATTAGTTTATCACGCGCGATCGCGCAATTTCTCTTCTAACAATAGGGCGTACTTGTATGCTGTGGAGTGAAACAATTGCCACAGTTTCGCCATCTAATGTGACAAATTCAACCTCATATCCTTTGTCACCCTGATGTACTAAAACAACAGTGCCTATATCACCCTGTTCTAAACTATGTTCTGGGAGATCACTAGTCAGAATAACCTTATCAAGTTCTTGAATCATAATCAGTATAAATCTTATAGTCTCAGCCAATTATAATATACTTAATATCTTACACAAGGATGGAACCATGACTGACACTCAAAAGATGGTTCGGTTAAACTTGGATTTGTCACCTGAACTAAATCAGATATTAGACGAACTAGCAAATAAAATAGGCACAAGTAAAAGTGATGTTCTGCGTCAGGCTATAACATTGATGCAAATCATGGTTATAGCTAAAGAGGAAACCAAAAAATTAGGAGTCCCAGAAGCAAATCAATTGATAGTGAATGAAATCATTCTCTCATCTGAGCAGCAGCCAAAACCGCATCCACTAGACACATTTATGGAAAGGCTTGGCCCTTGGGAAGATGAACGTACTGCTGAGGAAATAGTCAAAGATATTTATGATAGCCGGACTATTTCTAACAATGACATTAGTCTATGACTTATTTACTTGATACCGATACTTGTATTTATTGGATTAAAGATATTAATTCAGTCAGAACTAAAGTTAGAGAAATAGGATGGGAGCAAATTTCTATTTGCACCATCACGGTTGCTGAGTTATATTTTGGTGCTTATAATTCTCAACGAGTAGTGGAAAATTTGACTCGTGCAGAAGACTTTATTCAAAACTTACCCGTTGTAGCTTTAAATGATTCTGCTCTGAGAAAGTATGGTGAATTAAAGGCAGAACTCCGTAGAATAGGACAAACAATTGCTGAATTTGATTTACTAATTGCTAGTGTTGCACTTGTAGAAAATTAAATTTTAGTAACAAATAATACTCGCCATTACGAACGCATCAATGGATTAAAATTGGAAAACTGGATTTTGCCTTAGAAACTCAACATTAGTTAGTCCCGTAGGCTCTATTATGCTGTCGCTAACCCAGCATTCTCAGTTCAATTCCAAATAACATCTTCTGTACAATGGCGATCGCTTTTTTGATAGAGTGATGCTTTGTCGATCGCTAAAATCTCTATGCCCCAAGTATCGCTCCCCCAATCGCGGCATCCAGACCTACCCTTCACGGCTCTTGCGCCCATGCAGGATGTGACAAACCTCTGGTTTATGAAACTCATTGCCCACTACGGCAGCCCTGACTACTTCTTCACCGAGTATTTTCGCGTAAATGATACCTCACGGCTGAATCGTAGCATTCTGGCAGCAATCACCGAAAACGACACAGGTCGCCCCGTTTTTGCTCAAATGATTGGCGAAAGCATTCCCCACTTAGTAAGAACAGCAAAGGAACTCTGCAACTATAATATCGCTGGAGTTGACTTGAATATGGGCTGTCCAGCACCTAGAATCTATCGCAAAAATGTTGGGGGTGGATTGCTGCTATATCCAGAAAAAGTGGATCGGATTTTGGGAGAACTGCGTTCTGCTGTCAACGATCGCCCTTTAACCGTCAAGATGCGCGTAGGCTTTGAAAATACAGATAACTTTTACGAAATTTTAGATATAATCAATCGCCACAGCATTGATTTGCTGAGTTTGCATGGTCGCACCGTGAAAGATATGTACCACGGGGTAGTGAAATATGATTTGATCGCCTCTGCGGTGAAACGGGTTGATTGTCCGGTGCTTGCCAATGGTAATATTCATTCTGCGACAACTGCCCTTAAAGTGCTTTCGGAAACGGGCGCGGCGGGTGTGATGGTGGGACGCTGGGCGATCGGGAATCCTTGGCTTTTTAATCAAATTCGGCAAGCTATCCGAGGAGAGCCGATCGCGCCCGTTCCTTTAGTAGAGGTACGCAACTATATTGATCGTTTATCGCAAACCCCTTATTCTGCAACTATGCCAGTGCGATCGCGCGTAGGCTACCTAAAAATGTTCCTTAACTACATTGCCCTGAATGTTGACGCTGAAGGTCATTTCCTGCGGCTGATGCGACAAATGCAGACTGAGGTAGAAATCTTAAACCTCTGCGATCGCTTTCTCCTTGGCGATCTGACGAAAACTTTAGCCCTAGCACCCTATTCAGGCGTGTAACCTGCTTGCTATTTCGCTAATTCTCTGCTAAAAATTCTTAAACAGTCAGAATTTCAATGCCTCTCCAGGGCTTTAGCACTAGTAAATTATCATCTCCGATCAAGCAAAAAGGCAAATAAGTAAGTGGGCGCAAATAATTATCACTCGCTCGTAGTTGCGCTTTAGCGCATCCGGATAAAGATGCGCTAAAGCGCAACTACGAGCCAAATACAAAGATTTTACTTTTCGTTACATAGTTTGGTTTTATCTTGCCTACCTACTTATATCTGGATTGCAGATGATAACCAAAATCTTGAAACTGAAATTATTGGTATCTAAACAGCATGACAGATAAAATAGATTTATCACAAATAATTGCTAACAAAGCCGATGAAAACTTGCAGTCACAAGAAGATGTAGAACTTGAGCCAAAACTGCGAGAACTTAAGTTTAAACAAGAACTAAGAAAAGATTGGATTTTATTTATTGTCAGGGATGTAGTAATTTTTCCTGCCGCTATCCTTTTTATTTTTGCTATCAGTGGTTATTCCCTATTTCTTCATATTCATGGGTAACTTATCTGATGACATATAGCAATTCTATCTGATTGCTGAAAATCGCAAGGCTTAGATCCCCGACTTCTTAAAGAAGTCGGGGATCTCGTGCAGTATCAGTAAAATCGCGTAACTAATTTTACAGGCGACGAAACGAACTTGCTACAAGTAAACTCGTCTTTATATCCACACAAATTTTGCTGGATATAAAATAAGTATCTGATGGAAATCATCTAAAAATATGGGGATTTTAATATTTTTTGTTGCTTTAGTTGCCATTGTTGCTGTAATTATCATTAATAGCTACAACGATTTAGTCAAGTATCGGAATCGTTACAAAAATGCTTACTCTCAAATCGATGTTCAATTACAGCGCCGTTATGATTTAATTCCCAACTTGGTGGAAACTGCCAAAGGGTACCTGAAACATGAACGGGAAACTCTAGAAGCAGTTATTACCGCTCGGAATTCTGCAATTAATGCTAGCAGTCGGGCTGCCCAAAATCCCGGCGATCCCCAAGCAATGCAACACTTGGGCAATGCTGAAGGAGCGCTGACGGGTGCATTAAGTCGGTTGATGGTACTTTCAGAATCTTATCCAGAATTGAAAGCCGATCGCGCCATGACTCAGGTAATGGAAGAATTATCTTCCACTGAAAACCGGATTGCTTTTGCCCGTCAGGCTTTTAATGACGGGGTGACACTTTACAACACCAAGAGAGAATCTTTCCCCAGCAATCTTGTAGCCAATAATTTTAACTTTACTGTTGCAGAATTGCTCCCGGAAGCTACTCCAGAAATTAGAAATGTCCCACGCGTGTCTTTTTAGGTGTCTATGAATTTCTTTGAACATCAGGATCGCGCACGCCA
Source organism: Nostoc sp. (assembly GCF_036916975.1). Lineage (GTDB taxonomy): Bacteria > Cyanobacteriota > Cyanobacteriia > Cyanobacteriales > Nostocaceae > Nostoc. The sequence continues at coordinate 102,471 of NZ_JBALFF010000036.1, forward strand.
AAATACGCAACAATTAATTGGGTTATTTTCCCTATCGATCGCAGTTATGATTATGGCAATTTATATTGCCACTTTATTTCTGTTTCGCATGGCTCCCCGTGTTTGGTGGCATCCAGGGATATTTATTTACGTGGCTGGGATTACAATAATTGCGATCGCAGTCGGAAGCTTATATAAAATTGCCTATCTGCGTGAGGGCGGAAGCGTAATTGCTGAGGAGTTGGGGGGAAGACTCCTGATAGCAGATATGGCGGATGAACAAGGGCGAATTCTATTAAATATTGTCGAGGAAATGGCGATCGCTTCTGGTATTTGCGTCCCAGAAGTTTATCTTCTGGAAAGAGAAACCAGCATTAATGCCTTTGCTGCTGGATTTTCGCCCAATGATGCTGTAATTGGAGTTACCCGTGGAACTCTGCAACACCTGAACCGAGATGAGCTACAAGGAGTCATCGGCCACGAATTTAGTCATATTATCAATGGAGATATGCGGCTAAATTTGCGTTTGGTAGGATTACTCCACGGGATTTTGTTCATTTATTTAACCGGGGAATTGCTCTGGCGGCTTCGTGGTACTTTCCGTTTAGGAAAGGAAGACAAGGGTTTACCTTTGTGGGCTTTTGGTTTAGCACTGATGGCAATTGGCAGTATCGGATTACTCTCTGGACGCTTAATTAAAGCCGCAGTCTCTCGCCAACGGGAATTTCTCGCCGATGCTTCGGCTGTACAGTTCACTCGTAACCCCAATGGACTTACCGGAGTCCTCGAAAAACTCCAAAAGATGGATTCCCGCTTGATTTCGCCGGGAGCAGAAGCCGCTAGCCACATGTTTTTTGGCAACGCCCTCAACCCCTCTTTTGGGGAAAATATGTTTTCTACGCACCCAGCCTTAGCAGAACGTATCCGCCGGGTTGGGGGTTTAAACGTCAGCAATTTACCAGCAATGCCATCTCGCAATCAGATGCGTTCCCCCTCCCAGGAATCCTTAACAATGGGCTTTGCTGGTGGTTTTAGCCCCACTCCAGAACAGATTGTAAACCAGGTGGGAAGCGTCACACCAGAGCATTTTGCCCATGCTCAAGCGCTGTTATCGCAGTTACCAGAATCTCTGCGTTTGGGTGCGCGGGAGCAAGAAAGTGCAATGGCGATCGCATTTGCCCTAGCCTTAGATACTGAAAATATCGAGATCCAAGAACGTCAAATTGCTTGGTTACGCGAGGTGCAGCCTGCGGAGTTGGTAGAAAAAACTCTGGAATTGAGCAGCGAAATTAGCCAGTTAGATCCTAAAATTCGCTTGCCACTTGTGGATTTAGCAGTACCTTAAGAAGAGTATAGATCGCCTCCGTCTAGCGAGTCCCAAACTCAAGCAAGCTATTGTTGATGCCTGCGCCCACACGGTACTATTAGACAACAAAGTTACACAGTCAGAAGCAGATTTACTAAGAGCGATCGCTATGACTCTAGATTGTCCCATTCCCCCATTTTTAAACCCTCAGCGTAGCGTTTCCAAACAGAAACAATCTTTTGCAAAGCAAAGTTAATATAACCAGTGATATAGGGGTTCTCGTTTATGTGAGGTACATCGGTAACAATATGGTTCGGTTAAGGCAAGAGACGCGATGAATCGCGTCTTTGCTTTTCATTATTGGCGTGATGGTTTCTTACCAAAGCCATAGCGCAATCTATCCTTAATCCAAGTTTGGAAGTTGTCAATGTAGCTAAATATCACCGGCACTACAACCAGTGTCAGCAGAGTAGAAGTTGTAAAACCGCCCATAATCGCAATTCCCATTGGTTGGCGAACTTCAGAACCCGCGCCAATTCCTAATGCTAAAGGTAAAGTCCCGGCGATCGTTGCCAAAGAAGTCATTAAAATCGGACGCAGACGTGACACACCCGATTCTACGAGTGCCTGACGTTGGGTTTTACCTTCCTGCATGTTGATGATTGTATAGTCAACTAACAAAATTGAGTTTTTGGTGACAATTCCCAACAGCAGGATGATCCCAATCAAGGCATAAAGTCCCAAGGGTTTTTGGGCAAGCATCAACGCTACCAGTGCGCCGCCTAAACAAAAGGGCAAGGCTGCCATAATCGATAATGGATGCAGAAAGTTGTTATACAGCAGCACCAGAATTGCATAGATACACATTAATGCCAATCCTAATGCACCACCAAAGCGCCCGAAAATGTCTTGCATAATTTTGGCGCTACCGGATGGTTGTTGTACTACCCCTGGCGGTAAGTTTTGCATCGCAGGTAGTTTGTTGATTGTTTCTACTGCCTGTCCCAAAGAAATGCCTTGCAAATTGGCTTCTACGGCAACTTGACGGGCGCGATCGTAGCGGTTAATCGTAGCAGGGCCACTGCCAAAGCGGATGTCTGCAACTGCGACGAGGGGAATCAATTTACCACTTTGACTGAGGACTTGCAGATTTGTGATTGTGTTGATGTCAGCCCGCGCCTTCGGATCGATTTGCACACGAATGGGGATTTGCCGATCGCTTAAATTAAATTTTGCCAAGTTGGCCTCATTGTCGCCGATGGTAGCAAGGGAAGCAGTCCGAGCGATCGCTTGCACTGTCACCCCCAAATCTGCCGCCCGTTGCGGGTTAGGAATTACCAATATCTCTGGTTTAACTAAACTCGCACTAGAAGAGACTTCCACTAATCCGGCTAGCGATCGCATCTGTTTTTCTAAAGCATCAGCAGCTTGATTCAGCGCTTCGGGATTTTCACTTCTGAGGACAATTGATAAACCTTTGTTACTGTCACCTGGTGACTGACTTTGAAAACTAATTCTAGCTCCTGGTATTTGCTCAAAGTCAGGGCGTACTTGTTCTTCAAACTGTTTTTGGGAAATATTTCGTTCTTCTCTAGGTTTGAGATTAATCGCAAGGGTTGCAGAATTTATCTCTTCGGTTGCTAGTACACGTTCAACTACTGGGTTTTGTCGGATGATGTCAGTGGCTTGTGTGACTACCTTGTTAACATCTTTTAATGTCGAACCTGGAGCTAATTCTATAGATACGTTAGAAATTCCAAAATCGCCATCATCAACAAAACCCTTGGGAATTAAGGGAACCAGCGTCAGACTCGCAACAAAAAAAGCTAATGCGATCGCCATTGTTGTCAATCTATGGCGTAACGCCCACTCAAGGAGCGATCTATAAGGTTGAAAGCCTCGGCGCTTTTCGGTGATAAGTTTTCTATTTCCGTTCCCGCTACCTGGAAGTGTAAATTTAAAATTGAAGAATTTTATTGTCCCTGTTCCCCCACTCCCTTCCTTCTCCTTCAAAAGATACGCCCCCATCATCGGCGTAACCATCCGCGCTACCAGAGTTGAGAAAATTGTGGAAACGGCAACGGTAACACCAAATGGTTGGAAAAACTGCCCCGGAATCCCACCCATAAAGGCAACGGGCAGAAACACCGCAATAATCGTCGAGGAACTTGCTATTACCGCTAACCCTACTTCGTCGGAAGACTCAAAAGCAGCTTCCCAAGCTGACTTGCCCATAGCCATGTGGCGTTCCATGTTTTCAATTTCCACAACGGCATCATCTACCAAGTTGCCCACCGCCAGCGCTAATGCCAACAAAGTCATGTTGTTGAGGGTGTAACCAAGGGCTTGCTGCACTGCGAAGGTGGGAATTATTGACAAGGGTAAGGCAACAGCCGTAATTAATGTTGCTCGCCAGTCCCGCAAAAATACTAAAATAACGATGACTGCCAGCAGCGAAGCTTGAATCAATTCATCAATGGTGGTTTGGTAAGATTGGCGAACAATATCGGCTCTAGTAAAAATTAAATCCAGCTTCACATCTGCGGGAAGGGTTTTTTCCAGTTCTTTAACTGCTGCTTTGACTCCTTGTTCCACAGTCACCAGAACGCTACCAGTACTACGCAACACTTGAAAAGCTACCACAGGTTGATTATTCAAGCGGGCGGCTTGACGCACATCGCCAAATTTATCTTCTACGGTTCCCAGGGTAGATAAGGGTACGGAACCACCTTGTGGTAAGAGGATTTCGTAGGTTTTCAACATATCCACACTAGCTGCACTTCCTAAAGTGCGGATACTTTGTTCGCTACCACCAACTTCGGCGCGTCCACCAGGTAAGTTAATATTCAAAGTGCGGATTTGGTCGTTTACCTGGGTGGCGGTGATACCCAGAGATTGTAAGCGATTTGGATTAAGATTAATCCGAATTTCTCGGTCAACTCCACCCACACGCTGAATTTGTGCAACACCACGAACTCCCAATAAGGCGCGGCTAATGGTTTGATCTACAATATTGCTTAACTCTTCTACAGAACGCCGATCTGATTTAACTGCGTAAGTAATCACCGGTCCGCCGGAAAAGTCCAGACGTTGCACAATTGGATCGTTGATATCTTGGGGTAAATCTTGGCGAATTTGAGCGATCGCATTCCGAACATCATTGGTGGCGCGATCGCTATCTGTACCCAAAACAAAATTGATTGTCGTGTTAGAACTCCCATCGCTGACGGTGGAAATCATATAATCGATATTGCCTAACCCCGCGACGGCATCTTCAATTTTTTTCGTCACTTGGGATTCTAGTTCGGCCGGACCTGCACCTGGTTGGGTGACTTTGATCGTAACTGTTGGCACATCAATATTTGGGTTAATATCAATCCCCAAGGATATGAACGAGAACCAACCCACAACCGTCAAAATTAAAAATAAAACTATTGTAGGAACAGGTTTTTTAATCGACCAAGCTGAGATATTAAAAGACATGGGAAAATTTTAGATTTTAGATTTTGGATTTTGGATTTGTCATTGGTCATTTGTCATTTCTCCCTCATCTCCCTCATCTCCCTCATCCCCCCATACCCCTCATCTCGTTTTTACTTTGCAACTCGAACCTTATCGCCATCTTTAAGATATCCTGCACCATCAACTACAACGCGATCGCCTAATTGCAAACCACTTTTGATTTCTACTTTGTCGTCATTTGCAGGATCTCCTAACTCTACTTTCTGGCTACGGACTATATCTCCACTCGATAAGGTAAATACAATTACACTTGAGTCTGCTTGAGATTGCACTGCTTTTTGCGGTACTACCATCCTTATCCCAGAGTTAGTAGTAATTGCAGCACTAGCAAACATCCCTGGTTTAAGTAAAGTTGTTGGCGGTAAGTCAATTTTGACTGTAGCCTCTCGCCTTTGATCGTTTACCTGTGGCTGGATCTCTCTGACTCGTCCCTGCGATCGCACGCGCTGATCGACATCTGAAGTAATTTGCACAGATGCACCAATTTTCACTTGATTTAGTTGAATTTCAGCCACCTTCGCCTGAAGTTCTAACTTTTCATCTCGGATAATCGAAAATAGCTTTTGTGTGCCACCAATGACGGTTCCCACCTGGGTTTGTGGCGGTACACCAGTCACATCACCAACTCTGGCCAGTTTCTCAGCAATTACTCCAGCAACCGGCGATCGCACCACAGTTTGTCCCAACTGAGTTTGTAGTTGTTGCACTTTAGCAGCACTGTTTTTGATATCGGCTCTGGCTTTGTTGATGATAGCTTGGGCGCTGCCGATATTAGCTTGGGCGCTACGTACATTTTCTTGGGATAGATTCACAACTTCTATCGCAGTTTTCACAGCGTAGGAACGAGTATCGAGTTCTTGCTTACTAATCGTCCCAGAATCAGCGAGTTGTTTATAGCGCTGATAATTCTTCGCTGCTTCTTCTAACTTCGCCTTAGCTTGAGCTAAATCTGCTTTTTTTTGCTGGACTATGGCTTTATTTGATGCCAAATCTGCCTGTCTAGCTGCTAAATCTGCTTGTTTTGATTCCACATCTGCTTTTGCTTGGCTAATTTGGCTTTGCAATATCGAACCATCCAACACCGCTAACACTTGGTCTTTTTTGACAAAAGCCCCTTCTTTTACATTTTCCGGGATACTTTTGATTTGTAAGCCGTTTGTCTGCGATAACACCGGAATTAAATCGCCTGCTGCTACAGTCCCAGTAGTTTTCAGGGTACGGAAAACACGGGCGGATTCTACTCTGGCGATGGTAACTGTCATTGCTGGGTTAACTTTTTTATCCGCTACCGCGCTTTGTTGACGGGATGGAACACGACTTAATACACTCATTCCACCAAAGGCGATCGCAATTCCTAAACCAGCCCCTAAGAATAATGGCTTCAACCAAGCAGGACTTAGTTTTTTATCTGATTTGCTTAAAAAGGTAGCATCTTCAGATGTTACAGGTTTATTCACCTCGACTTCTGAAACACTTTCATCGCTCACAGTCCTACCTCCACTTTCGGTCTATGCATCCCAAGCTTGCTATTTTCTTAAGAAAACTTGAAGTTTATTTACTTCATATCAACTATGACGCATTTCATAGTAAATGTCTTTTATATACCAACGTCTCTAATAGAACAAGCTTGCTAAGAGTAATTACTAAGCAAACAGGCTGAAAAAAATTATGTAAATTATCACACAAAAAATTAGCTTATCTCATTTAGCTACTCAAGGTCACACATAATATGTATTTAGATCACCGTCAAGCAATGGTTAGATATGAAAAACTAGTGAAGCTAATCTAGATTGATCTAATTTCAAACCCAGCCTTTTATGTATAAACTTATAGCAAATAAATATTTTTGTACGGCATCGATAATTCCTCTGAAGCCTTTGTGTCACTAGGAAACCATTCTCTACCATGCAATTTAGGCATAAGACAAGCTAGCGTCCACAGCTACATATAAGTTACAAAGGAGCAAAATCTATTGTTCTAAATTCATGTGAGTTCGACGAACGTCTCCTACCCAGCCTCCCTGCAAGGGGGAAGCAATGAAATAATCAGGTTTTTAAGCCTCTCTCCTACAAGCAGAGAGGAATGGAAGTAAGGAGAAATTCCAGCAAGGGTGAGCCTGATTATGGAATTTTGAAATCAAATCAATAAATAATTGGTATTTACCAGAGTAACCAGATATGTTCAATGCCACTGAAATTTTAATTGATGCCTTTGTAAATGAAATTCGAGACGGTTACCGTCGCACCTACGGCTGCTTCAAAAATGATTATCAAGATATTATCGCCTGGGCTGGTAATATGGCTTTAGAAAACATTGCCAATAGCGACGCTCTTTATCACAATGTTGAACACACAGTACTTGTAACCCTAGTGGGGCAAGAAATCTTACGTGGCAAACACATTAGGGAAGGCGGTGTTTCTAGTGAAGACTGGCTGCATTGTATCATTTCCTTGCTGTCTCATGATATTGGCTACGTTAAGGGAGTTTGCCGACAAGACCGAGAGACAGCAGGTTTATATGCCACAGGTAAAAATGGCAAAATGATTTCTGTAGCTCCTGGGGCTTCTGATGCGAGTCTGACACCGTATCATGTTGATAGAGCCAAGCTTTTTATTGATGAGCGTTTTGGAGGTCACAAGTTAATCGATGCTGAGGCAATTAAGAGCAATATTGAATTGACTCGATTTCCTGTGCCTGCGGCAGAAGATCATCAAGATACAAGGTGTTTTGCAGGATTAGTCCGGGCTGCTGATTTGATTGGTCAACTAAGCGACCCGCGTTACCTGAAGAAAATTACTTCTTTATTTTACGAGTTTGAAGAAACTGGTGTAAATAAAGTTTTAGGATATAAAACCCCTGCTGATTTACGGAATAACTACGCTAAGTTTTACTGGAATGGCGTCTACCCCTATATCCAAGAGGGGCTACATTATCTATCACTGACACAACAGGGAAAACAAATTCTGGCTAATCTCTACTCAAACGTGTTTGTTGTGGAACATGAAAAACAACAGGAAGAACAGCAGCGCTATTTAGAGAAGTTAGGAGTTGGGAATTAAGAGTTATTCAATTTTGGATTTTGGATTTTAGATTTTAGATTTTTCCTTCAATCCAAAATCCCAAGTTGCATTGGGAGTTCAGAATTATTAATGATGGATTATGAATTAAGATAAAAGTTTAATAACTCATAACTCATAACTCATAACTTCTAACTCCTATGGATTGGTGGCGACGACTGAAAAAAAATCCTTTGGCACAATTTGGGGCAATTTTGCTGTTAATTTTCTACATAGCAGTAATTGCAGCAGATTTCGTGGCTCCTTATGACCCCTATGCTTCACAGCCCAATGGTTCACTGCTTCCACCAACTAAGATACATTGGGTTTCTAAGTCAGGACAGTTTATCGGGCCGTATATTTATCCGACGACTCAGGGAGACACAAATTTAGAAACAGGCGATCGCAAACTCATTGTAGACTTGACAAAGCCCTCACCCCTGCGTCTATTTGTCTCCGGGCCAGAATACCGATTGTTGCAGATGAGTTTGCCATTACCCCCAAAGTGGGATGAGGTGACAATCTTTCCTGGTATTCCCTTAAATTGGCATTTATTTGGCACAACAACTGGCGCCAACTTCAACATCTTGGGGACTGATGACCAAAGCCGCGACCAATTTAGTCGCCTCTTGCATGGCGGTCGCATCAGTATGTTTATCGGAATTTTTGGCATTATCATTACCTATCCCCTCGGTTTGATTATCGGGGGAATTTCCGGCTATTTCGGTGGTGTGACTGATAGCGTCATCATGCGCTTGGCAGAAGTGCTAATGACTTTCCCTAGTATTTATCTTTTGGTGACTTTGGGGGCAGTCTTACCACCTGGTTTAAGCAGTACCCAGCGCTTTTTGCTGATTGTGGTAATTACTTCGGTTATTAGCTGGGCTGGTTTAGCACGGGTGATTCGAGGACAGGTACTATCAATTAAAGAGCGAGAATTTGTCCAAGCAGCACGGGCGATGGGCGCAAACCCAATTTATATCATCCTCCGCCACGTTTTGCCGCAAACGGCTAGTTATGTAGTTATCTCTGCTACTCTTGCAATTCCTAGCTTTATTGGCGCAGAAGCGATATTGAGTCTCATTGGTTTGGGTATTCAACAACCGGACCCCTCTTGGGGCAATATGCTTTCTCTAGCTAGCAATGCTTCAATTTTGGTACTGCAACCTTGGTTAATCTGGCCGCCTGTTGTGCTGATTATCCTGACAGTGTTAGCATTCAACTTACTCGGTGATGGGCTAAGAGATGCACTCGACCCTCGTAGTTTAAATAGAAGATAAGCTCTTAGAATAGCAAATGCGATCGCCGAAATTAGTCCGCGAAGGCGGACGAAAGCCTGTGTAGCCGCGAATTCTATTCGCCCGGTATCTTTGCTGCTTGGATGTTGGGGAGTAATTTCAGTCTTCTGTTTAAAAGCGAAAGCGAGTAATAGTTTTATGGCTTATAGCGAGTTTAGTTTAGCTAAAGCAAAACAAGAGTTTAGTTTAACCACATTAGAAAAACGTGATATTTTCGCTGAAGCTCCTGAATTAGCAGCGAGTAATTTACTTGTAGAAACACTCAATTATAACCTGGCGATCGCTTTAGGTAGTAATAGTGAAAAAGCGCGTTCTGAGTTAATTATTGCTCCAATTTTAGTTGATTTACGCCGACAATTACGAGAACAAATTGGTTTATTTTCTGGGGTAGATTTCACTGTCGATAATAGCAAAGGATTAAACGGTACTTGCGATTTTATTATTACTAAATCTCCAGAAATTCTAATTTTAACAGCACCAGTAATTACAGTTGTAGAAGCTAAAAAAGAAAATATTAATGCGGGTTTGGGTCAGTGTGCGGCGGAAATGGTAGCAGCCCAAATTTTTAATCAGCAAGCTGCAACTGAAATTAAAACAATTTACGGAGCAGTCACAACGGGCAGTATTTGGCAATTCCTCAAACTAGAAGCACAAACATTGACCATTGATTTAAGCGAATATTATCTGAAAGATGTGAATAAAATTCTTGGGATTTTAGCCAGTGGTATTTCTCAATAAAATATCAAAATAACCCCACCCAATAGAGACGCAAAGCTTAATCCCAAGACTGTAATCACTGGGATTATGTCACGAATGAATTTGTTTAGATTGTCTCAATAACCAAAAACGCTATATTTACGAATTCCGTTAGCGACGCAGAAGCGTCATTACGAATTACGAATTATCTTAACAACTCCTTGCTAAGGGACTTCCAACAAATAAATTACCACAAGAAGTAGTTGAGTATTTTTTTATTTGGAAGTCCCTAATACCGAATTCGCGGATCTACATAAGCATTTAGAATATCAATCAAAATACTAGCGCTAACAACGATCGCACCAAAAAATACTAGCACTCCCTGAACTGTGGGATAATCGCGATCGGCGATCGCTTGATAAAGTCGATTAGCTAACCCAGGCCAAGAAAATGTTACCTCTGTCAAAATCGCCCCACCTAACAGAGATGCAAATGTTAACCCCAAGACTGTAATTACTGGAATTAAAGCATTCTTTAAAGCATGGGAGGCTAAAATCTTATTTTCCCCAATCCCTCTAGCTCTAGCCGCTTCTACATAATCGGCTTGCAAGGTTTGCTTTAAATTCACTCGCACAATTCGCTCAAAAATCCCACTCAGCAAAATTCCTAAAGTGAGACTTGGTAAAGCAAGATGGTGCAAAGATGTAAAAAACTGAGTGAGATTTCCACCGAGTAAGCTATCAATTGTATACAATCCAGTGACAGTAGTGGGAGCCGGAAGATTGGGCGGAAAGCGGTTGGAATTAGGAAACCAACCCAATTGGACAGAGAAAATCAACTGTAAAAGCATCCCCGCCCAAAACATCGGGAGTGCGTAAGTGATAATCCCAAATAAACGCCCACCGACATCAAAATATGTTCCAGGACGAGAAGCCGAAAGAGTACCAACCGCAATTCCAACGATGAGTGCAACTCCCATACTACATACTGCTAACTCCACTGTCGCCGGGAAATATTGTCCAATTATGTCCCAAACATTCTGTCCGCTACTCAACAAAGAAGTTCCCAAATCAAAGCGCAACAAATTTCCCAAATAATTTAGGTACTGTAGCCACAGAGGAAGGTTTAGACCTAGTTGTTTTCGCAATTCTTCTTTAACAGCTTCTGGCGCACGTCCGCCGAGAATTGCATCTGCTGGATCTCCTGGTGTTGCTCTTAGTAAGAGAAATACAATAGTGATGATCGTTAATAGCTGAAGTGGCGCGAGAAGCAAGCGAGAAACAATGTAATACTGTAAAGCTTTAGAGCGAGACATAAGCAATTGAAAATTATAAATAAATGCAGTTTTTGGACTTATCTTAGCTATTAACTAGATAAGTAAGTAGGCGTAATTAAATATAAGATAAAACCTCACCCTCAATTCCTCTCCTTATGAAGGAGAGGGAAGCCGGATTGAGGGTGAGGTTTTATATTTAATTTGACCCACCTACTTATATTGAACATGAAATATTTTATTTAAGAGTCATTAGTCAATAATCATTATTAATGATTAATGACTAATGACTACTTTTTAATTGTTTGGTAAAGCAAAATTTGAGTGGGATTAAGTTGTACGCTGTTAACACCTTTTTGGGCAAATACATAGTCTTTACTTTGCCATAAGGGAACGTAAGGTACATCAGTAGTTACTTGTGTTTGAATTTCTGTAAAAATTTTCTGACGCGCTTCGGGGTTTTGTTCTTTGCGTTGCTGATCAATCAGTTTATTAATGCCTTCGCTATAGTAGAATGAACCCTGAGTTTGACTGCCTCCATCTTCGCATCCTTTAGCAACTGAACCTTTGTCACAAGCCAAAAATGGCTGGACATAATTATCTGGATCTAAAAAATCTGGATACCAATCGAGTAAAGCTGCTGGATATAATCCCTTAGCAATGTCTTTGAAAAAGGCTGGGCCTTCGGCGGGGGTGACTTCAAATTGTAGTATTCCATCCATTTTGACATCGACAAGAGATTTGAGTGTCTGTGCTGCCAAACTACGAGTAGGTGAACTAGAAGGATACCAAACTTGCACTTTTGCAGGATTTTCTTTAGAAAAACCAGCAGTAGTTAACAATTTTTTAGCTTGATCAAAGTTAGCATCACCATATTTTTCTTTAAATAATGGCACAGAAACTTTAAATGTTGTAGGAATCATACTATAAAGTGGATCTGCTTGACCAAGTAACGCCCGCTCATTTAAAAGTGGACGGTCAATTATTGATGCGATCGCTTGTCTTACCTCTAATTTATCTAAAGGCTTTTGATTCCGGTTTAATACCAGATAGCTTACTACACTACCCTCAGCTGCGATCGCTTGCCAATCCCCTTTTTTACCACCTTCTTCTAAGCTGCGATTTTGATCTGGCTGTAGTGACAGATAAGCTACATCGATTGCGCCTGTACGGAAAGCATTAAACAAATTAACCGGACTTGTTTGAATTTGCAGGTTAACACCCTTGTTAACTGGTTTTTCTCCCCAATACTTATCAAACACATCAAATCTGATTGAATCAGTACCATACTGTGCTAATTTGTAAGGCCCAGTCCCTACAAAGATATTCGGCTTGAATTTACCAGCACCAAGTTCGTAAGCTTTTGGTGAAACTGCACACACCCCAGAAAACGCCAGCAATGAAGGAAACGGTGCAAAGGGCTTTTTCAGCTTAAAGGTTAATTCATACTCACTTGTAGGTTTTACCGAATCTACTATATCAGTTAGTAAGAATGAGGGTTTTCCTTTATTTTGAATAAAGCGTTTGATGGTAAAGGCCATTGCTTGGGCGTTGAACGGAGTCCCATCGTGAAAAATTACTCCCTGGCGTAAGGGGATGGTATAAGTTAAGCCATCTTGACTGACTTTAGGTAATGCTGTAGCTAGCTGCGGCTTAATTTCCGTACTTCCTGGTTCGTAGTTGTAGAGGCGATCGCTCATATTAAACACCAAACCTAAAGATGCTAACTCATAAGCATCAGCCGGATCAAGGGTTCTTGGTTTCGCTGTTGTACCTATAGTAATCCGACCATCTCCTGTAGCGCTATTCACAGAACCCGATGGTGTCGTAGTTACCTGTGGACGAGGAGCGCAACTAACAACTAAAAATAAACATAGACAGAATAAAGATAGGAATTGTGTAATCCGACCCCACCGTTTTACGGACAAGGAAAACCAGGTCATACAGTTAAATTTTATGTAATTAGCGGTGAGTGATTTTACTATATATTCGTTAGTTTTATAGCAATTTTTACAATTAGTTACTACTTTACCCACTTTTTATAGAGTCTAGATACTCTCGATTAAACCAAATTTTGCCTGATGAAAAATGGATTGTAACAAAGCCTATGATGAATACACAAACTGCAACACATGACAAAGACACAGCAAAAACGATATCTATTGAGTCTAAGTTAGCTAAAAGATGAATTACTTCTAAAACTTTAAATTTACATTAATTATTTCGATAGAATCATTCAAACTGTTAGACTTGACCGTTCAAAATTTTGAAAAGTAAAGTCAAGAGAAGAGTAGTTTAATATAAAAATTTCTTTCCCCTTATATCGTTCGCCTTTAAAGTTATCTTGTTTACTTTTTCCATTTTTTTGATCGTCGGTTCTATTAATTGTATAATTCCATTCTTTGTCGTGTATTTCCAATGCCCATTCATATAAATTTCTAATTTCGTTGCTATTATCGTAAGTTATAAGAAATTTTATTCTCTGCTTATGTCTGTTTAATATTTGGCATAGCCTAAAATGATCGTCTTTAGAAAATGAATGAACATAAAATTTATCTTGATCTGCATTGAAATAAGGAGGATCAATAAATAAAAAACATCCATCAGGTACAGATTCTATAACTTCTTCAAAGTCGAGATTAGTGATTTTAACATTTTGAAGTTTCTCAGAAGTTCGGCGTATATTTCTAGGCCAATTCTCTGGACGCATACTGTATTTTTCACCATATCCCCAATAACAGTTCTGATGCTTCATGATTCCAGAGTAGGAGGTTCTGTTGAGGTAAAACCATCTACCAGCTTGTTCTAATTTATTTTGTGGTATAAATTGATTTTTGTAATATGTATGTCTTTCTTTAGTCGCAGATTCACCTTCTAAAAATTTTATTAATTCTTCGGGTTGATCTCGAATTATTAATAAGGTATTTATTAATAATTCATCTATATCATTGAGCCAATTAATATTTACTTTATTTTTTACAAAAAAAATAGAACCACCCCCTGCAAAAGGTTCAGCATAATAGGAGTGAGAAGGAATATGATTAAGAATCAAATTACGAGCATAAAATTTGCCACCAGGATATCTAAATGGTGAGTTTATAGGTTTGTTCATAATTCCCTGAAATATTCATACAATTATGTTCGGCATTTTCTAACCATAGTATATAAAAATTTCTTGTAAATTTGGTAATAAAATAAACTTATTAGTTTAAAAGGAGGTAAGTAGATTATAAGATCAAACCTCACCCTCAATCCCTCTCCTTACTAAGGAGAGGGAAGCCGGAGGCAGGGTGAGGTTTTATATTTAATTTCACCCACTTACTTATTATAATTTTCTTATTTATGGTACTGATTTAAATGAGATAAACCAGTATTTTTCCTATTAATAAGACGTAGGCAATAATAATTTAAATAGCTTTAAGTTAAAATATCATTATTTATACATTATTAGCAAATAATATACGATATCCTAAACAGCAGATTTAAAGTCTAATAGTGAGAGTAAAAGCGTGAAATATTTCTTTCTATCTGAGGGATGGGCAGTTGCTAGAGTCTGGGCATCTGATGGACTCTGGCAAATAACCGCATGGCGACGCCAACCAGATATTCAGCGAATGAATATTTGTTTAGTTGAAGAAAACGAATTGCTATGGCTTTATCGAGTTGAAGAAGCCGTTTTAACCGTGGAAGTCAAGCCAACAATACCAGTAATTGCCAGTCAGACCATAGGCCAAGTAGTACTCAAGCGTCTGATGAGCGCCGAACAGGTAATTGAACGCCTGGGTACGGCTGAGACGAAATGTCAACTGCAAAACATCCAATTGGTGGTTCAGTAGATAGTGGGGCATTGGCCACTTGTACTGAGCGAAGTCTATTGGGCATTGGTTATTAATTCTTGTCCCTCATCCCCCTCATCTCCCTCATCCCCCTCATCTCCCCGACTCCCCACTCCCCTCGTAAAGAAAAGATAAGCAAATTTAATCCCCGACAGCGATTGGTAGCGAAAAAACTTGGACATGCTACGCGATCGCATCAATTTACACGCTTGCAAACAATTCCATCAATAGTTACACTTTTTAAAACATTCTCATTTTTGCTTAGTGATGGCTACCCTACAAGGTAAACCTCCCGAAGCGAGTAAGCATTGCCTCATCTCCCACGCCGTCTAACTTATAAGACTAAGCTGTGGTAAGGTTTTGGCTGTGGCAATAACAAAAAACAAGAGAGAGTTTTCTAAGTGGCGAATTTCGTTTCTTAGAATCTCAGTAAGAAAATTGCTTTGTAAACTAACTCATCGAGGAGGAGCGTAGTCGATGGGACTACCCTGGTACCGAGTACATACAGTCGTTCTGAATGATCCAGGGCGGCTGATTTCTGTACACCTAATGCACACAGCCTTAGTAGCAGGCTGGGCTGGTTCGATGGCACTCTACGAACTAGCTGTTTTTGACCCTAGCGATCCGGTTCTCAATCCCATGTGGCGTCAAGGGATGTTCGTTCTACCCTTCATGTCGCGCTTGGGCGTTACTCAATCTTGGGGTGGTTGGAACGTTACTGGTGGACCAGCAACCGATCCTGGCTTCTGGTCATTTGAAGGCGTTGCTGCGGCTCACATCGTTCTTTCGGGTCTTTTGTTCTTAGCTGCCGTTTGGCACTGGGTTTACTGGGATTTGGAACTCTTTAGAGATCCCCGCACTGGTGAACCAGCCCTAGATTTGCCAAAAATGTTTGGCATTCACCTCTTCTTATCTGGTCTACTTTGTTTTGGATTTGGTGCTTTTCACCTCACCGGACTATTTGGGCCAGGCATGTGGGTTACTGACCCCTACGGTATAACTGGAGCAGCGCAAGCAGTCGCACCAGAATGGGGACCAGATGGTTTTAACCCATACAACCCTGGTGGCATTGTGGCTCACCACATTGCTGCTGGCGTTGTTGGTATTATTGCAGGCTTATTCCACCTGACAGTCAGACCCCCCGAACGGCTCTACAAAGCCCTACGGATGGGGAACATTGAAACAGTACTTTCTAGCAGTATTGCAGCAGTTTTCTTTGCTGCTTTCGTTGTTGCAGGTACTATGTGGTACGGTAACGCCGCCACTCCCATCGAATTGTTTGGCCCAACCCGCTATCAGTGGGATCAAGGCTACTTCCGTCAAGAAATTCAGCAGCGCGTCCAAACAAATGTTGCTCAAGGTGCAACCCTTGAACAAGCTTGGTCGCAGATTCCCGAAAAGCTGGCTTTCTATGATTACGTCGGTAATAGTCCCGCTAAAGGCGGTCTATTCCGTACAGGTCCGATGGTTAAAGGTGATGGCATTGCTCAGTCTTGGCAAGGTCACGCCGTATTCAAAGATTCTGAAGGACGGGAATTGACCGTGCGTCGTCTCCCCAACTTCTTTGAAACCTTCCCAGTGATTTTGACCGATGCAGATGGAATTGTCCGCGCTGACATTCCCTTCCGTCGGGCAGAATCTAAGTATAGCTTCGAGCAATCTGGTGTCACCGTCAGCTTCTATGGTGGCAATCTCAATGGTAAGACCTTTACAGAACCAGCTGATGTGAAGAAGTATGCTCGGAAAGCTCAAGGCGGTGAAATCTTTGAATTTGACCGAGAAACCTTGAACTCTGATGGTGTATTCCGCACCAGTCCTAGAGGTTGGTTTACCTTTGGACATGCAGTATTTGCTCTATTGTTCTTCTTTGGTCACCTCTGGCATGGCTCTCGGACAATCTACCGAGACGTATTTGCTGGTGTTGATGCCGATCTAGAAGAACAAGTTGAGTGGGGTCTATTCCAGAAAGTGGGCGACAAGTCAACCCGCCGGAAAGAAGCCCTTTAAAATACTGGGGACTGGGGACTGGGGACTGGGGACTGGGGACTGGGAAAGAAGCAAGGGAGCAGGGAGCAAGGAGTTTTCCCCTCTGCCCCCGCACCCCTCCCCTCTGCCTCTTTTCAATGTCCAATCCCTAATACCCAGTACCCAATCCCTAATCCCTCATTACTAGCTGGATAGGCAGGAGATCGTAATATGGAAAGCGTTGCGTACATCTTAATTTTTACTCTGTGTATAGGTACTCTCTTTTTTGCGATCGCATTTCGGGAACCCCCTCGCTTTGAGAAACCAAAAGATAAGTAGATCCTATATACCAGACCTTTAAGCAGATTGAATCTTAATATCCGTTGCTACGATACTTAGTAGCAACGGATATTATTTTGTGTGTCCTTTGTCCTTTGTCTCATTTATCACTATTTACAAATGACTAATGACCAATGACTAATTGTTGTGATATAATTTTCAATCTTGGAGTAAATATGTGTTAATACTAGCTTTTCTGCGCTAGGATGAAAATGGATGTTAATGTAAACTGCCATAAAAGTGTTTGCAAAACACATCGCGCTTGTCGCACAACCTTTACGGAGACTAGAACCAGGAACAAATCAGCATGGTCAATCAGAATTTAACCGCTACAGAAATTGGATTCACTCACGAAGATTTCGCTGCTCTACTTGACAAATACGATTATCATTTTAGCCCTGGTGATGTTGTCCCAGGAACAGTTTTCAGTATAGAGCCGCGCGGCGCTCTGATTGACATTGGTGCTAAAACCGCAGCATATATTCCTATACAAGAAATGTCTATTAACCGGGTAGATAGCCCGGAAGAAGTCTTACAGTCAAACGAAACACGGGAATTTTTCATCCTTACCGATGAAAACGAAGATGGTCAATTAACCCTTTCAATTCGCCGTATTGAGTATATGCGGGCTTGGGAGCGCGTGCGACAGCTGCAAGCAGAAGATGCTACTGTCCGTTCTGGCGTATTTGCAACCAATCGCGGTGGAGCATTGGTACGGATTGAGGGATTACGCGGCTTTATCCCCGGTTCTCATATCAGTACCCGCAAACCTAAAGAAGAATTGGTAGGCGAAGATTTGCCATTGAAATTCCTAGAGGTGGACGAAGAACGTAACCGCTTAGTTCTATCTCACCGTCGGGCGCTGGTTGAACGTAAGATGAACCGCCTAGAAGTCGGCGAAGTAGTAATTGGTACAGTTCGTGGCATCAAACCCTACGGTGCTTTCATCGACATCGGCGGCGTCAGTGGTCTACTACACATTTCTGAGATTTCCCACGAACATATTGATACACCTCATAGCGTGTTCAATGTCAATGATGAAGTAAAAGTTATGATCATTGACTTGGATGCAGAAAGGGGTCGGATTTCCCTATCTACCAAGCAGCTAGAACCCGAACCTGGCGACATGATTAAAAACCGGGATTTGGTTTACGATAAGGCAGAAGAAATGGCTGCTAAATATCGTGAACAGCTGTTAGCCAAGCAACAAGGTGCTACTGCTGCGGCGGCTGCATCTGCGGAAGTTGTAGCAGAAGAAGATATTCCACCAGCAGCGGAACTTGACGAAGATATTCCACCAGCAGCAGCAGCGGAACTTGAAGAAGATATTCCACCAGCAGAGGAACTTGAAGAAGATATTCCACCAGCAGCGGAACTTGAAGAAGATATTCCACCAGCGACGGAAACAGAAGAAGATATTCCAGCAGCTATTGAAGAATAATACATTTATAGTTTTACTTATTTTTAAGTAAGAGGATTAAATCATATAAAAAAGAGGGAAACCCCTCTTTTTTTATGTGGAGAATTGCTAACACTAAGGAGTTAATATAAGGATAAAAACTCATAACTCTTCACTTTTAACTAAATAAATGGAATGAAATATATATTATGGCAACTGTTAAATGTAGAAACATCACTTTTGATAATATCCAGGCAATTTTGTTTGACAAAAACGGTACTCTAGAAGATTCAGAAACCTATTTGCGATCGCTCGCACAAAGAGCAGCTAGGTTGATAGACGCTCAAGTTCCCGGTATTGGGGAACCCCTATTAATGGCGTTTGGCATCAATGGGAATATTCTAGATCCCGCCGGTTTAATATCAGTAGCGAGTCGCCGTGAAACAGAAGTTGCGGCTGCGGCGTATATTGCCGAAACAGGAAGAGGATGGTTTGAGTCCTTAAAAATAGCCCGTCAAGCTTTGGATGAAGCGGAAAAATACATTGAAAAAACTCCTTCACCTCTGTTTGTGGGTAGCTTAGACTTGTTGAAATACCTACAAAAAACTGGTTTGAAACTCGGTATCCTCTCAGCTGCAACAAGCGATGAAGTACATAAGTTTGTAGAGAATCACCAATTAAGTGATTACATCCAGTTGGAAATGGGAGTAGATGGAGGTCCGACTAAACCAGATCCAGTGCTATTTTTGCAAGCTTGCCAAGCTTTAGGAGTCCAACCAGGCACTACATTGATGGTAGGTGATTCCGTTGGTGATATGCAAATGGCGCGTGATGCTAAAGCCGCAGGTTGTATTGGTATCACTTGGGTGGGTAAGTCGGATAACGTCCAAGGTGCAGATGTGGTGATTAATCAACTTGATGAAATCCAGATTTTAAAAGATTAATTTACCAAGCGAAACCCTACCAAGAGGGCTGTCTCACCGCTACGTATCTACGTGCTTTCCCGTAATAATTTGTTAAAATTTACATAATCTATGCCTTTAGATAGATATAAAATATTTCTCATATAAATTATTATTTTTTCGAGACTAGTTGTAAAAGCAATTCTCAATATAAAAATTCAGAAGTCAGAATTCAGGAGTCAAAATCAATTAGTGGGCGATTGAGACTCGCCTATCCGTTATTGATTACTAAATCTTCTCCTTTGAAGACGCACTTGCGTTCTATTTAGTCGCCTTATTAAAGCCATTTATTCATCCGCTCGTAGACTAGCTACCGCCAGTTTTACAGAATTAAATTCTAAAATTCCCAATTTTAACTCCTGAATTCTTGTCTGATAAGTGACATACGCTGATAAATAATTAATTTCCTAGTCAGAAATTAATTGTTTTATCCTGTTTCTGTATGTGTTAACAGAGCGTATTGCACACATTTAAGAACTAGTAAAAGTCCCCAACCCCAAACATGCTGCTGGGTAAAATTTCTTTGTGTAGAAGTATCTTAGGAATTTTAAGTTTCAGCTAATGTCCACAGGAAATTACACCTTTTTGCGGAGTCCAAAACTATGAAAATTTTAACTGGCATTATTTCCAGTCTGACGCTACTGAGTTTAAATGTTGTCGGTTTATCTCAGGCACAAGCTCAAACAAAAGGATTTACGTTTCAAAAAGTTCCAGTAACTCTTTTCGGAAATGGTTGCCCAAAGGGAACAGCAGAGGGAATTTTGGTTGGAGATACTCTTTCAATAACATTTTCTGAGTTTGAAGCTTTAGCTGCACCTCCTAAAGTGGTATCAAAATCCTGTAATCTGCGGATCGGTCTGAATGTACCTTCTGGATTGAACGTTCAGCCCATTAACGTTAACTATCTTGGCTTTGCAGATGTGCCTACAGGAGGCAGTGCTAACCTGAACGTTAGAATACTTTTTCAAGGTCAAATAGTTCCAACTAACAATAATCCAAACGCAACGTTTAACCCTGGCTTCTCAGATGTTTGGAACAAAAATGTAGGTATTACATTAGGCACAATAAATGCATGTAAGAATCCAGTGAATTCGATTTTTGGTATCAATACAAATCTGACAGCAAGAGCTACAAATATACCTGTAAATCAAGAAACCCAAATCCGACTTGATACAATCGACACAACAATCGGACCTGTATTGTTCCAAATCAAGTTTGCTTTTAATCCTTGTTAGGTTTTTTGAATGCATAGTCAGTTTTGCATTTAATTTTTCTTTTTCGCAAAAGCTGATGCCTCTTTGAGGATGTTTTAAAAGTCCCAAAAAGTATGTTTTCACGTTCTCGCTCAGGTGAAGTGCGGCAAAAAATAAGGTTTCAGCTATGCACTGAGATAATTTACTTTGCTTTATCACGAAAGGAAAATACCGGTTTAAAACATCCTCTAAAGCTGCTTTACGAAAAGTTATCCAAAGATTTCTTGCAATTGCTCTGAAGAAATCTTTAGCACTCTGTTTTTAAAATAAGTATTGGCAACAAATGGCAATTCTTAAATAAATGAAATACGCTGATAAATAATTTAAAAGCCAGAAATTTATTATCCTATTTCTGTCTGCTTCAACCAGAGCGTATTGCAGACAATTAAGAACTGCCATAAGTCCCCAAACCCCAAAGAGGCTGGTGGATAAAATTCTTTTGTTTGTGTAGAAGAATCTTAGGGAATTTTAAGTTGCAGCTAATTTGTACAGGAAATTACACCTTTTTGCGGAGTCTAACAATATGAAAATTTTAACTGCCATTATTTCCAGCTTGACGCTACTGAGTTTAAATGTTGTCGGTTTATCTCAGGTACAGGCTCAAACAACAGGATTTGAGTTTCAAAAAGTTCCAGTAACTCTTTTCGGAAATGGTTGCCCAGACGGAACAGCAGAGGGGATTTTGAATGGAGATACTCTTTCAATAACATTTGATCAATTTGAGGCTTTAGCTTCACCTCCTAAGGTTGTATCAGCATCCTGCAATTTGCGGATCGGTCTGAATGTACCTTCTGGATTGAACGTTCAGCCCATTAGCGTCAACTATCTTGGCTTTGCAGATGTGCCTACAGGAGGCAGTGCTAACCTGAACGTGAAAATACTCTTTCAAGGTCAAGAAGTTCCAACTAACGATAATCCAAACGCAACGTTTAACTCTGGCTTTTCAGATGTTTGGAACAAAAATGTAGGTATTGTATTAGGTACAATAAATGCATGTAAGAATCCAGTAAGTTCGATTTTTGGTATCAATACAAATCTGACAGCAAGAGCTACAAATATACCTCCAAATCAAGAAACCCAAATCCGAATTGATACAATCGACACAACAATCGGACCTGTATTGTTCCAGATCAAGTTTGCTTTTAATCCTTGTTAGGTTTTTTAAATGCCTAATCGGCATTTAATTTTTCACAAAAGCTGATGCCTCTTAGAGGATATTTTAAAAGTCCTAGACTGCTAAGTCCCCAAACACCAAAGAGGCTGGTGGTGAAAATTCTTTTGTGTAGAAGGAAGTCTTAGGGAATTTTAAGTTGCAGCTAATTTGTACAGTAAATTACACCTTTTTGCGGAGTCTAACAATATGAAAATTTTAACTGGCATTATTTCCAGCTTGACGCTACTGAGTTTAAATGTTGTCGGTTTATCTCAGGTACAGGCTCAAACAACAGGATTTGAGTTTCAAAAAGTTCCAGTAACTCTTTTCGGAAATGGTTGCCCAGACGGAACAGCAGAGGGGATTTTGAATGGAGATACTCTTTCAATAACATTTGATCAATTTGAGGCTTTAGCTTCACCTCCTAAGGTTGTATCAGCATCCTGCAATTTGCGGATCGGTCTGAATGTACCTTCTGGATTGAACGTTCAGCCCATTAGCGTCAACTATCTTGGCTTTGCAGATGTGCCTACAGGAGGCAGTGCTAACCTGAACGTGAAAATACTCTTTCAAGGTCAAGAAGTTCCAACTAACGATAATCCAAACGCAACGTTTAACTCTGGCTTTTCAGATGTTTGGAACAAAAATGTAGGTATTGTATTAGGTACAATAAATGCATGTAAGAATCCAGTAAGTTCGATTTTTGGTATCAATACAAATCTGACAGCAAGAGCTACAAATATACCTCCAAATCAAGAAACCCAAATCCGAATTGATACAATCGACACAACAATCGGACCTGTATTGTTCCAGATCAAGTTTGCTTTTAATCCTTGTTAGGTTTTTTAAATGCCTAATCGGCATTTAATTTTTCACAAAAGCTGATGCCTCTTAGAGGATATTTTAAAAGTCCTAGACTGCTAAGTCCCCAAACACCAAAGAGGCTGGTGGTGAAAATTCTTTTGTGTAGAAGGAAGTCTTAGGGAATTTTAAGTTGCAGCTAATTTGTACAGTAAATTACACCTTTTTGCGGAGTCTAACAATATGAAAATTTTAACTGGCATTATTTCCAGCTTGACGCTACTGAGTTTAAATGTTGTGGGTTTATCTCAGGTACAGGCTCAAACACAAGGATTTCAGCTTCAAAATGTTCCAGTAAGTTTTGCGGGAAGTGGTTGTCCAGAGGGAAAAATACAGGGAGTTTTGAATGGAGATACCCTTTCAATAACATTTTCTGCATTTGAAGCTAAAGCTCCACGTTCTCAGGTTGTATCAGCATCCTGCAATCTGCGGATCGGTCTGAGTGTACCTTCTGGATTTAACGTTCAGCCGATTAACGTCAAATATCTTGGCTTTGCAGATGTGCCTACAAAAGGCAGTGCTGACCTGAACGTGAAAATACTCTTTCAAGGTCAAGAAGTTCCAACTAACGATAATCCAAACCAAAAGTTTAATGCTGGCTTCTCAGATGTTTGGAGCAAAGATGTAGGTATTACATTAAACACAATAAATGCATGTAAGAACCCAGTAAGTTCGGTTTTTGGTATCAATTCAACTCTCATAGCAAGAGCTACAAATGTACCAAGTAAACCTAAAGGTCTAGAAACCCAAATCCGAATTGATACAATCGACACAACAATCGGTCCTGTATTATTCCAAATTAAGTTTGATTTTAATCCTTGTTAGGTTTTTTTTTGCCAATAGCTACTCCCTATCTATAAAGCTGGTTTACCAACTGAATAAATCTTTGACTCTCTGTCTTGATAAATAGTTAGGTAAAGTCAAAGTAGCTGATCAATCTAACGAAATCACAATTTGCAAAACAGATGTCTTTGCATAGGTAAAATATATTTATCTGTGATTTTAAATTTTTCAAGGCTTATTATGAAGGCAATTCTGAATTGAAGAAGAATTCAGAAGCAGGAATTCAGGAGTCAGAACGAGAAAGTGGAGGGTTCAAATATTTTATTCTTGTACGCTAAATCAAACGCGAGTCCGTCTCTAAAACAGAAAATTTAGTGGGGGTATTAAACCTATTTGTTCATCTGGTGGTAGAGTAGCTAACGCTCGACTATCTGCCAGTTACACAGAATTAAATTCTGAATTCTAAGTGCTGACTCCTGAATTATTTTCTGAGAAGTCAAATAGGTTTATAACTCTGATAGCAAGAGCTACAAATGTACCTAGACGTTTAGAAGTCCAAAATACGATTTGATAAAATAGACACAACAATCGGGCGTGTATTGTTTCAAATCAAGTTTGAATTTAATCCTTGTTAAGTTTTTTAAATGCCTAGTTATTTTTGTATTTAATTTTTTCCAAAACCTGCTGTTTGTAAAGCTGTACCAACTTATCGAAAGATTTTTTCAATCGCTCTGAATAAAGCTTTGAATCTCTGTCTTAATAAATAATTGGGTCAAGCCAAAGTAGCTGATAAATCTAACAAAATCACACTTGGAAAAAAATATGTCTTTGGATAGGTAAAATATATTTTTATTTGATGGTAAAATGCTTGTAAAACTTCTTGTGAGGGCAATTCTTAATTAAAGAAGAATTCAGAAGTAAGAATTCAGGAGTCAGAACAAGAAAGTGGGGGTTCAATACCACCATTCTATTCTTGAGCGCTAAATCGAACGCGAGTGAGTGCATCTCCAAAGGAGAAGATTTAGTAGGGGTCTTAAACCCGTTTATTTATTAATCTGCTGGTAGAGTCGCTACCTCTGCGTTATCTGTTTTTTCGTACAGAATTCGATTCTGAATTCTAAGTGCTGACTCCTGAATTATTTTCTGATAAGTCAAATACGTTGGTAAACAATTTCCAAGTCAGAAATTGATTATTTTATCATCTTTCTGTCTTTCTTAACCAGAGTGTATTCCATACATTTAATGATTGCTAGAAATCCCCAAAACCCAAAGAGTCTGCCAGGTAAAATTTTTTGGTCTAAAAGTATATTAGGAGATTCACATTCCATGTAATATTCATAGGAGATTACAGATTTTCGGGGAGTTATTAGATGAAAGTTTTAACTGGTCTGATTTCCAGTTTGACGTTACTGAGTTTAAATGTTGTCGGTTTATCTCAGGTACAGGCTCAAACAGCAGGATTTGAGCTTCAAGAAGTTCTAGTAACTCTTTTCGGAAATGGTTGCCCAAACGGAACAGCAAAGGGAATTTTGAATCGAGATACTCTTTCAATAACATTTTCTGAGTTTGAAGCTTTAGCTTTACCTCCTAAGGTTGTATCAAAATCCTGCAATCTGCGGATCGGTCTTAATGTACCTTCTGGATTGAACGTTCAGCCCATTAACGTTAAGTATCTTGGCTTTGCAGATGTGCCTACAGGAGGCAGTGCTAACCTGAACGTGAAAATACTTTTTGAAGGTCAAGAACTTCAAACTATCGATGATCCAAACGCAACGTTTGCGCCTGGCTTCTCAGCTACTTGGAGTAAAGATGTAGGTATTGTATTAGGCACAATAAATGCATGTAAAAACCCAGTAAATTCGATTTTTGGTATCAATACAAATCTAACGGCAAGAGCTAGAGATATACCTGCAAATCAACAAACCAAAATCCGAATTGATAAAATAGATACAGAAATCGGTCCTGTATTGTTCCAAATCAAATTTGCTTTTAATCCTTGTTAAGTTTTTTTAAATGCCTAGTCAGTTTTGCATTTAATTTTTCACAAAAGCTGTTTCCTCTAAAGTTGATTTACCAACTTATTGAAATATTTCTTCCAATCTCTCTGAAGAAATTTTTGACTCCGTGTCTTGAGACATAGTATTGACAACAAACCTGATAAGCTCTCCTTATTTGAGATGAAACATATGAAAGTTTTAGGTGCTTTTATTTCCAGTTTGACGCTACTGAGTTTAAATATTGTAGGTTTATCTCAGGCACAGGCTCAAACACAAGGATTTCAGTTTCAAAATGTTCTAGTAAGTGTTTTCGGAAATGGCTGCCCGTCGGGAAATGCCCAAATAAGTTTGGCAGGAAATACTCTGTTTGTAGCTTTTCCTCAATTTCAAGCTATAGCTGCATCTCCTAAGGTTGTATCACAATCTTGCAGTCTCAGAATTGGGCTTAATGTGCCTAAGGGCTACAAAGTTCAGCCGATTAACCTCAGGTATTATGGTTATACAAATGTGCCTCAGGGCGGGAGTGCTGCCCTAAGGGTTAGAGGAGTATTTCAAGGGAAAGATGTTCTCAATTCTAGTAATAATTTAAACGCAGACTTCCCGGCTGGCTTTTCAAATGGATGGCTGAAAGATGTATCTGTTACAGGAGATACAATAAACGCGTGTGCTAACCCAGTGAATTCGGTTTTCGGCATCAACACAACTTTGATAGCGCGTGCCACAAATGTAGCTGCGGGGCAGCGAACTCAAATTGGATTCAATGGGACTTATAAAATTAAGTTTAATTTGACTCCTTGTTAGTAGAGGCGGATAAGCGGTGCGATGTAGAAAGTTAAAGTTTAGAGGATTAAATTAATCCTCACAAAAATCAGTGAAAAGCCAGCGCACCAGCCTCAGTATCATACTGTGCTGGTGCTTTTGTATACTGTTATGCAGCTATCTCCTCGGCATCTCCGATTTCAGTAGTACAATTCGGCGAAAATAAACCTACCATTTGATTACAGCCAGAATGCCCAAAATTAAAGCAGGCGTGAATGCATGATTTTTGAATGCGTGACTTCCGCCTTGCGGTACTAGCTACTGGTGGATTAGGCAAATATTCTGGCAACACTTTTCTGCTGTAACCTCAAGTAGCAAGCATAAATATTTTCATATTGCCAACTAAATTGAATAAGACAGGGGGAAGGACTTGGCATCCTTTGGCTTCACATACACGCGTTGTTTCGGTTCTAACTCTAATTGGTTGAAGCGATCGCGTGTTAAATGCGCCATCACCACTTGCCCATCATCAAAAGTTAATTCTACCTGAATTTCCCAACCTAAATGTATCAAACGGCTCACTGTCGCAGGTGTAGTGGCACCGTTAGCAACCTTTTGTAAAATCACATCTTGCGGACGCAAAAATACTTCTGGGTGTGGCGCATCAAATCCGCTACTTTGAAAAATCTTCGAGTTGCTGGGTAACACATTCACCGGGCCAATGAAGCTCATTACAAATGCGGTGGCTGGATTATCGTAAATTTCTGCTGGTGTCCCTACCTGTTCCACACGCCCTTTATTCATGACCACAACTTCATCGGAGACTTCCATTGCTTCTTCTTGGTCGTGGGTGACAAAAACTGTGGTAACATGAACCTCATCATGGAGGCGGCGTAACCATGCCCGTAAGTCTTTGCGAACTTTCGCATCGAGTGCGCCAAAGGGTTCATCTAGCAATAAAACTTCAGGTTCTACTGCCAATGCCCTGGCTAATGCTACCCGTTGTCTTTGGCCACCAGAAAGTTGTGATGGATAGCGATCGCCTAGTCCACTCAATTGCACCAATTCTAGCAACTGTTCTACTCGCCCCTTAATTTTCTTTGGCTGTGCCTTACGAATTTCTAAACCAAAGGCAATATTCTGCTTGACAGTCAGATGCTTAAATAGGGCATAGTGCTGAAACACAAAGCCAATATTGCGCTGTTGCACGCTTTGGTATGTAGCGTCCTTACCGGTAAGCAGGATTTTGCCGCTATCTGGCATTTCTAAACCTGAAATTAACCGTAGTAGCGTAGATTTACCTGATCCCGATGGACCGAGTAATGCAACTAGCGAACCACTCTTAATTTCCAGGCTGACCTGATCAACTGCCTTGAAACTCCCGAATTGTTTGGAGACATTCTCAACTACTATACCCACTGCCGCTATACCTCTGCAAGTAAATCTACAGATCCTTGGTAGGATTACCGTGTCCTACATATACCATATATCGTTATTTATGCATGAATAAGATTTAGCTACCGCAGCTACTGCGATCGAGCAAGCTACAGTCAGCACCACTGCAATCTAGAGAACTACAATCAACAGCACCACAATCTAGGGAACCACAATCATGAGTTATGCTATCTTCATTTTTCCCAATCCCCAATTCCCACTCCCAATTCGTATCGAAACATTAAGGAATATTGCATTTGTGCATAAACCTAAAGGTAAAGCGCCAAATCACTAGAAAGACCGTGGTAGTATGCTCTCGGTAAATGTGAAGATTGGGAGAAAGACCTTTGACACTACGGGTTGCTGTTATTGGGTCAGGCCCTGCTGGTTCATCTGCCGCAGAAACACTGGCAGCCTCTGGGATTGAAACCTACTTGTTTGAGCGGAAGCTAGACAATGCAAAGCCTTGTGGGGGTGCAATTCCTCTATGTATGGTGAGTGAATTTGACTTACCACCAGAGATTATCGATCGCCGGGTACGGAAGATGAAAATGATTTCACCTTCCAATCGTGAGGTTGATATCAATCTGGTAAATGAAGATGAATATATAGGAATGTGTCGCCGGGAAGTGCTAGATGGCTTTTTGCGCGATCGCGCGGCAAAAGTCGGCGCAAATTTAATTAATGCCACTGTTCATAAACTCGATATACCAGGAAACAATACTGATCCCTATACCATTCATTACATTGACCATACAGATGGGATATCACAGGGGATTGCCAAAACCCTGAAGGTGGATGTAGTTATTGGGGCGGATGGGGCTAATTCTCGCGTTGCTAAGGAAATGGACGCTGGGGATTATAATTATGCGATCGCCTTCCAAGAGCGAATTCGCTTACCCGAAGACAAAATGGCCTACTATAACGACCTCGCCGAAATGTATGTCGGTGATGACGTTTCTACCGATTTCTACGCTTGGGTTTTCCCCAAATATGACCACGTAGCTGTCGGTACTGGGACAATGCACATAAATAAGGCCAGCATCAAACAGTTACAAGCTGGTATCCGCGCCCGTGCTTCCGAGAAGCTCGCAGGCGGTAAAATCATCAAAGTAGAAGCGCACCCCATTCCTGAACATCCCCGTCCTCGTCGTGTTGTTGGTCGCATCGCGTTGGTGGGAGATGCTGCTGGTTACGTTACCAAGTCCTCTGGTGAAGGGATTTATTTTGCCGCTAAATCTGGGCGGATGTGTGCGGAAACTATTGTCGAAACATCTAACAGTGGTAGCCGTATTCCTACAGAAGGCGACTTGAAGGTTTATCTGAAGCGTTGGGATAAAAGATACGGACTCACTTACAAGGTGCTGGATATTCTGCAAAGTGTGTTCTATCGTTCCGACGCTACCCGCGAGGCGTTTGTGGAAATGTGCGATGACCTCGATGTGCAACGGCTAACATTTGATAGCTATCTGTATAAGACGGTTGTCCCTGCTAATCCTATCACCCAATTGAAAATTACTGCCAAAACCATTGGTAGTCTAATTCGGGGTAATGCCCTTGCACCTTAATTGAGGGCAAAGGACTGGGAATTCCAACAAGTACAGTACTCAATTTTGTGGGGTGGACATCCTGCACGCTTATTAATCAGGGCGGGCAAGATGCCCACCCCACAATATATATATTTATCATTTGATAGTAAATAGACCATGTTGTAGGGGCAATTCTTGGAGACGCAAACGCGATCGCGTCTCCAAGAGTTCTCCAACGGAGTACGCGCAGGGTATCGCCCCATTTGCGATTGGCACGAATACTCATTCACCTCGAAGGTATAGATTAGGTATGCTGTATTCTTAACTTGAGCGATAAATTGCTTTTTGAATAAATGCTTAATCTTATTTCTTATTTGTTTTTGGCTCAAGCATCGCTTTCTCCAGCACCGCAAGAAGTCTTCGTTCCCCAACAAACAAGACCTTTAACAGGACATCTTGATGAAGTACCAGTATTTAACAGTAATAACCCAGAAGTAGTTCAGAGTGAAGGAATTCTGTTGTCTACATTTCCTCCTCAAGGCAAAAGAGTACCCAGCGCCCACCTGAACTTTCCATTTCAGGGACGGTTTGATTTATTTTCTCACCATATTGCTAAAGCAATTGAGACTCTAAATGATTTGCGGACTCTTTATTTGGGGGTGATTGTTTATAATCCCAGCGATCGCTCTGCAACTATCAATATATTGCAAGCAGCTAGTTATCTTAGTCAACCTGATGCACCATTTATCAAACTTCCCGCCATGCAATCAAATAATTCGGGAGACATTTATGCAGGACCAGGCGATCGCGTGATGAATGATCTGCTACGAGTCAGACGACAGTCAGGATGGCCAGCCCAGTTGGTAATTCCACCAAAACAAAGCCGGATGTTAATGAATCATCCAATTCCAGTGCGTTCTTTAACCCCGCCATTGAATGGACGTTCTACTTTGTTACGTTTGTATAGTGATAGTCCAGTTTATATGGCGAACCTAGCCATGTTTGCCAAACCCAATCCTGATGGTAGTGAACGAGCGCCCACTTTAGAAGAATGGGAGAATTTGTTAGA
This sequence comes from Nostoc sp., assembly GCF_036916975.1. Lineage (GTDB taxonomy): Bacteria > Cyanobacteriota > Cyanobacteriia > Cyanobacteriales > Nostocaceae > Nostoc. Next base: position 132,940 of record NZ_JBALFF010000036.1, read on the forward strand.
AAATGGTGATTTTGCAGGCCCGCGTGAACAGGCTCCCAGTCCTCCAGATCACCTTGCAGGGGCAAAAGAAATTTACGGACGGGTAGCGGGGGTAGCTATTGGCTCTCGTTGGCAAGTACAAGTTACTAACGAAAATAGTTCATACCTGACAATTCCCGAATCAGGACAAGCTTTTTCTTACGGTTTAAGTACACTTTTGGCAGGCAAAATGGGTACTGGACAAAACCAAACTGCTAAACTAGTGGCGCGTTATCCTGGTACTGCTTACGAAGCTCATGGCAACTACGGCATTGAATACAACATTTCTCTACCATTAATTAATAATACCCATAAGCCGCAAACTATAAAGGTACTTTTCCAAACGCCTATCAAAGAAGATGAGTTAAGTAAACCAGGGCTTCGCTTTTTTTCACCACCCCAACCATCTGTCTTTTTCCGTGGCACAGTTCGTATTCGCTACAATGACGATAATGGCTTACCTAGAACCCAATACTGGCATTTAGTTCAACAACGGGGACAGATGGGAGAACCGCTTGCTCAATTAAAAATATCCCCTGGCCAAGAGCGATTGGTAGAAGTGGATTTTCTCTACCCACCTGATGCTACGCCCCCTCAAATGCTGACAATTCAAACTGTAGACCATACTTAACAATTCAAAATTCAAAATGATGCTCTCTAAGAGACGCTCTTGCTAGCTTGCTTCGACGTATGAGTACATGGACTCGCTAGCCCTGCGCTAACAAAGTTCTTGCATGAATTAAAAGCCCTCACCCTAAATCCCTCTCCCAAGCTTGGGAGAGGGACTTTGAAATTCTCTCCCCGAATCCCAAAATTGGGATTCGGGGTTGGGGGATGAGGGCTAGTTTTGCATTCGTGCAAGATATCTATTACATAAGGGGATTTAAACTCTGACTGAAACTGAGCGGAGGCGGCAGCCCTCTGGGAACCAGTTAGGGCAAGGGCTATATCTGAACTTAGTAAAGCTTTGCGTTCTCAGTCTTATGGAATACAGGTCTTTAGTTTAGTGCAATTTCTGATAAAACAGATGTGGAACTGAATCTGCTGGGGCAAAATAGAAAACATGACGATTGAATCCAATTCCTCTAATCTACCAACCCCAGAACCAGTCCCCGAAAAGGATTTGCAGCCGGATGATTTTGACGGTAGCGTAACTGAGAAAAACCTAAGCTCAGAAGTACTAGCGACACAACAAGCACTAGCTGCGATCGCATCTTTGAAATCTCCGCAATATACAACTGCTCTAAAACTTGCCCATTCTGACTTTCAGCAACCTACTACCAAGCAATTTTTAGTTAAGCCAAGGGCATTACTAATTACTTTAATAGCGATCGCCATCACTTTCATTGGAGTTATCCTCAATAACTGGATCGTCGGCATGATCGGAACGCTGATAACTTTGCTGTTATCCCTAGCGATATTATTGCCTTGGTTGCAAAAAGCCTTATACGAGTGGTTTTCACCCGAAGAACGCACCCTGTTTGTTGCCATTTTGGGACTAATAGTAGCGATCATCGGCTTGATCAAGTTTACAGGTGTAGGCGATCGCTTGCTTGTTTGGGGACGTCAAATTAACTGGGACGTTTCTGGAACCCTAGCAGAATGGTTTGGGGCATTGGGGCAAATTCTGATCGCTGTCATCGCCGTTTACGTGGCGTGGCGACAATATGTTATTTCTAAAGACTTGACAATTCAGCAAAACCTGCTCACAGTTCAGCAAAATATTATCACCCAGCAACAGACAATTGATTCCTATTTCCAAGGCGTTTCAGACTTAGTATTAGATCAAGAAGGATTATTAGAAGATTGGCCTCAAGAGAGAGCGATCGCTGAAGGACGCACTGCGGCAATTTTAAGTAGTGTAGATGGCAGTGGTAAAGCGAAAATTCTCCGCTTTCTCTCACGTTCCAAGTTGCTCTCACCCTTACAACGCGATCGGCTATTAGGTCGAGCCATTCTCGATGGGAGTGGCGGATATGCAGAAGACCGCCTAGAAGGTGTGCGTGTCATCGATTTAGGCGTAACCCTAGCCGCCGCAGACCTTTCTGGTACTGATTTACGTTGGACTGACTTGAGCGAAGCTAATCTTGTCCGCGCTAATCTGAGCGGTTGTGATTTAGTAAAAGCCAACCTCTCCCGCACAATTTTATATAGTGCTAATCTCAGTGGTGCGGATATGAACGGGATTCGCCTATTTTACGGTGTAGTGGATAAAGCATCACCTCGCAGTCGCACTCAACCACCAAATTATCAAACCGGCGAACACACTGGCGCTGTGGTGGAAAATGCCGATTTCACCAATCTACAGAGGATGTCTGAGTCTACACGTAACTACTGTTGTGCTTGGGGTGGTGAAAAAACTAGAGGTACTATTCCTGGTGGTTGTGAAGGTATTCCTAATAAGTTGGGAAGATAATACTAGATAAAAAATTAGTTAGCCGCATTAAAAATCTGCTGTGCAGTTAAATTTAATTGGGGAAATGTAGGTGATGAAATGGCAGTGTTACCTTGAAACGCTGTCATTTGATATTCACCATCAACTAATTCGCATACAAAAATAGTCGGTTGTTTGGGATTGCCGATAAACTTTCTTGCACCCAATGCAGCATAATCAGCAATCCAATATTCGGTAATGCCCATTTCCTCATAATCTCTAAATTTATTGTAGTAATCATCTCGCCAGTTGGTTGAAACAACTTCGATGACTATTGGAACCGATGCTGCTTGGCTTACTGTTGACTGTTTTTGAAAAAGCGGTTCATTGTCGAGATTATCAAGATTTAGCAGCAACACATCAGGCAAATAAGCCGATTCGGCAGAAGGAGTTTGGATCAATGCAGTTTTGGGGATTCCATAGGGTAAATTAAGACGATCAAACTCCACGGTTAATTTCCGCGACAAAAACCCAATAACTTTCTCATGTTCTCCGGTTGGGGGTGGTATTTCAACAATTACTCCTTTGTGCAATTCATAGCGTTTTGCATCGTTGGGATACCATTCGATAAATTCATTGAAGGTTAGTAATTTGGGCAACGCTTGGGTCATAATCTTACCTCCATATATGTTTGTCCACGGAGGTGGACTTCGTTTGTATAGCCGCGATTTCTAATCGCCAGGACTAGGTGCAATATGTGAGACTACCTTTGATCAGGCAAAAGTCAATTGACTAATACGCTTCAAAATCTGGAGTACATTATATAACTCATTCCCACGATTACGGACATCAAAAATATCGGAAGTGGCATAGCGAGGAGGATGACCTTTGAGCAGTTTAATGAGCATAAAACTACCACCAGAAGTAATCATCCCAAATACTACATCTTGTGACTGGGGAGCAGCTAGCATATATGCCAAAATTTGGTCAAGTCCTGCTTCTACAGAATAAGCAACCTGTTTACACTCAATAACTGTTACCCAGAATTTTTGATTTAGAAGTAAGAAGTCAATTCGTCCTTTGATGATAGTTTGCTTGTCTTCTGTTTCAATCTCGATAGATTTCTCTAATTTGACGTGAAAAGGAGGTAAATAAAACTTGCCAATGAATAGCAATGGCGATAAAACAATCGTGTTAACTGCATTTTCTAATAAAGGCGGATAGTTTCGTAAATTTATGTAACCTGCCTTTATTTGATCCAATAGCTGCTTTTCTAAACTTGTCAGTTTTGGTAGCTCATCTTGCCACTCTCGAAAGAATTCTTCCGAATCAACTAATTCTAATCCATAGAGCAATATTAGTTGCTCAAGTGTGACGTTTTCCGCAGCAAGAGTTTGAACCATAATGTTAATCAAGGAGTAGAAAAATCTACCAGTTTAGTAATTCTCCCCTTCAGGTAGGGTGAGAATTTCAACGCCATCTTCAGTTACAGCTAAGGTATGCTCACATTGAGCAGAAAGCTTACGATCGCGCGTAACAGCAGTCCATTTATCCCCCAGAACCTCGACTTCGTAAGTACCTTCGTTAATCATTGGCTCAATAGTAAAAACCATCCCTGGTCTGAGGCGCTTGCCCTTACCGCGTGTACCATAATGGGGAACATCCGGCGCAGTGTGAAAAATGTTACTGATGCCGTGTCCAACGAAATCTCGCACTACAGAAAAGCCTTCTGCTTCAGCATACTCTTGAATGGCTGCACCAATATCGCCAATGCGTCCCCCAGGTTTGACTTCAGCAATACCCAAGCGCAAACACTCCTCTGTCACCTCTACCAACTTTCTCGTTTTTGGGGAAGGAGTACCAACAAAGAATGTCTTAGATGTATCGCCGTGATAACCCTCAACAATCGGCGTTACATCAATATTAATAATGTCACCATCCTTGAGAATTTGCTTGGCGTTGGGAATGCCGTGACAAATTACCTCATTTACACTGGTGCAAATTGATTTAGGATAACCCTTATAACCAAGAGGTGCGCTTTTTGCTCCATGCGCTTGTGTCCAACGTTCGGCTTCATCATTTAGTTCAAGAGTGCTAACCCCAGGCTTGACAAACGGTTCGAGATGCTGGAGAAGTTTAGCAGCTAAACGCCCAGCTTGACGCATTTTGTCTAATTCTCGTTGGGATAAAATAACAATTAGTTCGGTTTTCATTAACTTTTATCTAAACTATCTTTCATAAACATAGTTAACCCTGTCTGTGCTGCTCTTTGTGCAGCATCAGCAACATGCAGGGTATACAAGCTCTCCTCTGGGGTAACGTACAAAGGAGTGCCATCAAAAAGATGATCTAAAACCATACTCGTGTCTTTGGCGAATAAACCCCGGCGAGGCGCAACCTCTATAGGTGTTGTTTCCCCTGGCTGGATGAATAATCCGGTGTCGCCATCAAAAATTAAACCTCCTTTTTCCCCGTGAACTTCAAACTTGCGTTCTGATTGCCAAATAGTTTCGCCTTTGCCATAGACTACTTGCGCTAAAAGTCCGCTAGTAAAGTAGAGTTGACTAGTGCAAAAACAAGTTTGGTAATATTCTGGTTCTATTTCCCAATATCGCTGGTGACAGTTTACAGTCAATACTTTACCAAATAAATCGGTAAGACGATGTAGGCGAGACAAGGCACCAATTAAGGGAAAACCGAACAACTCGTGGTTATAAGTCCATTTGCGGGGTGCAGGATTTTGGGGATTGATAGTGCTGTAGCGAACATAAAACACTTCGCCAATTTTGGCTAAGTTTTGCTTTAGGGCTTGATGCAAACCACCCAAAAGTTCTAGGTGTTCAACGTGCAGGAGTTTTTGTTGTGCTTTGGCTAAGGCAATTAGTTCTTCAGCTTCGACTACATCCAACGAAAGCGGATATTCTACAACCACATGTTTGCCGTTGGTAAGTGCTGCACGAGCGATCGCACCATGAGCTCGATTAATAGTGCAAATCAGCACCAGGTCTATATCTTCACGCTTTACTAGCTCTTGCCAAGAACTCAACGCTTCAATTTCGTACTCTTTGGCAAAGGTTGCTGTTGTTTCTGCGGTATGACCAACAACTGCGACTAAGAGCGATCGCATTCCCTCATTATGGAGCAATGCCTCAGCTCGAAACTTTGCCACATACCCAGTACCCACCAAACCTACACGCACTTTTGCTTTTTCCAAAGCTGCTTCTGAATTATACATGATCCTCACTAGTTCTATTTTTGATTCTTTCACGCTTCTAGTGGTGAGATTGTCTCTTCATCAAAAATCACATTACTTCACCAGTTTAGACTCTACAACATTCGTACTAGGGCATGTTTTCAAAACTATAACCACAAAAAATCAAGGCGATCGCGCAACCAACGTCTTTGGCGCGGACGCGCTACGCATAGCTAGCTTAAGACAAGGGTACGGCAAGGCAACTCTTAAAGAGGCTACGCCAACGCACTTAAATTTACGGAGTTGCTACGGTATTCTTTAGATTACTAACTCCAGCCTTATTTCTTGCTCATGATATTGAGAAAATCTCTAAGATATCCAATGAAACAGCCTTAATTTTGAAAGCAAGTTGGGGATCTGTTCTGCGTAAATCCTACAAAATATAGGTGGCATTAATCCTACCTAGATTTTTTATCCATTAAGATAATTTTTTCTAATTACAGCCTGACTAAGACCAAAAATAATATAAATAAAACTTATCAGGATTAAGCAACTAAATTTCATTACTAATCGGGTTCAATTTCCAGTTACATCGTTTAATTTTTCTCGTAGTATCAGAATTGAAGCAAATTTGAATAAGCGGCTAATTCGATGAAAAGCCGTGACCTTTGCCTAAAGATAACTTATACTACCGTTTGCAAAAGAGAGGATTAGTCAATGCCAACCTATAAAGTGACACTAGTCAACGAGGCCGAAGGACTGAACCAAACCCTTGATGTTGATGACGATACCTATATTCTAGACGCTGCCGAAGAAGCTGGTCTTGACCTGCCTTACTCTTGCCGCGCTGGTGCTTGCTCGACCTGTGCAGGTAAACTCGTAAAGGGTACCGTCGATCAAGGTGACCAGTCATTCTTGGATGACGATCAAATCGAAGCTGGATATGTACTGACTTGTGTTGCTTACCCTACCTCTGATGTGACAATCGAAACTCACAAAGAAGAAGAACTCTACTAAGAGTTAGGACTCTCAACAATAAACCTCTTGCAAGAGTAAATAATGTTGAAAAAATAGAAGCACCGCATTTAGTGTCAACGCCTTCTCAATGCCGTGTCTATAAACCGACTTTGATAAAAAGCCTAATTTAATGTTGAGCAGGAACACAAAGTTTACTGTGTTCCTGCTTGATTTTTTAAGTATGAAATTTCCCGATTAGCTTAAAGTTTTGTCTCTTTGCTAAAAATCTGAATCTGAGTACCAGGATAGTAAAATTGGAGAATTTTTGGACTTGACCAACCTAATTTAGCTAAATTTTGAGCGCCAGTTTGACTCAAGCCGACTCCATGTCCTAATCCACCACCAATAAAGGCGTATCCCCACAGTTCGGCTTTGCCTTTATTCAGGGGTTGTATGTAAAATAGCGTACTTTTAGGAGCAGCAAAGGCACTACGAACTTCGTCTTTGTGGAGAACAAAGGTGCTGTTATCAGTTTTAACGGCAAGTTCAAGGATACGCCCACTCTGGCTTCGCTTCACTACTGCCATAGCTTGAATTGTCTTAAATTTGGCATAAGGACTGTTTTTAACCTGCAAAAATTTCTGCAAGTCCTTGGTAATATCCTCTAAAGAGGTTTCCTTATGCCAACGAAACATATCCCACTTGCTTTCATTAAATCCTTCTTTGATATTAATAAATTTTTGGAAGTTCTTTTCATCTGCTAAACTCTGCTTAGATAAGTTCCAAAAAGTAGTTGCAGCATCCAGTACAGGGCGCAGATAGGGACGATCATCACCATTCCAGACATCGCTGAAGGAGGCGGTAACACCACCAGTAGTGGAAGAATAAAGGGCATCTACTAGTTCGTTTTTATAGGTTACTACCTTACCCCTGGTTGAGGCGATCGCTTTGTCTGTTTTCACCCCTGCTCCATTCAGCCCATAATAAACTTGACAGTGAGTATCAGCACACAACTGATAGTTATCTGCTGCGAACCTGCGTAAATTTCTTAAAGCATAAGTCCGAGCGAGAATTGCTTGGGCTTCTAGCGCGGCTGTTGGTGCATCTGCGCCTATTTCATAAGGCACAACCCCACGCAAATAAGTTTCTAAAGGAACTTCATTAACTAAAGTGTACGTGCCATAAGCATTTGGCTGCAAATTCATTCGCCCAGCATACAGACGAGCAAACTCTTGTTTTTCGCTTTTATTCACCCGAATCAAGTTTTTATCAGTACTGATTTCCAAATCATTTGGGCTATAGCGCTTACCATCCACCACCCAACTAACTCGCGGTACTTGTTTTAAAACTTTAGTATCAAGATATACTTTTTCTTTGGTAGAAGCTTGGATGTTTTGCAATAGCAACCGCCGCAGTAAAGGAGTGCTATAAACATCGCGTTTTGCCCAAACCTGCCAGCGTTCTGGCTGGGCTATTTCCACTTCCATTCCTTGAGAACGCCATTTATTAGCACTGTCTTCCGCAGTTTCAAAGGTGCGGTATGTGCCTAAAACGACCACTTCCTCAACTGTTGGCTGGGGTAAAGCTTGCATGACTGTTTCCAGCTTTACAGGATTTTTGGTAATTAGGGTTTGCTGCTTATTGCCCAGAATAAATTTTAGCTTTAAGCGATCGCCTTTTGTCGGTTCTAATTGCAGCTTGGCAGCGGGTTGTGAGCCAAATCGCTGCACAATCCCAATTTTCAGTTCCATACCCTGCATGTTACTCTCAGGCGCTGATGCAGCAGTTAGTCCCAATAGACAAAATGTGGTCAGCACAGTGTGGGAAAAACGCCAAAGTGAAAATTTCATAGCTACCTGATAGCGAACCCCTACGGGGGAGCAAGCTAACAAAAGCCTCTTTAAGAAGTGCGATAGCGAGTAATCGATCGTCTTCTGCCCCTTAATGCGGTGTTGGAGCTGATTTTCCAATTGCTTTGTAGTGCGGTTTTTTTGTCGCATGAGTGCTCCAATGATACCATTAGCAGTTTTGCCCAAACTGGTTGCAAAACGTAGTCATAATGACTATGATTTATTTAGAGACACAAAACAGAACTAGTTGGATAAGCTCCTTATGGTTAGAGTCCAAGAAATTCCATTAAATCAGATAAAACGGCCCTTGCCTCGTGCAAACGATCCAAATAAAGTGCAAGCCTTAATGGAATCGATTGCGGAGATTGGGCAGCAAGAACCTATAGATGTCCTAGAAGTAGATGGACAATATTATGGCTTTTCTGGTTGCCATCGGTATGAGGCTTGCCAGCGTTTAGGCAAAGAAACCGTTTTAGCCAGAGTCCGTAAAGCACCCCGTAGCGTTTTAAAGATGCACTTGGCATAGAGAATGGGGGATGGGGAGATGAGGGAGATGAGGAGAAGTTGCAGTAAGTTTTTCCCCAATCCCCAATCCCCAATCCCCAATGCCCCATGCCCAATTTGCAATCCCCAATTACATATAACCTAATTAGGAGAAAATTATGTCATCGAAAGTAACAGTCAAAAATGTAAATATAGGCATTGACGAGGCGAGTAGGGCTAAAATTGCCGAGGGTTTATCTCGCCTGTTGGCTGACACTTATACACTTTATCTGAAAACTCATAACTTCCATTGGAATGTAACGGGGCCGATGTTCCAAACATTGCATCTGATGTTTGAAACCCAGTATACAGAATTAGCTTTAGCAGTTGATTTAATTGCCGAGAGAATTAGAGCGCTTGGCTATCCTGCACCGGGAACCTACAGCGAATATGCCAAACTGAGTTCGATTCTAGAAACTCCCGGAGTTCCGAAAGCTGTGGAAATGATCGGTTTACTAGTGGAAGGACAAGAAGCCGTAGTCCGAACTGCACGCTCTATTTTCCCTGTGGTAGAGGAAGTTAACGACGAACCTACCGCCGATTTATTAACTCAACGGATGCAAGTACACGAAAAGACAGCTTGGATGTTGAGAAGTTTACTGGAAGAATAGGGACTGGGGACTAGTAGTCTGTCAAGAACTAATTGACGGATAAATTAAGAGTAGAGACGGCGATTTATCGCGTCTCTCTAACCGTCAAAATGAATTTGACAGACTACTAGGGACTGGGGACTAGGAACTAATAAAGACTTAATTTTTTTTTGCCAATCCCCAATACCCACTTGCCCTGAGCGAAGCCGAAGGGATACCCAATACCCAATACCCAATACCCAATACCCAATGCCCAATTCTCAATTCCCAATGCCCAATTCCCAAAAGTTGCAAGATTTAATGCAACAGGTGGGAATTCCTAGTTTTAAAGCGCTGAGTCGCACTGCTGGTGTCTCAGAGCGTCAACTTTTGCGGTTACGCCAAGGAAAACTTGAGCAAATGCGGGTAGATATACTGCTTAAGCTGTCGCCAGTGCTACAGATGCCATTGAATGAATTAATCGCAACTTTTTCAACCGTAGAGTTGTTAGCAGAGAAAGCAGCGCCTACTCAGGAATTATTAGAAGAAATTGCAGATTTAAGAAAAGAGTACCAGCGATCGCAGCAACAAATAAAACAGCAGCGAGAGATATTACTACAAGAACTCCAGCAGTCGAGTTTGCAACTGCTGGAGTCTTTATTATTGCAATGGCCAACCGCAGCACAAAAAGCACAGGAAAATCCCCAGCTAGCAGCAGTCAAAATAGTACCGTTGGTGCAAAAACCTCTTGAAAAGCTTTTACAGGCGTGGGGGGTAGAAGCGATCGCACCCGTGGGAGCAGAATTACCTTATGATCCCCAACTGCACCAATTGATGGAGGGAACTGCACAATCTGGAGAAATAGTCAAGGTACGCTACACGGGCTACCTTCAAGGTGAAAAGCTGCTTTATCGAGCTAAAGTAAGTCCTCTTAGAGAGAGCTAGAAGGCAAATTTTCGCCTTCCACTAACGCCTCCAAAGCTTTTATAACTTGTTCGCGTAATTCCTCCCTGTCTCGGCGACAAAACCGCTTATGCGAACCATATTGCTGCTGAAACCAAATTTTTTTGCTAAAGTTTTTTAATCTAGACAGAAATTATTGCAATTATGTAAGTAATCGGACATAAATAAATGTAAATGCTAATTACTATCATAAAAAAGGCTGGAAGTCTGGTGTTACATAAACAAAGCCTGCTTTTGCAGGCTATTTTGATAATTTTTAGGGAGGATTCCAATTTTGCAATGACAATATAATAAGCTGCCTTTGATATAACTTACACATTTGGGATGCTCCCAATTTTTATTGAACAAATTTCAGTTTTGCAAAAATCTTTAGCAAATCATCCGAAAAGCTGGAACTTTTAGTTGTAGTTTAATATTGGACTCCAAAAATAAGATGTATCTCCGTTATTTTTACTTGCTAGTTTACTAATGATGAGACAATTTTTATTTAACTAAAGATTAGCTTTTGATTAACAATAAGATAAAAAATATAGTTGATATTTACTTGTTATGGTATTACTTCTCAATAAAAATTCAGCATTATATGATTTTTACTTGTAAGGATTTTTAAATTTTATCTCATGGGTATATAATAGCAAAATCAGAGCATATTTACATAAATCAGCATGACATAATTATGATAGAACAAGTGAAAATTATTAAGCTCACCGGTAATTTAAACGCCACAACTTCACAATATTTTCGACAAAATATTACTGAAACTTTAAAATTGGGTACAAAAATTGTGTTAGTTGATTTCCAAGATGTAACATTTATGGATAGTTCAGGTTTGGGGGCTTTAGTATTAGCTTTTAAAACCTTGCGAGCGGCGGATAGTAAGCTTGTCCTCTGCTCAATTAATGAGCAAGTCAGGATATTATTTGAACTGACTAATATGGATAAAGTATTTGAAATATTTCCTAGCCAAGACGCATTTAATCAGGTTTTAGTCTCAAAGACTTAATGAATCAAAGTTAATTTGCAATATCGATAAATCATCATCAAAAGCATCTTTGGAGTTGAGAGCGACTAAATAACTCAGAACACGATCGAGTTGGCACTCAACCGGATTTTGTAAGCTAACTAGTAGCTGGATAAAAGCATCCAAACTCCAAAGTATGCCATCTAATTTAGTGATTTCATAAGCACCATCACTAAAAATGTAAAGTGTACTAAATTTTTCAATATTGCAAAATTCATCAACATATTTTGCTTCTGGAAACATCCCAACTGGCATACCGGGGGTTTTCAAGAGTTGAACTTCAGACTTTCGTGGAGATGTGCCAGTTACTAAAACTGCTGGTGGATGACCTGCACTAGCATAAATTAACTGGCCGTTGGTTCGGTTGTAAACTCCGTACCAAATCGTAAAGTATTTGTCATTTTGATAATTCATCTGAAAGGTATCATTCAAAGCCTTCAATACCTCGCTAGGCTGATAATAATTTAGGCTTTTGAGCGCACGGGAACGCAGCAGATTCAGCACTGAAACAGAGGGAAGAGTAGCTTTGAGTCCATGTCCGGCAGTATCAAGTAAGTAAATTGCCAGATAATCAGCATCAAGCCAATAGTAATCGAAACAGTCACCGCCAAGTTGCCGTGAGGGAATAAATCGGAAATTTATATTGAAGGGTTCAGTCATGGGAAAAGGCAGTAGCGATCGCACATATTCTGCGGCTTCTGACATTTCTGATTCTAAAAGCAACTTTTGAGCCTGCAAATCTCTACTCAACTGATGCAGACGTAATCCCGCTCTTACCCGTGCTTGTAATTCATTATGCTCGATAGGTTTAGAGATAAAATCATCAGCACCAGCATCTAAACCTTTGACGCAATCGGCAACCGAATCTAAAGATGTTAATAAAATAAAGAATGTGGTGGAAAATTGGGGATCTTTCTTAATGTGGTGGCAGACTTCCAGACCAGTTAACCCCGGCATGATCCAATCACAAATAATTAGTGCTGGACGGTAAGCCAGTGCCTTTTCTATCCCTTCCTCACCGCTACTGGCAGTAACTATGTTATAACCCTGTTTTTCCAGTATCCTTTTGAGAAGTATTCTTATTGAATAATCATCATCAATTATTAATATTTGAAACATAAAAAATTTTACTATATACCAATTAATAAATCATTGTAAAAATAGAAAATAAAATTATTTTATGAGCTAATGAGTCAGTAGCATCTGTATGTTAAAACTACTAACTCATTTCTATTTTTTCGTCGAATTTATGAGTTTTTAATTAGTCATAAAACATTATGGGGGTGCAAGAGGGTTAACCCACAAGAGGATAGTATTTTTTAGCTGGTTCAAGTCGCGGTATGCTTCTTGTTTGAACCATTGCCCTAAAGCATCAAAGGGGGTAAAAGATGTTCCAGTTTGCCATTTAATGTCTTGACCTAGAGGTGTTGTATGAGTTCCTGGTAACGTTTGTGTTGTCACCATCTCATCAAAGCGTTTTTGTAAGATTTTGGTTAAAGCTGCGGATTGGTCAATGGTGTCATTGCTAAATTTTATTAATAAATTGCGCCTGATGTCGTAACGCTCTTGGACAAGCTGGTTGGTTTCCAATGGTGAGGGGGTAAACTCGATTTTGAAAGTAGAATTGAATTGTTCTACTAAGGGGATAGCTTCTTTAGCGGCGTAGTTGTTGAAGGATATTAAAATGTTTCCTGCGCGTTCTACTTTAAAGAGGCTACCAATCAGCAAGTGAAGTTTACAGCCCATACTGTGTCCAATGCCGTAGATAGGGTAGTAAAGCTTGCGTAATGCCCCAGAATCGTGTAAGCGTTCGAGGGTGCGGTCAAAGTTTAGCAGCACAGATTTTGCGATCGCAGTATGATCCAAGGTATTAACGAAAGGCGTAGCAATTACAACATAACCTTTACTTGCCAATTGTTCGAGTAACCAGCGATAAGTGATGTGCGGTGCAGTGGCGACAAATGCACCTCCTAAAAAATGGATGATACCTATGGGATTTCGGGGAATGATTACCCAGTTACCTCTGACTTCTTTCCAGTCCATGCCGATAAGCGATCGCTTTCTTGTATATTCTTTATGTTAGATCGGCGATCGCAACCCTGGGAAGGATTATGGAAAAAGCCATTGAGTATATCTAGCGAGTAGGTTGGAAATCAACCCATCCAGCAGCGTCTATGGACTTATCGAAACCATCTACGCTTTTTCCAACTCTTCCTGAGTACTGAGTGAATGCAGGAATAGTTTCTAAATCCCCATTACAAAACTTAATTACTTTAGTGCAGCGTCTCCTAGAAAGCATGATTACGAATCACGAATTATGTTAAGTAAGTGGGCGCAAATAATCATCACTGGTTCGTAGTTGCGCTTTAGCGCTAAAGCGCAACTACGAGCCAAATACAGAGATTTTACTTTTCGTTACATAGTTTGGTTTTATCTTGTCTACCTACTTAACGCTGAGTCTGTAACCTTTTCATTTCGTGTTGCACATCTAATGCAATCTGTAATGCTTCATTGAGTAATCTTCCATGCTCAGTAGCCTGTTCATTTACTTGCATGGCTGTTAAAGCTGCTAAATTGTTGACGAATAGCTCTGTATTACTAAGGATAAAGCTCTTATTTTCTCTCAAAATTCTTTCTGTCTTCAAAGCCCGAAGTAAATCTGATTTAGTGAGTTTTAGCGCTTCGATAACACTCTCTCTTTCCTTTATAAGCACTTCTGGATTACCAGCTTCTTCTATTTGGTCATTGATATCTATTGCTTTAATAACACTATTATATCTTTCAACATCGCTTAATAAGATTTGCAAAGAATTTGTCATGTTAAATTTGACAACCTTGCTTCTACTTTTCCATATTAAATATAATACCGTCTGTGTAAAAATTCCAACCCAAACACCTAAGATTATTAATAATGTCCAGGATGGAATTGTTATCCATGATAAAAATATTTTTATAAAAATATCAAATAAAAGATAGCTAAAAACACATGTAGTAAAACCAATAAAAACTACAGTTGCCCCTTCCGAGCTTTTAATGTTTTTGATGTATATTTTCGCTAAATTTTTCAGAGGATTTGTAATAATTAAAAGTTTTTCATTGACAGGTAAATTAGTCAGCCTTTGCAGTTCATACTGACTAATTTCCAAGCCTTGTAAATCATACCGCACAGCTTCTCAATCCTTGCCAGAATAGTTATTGAATCTAATATAGCAATCAAATTTATGGAATGCTGGCATTTTGTCTAAACTTTTTCAGGCAAGTTAATACTGCTAGGCAAGGTCAATATTTTTTGTACAATATGATACTCTTTTTTCAAGATAACTATTTCTACTATAAGAAAGAGTAACTACAACAAAAATAAATCAATTGCCTGTAAATGCAATGAAAATTTAATCGGTTATTGTCTTGCTAAAGAACCATTTTCAACTACAATAAACAATAAGATAAAATTCCGCAATAACTAAGATTTTACAGGATTCTCGATTAGTATCATCGCCCAGCCAAAAATAAATTTTAGCAAATTAGAGCTACTATCCACTCAACTGGACTAAAACCCAAGTTCAGTCTTCTTTACAGTAATACCAGGCGTATTGGTTATAAATCCCTTCTGCCCTCTGCCTTTGTGTTAATCCAATACCCAAAAACAAGATCCCCCTAGTCGCTTTTTTCATCGCGCTAGGGGGATCACATATTTGGTAGTCTATAAGAGATTCGGTATAGTTCCTTACGACTCGATTCTATAGCCTATACTTCGGTTTGAGTAGTCTTACTATTAGAATTCATTGTATTTTTACAGCTTCTTAATCAATGCTTCATCCCTGCTGTTCCTTAGGGAGGCAGTATATGTAAGTATGACAGTACGCAATATGCGTCACTTATCATTTTTGTGGATATCTGTAAAAAATATGAAACTCAAGATTGTGGCTACCGTCGCACTGTTAGCGTGTTTCGGGTTTGCACAGCAAGCCTTTGCATCAAATCAGCTAGATTTGGATCAGTTGAAGGCAACAAGTGCCTGTCCCAGGTGTAATTTGAGTGGTGCTGACCTAACTCGACTGAATCTAACTGGAGCAAATTTGCGAGGGGCTGACTTGAGTGGTGCTACATTATCTCAAGCTAATCTTACAAATGCCGATCTCACCGGTGCAAATTTAGAAGCTGCGGTTTTGAATTCGGTCAATCTCAGTGGTGCTTCCTTAACAGGTGCAAATTTGAAAGCAGCATCTCTGGAAAATGCCGATCTGTCTAATGCCGGTTTCCTCAGCGCCAATTTGGAAGCAGCAAACTTAAAAAATGCCAAATTGCAGTTTACCAATTTTCGGGGGGCTAACTTCCGACTAACAACTATGGCCAATGGTGTCGTTACCTCCGACAAGCCCTATAGCTGGTCGTTAGAGAATCAAAATCTTAGAGCATGTAACGAGTTCAAACCCGAAAATACCTTAGGCACAACCTGTTATTCAAAATAAACTGGGGAGTGGGGAATGGGGCATTGATTATTTTCCCTCATCTCCCCCAGCAAGAACTGCCCCTTTGCTTCTGCTTGTATAGCAAAAGCATTTTGTTTGTTAACAATTCTTTATCATGGGAAAAAAGCCTGTAGATTAATTGAATCCATGCTTACCCATATTAAAGACTTAGCAGCAAAACTAGCGCCCCGTTTAATTGAAATTCGCCGCCACATCCACTCTCACCCAGAACTGAGCGGTCAGGAGTACCAAACAGCAGCTTTTGTGGCTGGTGTTTTGTCTTCTAGTGGTCTGCACGTACAAGAAGGAGTTGGTAAAACGGGCGTTATTGGAGAACTGCAAGGCACTAGCCAAAATAACCGTTTATTGGCAATTCGCACCGATATGGATGCCTTGCCAATTCAAGAGAACACCAATTTAGAATATGCCTCTCGCGCAGAGGGTATTATGCACGCTTGTGGTCACGATGTCCACACCACAGTGGGCTTAGGAACGGCAATGGTGCTATCCCGAGTGGGTGAGGAGTTGGGTGGAAAAGTGCGGTTTTTATTTCAGCCAGCTGAGGAAATTGCTCAAGGGGCAAGCTGGATGATGAAAGATGGGGCGATGGAAAATGTCTCAGCTGTATTAGGGGTTCATGTTTTCCCTTCTATCCCCGCAGGATCTATTGGTGTGCGTTACGGGGCTTTGACAGCCGCGGCTGATGATTTAGAAATTCTGATTATGGGAGAATCTGGACACGGGGCGCGTCCTCATGAGGCGATTGATGCGATTTGGATTGCTTGCCAAGTGATTACTGCACTGCAACAAGCCATCAGCCGGACGCAGAATCCCTTGCGTCCTGTAGTATTGAGTATAGGGAAGATTAATGGTGGCAGAGCGCCGAATATAATTGCTGATAAAGTGCAGTTATTGGGAACCGTGCGATCGCTCCATCCTGAAACTCGCGCCCATCTCCCAAACTGGATTGAAAACATTGTATCTAATGTTTGCAATACCTACGGAGCAAAGTATCAAGTCAATTATCGTCAGGGTGTACCCAGTGTCCAAAATGATTATACCCTAACGCAATTGTTGCAATCAGCCGCAGAAGAAGCTTGGAGTAGCGATCGCGTTCAAGTCTTACCCGAACCTTCCCTTGGTGCTGAAGATTTTTCTATGTATTTGGAACATGTCCCTGGTTCTATGTTTCGCTTGGGTGTCGGCTATAAAGAAAGAATGATTAACCACCCATTACACCATCCCCAATTTGAAGTCGATGAATCTGCCATTATCACCGGCGTTGTAACTATGGCATACACCGCTTATAAATACTGTCAGCAACATTTGTAAACAAAAACTCCCAGTCCTGATATGCTGGGAGTTTTTGTTTAATTAACCTTTTTTAGCGGATATAGAAAGCTCGAAAGCATCCTACACATTCGATTCGCTAACAACGCCTAATTTCTGTTGAATTCGGGTCTTGGCGGCTTTGAATTCAGTAGCCAGTTGCTCGGTTTGTTCAGTACTCAAGTTGTTACGAATAGCAGCAAACATTGTGCTTTCTTCTTGACGAATATGGTCGCCAATAGCATCCATCAGCTGTTTGACTTTATCTTTGAATTGAGGTGAAGATGGGCTAATAGCCTTAATTTCCTCTAATGCCTGCTTCGCATGAGCTTGTTCATCAAACAATTCTTGAGTGTTATCTTGACCGTAGAAAGGACGTACTTTTGGATAGACTACTTCCTCTTCAGCTTCAGCGTGAGCAGTAAGATCCTTGTAAATTTGACCGAAATATTCTTGGATCTTCTGTGGATTGTCGCTTTGCAGAAGTTCGGTAAATAGGGTATTTACCTTGTTGTGATCGAGGCGGATAACATCTTGGATATTCAGATCGCTTTTGTCACTGCTTTGGGTAACAGCACTACCTACTACACCACTTACCGCAGCCATAGCGTCTTGAACACGCGCCCAAATTCCTTGATCTGCATCTTGTCCAGTCAATTCACGGACACCGAGAATTTCTAGAATGCCTTTGAGTTGCTCTTGGTGAGCGCGGTTTTCAAAGTTAATCGTATTCAAAGGTGCGATCGCTAACAAAACATCAGCACCAACTTTTTGAGCAGCCTTGTGAACAATCAAGCCACTCATTACTACTTGATGTTTCAGCAATTCATGCTGAGATACTTTTTCATACAGGCTTAATTCAGAACCTTTGAACAATTCACGAGCTTTTTCAATGAATTGTGTAACATTTTTTTTGGGTTCAGCCTGAATGCCATACTGACCAATTACGGTTTCTAGAATGCCAAGATTTTTTTCGTCATCCTTGATGAAATTGCGGATGCGATCGCCAATCTCTGCATCTAGTCCTTGCGTCAAAAGTGATTGCTCATTTTCGATAACCAACTGTTGGAGGGCTTTGATACTTGCAAGTTTTACAGCAATAGCATTGCGTTTCGTATCATCTAAAGTAGCTACCATCCGTGTTCTCCTCGGCAAAGTGTTCGTAATTCTTACTTGATATAACCTTGACACAGAGATTAGGGAGATTCCATCTTTCTTTTGAGCGATCGCTCTCACAACTTAGGGTAGATAAACAAAAATTTTCGTGACATTTTCTCTTCTTATACTTTTAGATAGATAATATTTCAATCTGTGTTCTATCCCCAGGCGGATAAAATTAGGACTTACGCATCAGGTACGAAATGTAGGGGCAATTCATGAATTGCCCCTACGAGAAATCAAGGCTTTGACTACCTTTTTGCGTAAGTCCTGAAAATATTAAAATATTAATAATCTAAGATTTCTTTAAGAACGCTCTTTAAATCCACCTCAGTAGGGCGTTTTTCAAATTGCTCGTGGCTATAAATCCACACAAGCTTGATTACACAATCAGTTGTATTGACTAAATACATTAATCTAATTTGCCCCGAAGCGCCTTTGGATACCTTGAACTCTAGCTTGTGAAATGACCATCCTTGAGGTAATTCAATCTTTCTAGGCAAAGGTTCGTTACGAGAATTAATCGGATATTGGTCTTCAATTAAATCTTCTAAAACTTCTGCGACACACTCAACAAAATCCGATCTGTAGGCTTTTGCCAGTTTATTGAAAGAACGGTTAAAATTATCGGATTTTTCAATCCAGAAGGGAGTTGAGCCAGTTACGCACTTCTCCTTTCCGAATACGAGTTGATGATTCCGAAGTACAAGCGTCCTTTAAAATTTCCTGCATTACAAATTGATAGGCCGGATGGTCACGCTCTATTTGGTCTAGTTTCTGATATCCCAATGCTTTCAAGTCTTCAAGAAGAATTGCCTTAGTTGAGCTAGCTTCAGGTAGCAAACCTAACCTAACCTTTTTCCAAGGAAACTCCAAGTGCGTCATACCACTAAGTTGATAAACATGGTAGCCACCAAAATATTCCCATACTTCTTCTAGAAGTTGTCTTTTATCATCAGGTATTTCTAACAGTAATTCAAGACTTGGAATAGGTAATTGTTTAGCTTCAAATTCACTGTAAAACCTGTAAGCCGGAGGACAAACAGGCCCATAGCGCCATGCTTGTATTTCTTCTTCAAACAATGGCTCGTCATACATGGCCAAATGTAAGCTTTGCGCGTAATACAGAAGCTTTTGAACCTTCATGTTGGTCATTTCTGCTTCTATACCGTCTTCGTAAGCTCTGACGATGAAGTAGCGAGCCACATTTAGACAATCAATCATAATCAGACTCGTAAATTAAGACTGGTTAATTATCCTAGCTATTTTTAACGGTCACTTACAATTATTTTAGTTTAAATCTATTTAAGTAGTACATTTTAACTATAGTACAGCACGAGGTAAATCCAGTTACCATATCAATTAACTAGACAAATTGCTCTGAGGAACTGGTTAGAGGTAGATAAACTTTGGCATCATTTTACGGTGACTTGTACTCAGGCGATCGCAACGCAGCCTTGACAAACCTCACCGCAATTGTGACGATTACGCTAGAATTGTTAAAGGTTCTTTACAGAGTTTGCCGATCATCCCCAATTCTGTTAAAACAGCCTAGCATTCAAATGTAAATCTTATAAACCCCCTCTAGAGTTCACTAAAAGCTTCTATGACGCTCCCAATTCGCAACGTCGCCATTATCGCCCACGTTGACCACGGCAAAACCACCCTGGTTGACGCACTCCTCAAACAATCCGGCATTTTCCGCGAAGGCGAAGACGTTCCGGATTGCGTTATGGACTCCAACGCCCTAGAACGGGAACGGGGTATTACTATCCTGTCGAAAAATACAGCAGTTCGTTACAAAGAAACACTAATCAATATTGTTGACACTCCTGGACACGCTGACTTTGGTGGCGAAGTCGAACGCGTACTTGGCATGGTTGACGGATGTCTTCTGATTGTCGATGCCAATGAAGGCCCGATGCCCCAAACACGCTTTGTACTCAAAAAAGCTTTAGAAAAAGGGCTGCGCCCCATCGTTATTATCAACAAAATTGATCGTGGACAAACTGACCCCCACGTTGCTGTTGATAAAGTTTTGGATCTGTTCTTGGAATTAGGGGCAGATGAAGACCAGTGTGATTTTACTTATCTGTTTGCCTCCGGTATGGCAGGTTTCGCTAAAGAAAGCTTGGAAGCAGAATCGGTAGATATGCAACCTCTTTTTAACGCGATTCTGCAACACGTTCCACCACCAGTAGGCGACAGCAATAAGCCTCTGCAATTGCAAGTTACAACCCTAGATTATTCTGAATATCTGGGACGGATTGTGATTGGCAGAATTCACAACGGTACTATCCGCTCAGGACAACAAGCTGCTTTAGTAACAGAAAATGGCACCATTGTCAAGGGTAAAATTACCAAGTTGATGGGCTTTGATGGACTGAAGCGCGTAGACATGGAAGAAGCAACCGCAGGTTATATTGTGGCGGTGGCTGGTTTCGCTGATGCTTATATTGGGGAGACGATTACTGACCCCAACGAACCGCAAGCTTTACCACTAATTAAAGTGGATGAACCAACGTTACAAATGGCCTTCTGGGTGAATGATTCGCCCTTTGCTGGTCAAGAAGGTAAGTTGGTGACTTCCCGTCAAATACGCGATCGCCTATTCCGCGAACTTGAAACCAACGTTGCTTTGCGTGTCGAAGAAACCGATTCTCCCGATAAATTCCTCGTTTCTGGTCGTGGTGAGTTACACTTGGGTATCTTAATTGAAACCATGCGCCGGGAAGGTTTCGAGTTTCAGGTATCTCAGCCACAGGTAATTTACCGCGAAATCAACGGTCAACCTTGCGAACCTTACGAACTCTTGGTGTTAGACATTCCTGCTGATGGTGTGGGTAGCTGTATTGAACGCCTGGGACAACGCAAAGGCGAAATGCAAGATATGCAACCAGGTAGTGGCGATCGCACCCAGTTAGAGTTTGTCATACCCGCCCGTGGTTTGATTGGTTTCCGGGGTGAATTCATGCGGATGACTCGTGGTGAAGGCATCATGAACCACAGTTTCTTAGACTACCGTCAACTGAGTGGCGACATTGAAGCCCGTAACAAAGGCGTTTTAATCTCCTTTGAAGAAGGCGTTTCTACCTTCTACGCCATGAGAAATGCCGAAGATCGAGGAGCATTCTTTATTGTTCCTGGTACAAAGGTTTACAGAGGCATGATCGTGGGAGAACACACTCGTTCCCAAGATTTGGAATTGAATATCTGTAAGACCAAGCAATTAACCAATCACCGCGCTGCTGGTGGCGATGAATTGGTGCAACTGCAAGCACCGATAGACATGAGCCTAGAGCGTGCTTTGGAATACATCGCGGCCGATGAATTGGTGGAAGTTACACCCCAATCAATTCGTCTGCGGAAGATGTCGAAGAAGTTGGCGAAACGGTAAGTAAAGCAATAACTTAATTGATTTAGAAAGCCCACTGATGTGGGCTTTTTATTTTGTTATTTACAGTTCCCTATCTAATTAGGGATTCGGTTTGCTATGAAAGATTAAGTGATCAGATGTAATCTTCTGTAATATAATTTGACACCGGACGTTTGTTTAAGCAACGGAGGATGAACGAAAATGGTCAGTTCTACTAATACTGCATTGAACATGCCACAAACTTCTCTAGATATTAGAGTTTCAGAGCAAGAAGTCAGTAAACAAGAGTTGCAACCTTTAACACAAGGATTTCAACTGCAATACACACATCCTCATGGACAGCTTTATCAAGGTAATTCAATTGATTGGCTTACATCGCTTGATACTCAAAGCGTTGATCTAGTTTTTGCTGACCCACCTTATAACATTAAGAAAGCTGATTGGGACAACTTTGAGAACCAAGAGAAATATATTGAGTGGTCAATTCAATGGATTAGTCAAGCTTCACGTATCCTCAAGTCAACTGGCTCTTTTTATATTTGTGGTTTTTCCGAAATCTTGGCTGATTTAAAGCATCCAGCATCAAAATATTTCAAAAATTGTCGTTGGTTAATTTGGCACTATAAAAACAAGGCTAACTTAGGTAGTGATTGGGGACGTTCTCATGAAAGCATCATTCATTTTCGTAAATCTGATGCCGTTAAACTAAGTATTGACGATGTGCGAATTCCTTATGGCGCACATACATTAAAATATCCATCTCACCCACAAGCAGAGACAAGCGCCTACGGAAAGGGAGCAATCAAGAAACATAATAACTGGACACCTAACCCAAAAGGTGCAAAGCCCAAAGACGTTATAGAGATTCCTACTACTTGTAATGGTATGGGTGAGACAACACCCCATCCAACTCAAAAGCCAGAAGAATTATTGAGAAAATTTGTTCTTGCATCATCCAAAGAAGGAGATTTGGTCATTGACCCATTTTCAGGTTCAGGAACAACTCTTGTGGTTGCAGAGCAACTTAACCGTCGCTGGATGGGCTGTGATCTAAATATTGAGTACAACTGTTGGGCAACTAGACGATTAGAAAATGTCCGTCGTATGACAAAGGAAGAATGGATAGCCTTTGATCGTAAAAATGCAGAAAGAAGAGAGTCTATCCGATGAGTCTACAGGATTTGGTAAATCACGCAGTAGACAAACAACGTTTTCAAACTATTCAAGACTACATTACCTTTTGTAGGAATTATCTACAATTTATAACGAAGGGCTTGCAAGCCAGAATTGTTTCACAAAATGAAAATCATTACCAGTTTTATCAATATCAAAATGATGGTTATTACAACATTACTCGCCCGATAAATACTAACTTAATGTATGAGTCAGAAACATTTGATATTGCTTCTAATCAGTTTTTACAAGCTCTTGAGCAGTTGCGAGAGAGGCAGTTACCTGATGACTCATTGAGGCAGGTTTTCATTTCTACCATCTATACAGTTCAGCAAGCTATTGGGGCTGCCCTCGACGCATTACCTTCTGGAAAGTCTAACCAAGCTCGTAAAGTCAATGGGGATCTTTTCGAGCGTCTAATTCGACTTTTGATTGTATCTCTCAACGTAGATTGTGTTTCTGGAACAGTACAAGTTCCGGTTAGAGATGAGAACGGCTCAATCTTATTTCATACTAGCTATCAGCATGACTTGTTGATTAGTAAAGACGACGAACTCAAGATAATTGGTTCGGTTAAAACTTCGAGTAAAGACCGTATTGATAAAATTTTTGTAGATAAGTTTTTATACAACAAGCTAACCAGCACTGCTTTGCCTCACATTGCAATTTTCTTGAACGATGTGCAGAGAAAAAAAGCAAAGCAGCAAAATCGTTATGGCATTAATGCAACGTTTTTGCCAGGACACTTCAAAGCTTACACTATCAAACTAAATCCACTTGATGGTGTATATTACTGCGATATTCGTCCGAATATGATTACGGATGGATTGCTTTCACAACACATCCAGACCATTGACAATCTATTTTATCGTGATATTTGGCAGTTACTCAGTAGTAATGGGCAGTCTCTGGAAGAAGTTGAAATTGAGGAAGGTGAGAACGAGGAAAGCGAATAATAATGAAGTCACTGAAGCTCAAGGCTAGCCGTATGTATGGATATAGATGCGAGTATTGCGAAGGAACTGTTCAACCTAGAATTGTCAAGCGCGAGGCATTTAAACATAGAGATGGATTTGTCATCCTCGAAGATGTGACGATTGGTGTTTGTGATACCTGTGACAATCGGTACTATTCTGCCTATATTTTTCATGCGGTTCATGCTGTTGCAACTGGAGCCAAACCCCCTGAAATAACCGAACAAATTCCGGTCACTCATCTATAATCAGCATAATCAACGCCGCGTCAAGTTAGATCCTCAAGTTATTGGTAAAGACAGATCGCTAGCCAGCAGACATTTTTAGACAAAGCGATGTCTACGACGGGCTATTCGGCGTCGCAATAAAGCAAATCATGAAAGAGCGATCGCAAACAAATCAATTATTTTCAAAGCTTATAATAGTGATGCTGGCAAAGGGTATGTCATAATTCAGGCAGGGATTGCTAGAGGTGAACGCGATGCCCCCACTACTCGACCGAACTACCGACCAACGCATTGTCCATTATGGGACGTGGGAACAGTTCAAGTTCATCCAAAAAGGTTTTGACGGTTCTCCTGGTGTGCGACTGTTTTACTATGACGATACAATCGAGATTCTCATGCCGGGACGCGAACATGAAATTTTTGCCAGTATCATCGGTTATTTAGTGACAACCTTTCTCGTCGAAAAAGGCATTTTTTTTCAGCCAACCCGATCGATGACCCAGGAAAAAGAAGGGGTTGTCTCCGTTCAAGCCGACGAGTCCTACTGCATTGGTAGCGTTAAATCGATTCCAGATTTGTCCATCGAAGTCGTTTTTACCAGTGGTGGTATCAGCAAGTTAGAACGCTATAAAGTTCTGGGAGTACTGGAAGTCTGGTTTTGGGAAGATGGGCTGTTAACGCTCTATCATCTCCATGACGGCAGCTATGAACGCGTCGATCGCAGCCAACTGCCCGGACTCAATGACCTCAATTTGGATTTACTCAGACGCTACATTTTGATGGCTCAGACTGATGCTGGAGAAGCTATTAGAGCATTTCGTCGAGAGATTTAATGCATAGACATCGCTAACCAGTAGGCATTCTTACAGAAAGCGATGTCTACGATAGGCTATTCGGCGATCGCCATTGCCGAAATGCTACTCGCCAAGAGAAGAGGTTTTATGAACAAGGAAGTTGAAAACGAAATGGAAGATGAATTACGTCCTGAGTACGACTTCGCTCAAATGGCAAGCGGGGTTAGAGGTAAATATGTTGAACGGTATCGTACAAAAACCAACCTAGTACTTTTAGCTCCCGATGTTGCCCAAGCTTTTCCCAACGATAAAGCAGTTAATGAGGCATTAAGGTTGTTAATCCAGGTCGCCCAGCGCCAGCAGCCCAACACAACGCTATGAACAATCTTGATCTCAAAATGCTACTTGTTCCAACGGCCGAGCCACTTGGGATTATAACGGAATTATGAAAAATATTGGGTTGACGCAAGGAAAAATTACAGTTCCAGAAAGTACGACTCTAGACGAATTCTTAAAACTTCCATACATTGATGAGTCACCAGCTTGGGAATATCTTAACAAAGAGGCAATTCAGAAACCAATGGCAGGAGGCAAACACAGTTTATTGCAAAAACGTTTAGTTGCTGTGATTGATACGTTGGACAGTAACTACGAAGCTTTTCCTGAATTGCGCTGTACCTGCGGTAATCGTTCGGTAGTTCCTGATGTGGTTGTTATCTCCACAAATCAAATACCACTGGATGAAAGCGGTGATATTATTAGCAGTGGTATTGATTTTGCACCCCCTTGGGTAATAGAAATTCTTTCCCCTGCTCAAAGTCAAACTAAAGTAACTGGCAATATTTTACACTGTTTGAGAAATGGCAGTCAGCTAGGATGGTTGATTGATCCAAGTGAACGCTGTATTTTAGTCTATCAGCCTAATTCTTTACCAGATTTGTTAGCAGGACAAGATATATTACCAGTGTTAAAAGATTTGAATTTTATCCTCTCTGCTGATGAAGTTTTTGGTTGGTTACATCGGAAAAATTGACATATTCCTTTAGTGTAGAAAAAGCAATTTTTATAGTTCAGGTAAATAATTTTCATCTAATAATTGTACAAGAGTGTAAGGGCATTTTTCTAGAAAAACAGTTAAATCGGTTTTAATTTTCACAAAATCAACGGCACTTTGATAAATATTTTCTAAATCATCCTGCAACTTGTTTATTAAATTCGTCGTTAAATGATTATTTAAGTCATATCTAAAGGTTTTAATTTCTCCAATCCAATGACGATAGTTTCTTTCATATTCCACCTGCCAATATTGGAGTAATAATATATGAATAATAATTTGCCTTAAAAGACTTTTGGCTTTAGCTAAATCTCTTTTAACCAAACTGATTAATTCCTCAATTAGGTTTTCTAAATCAAGTTGGTGAAACTGTTTTTGTTTTAAGAATTCAATAGTTTCTTCTAACCATAAATTATCATCGGTTTCATAGAGTTGTTTTAAGTTGGTAGTCATTGTCATATTTTTACCTTCTACCTACATTCCATAATTGAATGATATACAATTATAAATTTCTAGATGCAAACGACCAAAATTGCAAAAACGTTTAGTTGTAGTGATTGATGCCTTGGGCAGTAACTACGAAGCTTTTCCTGAATACTGAACGAAAAAGCAGGGTGCGTTTTTTGACTTAAAATGGTGAATAATCTGAATAGAGGTTTTCTATGAGCATCAGTCTCACACCCGATCAAGAACGCTTTATTCAAACCAAGCTCCAGTCTGGGAAATATCGCTCCGCAGAAGAAGCCCTTGAAATTGCCTTACGGTTTGCTTGATGAATACGATCGCACTGATGCTGAATGGGTGGAAGATGTGCGAGAAAAAATTGATGCGGCGATTTTAGCTTCAGATCAAACGCCTCCTATTGATGGAGAGACATTCGTAAACCAAATTTTAGAGCGGTTTCGACAACGACATCAGGCGCAAGCATGAGTCGCTACGTCATCAACATTCTTGCCAGCCGAGATATCAATGAAATTGCCGACTACTTTGCTCAAACTAACGTTGAAAAAGCTTTTTTAGCAAACTCCTGAGACACTGTGAATTTAGGCTGGTGTTGGGTTAAAAAAGAAACATGAATTTTATCAAACCCATCACCAATTGGTTAGAAACCCGCGCCAGTGCCCCTGCTTATGGCGGCTGGGTACTAGCAGCAACGGCTATTTGTTTTTTTGGCGCAGGTATTAATACGATGGCTGGTTGGCTGTACGCCATTAGCGGCATCAGTTTTGCCCTTTTGGGTGTAGCAGCCATCTTACCGCCGCGATCGCTCACAAATCTATCCATCACCCGCCGTCCCATTCAACCTGTGTCAGCAGGCGACGATCTAACTGTGGAATTAGAAATCCGCAATCAGACACAGCAGCCTGTGAGCTTATTGCAAGTTGAGGATATGTTGCCCTTCGTCTTAGGAAAACCAGTACAAAAGGCCATCGAGACAATTCCTAGTAAAGGTAGTTACCGTTGGGTATATTACCACCCTACTGTGCGCCGAGGAGTTTATCGTTGGCACACAGTTGAACTGGGTTCTGGTGCGCCTTTGGGATTATTTTGGTGTCGCCGTCAGCGTGATTCTGCTGCCACAGCGATCGTCTATCCTAC
This sequence comes from Nostoc sp., assembly GCF_036916975.1. Classification (GTDB taxonomy): domain Bacteria; phylum Cyanobacteriota; class Cyanobacteriia; order Cyanobacteriales; family Nostocaceae; genus Nostoc. The sequence continues at coordinate 160,581 of NZ_JBALFF010000036.1, forward strand.
AGTATTACCCTTGGCTACCTGCCCCCTAGTAGACGAAATGGGGCAAGAAGAAAGCAAAAGGGGCGATCCTCGTGGTAAACCTTTGCAGACAGCGACAACAGGGCTGGTGCGATCGCTCCGCCCTTATCGTGTAGGAGATCCTACCCGTCTAATCCACTGGCGGACTAGCGCCCGTTATGGGGAATTAAGGGTACGGGAGTTAGAAATGGTTACAGGTGGACAAGAAATAGTTATTGCCCTTGACAGTGCTAGCAATTGGGAAGAAGAAAACTTTGAACAAGCAGTAATTGCCGCAGCTTCGCTGTACTTTTATGCACAGCAACAGCAATTACAGGTGCAACTATGGACAGCATCTACAGATTTAATCAAAGGCGATGCCTACGGCAAGCCCGGAGGTCTACGCTTTGTTCTAGAAACCTTAGCAGCAACCACCGCTCTAGAAGATGCCAGTTCAGTAATTCCTAAAAGCCATCCTTTGATTTGGCTAACTCAAAACTCCCTGAGCCTTGCTACTCTTCCTCAAGGCAGTCGCTGGATAATGTGGCCAAATATTTCCTCACCAGGAGAACAAGAGGTAATCAATTGGGAACACCCTGGTATAGTTTTACAAAGCGATCGCCCACTGCAACCCCAGCTACAAAAAACATTAAATTCAGGGTAACTGAAAGTTAAGAGATTTAGAAACCCTTCATTTATATGAAGGGGTAATCGCATCACTCTACGGGAGTCATTTTACATAATTCTTGGAACAGTAAGTTTACTACTTTACTCATCAGCTTGCCTTGGATGTGCTTACCACCTAGCAGTTTCTCACCTTGCTCAGTGACGTGAGCTTTGAGTGAGTCACGATAGTTAATCAATTCCTTGGTTAGGTCATTGCTTGGCAGTCTTCCAGTTTCTACACCAGTTAGGACATACTGCCAGAGGCTAATTCTACACAAGGATGAACCGCTTGGTTTTTCAACAAGTCCATCCCCGGACTGTTCTAGAACGGTTCCCATACCCAAACGCATTTTGAAAGTGTCGCGGCTGCGGTTGCGTTTAATTCGCTTGGTATCACCGGCTAATCGCCGGACAGTGGTTTGTGCGTCTTTGCGCTCCCGCTCCGTTTTCTTTACCTCCCGAACCTCGTACTCAATAACGGGCTTACCGTTAACACCCAGGAAGGACTCAAAAGGATAAATCCTGGTAAGTAAACGCGATCGCACTCGTAAACCAAAACCGAACTTATTAAACACGCTCATGTAAGGAGTAAATGCTGAACAGGAAAGCATTTCACTGATTCTTGCTTCCAAGCGCTGCTCGTAAAGTGAGATATCACACATCCATTCGGCGTGTAGTTCCAAGATTGGGTCAATCTCAATTCCGTAGTCTTTGGCAATGGATATTTTATAGCGATTTTCGATTCGGGTTTTCCCGGCGGGCGAAATTTCGAGCCTTTTAGCTAACCATCCCCAAAGGGGCGGTAAAAATCCAGTCTTGCCAGATGCGCTTTTAGTGTGCGCCACTTCTGGGAATTGCCAAGCCAGAAGCTGTCTAGCATAGTTCACAATTGGCGATTGCACCCGGTTAAGGTGTTCAAGTTGCTGGCACAGATCGCGGAGTTCATCAATCGGTTCGGGGCGGTGCATGAGGAAATACCTCAGATTTAATTCGCCAGTCTCCAGTCGGTGATCTGGATCGTGACCGTAGGCGGCCATTGCTAAAGCATCAGCTGGGTCACTTTTATTTGGTAAATTTTACCTCCGCGATAACGCCGCAATTCGACATGACCCACCCACAACATTTTGATTTCTAACTTATTGAGGATAGATGCCCACAGTCTTGAATAGTGGTTTCCTGTTGGTTCTAAGATTGCATAATCTGGTTTAATTTCTGCTAGGTAATCGGCAAAGTCAAAAGCTGATTTTTGCTGATTCTTAGCATCAGGATTGGAGTAAAAAGCCGGATATAAAGTAGATGCTTTATTTCTTGTTTTATTCCAATATGCTTGCAATCCTCCCTTGGGATACTGTGTTAAAATGTGAGTTGTTACACTTGATTTACTAACATCAATTCCCAAAATTGTTAATTCTATTTTCATGGTTCTGCGAGATATGAGTGATGCTTTTTGGGGACTGGCATCCCTTGAGTAGCCCGAACTTAATAGCGCACGAATCACCCTAACGCCCCACCATAAGAGGGGCGCGATTCAGGAGTAAACGCATTCGGGGAATTAACTAGAGTTGTGCCGCGCATGAAGGGAGGAACGCCTTATATTAAAGGCGCAATTCATTCTGAACACTGCAATTTCTCTAATTAACTTGCTGATTGTTTTGGACACAATCCGCGACGGTGGTTGATTCCACCGTTTCGGCTACTGTGTCAAGTAGCCCGCGCCGTGGCAAGCGCGATCGCAATATCAATTGCAATTCATCAGGCGGTTAATCTATGTGCTATTTTTTACTTGTTGGAATCGATTAATCAATTGCGATCGCGCCCCAAAAACGCGATCGCAGTTGATTTAAGCTATCCTTGGGTAACTCCCTGGGGTTGATCGAACACTACCTCAAATATCCCCCCTCCCTGACGAAGGATGCTGGTGTAAGCATCGGCATCAGTGCGGGTACGAAATCGATAAACACAAGCACTTTGACCATTGGGCAGGCGTTGAAAAATTGCCCACGGTCTTAATTCATCCCGGTAATTCATAAAATAAAATTCCTAATTGTGTAAAAAACACCAGCGCAAATGTTACCAGTCACGCTGGTTATTCCCTATCAAAATCATGTACACAGTGTTTAGGAGCGGATTATCCCATAGGCACTACCTCCGTATCATTAAGACTGCGACCCCATCGGACTTGACCCGTCAGCGCTTCAAGCAATCCTTCTCTGTCGGACAAAGGTAAAGAACTGTTGATCTGATGACCGACCACATAAATGTCATCGCGGCATCTACCGGGAGACTCGTCGCACAATTGGGCCGCCAGAGTAGAAATTAAAAACAGCTTTTCGTGTCTGGTCATCAATTCAAATGTGCTACCGTACTGCTCCTGGAGGGATTCCAGCAAGGAGCCATCATTTAGGGTGTAACTCGTGAAATATCCCACGGGCTTACTCATTTGTATATTTCCTTGATCATTTTGTTTTCTAGGTAAGTGTGCAGACATCAAAGATTACCGCACGGAAAACTCGTTTCCGCGCCCGGTTCAAGGTGATTACAGGGTGTGTCCGCGCAAGGACAAGGCGCGGGTGCTGGCTCCGGTTTATTGGGATGCCCTGCAAGGTCGCAGGGGGGAGCTGTCTTGTCAATCGAGTTATTTTCATATATAACTGTTTTTAGTATATTATATGAATGAAACCTGTCAAGCGTTTTATTCATATAAAAAGGTTTTGTTCATACAATAAAATGAGGGTATTGTTGTGATATGCGAAAATGGCCAGACCCAAGAAACTAGCAGAAGACTCAATTCGAGCGACATTTTTGATCAGTCAGAAAGATTGGGAGGACTTCAAGCTTCAGGCGCAATCAATGGGATTGAACAGATCAGACTTAATCAGGCTGATTGCTCAACGCAAGATATCTCTGGGAGAGCAAATAAACGCAGAGTCGATCCTCCTGGGAAAATCGTAGAGCGCCTGAAGCGCATTGAGGATAGACATCTTTCACATCTCAAAGCTCATCAACATCTCCTAGAATCTCAACTTGATCATGTTAAGGAGGAACAGCAAGAGTTCCGAAAAGAACTTCAAGAGCTTGAGGAAGAAATTTACAATTTAGTTTCGAGTGAGGGTAAGTCTCAGCGACCCAGTGAACCAGAAGAATCTGAATAAAACCGTCCTGCCTGATGTGGTAAGGACGGTTTTGTTTTGCGATCGCGGGTGGGGGGATGGGGAGATTTGTGCGATCGCGGCTGGGGGGATGGGGGGATTTGTGCGATCAGCTACGCTGGGCGGTTACGCCATCGCGTCTGACCAATGACCAATGACTAATAACCAATGACTAAACAAAAAATCTCATCAAAGCTAGTTCGAGCTAGAAGCCTAGCCATGTACGAGCTAGAGCAATTTATC